>CAWGRA010000019.1:0-95472 GCA_963824835.1 Terriglobia bacterium | reverse complement strand
ATATTTGTTTGCGACCGTGGAAAAGCTGGATTTCGCGGATGCGCCGGATTGCTGTATCGCTCTGGCCGCGGCTGAGGTGGTGGCGGCGGCAAAGGGGAAACCGAGCAGCGATCTGCCGGATGAAATCCGCACCTGGCTGGAAAATCAGGACCATATCGATAAATTTAAGAAGCTGGATAAACGCGCAGCCAAAGTGGCGAAGAAGGTACAAGCCAAGAGCGAATTGAGATAACAGTGGGAAGAGTCTGATGACTGGCACAACTGGCAGATGGCCGTGGAAGGTCTGCTAAAGCGGCTGGCATGAGGAACGCAATTTTTCACCTCGGGCTCGGAGGATTGTTTGGGCGGCGTTGACTATCGGCATATCTGCTTGCTTCTCTAGTGACCGGCAGGAATCGGGGCCCATTGAAATGCAGCTTCGGTTGAAGACCGGAAATTATTGGGTCTATCGCGGCCACGGTTGAGTGGAGGTATGTATCTCACGGTGAGCTAACCCGCCAGATCTGGCAAGAAACAAATCACGTGGAAGTCTGAGATTGTGGAAGAGATCGATCGCGGCCCCTTGAAGGCCTATGTTGTCGTGGGCAGTTTCGACGATCTGCCCTGGTACGAGCCGGGTAAAAAGCCGGGAAAGTATCTCTGGATCGTTTATGAAAATCGCTTCTACACGCGTGCTCTGGATGCTGACACGCTGGCTCGTGTGCGTGACATCACGGATCCTCTCGTAAGCTTAATCGAGAGGGATCAGCCAGTGCTCCAATTTCCACTAAGCCTGAATCGCTGCACAACCGAATTAAAGCCGGAGGAGCCGAAACGAGACGATTTGAATTACTGCTGGTATATCGCGGAAAAAACAAGACGGAGAGCCGGTATCCAGACGGTCCCTCTCGCTTACGGAAGTATGGACGGCTGAGTACAAAACAGTGCCGGATTACCAGGCATTAGCTTCGCTCCGGAACAGGCTTTGTTGCCTTTGATTTCAGCCATCACGGCACCCTTTCAGAAGCCCACGTCAAACTTGTTGAGGCGCATCTCCGTTAGCTCAGGTTTCCCAAATTTCCATACTGAACCGGAACTTTATTTTAATGGCGTTCGTAGTGCTCACATAGTATGAAGATCGCAGCAGACCCCCCCTCACCAATTCGAGTGTTCCGACCTCCAGGTACAGCAGCGGTCCGGCAATTGTGTTGTACATCGCTGCGGGAGCATTGCTGCTACATCTGCTAACGGCGACGCGCTATGGCATCTTTCGCGACGAGATGTACTATCTCGCCTGCTCACATCACATGGCATGGGGCTACGTGGATCATCCGCCGCTTACAGTATGGATTGCGTGGCTGGGACACCACCTGCTGGGCGATTCAGTGATTTGCAGTGCGACTGCTTCCGGCATTGGCCGGAGCGGCGCTGGTCTGGCTTACCGGCACAATGGCGCGCGAGATGAGTGGTGGCAGATTCGCGCAGGCCGTGGCGGCCTTGGCAGTGGTCGTGGCGCCCATGTATATGGTGATGCACGGCATGCTCACGGACAATGTGTTCGAACAGTTGATCTGGATGGGCTGTGTTTGGCTGATCATTCGAGCCATTAATACCGGTAATGAGCGCTACTGGTTGTGGTTTGGTGTGCTCGCCGGAGTTGGCTTTCAAAATAAATACTCTATCGCATTTCTAATGTTGGGGCTGCTGGCGGGAGTGGTGCTCACGCCGCAGCGGAAATCTCTAAAGAGTAGCTACTTATGGCTGGGCGTGCTGGCGTGTGCGGTGATCGCAATGCCGAATCTGATTTGGCAGATACGCCATCACTTTCCTTTTCTGGAGTTGATCCACAACGTTCGCATGAGCGGTCGCGATATGGTGCGGTCGCCGCTGGCCTTTATTGCCGACCAGATGATGATTATGAACCCGCTTCTGGCCCCGTTATGGGTGGGTGGACTGATCTGGGTTTTTGCCAGCAGCAAAGGAAAACGTTATCGCGTGCTGGGCTGGTGCTTTTTGGTGGTGTTGATCACGCTGATGGCCATGAAGGCCAAGAATTATTACGTCACGCCGGTTTACCCCATGTTGTTTGCGGCTGGGGCGATTGGCCTGGAGAGCTTAACGGGTCTTAGTCTGGGCTATTCGGCTAAGAAATCGGTTGATGGAGTAAGACGGGTCAGGAACCTACATCTCGCCTGGATTCGCTATGCGTACATCATCTTGCTGCTGATGGGTGGCGCACTGCTGGCGCCATTCTGCGTGCCTGTGTTGTCGCCGGAAAATTTTCTGAAATACGAAAGCAGGCTGGGCTTGAAGCCGCCGGAAATCGAACATCAGGATAATGGTCCTTTTCCGCAATGGTTTGCCGACGAATTTGGCTGGGAAGAAATGGTGCGTGAAGTGGCGCGCGTGTATCACAGCCTGCCACCGGACGAGCAGAAACGGACGGCGATCTTTTCCAATGGCTGGGGCGAAGCCGCGGCGGTTGATTACTTCGGGCCGAAATACGGGCTGCCGCATGCCATCAGCAAACATAACAGCTATTGGGTATGGGGGCCCGACAATTATGACGGAAGCACCATGATCATTCTGCGCAGCAGTGGACGCAACGAACCAAAACAGTTTCGTAGCGTAGAGGACGTGGGCAGCGTGGGCCATCCTTTTTCAAGGGGCGACGAGCGTTTCCACATCTTTCTATGCCGCGGGTTAAAAGTGGACCTGCGCAAGGCGTGGCCGAGTTTAAAGGTGTTCGATTAAAAAAGCGAAGAGATCACGGGGGCCACGTCTTTTCGTAGAAAAGATTCATAGGGGATGATGAAACTCTTCTTGAAGTAACTCCATTGGATCGCCTGAATGAATGGTGCCTGGTTGAATGACGGAGCAGTCAAGGGCAGCAACGCCGTCGAATTCGCGAACAATGCGGAGGAGGACGGAGCGGTCCTGTACCTGCGTATCGGGATCATAGGTGGTCATGACGCAGCGCTCGCGGAGTTTGACAGCGCGAATGCGAACGTCACCAATCGCAATGATTCCGCCAACCCAGTTGCGCTCATCCAGATCGTTCACGCCGGAGATGAGAATGTTGGGGCGAAGGCGGCGCTGGTCAATGTTCATGGCCTTTGCGGCACCATCGGTGGCGATGAGCAGTGGCAGAATGTCAAAGCCCTGCGGCTGAGGAACTTGTTCCAGGCGAGCCGGTTCGCCCACGGCCGCACTAACCAGTGCCAGCGCTTCATCTGAGTTCCAGGGATGGCCATTGATAGTGGGAACGCCGCTGGGACCAAGTTCTCCGCGAAGGCCAAGCAGTTTTGGTTTGGCTCGCGAGGTAAACAGCCGGCCTGACAGCGATCGCACGATGATTTCGCGATCGCCGGGGATGCCGAGCGGAGCGATTTCCGCCTGCTCCAGCTTTTCGCCTTTCAAGCTCTTAACCGGATATCGCCACAGTTCAGAAACATGCATGGGTTATCGATGTTCTGAGATGCACCATGGATTCAAGTTAGCGAGGAGATCAGCCAATGGTTGTTGAGGGCTGGGGCAAACGCGCCACTGCCATGGCGATGGCCGCCAACGCCCTGCTAACTTTTTCCGGCTCATATCCAACGGTGATGCGCAGGTAATTTTGCGTGCCCAGATACTCACCGGGAGCAACCAACACGGAAGCTTGCGTGCGGATGTGATTGGCCAATTCCACGGAGGTCATATCGAAGTGGTAACGGACGAAAGCAATCGACGTGGCAACAGCATCATGTACGGAGAATTGGCCCTTCTGTCCGCGCACCCAATCGGCGAGGATGGCGTGGCCCTGACGAGAAAGTGTTTTCTGACGCTCCAGCAACATGGAGCGTTTCCCGGCTGCAAGGCGATCTCAGCCAGCTTCATGCTGGGGCCGCTGGCTGCGATCACCGTGTATTCGTGCCGCCGCCAGAGCGCTTGAATGACCTCGGGAGAAGCGACGGCCCATCCGATCCGCAGTCCGGCGAGCCCGTAAGCTTTGGAGAGGCTGTTTACGCAAACGGCTTTGTCATACATGCCCCAGAAGGTTGGAGTCTCCTCGCTGCTGGTTGAGCTCGGTTCCGCGATAGACTTCATCGGCATGCAGCCAGGCACCGCTTTTTTCGCAGATGTGCACCACGCGCCGCATTTCTTCCGGCGAGAGAATGCTGCCGGTGGGGTTATTGGGATTCACAATGGCAATGAGTTTCGTTTTGGGGCCGGCTGCCGCTTCCAGTTCGTCCAGATCAAGCTGCCAGTTTCTTTCCGGGCGCAACGGCACTTCTTTTACACGGCATCCGATATTTTTTGCCAGACCCCAGACTTGCCGGTAGCCGGGAGAAATCACGATGACTTCATCGCCCGGTTCGCAGGAGTGATTCGCAAATGATCCAGTTCGCCTGCGCCGCGCCGATAGTTACAAGAACATTGTTCGCGGCTGCGCCCTCATACAGATCGGCAATTCGTTCACGCAGGAGCGCCGTGCCATTCACTTCCGGATAGTAAAGTGCAAGCTCAGTGAGCTGGCGAGGATCTTCGCCCTGGAGCAGGTCACTTACGCTGGCACACTTTACGGAGCTATCCGCCAGGTTGTATTGCGACGGTCCGCTCAAATTGCGATTGGAAGTATTCAAGCTCAAAATTTTGAAAATTCATGGAAATTGTTCCTACTCTGGCGTGGTTGAAAGCGCAGCATTGCCGTCGAGTGCCGCATGTTGTGTGGCGTGCAAACGCTTCTGCCTGCGCCAATAAAAATAAAATGGCGCGCCGGCAGCAACAATGCCGATGCCCCAAAGGGCTTCTTTGGGCCGTTCAAAGATTACATTGAAGAACCACACGCTGCCCAGAACCACATATAAACCCGGTACCCAGGGATATCCAACGCATCGGTATGGGCGCGGAGTGTTGGGCTGCTTGCGCCGCAAAACAAAGAGGGCTACCACGGTGAGCACGTAGCTCAGGACCATCATGAACATCACGTAAGTAAATAGCTGGTCGTATTTGCCGCTCAATGCCAGCGCCGCTGACCAGATTCCCTGTATGACCAGGCTGGCCACGGGAGTTCTCCAGCGCGGGTGCACGTTGGCCAGCGTCTTAAAAAAAACGCCGTCTTCAGCCATGGCGTAATAGACGCGCGCTCCAGACATCACGCAACTGGCCATCGCGCCAAAACAGGAAATAGCGATCATGAGGCTGAGCCATTTTGCCGCGTTGATGGAAAACATGGATACGGCAGCACCACGCGCAACTGTTGTTTCGGCGGCAATGCCTGCCATGGGCAGCGCGTAAAGATAAACGGCGTTGATGGCCAGGTAAATGATTCCCACCAGCAACAAGCCCAGTATCATTGATCGGGGAAGGTTCTTTTGCGGATCCTTGACTTCACCGGAGACCCAGGTGATGTAAACCCAACCGTCAAATGCCCAGAATACGGCGATCAGCGCGAGCCCCACTCCAGCCAGCATGGAAGGCGAAGTTGAGGTGGCGGGAATCATGCTGGACGAAAATGGCTCCACGAGCCTTTGCCGATGGTGAGGCCGAGTAACACAAATGCCGCGATGGCGGCGAATTTCATCCATGTGGCCAGATCTTGGAGCACCGCGCCCCAGCGCACGCCAAAGATGTTGATGACGGTCTGAAAGGCGATGGCGGCTATGGCTACCAGGTGTCCGCGCGTGAGCTCGAAAGGGCCGAACGTGGCCACGATCTGAGCGGCATCAAGTGCAGGGAACAGGCTGCCCATGTAAAGTGCAAACCCGGCAGCCAGCGCTGCGATGGTGCCGCCGCAACTGACGGTGAAGATCATCCAGCCGTAGATGAAGGCGACAAATTCGCCGTAAGCCTCGCGCATGTAAACGTACTGACCTCCGGCTTCGGGGAACATGGCTCCGAGTTCAGCAAAAGCAAAGCACGCCAGCAGCGTGATGACCATGCCGATGCCCCAAACACTCAGGAATAGCCAGGGACGCCGCGTGCTGGTGGCCACGTCTTGCGCGGTGAGGAAGATGCCGGACCCAATGATCCCGCCGGCCAGCAGCAGAATGGAATCTGTCAGGGAAAGTCTGCGGACGAGTTTTGTGTCTTGGGCCAAATGAAGCCGATCAGCGTGCGCGTGTATGGCATACGAATTTGCGCTTTTCTTTGCTGAGAGTCAAGGCCGGTCCTGATGCGAAGCTGTCAACTTCAAGTGGCAGAAACGAGCCGAGTTTAGCCGAAATGTGATTACGGCAGTTTTACGGACTAGTGATTGCGTGCGAGTAGGAGCGCCTGCTAAGCGGAACGCATAGAGCATTGATTCGGGCAAAAAACAAGGGCGGCTCTGCGCCGCCCTAAGACTGCAAATTGTTTATCAACCCGTGATCAGCCCATGCGGCCCAACGATAGTGCAATCCATGATGGCGGAAATGTTTCGGAAAAGCGGCGAGTTTCCAGTTCGGTCCCACACTGCGGGCATCAACATGGCGCCGCGCGTGGGCGTTCCCTGAGATCCAGGCTTGCCAATTTCGGCGATCTCCTGCTGGTCTCTGGCGTGCGGGAACGAGCGCAGCAAAACGTCGTTGTAAAACGTCAGAGCGTGCCTGCGGCGTTGCTCAACGGCAACGGCGTCATCCACGCCAACTCCAAAAAGAAATGTCCTCACGTCTGGTTCATCCCAGGACTGAAACTGACTTTGGAACTCCGAGCACGCTTCTTTATGTTCAGATCCGCTTTTCCCAGCTTGACAACGGTCTCCATATTCATTGGCCAGCTTCTTCAGCGGTTGAGGCGCAAGCTTTCCCTTCTGGTAATTCATTTTTACATCGTCAGGATCGGTCATTTTGTATTCCAGAACATTGTTTACCGGCATGGAACCCAGCCGCATGCCACGCTTGAAAACAATAGGCTGCTCCGGAGGTATAAAACCTATGGAGTCTGGAATAGGAAGCTCCAGGGTGACAAAGTACTGCTCCTTCTGCCAGAGATCTGTCTTGAAGGTGATATCTCTGAAGCACTGATCGATATAGGGCCGCTTTTTGGGATAAATATCCAAACCGTTCGTGGGCAGTTCAAAATTGTAAGCGCGCTTTGGATCTTGTCCATCGTCCAAGGGCTTGGTGAACCCGTTCACATAAAATCTGTGCAGCTTATCAGGGTCAATCGGGCAGAAGAACGTGATCCTATCGGGTCGCTTCTGTTCCAGGACCAACGCAAAAGGTCCGTTTAAGACGATTCTCAGAATTCCTGCGGGGCCGGTGCGGCCGCTGCGGCCCCTTTTTTTAGGTTTGTCATCAGTGAGAGCACTACCAAACATACTCAAGGCCGGCACAGTAGCCAGACCCTTGAGCAAGTCACGTCTATTCATAACCTTCTCCTTGAAAGTAAAACGAGGAAACCCGGGATTTCCCTGAATGGCCCCACTGGCGAGCTCTCTAGTCAGCCCGGCCTGCGAAATAAAATCCGGCCCAATAGTAGGGATGTTGCTCTTTTTTCAGGATATCTTGTTGCACAGAATACATGGCTTGCGCAACCGGAGCGCGTTGACCCAACTTTGTCACGATGCCTTCCATCAGATCAGCCGTGCTATCGGAATCAACATCCCAGCGGCTGGAAATGACTCTGGGAACGCCCGCGGCAAGAAAGGAATTATCCAGACTGCGAGTGTCCATGAGCCCGTTCTCATCGCTCGTTCCAGTTGAGCAAGCTGCAAGAATCGCCAATTGCAGCCGACTCATGTTTTGCGGCATCAGATCGCTGGCCTTGATCATAAGAGAAGGATTCACGACCAGGGACAGGTCTTCGCCATCGCGCAGTCCGTGGCCTGCAAAGAAGAAGATTTCGTTTTTCTGAAGATTAGACCTGATCTGCTGCAAAGTAATCGAGGCGCCATCCCCAACATTTATGTTGGCCAGTTGTTTGGAAATAGTGCGGACCTCCCGAAGCTGGCTGGGAATCGGCGACTCGCCACTTGAGGTGGAGGCATTCAACAAAAACGTGGGTGATCTGCTGTCAATCTTCCGGGTGGCACGCAGGCCATTGTCCATGAGGATGCCCGGGGAGTAAATGAACTGGTATTTCTCAAAGAGGTAGTGCTTGTCAATACGGATTGCTTCGATCAGAAGGTGCTGAATCGGAGCGTCTAATTCTACGATCACCGGGCCGGAAGCTGGCAGGTCCCCGGCAACGGGCTCCCACATTAGCGGATACAAGTCTTCTCCGGCTGCCCAGACGTCGCTGAGATCTGAAGCCGGGTTCGACGCTCTTTCAAAAAGCGCATTTGTCTTTTGCTCGACTTTGGCTTTGTGAATGTCCTTCCATCGCGCCGCAATTTTATTGTGGCGGACGACCCATATCTGTACACCGTCATCAAAGACAGCGAAACTTAGCCTCGGCGTCGGTTCGTCAGGAACGGGCGTTTGAAGAATCTTTCGTTCCATCTCCGCCCAAGTCAGCCCAGGAGTCTCATGATCTTGATGCCCATTGCTGATCTGGACCGACCTGCTTTTGTACCATTCCCACAATTTCCACGCATCTGCAAAGCGTTTGTTCTTCAGCCAAACCTCGGTCAGGCCACGGTACAATTTATCAACGTTGGCGATCCAGTCGAGCCGCTGGCGGCTGGTGGCCAGCGTAGATAAAGATTGCTCAGATAAGATAATGCCTTTCTGGTAGGCTTCCGCTGAATCTGCCAGATCGCCTTTAGCTCGATGGATGTCGCCTAACAGCCGGTTTTCCCACATGGAGATAACGATATCGGCGATAGGAGACTCCAGAACCGGTCCGAGCGTACGGAAAGCCGTTTCCGGATTACCATTTTCCAACTGCAGCTCTGCCAGCCGAATCATGATGCCGGCGCGAAACTTGCGCGTGGTGGGCTCTTCAAGCTCTGGCTTAAGTATTAAAAGTGCAGATTGAAGCGCTTTGCCGGCAGGACCTTCCCTCCTTAATGCAATCTGGATGTTTGCGGAATCGAGGTACAAGATTCCCAGCATGATCGAATGCTGTCCATTTCGCTTGTCCATGGCCTCGCTTATTTGAATCGCACGAGTTCGCAATGCATCGGCTGTATGCCAGAGCTGCTGCTTTTCAGAGCACTCAGAAAGAGGCTGATATAGCTGGAAGAGCCTTTCGAGGGGATAACCGCCTTGCCAGTAGACCTCAAGCCCCCTGGAGGATTTGGCCCATGCGGCGGGGCATGCGCCTGCCTCCTTTTTTAGCCCGGATGCGATTCCGAGCACGCGCAAATTGATGACTTGAAAGTTGAATTTTTCCGCAGCTTGCTGGGCTTCGTTCAGGGCTGTATCAATTTCTCCTGGTCTGCCCGCGGCCTTCTCGCAAACTGCCTTGTCCACAAGAAGGCGGGAAAACAACTCATGATAGCTTGTGGCCCGTAACCGAGGCTCAAGTAGAGCGACATCATCAAGACATCCTTGCCCCTTCAATGAACGCTGATCAGCATAGATTTGTTCATAGCGCGCGCGCATTTCGCCCGCGACATTGTGGCTTTTTCGGAAAAATAGCGCAGCTTCCGTGGCACGGTCGCGCGCATCACTGGCATGCTGTTTCTGGTTGAGTTGGATGGCCTGCTGAAGCGCCACGAGCGAGGCGGTATCGCCAGGCTTAAGTGCGTTCAGAAAGTCCTGTAACCAGGGATCGGAGTGCTGCTGTTGCAGCAGGTCAGCTAACTTTTTGCTCGCCAAAAAAAAATCGTCTGGAGGCGATGAGGATGAGGCGGGAAGCCAGGATGTCAGGGCTAAGTTGATGTACTCCTCAGCGTTTTGCTGGACCGCTGGAGTGCGGATGCCGGCGATGAATTGCGCCGGGTCACTCAGGATGATTTGTCCCTGTTTCCTGTGCCATTCCAGCTTTTTCTCAGCGGCGGCCAGTCTGGCGCGGGCTTCGTCGGCCCAGCCGCCTGAGGTCTCACGGGTGAGATATTTCTTCCATGTATCGGCGGCCATGTCCCACATCTCTGCCCTTTGATAAGCCACGGCCAGATCGAACAGGGCTGTTGATTTGTTACTCTCGCTCGCTTTTGGATCTTCGCTAACGGTGATCAGGGTATCGGTGGCTTTGGCGTAATCGCCGCGCTCGTAATACGTAGACGCCAGGTCAATCATTACAGAAGCAGGATTGCCCGCCGTGGATAGTGCGTTCTTTAAGGCCTTCTCCGCTTTATCTGAGCTTCCCTGTAGCAGGTAAATCTGTCCCTGAAGCTCTAGCCAGTCACTATCTAGTTTTTTGCCTGACTTCACACGCGCGTTGAGCGTGCTTTTTGCGCTCAGCAGAGCCGGCGCATCACTATCTGAATCACTGCTGCCGAGAGTCTTGATACGTTTCGTATATTCGGCGTGCGGCATTCCGGCAAGCTGCATCTCGGTGGTCCGCTGCTGTTCAAAGGCTTGTTTCACCTGGCTCTTGGCCGAATGCAACTCCCATGCGCCCATCAACCCTGGCCCAAAACCTATTCCAACAATTACCACGGCCGCCAGCGGTGTTGCCCATGCCACGGCTTTCTTCCAGAACGGCCATGGCATCACCGCGGTGGACGGTTTTGATGGTTGCTTTTCACCTCTTGCCTGGGCTGCCAGTTTTTGGGCCAGGTCTTTTTGTGTTCCTGGTTGAGCGCTGGGGAGCAATGCCTGCATCGCGGCTGCTTCAGGGCTGTATTCATCAGAGAATTCCCGCAGGTAGCGGTTGAGCAGAGGGCCGCAATAGTCGCACTGGGCGGCATGCTTCAGAACAGGATCCGCGCTTTCCGGAGTTCGGGACTCCGCGGCAATCTCTTGCAAAACCTCTGGCCCAGGACAATCAGGATAAGCCTCCGTTCTCATGCCATGACTCTCCAGAAAATTAAACTTACTGCGCTGTGACGTTAGCAGTCGGTCCAGGCAGATTTCGCACTCAGAGAGGTGTGCCTCCAGGGACGGAGAGCATTCGCCGGGAGCCTTGCTGGCGCTCTCTTCGATTTGCGCGTCACTCAAATGTCTTATTTCCTGTGTCACCGTCTTTCCTCTCTGTCCTATAGAACGTGGCGTCGTCCGGTTACCCTAAACCCTTTCTTAATCCAGCTAGAGCCCCTGCCGGTGGCCGTTACCGGTTAGAACTCCGCCGCTGCACGTCCCAGGCACTTTGTGCGCGCCACCCTGATCAGCTTGGCAATTACGTTTTCCACCAGCCGTACGTTTAGTTTGTAAACTTTAGAAAGATCCATGGCCGTAACTCTATGCCCGAAGTAGAGCAGAAAAATGGCAATGTCGCGGGTGCGGTCAGCATGCGGGTCAGTAAATTTTTCCAGGCAAGCGGCGATCTGGCTGAGCAGGATCCTGGTGTCCGCATCCGCGGAGATTGCTTTAGCCGCGATTGGCATGGCAGGATCAAGAGCAACTTCCTTGCTAATGTCGCGTTTCCCGGCGTTATTTTTCCGTATTCTGTCAGCCACCACGTTGGCCGTGGTGACCTTAAGGAAGGCGCGGAATGCATTCTCATGCGTCCAGTTAAACAGTCGCAAGGCACGCATGTCATTGGCCAGCAGCTTATCCAGCACTCCGTGGAGAAAATCCTCAAGCATGTCTTCATCAGGACGCTCATGATCGCGTGAACGTGAGCGGTAGGTGTTATAGGCCACACCTAAAACGATGGGCTGGAAGCGACGCAGAAACTCCTGCCATGCCGGCTCCTCGCCCCGCAGGCAAACGTCCGTTAAGTCCCGGTCTGGAATCTCACGCCAGTTCATTCGGCTTCACTGAAAGTCGCACAAATTCTAATAGGTATCGCGGGATATCAGTTAACATTTTCAATCATTTGACGCAATTTTACTGAGAGATAGGCAGCGCAGTAGCCGGCTGGAGGCAACACGCCTGACTCCTGAGGATCATTCCACTTTAACACTAAAAGAATGGCTCCCAGTGGTGTACCAAAATGGGAAAGTTCAGGCTTTATTGGGAGCTTTGGTATTTGCTTTGGCAAGCATTCGCGCGTTCACTTCTTCGGACTTGCCTCGAGGGATGCTTAAGCATTGCCATCCGGTTCCACGCATCATCTTCGCCAGGAAAAGGATCTGCCCAATGTGGTGCGAGGTGTGGTTCAGGCTGCGATTGATGGCCTGCAAAACACTATGCGGCTCACTGCGGATGTAAACCGTGGTTGTGATATCTTCCGGACGAAGATTCTGCAGGGTCTCAAATACGGTGGCGAAACTGGCCTCCCAGCGCCGCATCAGTTCTTCGCGGGTGTCCGATGACGTTAATGATAAATTCCTGGTCGCGATTGCGGTCCGGCTTCTCACCATCACTGGTCAGGAAGTCTGTCCATCGCGAGCGCATATTCCCGGCAACGTGTTTGACCAGTTGCGCCAGGCTGTTGGATTCGGCGCCTGGCACCTGAAAGAACTCGAGATCGTCAACCTGCTGCAAAGCCTGGTCCGCGAGGCGCTTGTAGCCACGGAAGCTGCGGCGAGCCTCGTCAAAATAAGCGGCTCCCATTGAACCATGATCAGACATATGGCCTCCATCGCGGCACGGCCGCCACAAATTAGTCTAGCGCGATTGCGCATGTTTTCGAAGTCCGGGCCTTTACCCGCAGCGGCCGAAGCCGTGATCATCAAGAGACGGAGGCGCTTTACCGGTTGGAAAAAAGTTGCACCCAAAGCGCCCGGTCCCGCGTATTAGACAGGCAGAGAGGAGTGCCGTTGAAGGCCGACCAGCAGGAGCATCTCCGGTGGGCATTTGAGCGCGCCAGTCATGGCGACACCAGCGCCTTTGCTGAACTTGTGCGCGACCGGCAAGCCATGGTCTTTAGCATCTGCTGGCATTACCTTCAGGACCGCACCCTGGCGGAAGATGTGGCGCAGGAAGTTTTCCTCGAGCTTTACCAGAGGCTTTCCACGCTGGAATCCTGGGAGCACGTTACTTATTGGCTGCGACGCGTGACAGTGAACCGCTGCATCGATCAGGGGCGTCGCAAAAGAAACCGGCGTGAATCTGGCATAGAGGATGTGGCTGAACCAGCGGCGGAGGAAGTCCATGCCGATCCGCTGCTTTCAAGGAAGCTCCAGCAAGCGCTGGAGCTATTGCCGGAAAAGCAGCGCATGGTGGTGATACTGCGGTACCAGGAAGGGCTTGATCTGGCGGAGATCGGCGACCTCATGAACATGCCGCTGAACACGGTGAAGAGCACGCTGCACCGCACGCTGGAAGATCTACGCAAGAAGATGACCCGCAAGCTGGGAGGAATTCGATATGCAATTTTCTGAAGACGAACTGCGTTCCGCCATGCGGCGGAAAGATCCCGGACCGGAGTTCACGCAGCGGGTAATGGACAGACTGAACAGTCCGGAAGCAGCGAAGGGTGTGAAGTCTAAACCAATGGAAGCTGAACGCTGGAACTGGTGGAAATTGTTGAGAAAACGACTGGCTGGGGCGGGCTGGCGTCCGGTGATGGCCGGAGCGATAGCCATAGTGCTGATGGGCTTCGCGGCCTGGATGGGCATTGAGCATTACCAGAGTTACATGCAACAGGTGCAGAATCGCAAGGTGCAGGAAGAAAAAATTGCCCGCCAGGCCGAAGAGCAGGCAGTCCGTGCTCTTCGCATCACCAGTGCCAAACTGAACCATGTATTTCAGAAAGTGAATGGCGTGCCTTCAACGGAGCCAAAAATCAGGAGACAGACATTATGAGAGTTGCACGGCACACAATTTGTGGTCAGATCATACTGGGCATGATGCTTGCCTGCACGGCGGCGCCATCTCTGGCGCAGAACGGCAAATTGCAGCTTCAGAACCTGGAGAAGCTCAGTTCCAAAGCCGCTGAAGTTAACGACGTGACCCTGGATGGCGCGGTGCTTCAGCTCGCGTCCAAATTTCTGGATGCCGAAGGCGATTCCGAATCCCGCGAACTCAAAGAGATGGTCAGGAACCTGAAGGGTATCTACGTGAAAAATTTTGAGTTTGATGAGCCTAATCAGTACAGCCAGGCCGACGTGGAAGCCATTCGCACGCAACTTGCCGCCCCGGGCTGGCAGCGCATTGTCACCAGCCACAACAAACGCAACCATGAGAATGACGAAGTCTATCTGCTGAAGGAAGGCGAAAAGGTTACCGGGGTGGCCATCCTGGTGGCGGAAGCCAAAGAACTGACTGTGGTCAACATTGTAGGACCGATTGATTTTGAGAAACTGGGCGAACTGGGAGGCCACTTCGGCATACCCGAAGAAATCAACGATCATCCGAAGAACAAAATGGGAGATGGTCCCAAAGCGAAAGCGGAAAAGCCCGACAAGAAGGAGGCCGCCAGTGAAAAGAAATAAGCTGAATACTTTTGCAGCTATTTTTCTTGCCGCTTGCGTCGCCTTCAGCCTGGGGAGTGATACCGTTTTTGCGTATGACGATTTTGGCCGGATGGTGCACCACATTGAATCCACATATCACGCACACCGCAGCCACCGCTTCATCATGGGATTTGCCGGCCTGGTTGTGAAATGCTGGCACGTTGGAGGAGTGAAAAGCTTCAAAGCAGCCATTTTCGAAAACCAGAACTTCATGAACACCGGCAATGACACCAAGATCGACGCGATTGCGCGACATGCCGAGGAAGATGGCTGGCAGCCGATGGTGCGGAGCTTCTCCCGGCGATCAGGCGAGCACAATTACATCTTTGTGCGGACAGAAGGAAAAGACCTGAAGATGTTGATTCTCAATCTGGAGCAGGATGAAGCGAACGTGATCCAGGTGAAGCTGGATCCGCAGAAGCTGGACGAGTTCATGGAGGAAAATGTCTGGCAATCATCATCACCGGCAGCACGAGCCCGGTTGGGACAGCGCTAGCATGAGTTTCCGCTGATTACCAGGCCTTATCTGCCCGCTGGAATGCTGGATTGCGCACTCGGGCGCCCGGAAAAGTTCCTGGCTGCCTCTGTCAGCGCGATGATCAATTCTTCGAGCTGCTGGTGGCCGGTGAGATAGCTGATGACCATCATCCTTATCACTGATCTGCCATTTACGATGGTGCTGGAAATCCAGCGGCGACCGTCACGGGTTGCGTCCAGCACGATAGCCTCATTGGCTGCCTGAATTTCCTGCTCGGTGGCGCCCGTAAGTTTTGCCCGGAAATTGACGATGGGTAAAACCTGCGGCGCGGCAAGTTCGAAATCATCAGAGCTTCTCACCCAGTTGGCAAAGAAGGCTGCCAGCTTCATCTGCCTGTCAATCAGCTCCTCATAGGCTTGCCTGCCGTGGACGCGCAAGGTAAGCCACAGCTTCAGCGAGTTCATTCTGCGTGACCACTGCGCGCTGACCTGAAAGTTATCGGCAAGAGCCGGAGATTTTCCCGGCTGTCCTGGCGCAAGCTTTGGCATATAAGGTGTGGTTACGCCGAAGGTTTTGCGTAACAACTCCGGATGTTTGGTCAGCACAACGCCTGCCGCAAACGGCATGGCGAGCCATTTATGCGGATCAATGGTGATGGAATCCGCAAACTCAATGCCGCGCACCAGATCACGATGTTGGTTGGAAAAGATGGCGGCCGCACCGTAAGCTCCATCAAGGTGAAGCCAGAGTTGATGGCGTTGTGCGATTTCAGCCAGCGCGACGATATCATCAATGGCGCCGGAATTGGTGGTTCCTGCCGTGGCCACGATACAAAACGGTTGATAGCCTGCGGCTTTGTCTGCCAGGATATGTTCTTCCAGCTTTGCAGGATCCATCTGCAGGCGTTCGTTGACCTGGATTCGCCGCACTGCTTTCCTGCCGAGTCCCAGCAGTCCCGCAGATTTATCAAGGGAGTGATGAGACTCACTCGAGGCATAGAATACCGGCTTTATGCCAACGGATGACAAGCCTTCTTCAATGTAAGCAGGGAAGTGGGCGGCCAGCGCCAGGGCAAGCGCGCTGAAGTTAGCCTCATTGCCGCCGCTGGTGAACGTTCCGTCAAAGGTTGCGGGCCAACCCACGCGTTCGCCCAGCCAGCGCACGGTTTCCTTTTCAATCTTGGAAGCAAGTTGCGAACGCGCCAGGCTGGCCAGTTGCGGATTCAACGCCGCAACCAGCGCTTCGGCCAGGACTGCCATGTACGTCGGCGTGGGATTCATGAGGCCGAAGTAGTTTGCGGCAGGAACGTGAAAGCCGTTTTCCGTCAGCTCGACGCAAAGATCGGTGAGTACCTGCTCGGCATCAGCAGCAATTTCCGGCAGACAATCATTCAGGTCAGTGAATGTGCGTTCATCCAGAGGAAGTTGCACACGGCGGTTGGGCAGGCCGGCAAAGTACCGGTCAATATGATCAATCAGCTTATAGCCAAGCCGGCGGCGGGTAGCGGAGTCGAAATCGAAAGGCATCTGAAATTTGGTAATTGAGTAATCTGGTAATTGGGTAATTGCCTCAACTTTGCGTCACCGAGTTAGACAGCTACGAGCCTATTGATGACTGTACGCCCTGCCCGGATTCATTTCGATTGCTTTTGATCTTCGTCCGGCTCTTCCGTCACAAGCTCCTGCACGGCCTGGGGACGCAGCAGCGGAAACAGGATGACATCACGGATTGACTTGGAGCCAGTCAGCAGCATGGTCAGGCGATCAATGCCGATGCCTTCGCCACCCGTCGGCGGAAGTCCATAGGAAAGCGCACGAATGTAATCTTCGTCCATGGCGTGAGCTTCTTCGTCACCACGTTCCTTTTCCTGCAACTGGCCTTCAAAGCGGCGGCGCTGCTCTTCCGGGTCGTTCAGCTCGCTGAAGGCGTTGCCAATCTCCAGTCCACCCACGAATAGCTCGAAACGCTCGACCCAGTCCGGTTCATCGGGCTTGTTCTTCGATAGCGGTGAGATGGTGACAGGGAAGTCGTAGAGAATCGTTGGCTGAATCAGATGCTCTTCCGCCACGTGCTCAAATAATGCGGCGATGGTCTTGCCCGCAGGATCTTTGGGATCGTAAGCCATGTGCGGTGTGTGTTTGGCGTTGAGCCTCTGTACCAGCCTGGCGACGGATTCGGCGCCGGCGAAGTCTGACATCTCCGGCCTGGGAGCAGCTGCTTCCGGCCAATATTTCATGATGGCTTCACGCATGGAGAGCCGCTGCCAGTTGGCGAAGTCAATCTCATGGCCGTTAAAGGTAGTTTTCGTGGTGCCGTTCACGTCTTGTGCCACCTGGGCCAGAAGGTCCTCCGTGAGCTGCATCATGTCTTTGTAATCAGCGTAGGCCTGGTAGAACTCCAGCATGGTGAACTCAGGATTATGCTGGGTGGACATGCCTTCATTGCGGAAGTTGCGATTGATCTCATAAACGCGGTCAAGCCCGCCAACGACCAGCCGCTTGAGATAAAGTTCGGGGGCAATGCGCAGATAGAGATCCACGTCCAGCGTGTTGTGGTGCGTGACAAAGGGTCGAGCGGCGGCGCCGCCGGCAATCTGCTGCATCATGGGAGTTTCAACTTCCACATAACCGCGTGAATCAAAGAATCGCCGCATGGATTGCACGATCTTGCTGCGCTTCACAAAGACTTCACGCACGTCCTGGTTCATAACCATATCGACGTAGCGCTGGCGATAGCGCAGTTCCACGTCCTGAAGGCCGTGCCATTTTTCCGGCAGAGGCAGCAGATCTTTGCTGAGGAAGGTGATCTCTTCCACGTGCACGCTGAGTTCGCCTGTCCGGGTGCGAAACAGATAGCCGCTTACACCGATATGGTCACCAAGGTCGAGCAACTTGAAGAGTTCGAATCCCTTCTCGCCCACCGCATCTTTCTTCACGTAGATTTGCAGCCTCTGTCCGCCCTGTTGCAGATGCGCGAAGGCGGCCTTGCCCATGAGGCGCAGGGCAATCATCCGTCCAGCTACTTTGACATTGACGCGGCCCTTTTCCAGTTCCTCCGCGGTGTTGTGGCTGAACTCGGCCAGTATCTGCGGGACCGTGTGGGTGAACTCGTACTTGTGCGGATAAGCCGGTTGGCCCAGGGCTTCAATCTGGCGCAGCTTCTGCTGGCGCAGTTCGTAAATTTTCTTCTCTAAAGACACAGTCGGGTTTCGCCTCTTTGGGTAAACGTTGAATTATAAATGCAGGAGATTTAGCCGCGAACAAACGCGAATTAAAACGAATCAGAAAAGGAGTTAAGGCCGGGTAGCCGCAGATTGCGCAGAAAAGGGCGGATAAACCTCAGACTTGAACTGGTGCGACTCTGTGGTGCCGGAGTTCAAGCATTCACCGCGGAGGCACGGAGGCACGGAGGAAAGCGGGAAGGTTGCCGCGAATGGACGCGAATGAACCGAAGAATTCCAAAATGCGGTACTACGGCTTTGCTTTTTCGCTTGAGATAGCAGGAGCTTTTGCGTTCGCAGCGGAAATTGCCTTTTTGGCGGCTTTCGCTCTGGCACGTTCCTGGTGGCGGCGATCGTGGGATTGCTGGTCGGAGAGAGCTTTCTTTGCCATCTCAAGATCATCACACAAATTACAGGCTACAAGCCAGCCGGAGTTACTCGATCCCCAAAGATTCTCTCCGCGTCTCCGTGTCTCCGTGGTGAGATCAACTTTTTGATATATTCCTGAAGCTATGGCGAAGAAAAAAATCGCGGTGGTGCCCGGCGATGGTATCGGCAAGGAAGTAATCCCGGCGGCGCTGAAAGTGGTGGAAGCAACCGGCGCTGGCGTGGAGTTCACCAGGTTTGACTGGTCAGCGGACCGTTATTTGAAGGACGGCACCACGATTCCGCCGGACGGGTTTGCCATGCTCGACCGCGACTTTGACGCTATCTTCGTTGGCGCGCTTGGGTGATCCGCGCGTGCCGACCAATATCCATGCCAAGGAAATTCTGCTGGGCATGCGCTTCAAGATGGACTTGTATGCCAATGTCCGTCCGGTGAAGCTGCTGGATGAATCGCTTTGTCCGCTCAAGGGCGTGAAGCCGGAGCACGTGGACTTTGTAGTGATCCGCGAAAACACCGAGGGGCCGTATGTGGATGCGGGCGGCGTGCTGAAGCAGGGAACTGCCGATGAGATTGCCACACAGGAGGATTTCAACACGCGCAAGGGCGTGGAGCGCGTGATTCGTTACGCGTTTGAGCTGGCGCGGAAACAGGGCCGCAAGAAAGTGCTGATGTCAGATAAATCGAATGTCATGACTTTTGCCGGCGGGCTGTGGCAGAGGGTCTTTAAGATTGTGGCCGCCGAATATCCTGACATTCAGACGCAGCACATGTATGTGGACGCGCTGTGCATGCACATGGCACGAGATCCAAAGCAGTTTGACGTGATCGTGACCAACAATATGTTTGGCGACATCATCACTGATCTGGCTGCCGCGCTCCAGGGCGGGCTAGGCATGGCGGCCAGCGGCAATATTCATCCGGGCAAGACTTCAATGTTTGAGCCGGTACACGGGTCGGCGCCGCCGTTTGCGGGTAAGAACATCGCCAACCCGATAGGAGCCATCTCTACCGCGGCCATGATGCTGGACCATCTTGGATTTACGGCCGAAGCTGGGCGGATCAATGCGGCGGTGCTGGCGGCAGTGCAAGAGAAGAAGACCACTGCGGATATCGGCGGGGCTCTGGGAACGCGGGAGTGCGCGGAGTGGATTGCGGCGAGACTTTATCCTAACCGAGACGAAGCTGAGGCTGAAGCCCAGGGCTTCGGAAAATCGACGCGGCGCTAATAGAGCTACTCTTATCTTGCGCTTCCGCGCAAATGTTATTGATGAGCCAATCTACTTTAATAACATTCAGCAATTCGTTGCGAAAAATTTTCTATTTCACATATTAATTTCCGAAATTTCCGTAGTTTACTTCTTCACCCATAAACCATCATTTGCTATGCTCTCTATACGTAGGAGTAATGCCCAATGAAATGCATCAACCACATATCGGTGCGGAGGCTGACAGGACTAGCAACTAGTTCTGATCGACCATGGGCGTTCGGCATTTATCACAGCTAACCTCAGGCGCTATTCAGCCTACGCAAACCCTGTAAACTAACCGACCTTTTTAAGAAGGCCAAACCTTATCTATTTTCAGCTCTCGTGGCTTGTCGCGCAGCTACCAATTTAACGAAGATTGCCGGTGAAGTTGCGGGTGTTCGCGGGAAGCGAATGGCTTGGAGAGGCCTTTGCGCCTGCGACTTCTGCCGGCAATGCACACTGTGCTACGCGGCTTTAGGCGTAGTGAAACGAAGTTAGAGCGAGGCGTGGTTGCAACAGCCTTCGCTCACAACAGCAGTCAACGTTGGAACGGGTTTCACCGGTGGTGGAGACGGGAGTTAACACCCTGTCCGTGGATGCAGGTGCGAGTCCTGCCGGCTTCTCGAGGGCCGTAGTTCAACCTAGAAGAACAACGGACCCCTACACTCTGGTCAATTGTTCCCCGTGAGGGAACCCGTTATTTTTGGCGCTTCGCTCCGAAACCGCTTAGCTGTTTTCGTGGCGGCTGTTAATCGGCGCTTGTTGCAGCGGGCTTGGCGCGTGTTCGGCCTCGCCCTTATCAAGTATCGTTGCGGAGCGCAGGCGCCGTCGCCTGCGGCAAAAAACCAGGCGCTGATCAGCGCTAAACGATTGGCTGCTTAGAAAAGAACGCTATGGATTTACGAAAAGTTTATGGTGGTACGGCGATCGGCCAGGATTCGCGGTGCGACTCCTGCGTATTCGCCCGGGTTATTCGTGGCTATTCGGAGAGCGAGTGCATCACTCTTTGCGATCGGCTCTACGAGGCGATACGGATCCCGTTCAAAGTGCGCGAGTGCAGCGACTATATAGACAAACGTCTGCCGCGAATCGAGCACCTGGAGGACATTGCCTGGATCATTCGCAGCAAGAATGCCGGCCACAGGGCGGGATTCAATCCGATGGCGGTGGCGAATGCTGACGATGACGCGAGCGATACCGAAGCGGAGGCGCCGGAAGAAAATCCTGTGGAGATTCCGCCGTGGCTGCCAGCAGCGAATAAGGAAATAGAAGTTACTGCGAGCGAGTGCGTTGCGAAACATAAGGTTCCCTTGCTTCGTCGGGAGCACAAAGCTTTCAAGGAGCATGACATGGCTCGCATCAACACATTGGGTATCAGCAAGCTAACGTGGTTCAGACACGCCGCGGACACATGAAGGCGCGCCGGCGAAGAACATCTCCGCCGAGCAGCAACTGCGGCGCTCCGTGCTGGCGTGCATGTTGTGGGAAGACCAGTTCTATGAGGATGGCGTGCTGATCACCGGGACGCATTCGCGAATTGGTGGCGAAGGTTGCGCCGGAGAAGGTGGCGGAGCTGGCCGTGGAGGCGCGTACGCAGATGAAGCTGCGTCACGCGCCGTTGTTGCTGGTGCGCGAGATGGCGCGTTTGGCCACCCATCGCCATTTGGTGGCGGAGACCCTGGTCCGCGTGATCCAGCGGCCCGATGAACTGGCTGAGTTCGTCGCGCTGTACTGGAGCGAGGGCAAGCAGCCGCTTTCAGCACAGGTGAAGAAAGGATTGGGGGCGGCATTTACGAAATTTGACGAGTACGCGCTGGCCAAGTATGACCGTGCAACACCCGTCAGGCTTCGTGATGTTCTGTTCCTTGCCCATGCCAAGCCGCTGAACGCTGAGCAGGAGGCGATGTGGAAGCGTCTGGTGGCAGGTGAGTTGGCGACCCCTGATAGATGGGAGGTTGCACTCTCTCGGGCGCGGACAAGCGCGAGGCATGGGAGCGTCTGTTGACCGAGAACAAGCTGGGCGCGCTGACGCTACTGCGTAACCTGCGCAATATGGCGGAGGCGAAGGTCAGCGAGTCTTTGGTCAAGGATGGACTGGCGCGCATGAAGGCCGAACGTGTATTGCCTTTTCGCTTCCTCGCGGCGGCGCGTTACGCTCCGCAGTGGGAATCGGAACTGGAGCAGGCGATGTTCCGGGCATTGAAGGCAGGCCAGGCTGCCGGGGAAAACGGTGCTGATGGTGGACGTCTCCGGCTCCATGGACGCGCAACTGTCTCGTCGTTCTGAAATGCGGCGTACGGACGCGGCTTACGGTCTGGCCGTTTTGCTGCGCGAAATCGCCGAGCAGGTGAGCATCTACACGTTCTCTGACAGGCTGGTGCGGGTGCCGTCAGGCCAGGGCTTCGCTCTGCGCGACGCGCTGCATGCCAGCCAGCCGCATGGCTCCACATATCTGAGCCGCGCGCTACAAGAGATGGAAGAGAAGTATGACCGCTTGATCGTAATCACGGACGAGCAGTCGCACGATGCGGTTCCTGATCCCAGTCCACGCGGCTACATGTTGAATGTGGCCAGCTACCAGAACGGCGTTGGCTTATGGGGCGTGGATTCACATTGATGGCTGGAGTGATTCGACCATCGAGTACATCCGGGCGGCGGAACCCGCGCTGTAATAAGAGTTGCCGCCGATCGGGGGGAGTTCCGCAAACGTAAAGTTTGGGAATGCCTCCGCGTTCGGCGGCGCGCTTTTTCGCCTGCGTAAACTTGTTTTGTTCATCGAATACGTCAGGCCTGAGGCGTACAATCAAAGTTTCCGCCAGCTCTTGCTGGGTCATCACAGGCAAGGAGTCGCAAAGTTCCACTCACCATTCAATGAAAAAACTTTCTTTGTTCGTTCTGGCATTCCTTGTACTGGCGCCTTCACTGGGTCTCACGCAAGCACCGCAGCAACAGCCGGCAACACCTCCAGCTACACATCAGCCGCCTGCACCTCAAAGTGCACCGACCGTGTCCCCTGTTCCTCAGGTAACACCTGCCCCATCGCCACAGGCGTCGCCATCGCCCAGGAAGGGCAACAATCGGATTGAGCTGGAAGAGGTCCCGCCGAAAGACCATAAGCTACGCCGGAAGAGTCGAAGAGACCTGCTGGCCTCAGTGGAAGAAGTCCTGAAGTTTGTGGGCAAGGACACGCTTCTGCCGATCAAGCACGACGTAAAGAAACGGATCGTTTCGCGGGCACAGGTGGAGGAATATGTTTCCCAGAAATTTGAAACGGACGCGGACCGCATCCGCTTTGAACGCTCTGAGCTGGTGCTGAAGAAATTTGGATTGCTGCCGCGTACTTTTGACCTGCATTCCTACCTGATCAAACTGCTGACGGAGCAGGTGGCCGGTTATTACGACGAAAAGACGCAGACCATGAACCTGCTGGACTGGATTGCTCCAGACATGCAGAAGGCCGTGATGGCGCACGAACTCACGCACGCGCTTCAGGACCAGAGTTTTGACCTGCTCAAAATGAACAAGAAGGAAGAAGAGATTGAAAAGCGCGGCATGGAAAACCTGAAGGAGCTCCTGAAGAATGACGAGGAGTCGAGCTGCCGCAGTGCCGTGCTGGAAGGGCAGGGCATGATTGTGCTTTTCGATTACGAGTTGGCGCCGTATGGAAAGTCCGTGGAGACCGCGCCTGAGGTGATTGCAGCCGCGCAAAACGGCATGGAGAAAGACAAGGGCAGCCCGGTGCTGGATAGCGCTCCGCTGCTGCTTCAGGAAGAGCTGCTGTTTCCTTACCGCCAGGGAATGAACTTTATCAAGGAGCTTCTGCTGGCCGGGGGAAAGAAGATGGCATACACGGGCGTCTTCGAGCACATGCCCCAGACTACGCGCGAGATCATGGAGCCGAAAGAATATCTGGCCGGGCGTCGAGTGCCGCCGCTGTTTCTTCCTGATCTTGGTTTCCTCAAGAAAGACTACGAACCATATGACGCTGGCGCCGTGGGCGAACTGGATGTAAGCATTCTGCTGAAAATTTATTCTGAAGAGGCGGTTGCGAACCATCTATCTTCAGAGTGGCGTGGTGGAGCGTATTACGCCGCGGGCCGGCGGGAGTCAAGCCGCCGGACAAGAATTCCACCGGACACATTGGCCTGTTTTATATCTCGAGTGGTCCACGTCAATTGCCGCACATGAGTTCGCGCGGATCTATGGCGCCGCGCTGCCCAGCCGGTATAACAAGCTGCAACGTGCTGAAGCTGATCCGGCAAAACCAGGTCTGGACAAATTTATCAGTGCCGATGGGCCGATCTTTATTCAGCAGACCGGCAATATGGTGGTGGTGACGGAGAGCTTCGATCCGGTGACGGCGAACAAACTGATTGATGCAGGGTTGAAGCAGGGCGGAGATAAGGTGGCCGTTGGGCTGATCATTTTCTGGTCGGAACTGCAAACAACATTCCCTCGCGGCGCTTTGGGATGAGCAAGATCTCTTTTTGTTGCTCCGCTGGCGCTGCGCTCGTCCTTCGGCAGGAAGGAACGCGATAGTTGTCGATTACCGAGGTTATCCTTCAGCGTGCAAGCGCGCTTCGGAATGATCCTGGGTAACTCATTTCGGCTGCGGCCCTTCTTCCCAGCAGAATCGAAGAAACGATGTCCTGCTGCGGATTGTTCATCCGTCGCTTTGCTGCGGGAAGCTGGAATAACTGTTGGTACGGACAACCTTAGTATCCGCTCTTGTTTATAATCTCAGGTTAGCTATTTCGCAGGAGAACTCATTGCAACAGGCTGAAATCGGAATCATTGGCGGCAGCGGTCTTTATTCCATGCCGGGACTCACAGACGTTCAGCGAAGTCACGGTACAGACACCGTTTGGTGAACCATCGGATGCTTTTGTACTTGGAACTCTGGAGGGCCGCAAGGTGGCTTTTCTGGCGCGGCATGCGCGGGGTCATCGCATCCAGCCCAGTGAGATCAACTTCCGGGCGAATATTTACGCCATGAAGATCTTGGCGTGGAGCGGATCCTGTCAGTATCGGCGGTCGGATCACTCAAGGAAGAACACAAGCCAACGGATTTCGTAATCCCTGATCAATTTATTGATCGCACATACGCCCGCGTGTCCACATTTTTTGGGCACGGCATTGTGGCCCACGTATCGTTTGGCGATCCGGTTTGCCCGCAAGTGGCCGCAGGCTATTTCAGCAGTCATGCAAAGACGAAAACGTGACCGGCAAAGATGGGCGGGACCTATGTATGCATGGAAGGCCCGCAGTTTTCGACCAAGGCTGAGTCGAATCTGTATCGAAGCTGGGGCGCGGACGTGATCGGCATGACCAATCTTCAGGAAGCGAAGCTGGCTCGCGAAGCTGAGATCTGTTACGCCACCATGGCGATGGTGACGGATTATGACTGCTGGCATCCGGAACACGATTCCGTGACTGTGGACCAGATTGTGAAGGTGCTGCACACCAATGCCGATAATGCGGCACGGGTGGTCAAGCATGCTGTTGCCGTGATGCCGAAAGAGCGCACATGCAAGTGCGGATCGGCGCTGCAATTCGCGATCCTTACCGATCCCACCAAGATTCCGGCTGCCACGCGACAGAAGCTCAGCCTGTTGCTGGACAAATATCTGAAAAAAGGTCAGGAGGCAAACGCCTAGTGTCATTGCTCGTGGTTGGTTCAGTCGCTTTTGATGCCATCGAAAACTCCCTACGGAAAAACCGACAAGATTCTTGGCGGCGCGGCGACTTATTTTTCATTGTCCGCCAGCTTCTTCACGCAGGTACGTGTGGTTGCCGTGGTGGGAGAGGATTTCACCAAAAAAGAAGAAGACGTTTTCCATGCCCGCAAGATCGACATCAGCGGCATTACGCGGGAAAAAGGGCAGAGCTTTTTCTGGTCGGGCGAGTACGGCGAGAACGTGAATGAAGCCAAGACGCTGGACACGCAGCTTGGCGTGTTCGGCAACTTCAACCCGCAGGTGCCCGCGCGCTTCAATGACAGCAAATATCTTTTTCTGGCCAACATTGATCCGGTATTGCAGGTAAACGTGCGCAAGCAGATGTCCGGAGTAAAGTTTGTGGGTGGTGACACCATGAACTACTGGATCAACGGCAGCCGCCAGGCGCTGGGCGAGATGCTGAAAAGCGTGAAGGCTCTTCTGATCAATGACACCGAAGCCAAGATGCTGGCCGAGGATGCCAGCCTGGCCCGCGCGGCGCACAAATTTCTTCAGATGGGCCCGGAAGCCCTGGTGATCAAGCACGGTGAATACGGCGCGACTGTTTTTTTTCGCGACGGCTCATTCGGAATGGGAACCATCCATTTCGTGCTCCCGACGCTGCCGATTGAGGTGGTGACTGATCCCACAGGCGCCGGTGATAGTTTTGCCGGCGGATTTATGGGATACATCGCTTCCCAGGAAAAACTCACGCGTGATGTATTCAAGCGAGCGATGTTTTATGGCGGCGTAATGGGATCATTTGCAGTGGAAGCCTTTGGAACCGAGAGGTTGCAGAAGCTGACGCGCGAAGAGATTGAAGAGCGCTACAAGGTATTTCGCGAACTGACACATTTGGATTGAAGGGTGCAAAGCCACCCCGCCGATAGTCGTTGATTCTGCGTGGCAAACAAAAAAGTTAAGCACAAGTGTCCTTTTCGCCCCTATCCGGTTTACGCTGAGAGGAAAACGCGTTCCGGATATACGGGGCTTTAAGGATGACGTTCCCAACGTAGGGGATTTGTGTTTCAAGTCCTTAAGCGCCTACGGCGCGCTCTCTATTTCGCTTGTTCGGCAAAGATCAGCAGATAGCCATCGGGATCGTGCACGGCGAATTCCCTCATTCCGTAGAACTGCTTGTGCATGGAGATCACGATGGGAATTTTCGCTGCTGAACGTTGGCATACAGCTCGTCAATTCCTTCCATCGCCAGATACAAACTGAGTGTGCCGCCGCCGACAGTCTTTCCGGCATATAGGTCGGGCTCGCCGGGTTGAGGAGGCATGTTCTGGTTGAGGAAGAACTCAGCATTGTTGCGTTTCATCCAGGCAAAGATGAAGGGGGATTTATCGGGAACGGTTTGGGAGACTGAGAAACCCAGATCGTCACGGTAGAACTTCAGGCTTTTCTCAATGTCAGCTACTACGAGATTTGGCGTGACCTTGTTAAATTTCGTAGCTTCTCCTTCTTCGCTTCCATGTTTGTGTTTTGGGACGTTGGTTTGGACTGGCCCGATTGTTGGACTGGGCGGTGAGGGGTTTGGTGAGGCGCGGGTGCGCGTGCGCATAAGATCAGCTGCAATCACGGGGACGAAGAACATCGAACGAATGGGACTTGGCACCATTGTTTCTCCTCTCAAGAGTGGCTGCTCCGCAGTCCAGGATGGGCTTGGATGAGGAGCAGGCACACAATTGACTGTTGTGCCCGCATCTCCTCCATCCACGAATCCTGCGAGAAAGAGAATCGTAGGTAGGGTCCCTGATTGGAACAGAACGTCTGAAAACGCCAGGACCCGCGAGGTACGGGAGAGAAGTTAACAAAATGGCCGGCGAGAGTCAATTGTCGCTCCCCATCGGGATATACAATCTTTCGCAGTGCCGGCAGATATCATCGTGGACGAAAAGCCCCGCCTTTCGCAGTCGCGCGACTACGTGATTCTTGCCGCGATCGCCGCTCTGGCTTCAATTTGCGCACTGATTTTTTATTACAAGCAAAACGCAATCCTGCTGTATGGCGATGCCGTCGCGCATATCAACATTGCGCGGCGGGTATTTGATTCCCGGACGCCGGGATTCTTTCAGCTTGGCACGGTCTGGCTGCCGCTTCCCCATCTGCTGGATATCCCGTTCGTTGTGAATGATAGCCTGTGGCGGACAGGCATTGGGGCTTCGATCCCCTCGATGCTCTCTTATGTTGCCGGTACTCTCGGTATTTTCCGACTGGTACGTAACGTGGTTTCGCGCAGCGCGGCGTGGGTGGCGGCGCTGATTTTTGCATTCAATCCCAACCTCCTCTATATGCAATCCACGGCCATGACAGAGCCGCTGTATCTGGCGCTGATGATCTGGGCGCTGGTTTATTTTGCGGATTTTGTGCAGCTGGCGAAGACAGAAGCGAACCGTGCGCGCGTGGCGCTGCAAAAATGCGCTCTTGCCGTGGCGCGGACATGCTTGTCCGATATGACGGATGGTTTCTGGCTGCTGTTCTGGGAATGGCCGCACTGGGCTTTATGTTGGTCAACCGGACATCGATAACAGGTTGGCGATCCGGACAGTGAGGCGGGCGGTGATTGAATTTGGCCTGCTGACGCTTTCGGTGGGAGGTTTGTGGCTGGCCTATAACCAGGCGAATTATGGCAATCCGCTGGAATGGGCGAACGGCCCGTATTCAGCGCGTGCGATTCAGGAGCGGTCACGTACGGCGACCTATCCGAGTTATCCGGGAGAAAATTCACCTCGCACAGCAGCGCTCTACTTTTTGAAGGTTTCGCGGCTGAATGTGGCGGATGGCCGCAGTGAAAAGATCCTGTTTTCGCTTGCGTTTGCCGGTTCTGGCACTCTGTTCTTTGTGCGTCGCGCATGGCCGCTGGCGCTGCTTTGGACTGCCGGCCATGTTTTATGTTGTGTGCATTGCCTGGGGGAGCGTGCCGTTTATGTGCCCCAATGGTATCCCTTCGGCTACTACAACGTTCGCTACGGACTGCAATTGCTTCCGGCAATTGCGGTGTTTGCGCGTTGCTTGCCGGGTACATTGGCGACT
Source organism: Terriglobia bacterium (assembly GCA_963824835.1). Classification (GTDB taxonomy): domain Bacteria; phylum Acidobacteriota; class Terriglobia; order Terriglobales; family Acidobacteriaceae; genus Angelobacter. The sequence goes on along the minus strand of CAWGRA010000019.1, from coordinate 67,108 downwards.
CTTTACCTGCCGAGCGAACAGGATTTGCGATTGTGGGCCTCATTGCGGCATGGAGTTACTTATCCATCTGGCAGGGAACGCCCATCTGTCTGCGTGAGGCGCAGGTCAATGGGGCAGCCCGGCTGGCCTTCGACGGTAAACTGGGTGAAGAACTGGCACGACTGCCCCAGTCCGCGCGACTGATGATGGATTGCGGGGCGCATTCAGGCGCGGTCAGGCGGCGGGCATTCCGTTTCGCCGGGTTTTGCGGGAGAGCAATCCGCCGTTCTGGGAGATTGCGCTTTCACATCCGGCTGAATCCGCGGACTACATCATCGCGTTTCCCGAACGATGATGTTTACCGCGCCGTGCGGCTTTTTCCGGAACACCTGAAGCTAGTTACTACCATTGCTACTCCAGATGGACCTAAGGCGTTCCTGTATAAGTCTTCACATTAAGCCAGTGCTACAATCGGGCAGATTTTCATGATGAACATTGCTGTGCTGATGCTCTTTCCACATGTGTCGACGCCCGAGCATTTCTCGCAAGCCATGGCGCGCCTTTTGCTGGCGGCCGTGCTGGGGGGAGTTATTGGTTTGGAGCGGCAGATGAAGCAGCGTCCTGCCGGGCTGCGGACCAATATGTTTATATGTTTTGGCTCGGCGATGTTCACCATCCTGTCAGCCGAATTAGCGGGCAGCCTGGGTGGCGATCACACGCGCATTGCCGCGCAGATCATTCCAGGCATTGGCTTTATTGGCGCAGGTTCCATTCTTCATGCCAACGCGCAATGTAGCGGGACTTACTACGGCCGCTACCATCTTTGTGGTGGCGTCGATTGGAATGGCATGCGGTGGCGGCCTGTACCTGGAAGCCACGTTTGCCACTGTTCTTATATTGCTGGCGCTGCTGCTGCTGGGCTGGGCGGAGACCCAGTTCAATCTCAAGCCGCTGGCCATGAGCTATAGCGTGGTATCAGAAAAGAGCTCAGATGAGATTGTGGATGCGGTCAATGAATTGATTGAAGAACAAGGCAAAGATATCCGCAGCATGCACCTGAGCAAGAGGAATGGCAAAGAAGGATCATGTTTAAAGTTGAAGGCACGCATCATGAACATCATCAGATGATGGATTCGCTGCGCCGCTCCGCCGATCTGAACAACTTTGAAGCCATACCGGACCGGGAAGCGGAGTGAACCTGCAGTGAAACCCATTCATCATCATTCCATTCACCAAAGCTTCGGCGTGCGGCAATGATTTCCTGATTGTGACCGCCGAGCACGCGACTGCCGGAGATCCATGATCTTTCGAGAAGGCTTTGCGATCGCCATGACGGCGTGGGAGCGGATGGCGTGGAATGGCTGTTGCCTGGCGGTGATGTGGATGCTGGGATCAAACTGATCAATGCCGATGGCAGTGAGGCGGAAATTTCCGGTAACGGAACGCGTTGTGTGGCCGCGTATCTTGCGGATATCCGCGAGGCAACGAAATTTCGAATTCGTACCGGGGCCGGTATCAAATCCTGCGAGCTGATTTCACGCCAGGAACAAACCTTTACTTTCGAAATGGATATGGGCAGCCCAAAAGTTGAAAGCCCTTTCGCGGTGAAAACTTCCTGCGGGCGGCATTACGGGCACACCGGTTTCAATGGGCAATCCGCATTTCGTGGTGTTTGTGGATGCATTTCCTGATGGTTGGCAATCACTGGCTGGGGAAATCCAAAAACAGCCATGCTTCCCGGAAGGCGTGAATGTGGAATTTGTGCAGGTTATGAGCGCGAACGTGATCGAGGTGCGATTTTTCGAACGCGGAGCGGGAGAGACGCAATCTTCCGGAACGGGATCGTGCGCCTCCGCAGTGGCGTCAATTTCCGGTGGTCGCGTGCAATCGCCGGTAAAGGTGCAGGCAGTCGGAGGCGCGCAGGTGGTGCGCTGGGAAGATAATCAGGTTTTCCTGCGTGGTCCGGCGCAGCTTGTATGCCGCGGAGAGTTCTTTGTCTAACCGCAGAATCATTCAGCCGCCGGCGCTCAAGCGCGGGGACAAGATAGGAATTCTTGCGCCCGCCAGCAGCTTCAGCAAACAAGCCTTTGAGGATGGATGCAATCGCCTGCGACAAATGGGTTATGAGCCGGTTTACTCGCCAACCATCTTTGAGCGCGACCTGTATTTTGCCGGCAGCGTGGCAAGACGCCGCGAGGAGTTTGAAGATCTTCTCCGGAATCCAGAGGTCGCGGCCCTGATCTGCGTGCGCGGCGGATATGGCAGCAACTATATGCTGGAATCTCTCAACTTTGACCTGTTTGCCCGACATCCGAAAATTGTTCTTGGTTGCAGCGATATCACCTCTTTACTGACGGTGATCACTGACCGTACGGGCCTGGTAACGTTTCACGGGCCGATGATCGCCAAAGATATTGCTGAAGGAACATTCGACGAGAAGAGTTGGAACGCGTGCTTTAGAGGGGAACCTGGATGGAGCATCAGATCACCTGATCTGAAAGTTCTGCAGCCGGGACATGCCAAAGGACGGCTTTATGGTGGATGCCTGTCAATGCTTGCGGCGTCTCTGGGTACTCCTTACCAGATTGAAACCGATGACACAATTCTGTTTATCGAGGACGTGGCGGAAAAGCCTTTTCGCATTGATCGTATGCTGATGCAGCTTCATCTTGCCGGCTGCCTCAATGGTGTACGGGGCTTTATTTTTGGAGAGATGCTGGATTGCCTGCCACCAGAAAACGAGACTTACACGCTTGCAGCAGGTGATCACCCGAGTTTTATCGCCCTATAAGGTCCCGATTGTGTTTGGCCTGAAGTCAGGACACGTGAGCAGCGGGAACATCACGCTTCCGCTAGGAGTGCAGGCCGAGTTGGTTGCAGAGCAAGGTGTAGAACTGAAGATATTGGAAGCGCGCAACGCAAATCCGTTAATCTGGACAGACTAATGGAACAGCAGCATGTACATATCATTGGAATTTGCGGAACGGCCATGGCTTCATTGGCAGGTCTGCTAAAACAACGCGGCTTCAAAGTTACCGGCGCAGACACAGCCGCTTATCCTCCCATGTCAGATTTTCTGGCGGCGATGTCTATTCCGGTGGCCCAGCCCTATAACGAAGCCAATCTCAAGCCCCGGCCGGACTGGGTGGTGGTGGGCAACGCGATCTCACGCGGCAATGTTGAACTGGAATACGTGCTGGACCAGCGGATCGCTTTCCGGTCCATGCCCGACACGCTTTACGATTTTTTTCTGCGCACCCGCGAACCGGTGGTCATTGCCGGGACTCACGGCAAGACCACGACTACCTCGATGCTGGCCTGGATTTTTCAGCATGCGGGAAAGGACCCATCATTCCTTGTGGGCGGCATTGCGGAAAATTTTGGCAGCAGCTTTGCCCTGCGACAGGGCAAGCACTTCATCATTGAAGGCGACGAGTACGACACGGCATTCTTCGATAAAGGCCCCAAGTTCCTGCATTACTTTCCACAGGCTGTGATCCTGACGTCAGTCGAGTTTGACCATGCCGACATTTACGCTGACCTTGAAGCAGTAAAAACGGCTTTCCGGCGACTGGTCAACCTGGTCCCGCGGAAAGGCAAGATCATCGCCTATGATGCCAGCAAAAATGTGGATGAATGTATTGCAAAGGCGTTTTCGCCGGTTGAGAAATACGGGTTGAAAGAAGGTTCTTTCTGGCGCATCACTGATCTTCATTTTGCCCCCGAGAGCACCACGTGGCGCATATTGCGCGAAGGCGAGCCCTGGGGCGAGTTTGAGTTTGCGCTGGCCGGCGAGTACAACGTGGCGAACGCCACTGCCGCCGCAGCCATGGCGTCGCATTACGGCATTGAGCCGCAGGTCATTGCCGAGGCGCTGAAATCATTCAAGAGCGTGAAGCGCCGGCTGGAAATCAAGGCGCAAGTGGATGGAATTACCATCATTGACGATTTTGCGCATCATCCAACGGCCATTGCCGCAACTTTGACGGCGCTGCGCATTCGCTACCCGAAATCCAGGCTGTGGGCGATCTTTGAGCCACGCTCGAACACGCTTCGGCGCAAGGTATTGCAACATGACCTGGTGGCCAGCCTGGCACTGGCTGATCAGGTGGTGATCACGCCGATTTTTAAGCCTGAAGCGGTGCCTGAGAATGAGCGGCTCACCACGGCATCTGTAATCAGGGGTGTGACGAAAGCCGGAAAACCTGCCCGCGAGATGGCAGATGCTGATGCCATTGTGGAAAAGATTGGTCCGGAACTGCAAAGCGGTGACGTGGTGGCGATTCTTTCCAATGGCGGGTTTGGCGGCATTTATGAAAAGCTACCGCGAAAGCTTGAGGAGTTGCGGGGTTTGCAGCGGGCATGAGCGCAGCCATTGGCTTCATACGCACACTCGCGGCTGTGCTATTTCTCTTCACGCTGGTGCCGCTGGCGGCGCTCATTGCATTTCCATGGACTTTCATTTCAGGTAAGCCTGATTTCCTCTACGCCGTGGGAATGGGCTTTGCGCATTATGCAGTGCGCATCGCGGGCGTGAAAATAAAAATGGTGGGAATGGACCAGTTCGATGCCGCCGGGACATACATCTTCATGTCAAACCACGTCTCGAATCTGGATCCGCCCGTGCTCCTACCGATGATTCCGCGGCGAACGTCAGTGTTGGCCAAACGGGAGCTATGGAAAATTCCAATTCTTGCCAAGGCGCTGGACCTGGCGGAGATTGTTCCGGTAGAGCGCAATAACCGTGAGTCTGCAATTGAGAGTATTCGTCGCGCAAGCGAGGTCATGAGGCACGGCATCAACATGACCATCTATCCGGAAGGAACGCGATCACGCGATGGCCGACTGCTGCCTTTTAAGAAGGTCCTTTCCATCTGGCGGCGGAAACTGGATTTCCCATTGTTCCTGTCACCATTCTGGAAACAGAAGACATGATGCCCAAAGGGCATTTCGCGGTCCGTCCGGGCACGGCAACTCTGGTATTCCACGCGCCTGTGGATCCCAGGAAATTCAATTCGCGGGAAGAGTTGATGCAGGCGGTGCGCGATGCCATCAACGGTTCACTACCGCCAGAACGGCAGGTTGCAGCATCCGATGTTCGTTCCCGATGATGAAGGCTTTGTTAGACCTCAGGGGCTAAAGCCCTCGTCCTGTTAAAGGCTTAGCCGCGGGCCTGAAAACCTGCCACCCCGTGGTGGCGATCAATGATTCATCAACTTCAGTTTCGCCGACTGCCTTATCCTGATCGAATCGAATTTCGAGCAGACCTTCATCATCCTTGTGCAGTTCGGGGCCAAGGGCGGTGTGCATTTTTCCGTTGGCGTCAGCAAACTGGATTTTGAGTGGCCCGGTTTCCAGCGGTTTTACCGGATAGATGAATGTCTTGCCGGGATCGAGTTGATTCTTGCCAAAGGTGGCTCCAGGGTAGTCAATGACGATGGTGGTAACTGGCTGCTGGCTGACGTTGATGAGGTTGACCTTTACAACATGCGAGCGGCAGCCGGTGGTTGCCAGAGGCAAGGCCGCCAGCAAAATTGCGGAAATAGATAGAGAGCTTAGTTTCATGTTGTCGGGTGTTACTTCTTTTCAATCACGCGTGCGCTCAGCACCACGCCATTGCGGTTATCATGCAGTTTGAGCGGGAACACCAGAATGTTCCAGTTCCAGCGACGGTGTTTTTTTGCAGGCAGATGCGGCAGGCCGCGAAAGCTGCGGTCCACGTAGGTTTCACGGGTGTCGGCCACGGTGCGTATGATTTCCTTCCACTCGCTGCCGAGTTCGGGAAACTCTTCAAACCGATTCTTGCCCATAAACCAGGTGCGTTTCTTGTCATAGAGCCTGGCGAAGTATTCGTTCACGAATATCCAGTAGCCGTCACGATCCAGGACCTCAAGAACCAGATCGTCTCCCATGGCCATGGCAATGCGGGAGTAGAAAAAATCCCGGGCGTCCACGACCACCGGTTTGCCGCGGCGCTTGGCTTCAAAGGAGCGCAATGCATCGAGAAGATCGTCCACTGAACTGTAGCCTTTGAGCAGGTGCATGTCTTCCACGCCGCCGAACTTTCTTTCCAGAGTGGCGGAGAGAATGATGATGGGAACTTCAGGGCGCTTGTCGCGCAGAGACTGAGCGACTTCGGTGCCGAACTTGCCGGCGCCCAGGTGATAATCCAGCACGGCAATATCAATGCTGCTCAGGTGGCGTTCCGCCTCTTCCACGGAAGCGGACGTGACCGCTTCATACCCTTTGCTGCGCAAGATAGCGCTGCGCAGAACCAGATCGTCATGACGATCGTCGAGCAGGAGAACGCGAATGGGTTTCTTGCCTTCTGATTTGCCTGAATCGATCGCCATCTGGGTCTATTCTTCTTCCTTGTTATCCGGTTTCGATCCGCCAGTACCGGATCTGGCAGCGGCACGGACCGCTTTTGCCAGTTCCGGAAGCCTGTTGAAGATGGCTACACTGCGCAGCCATTGTTTGTTGTCGATGGCGGGATAGCCGCTGACCAGTTTCCCGGCTTCCACGTCATTGGGAATGCCCGTTTGTGCCGTGGCAATGGCGCCGTCTCCAATTTTGCAATGACCGGCCACGCCGACCTGTCCGGCCAGGATCACGTTTTTGCCGATCTCAGTTGAGCCGGCCAGGCCGACCTGTGCACAGAGCATGGCGTTCTCTTCGACTGTGCAGTTGTGGCCAACCTGAACAAGATTATCGATCTTGACGCCGCGGCCAATGCGGGTTTCGCCCAGACTGGCGCGGTCAATGCAGGAGTTGGCCTGGACTTCAACATCATCTTCAATCACAACTTTGCCTGATTGAATGATCTTGTACCACGCGCCCTTATCGTCTTTGGCAAAGCCGAAGCCATCCGCGCCGATCACCACGCCATTGTGCAGGAGAACGTTGTTGCCGATCTGGCAGTTCTCGCGGACAGAAACGTGGGCGTGGGCGGTGAAGTTGCGACCGATCTTAACGCCGGGATAAAGCACCACGTGAGCAAGAAGCGTGCAGCCATCGCCGATTTCAACGTTGTTGTAAATGACTGCGTACGGACCGATGGAGGCATTGGCCCCGATCTTTGCCGTGGGATCCACCACCGCTGTGGGATGAATCCCGCGAGGAAAGCTGGGTGGCTGATGAAACAGTTCGATGACCCTGGCGTAAGCAAATTGCGGATTGCGGGTGCGCAGGACTGGACGCTCAGGAGCGGGGAACTTTTCGTCAACGATGATGGCGGAAGCCTGCGTGGTCCTGGCGGCAGCGGCGTACCTGGGATTTGCGATGAACGTAATCTGGCCGGGACCCGCGGTCTCAATGCCAGCTACGCCGACGATTTCCGCGTCCGCGCCTTCAGGTTCCAGGCGGGCTCCGAGCTTAGCCGCAATGTCCTTGAGCTTCATGAGAAATCCTGAACAACAGAACCCGTGATTGTAAAGGGCTGGGAAGTTGGAGGGCAAAACTTACTGTTCAGAAAAGAGCCGCTCCTGGCGGGCATCTTCAGTTTCAGCGGCTTTGCGGCGAGACTCTGGACGGCCGATGACCGCCAACACGCTCATTTCTTCCAGGGCCGACTTTGGAACAAAGATGCGCTGAATGTTGCCACGCGTATCGGGCGGCGTGATCAGGTATCCGTCAGAGCTTAACTGGACCAGGTCGTTAGGCATCATGCCTTCCAGGACGTCATTGTCAGAAAACTTAAGGCGGACCCAGAGGCCTTCAGTCCGGGGGCGCGTGGCAAAAGTCTTGCGGCCGGTTGAGGCTGAATCGCTAAAATCGCGAACAAAGTCAACGCTTTTGATCTCCGCCAGGTCAATAAGAATGACTTTACCGGACTGGTTAAGCAGTTCAAGCTTGCCATCGGCGATGAAAGTGGGCGCAACGTATCCGCTGAGCGAATCCCGCCCCAATTTGCGCACGATGACTTTTTTGGTTGTAGAAGGCATGCCTGAACATTGATTCTCGCACTGATTGCAGGGGCATCAAAGGCGGCATCACTCTTTCTGCAGGTGAGGGTAGCCAAAGGGTTAACCTTTGTGATAGTGTTTTGGGTTTGTGCAGGTTCCTGCTGTTGCCGTCTAAGTCTTGTATAAAGTGCAACTTACGAAAAAATCAAGGAGAGCGAGGTTGGTTCCGGAAACGCTCCGGGTCGCTCCAGGTGTGCTCCAAAGCTGATGGCTGACTTTATTTATCTCATGGAAACCCGGCTTTCACCGGACCAGCAAAAGGCGCTGGCGCTGGTGACAGAAGTAGCTCGCTCGCATGAGATGAACGTTTATCTCACGGGCGGAGCCGTGCGCGACATCATCAGCGGATTCATCATTCGCGACCTGGATTTCTCGGTCCAGGGCAACGCCCTGAAGCTGCAAAAAGACTTTGAAAAAGCCGGAGCCGTAATCGAAGGCACTGACGAGCACACGCGATCCATCCTGCTGTTGTTGCCAGGGAACGTGCGCGCTGAAGTCACCAGCACACGCTCAGAAAAATATGACAAGCCGGGCAAGCCGGCTGAGATTACGCCGGGAACCATTTATGACGATATGCGCCGGCGTGACTTTACCGTGAACGCCATGGCGCTTTCGCTGAACCCGGGATCGCGCGGCCTGCTGTCTGATCCGTTCAACGGCATGGCCGATATCGAAGCCAAAGTGCTGCGCGTGCTGCATAACTACGCCTTCTATGAAGACCCTTCGCGATTGATCCGGGCCACGCGGCTGGCCACGCGTTTCCATTGGACGCTGGAAGAGCGCACGCAGGCACGTTACGACGCTGCCAAAGAAAATAATTACATTGATAATATTTCCGATCGCACGCTGGGTCATGAAGTGGAGCAGTTGGCGCATGAGGAGCAGCCGGTTGAGGTCTTGAAGGCCCTGGAAAAAGAAGGCTGGCTCAAGGTGCTGGCGCCTCATCTCTCCGTAGCCAAGGTTGATACCGCGGGCCTGGCGCACATGGCCAAGGCCAAACAGCAGTTGCAGGATGTTGGCCTGAATCCTGATGCCAGCCCCATTGTGATGTATTACCTCACCAAGAAATTGGGTGACAAAGACATTACGGCGATCCAGAAACAGATTTCGAATAAAGGTTTTGTTGAGCGCTGGAAGAGCCTGGAAGACGATGCCAAGGATTTTGCCAAGACGCCTGATGGCGAAAGACCTGGCGCAGCCTTCGGCAACCTGGAAATTCCTGATGCAGAGCAAGCCGGAGACGCTGCTGTTCACGGCCATCACGTCGCGTCCGGCGGCAGTGGAGCAGAAGATCAAGAGCTTCCTGACGAAATGGCCGTTGCTGAAGCAGAAGCTGCCATTTCCAGAGATGGCGGAAATGCGCATCACGCCGGAAATCCCTGACTACAAGAAAGTCATGGATGAGGCCTTTCTGCTGCTCATGGATGGCAAACTGCGTTCGCATAATGAGATCGTAAAGTTCCTGACTCCGTATTCACCGCCAGAACCGCCTCCACCTCCGCCACCCGTGAGACGTGGTCGCGTGGCGAAAAAAGAAGTGGCCGGCGATGGCGCAGCGGCCGGACCCAAGAAGCGCGGTCGCAAACCGAAAAACGCCGTGCCGGCCGGAGCTGCTCCCGGCGCGAGCACGGAAGCTGCTCCGGCACAGGTTGCGGCAGCGCAGCCAGCGGGAAAAACTGCGCCCGCAAAGGCTGCATCGGCGAAGACGGCGACCTTGGCGGCTGTACCCGCGAAACCGGCAGAGGCGAAGGCCGAGCTGCGAATCTAGCCCCGGTAAAATCAACGCCGGCAAAATCAACGCCTGCGAAGGCCGCACCGGCCAAAGTCACGTCTGCCGCAAAAGGCAAGCCCGCCAATCGCTGCAAAAGCGAAGCCAGCGGCAAAACCGCCAGCTAAGAAACCGGCCCCCGCGAAAAAGGCACGCCCGAAAAAAGCACAGGCAAAGAAGGGCAAGCGCAAATAGCTCTCAGCTACGACTGCGCATGGTGTTCAATGCCTGTTCAACAGGGGACCAGATCAACGCTACGCCGGCGCAGGCGTCCGCAGCCAATCACGCTTGCCGGTCGCCACGTTACGCTTGTTCCTCTTGAACCCAAACTCCACGCCGATTCACTGTTCCGCCAAACCACAGGCGCACGAAATGACGAACTGTGGCGCTATCTATTTGACGGGCCGTTTACCAACCGCACTGACTTTTACGCCCACCTGCTGCAGAAAACATCGTCAGATGCCGCCGTATTCTTCGCCATCCTGAACAACAGTTCGGGCTCGGCGGTTGGCTACGCATCGTATATGCGCATTGAGCCGGCGCATCGCTGCATGGAAGTTGGCAGCATTCTTTTTTCTCCGATCCTGCAACGGACGCCCGCCGCAACCGAATCGATGTACCTGATGGCCCGGCATGCGTTTGAAGAACTTGGCTATCGCCGCTACGAATGGAAATGCGACGCGCGCAACGAACCGTCTCGACGCGCGGCGCTGCGGCTGGGCTTTCAGTTCGAAGGCATTTTCCGGCAACACATGATCATCAAGGGCGCCAATCGCGATACAGCGTGGTTTGCCATGCTTGATCATGAATGGCCAGCGCGCAAAGCTAACTTCGAGCGGTGGCTCTCGCCGAAAAATTTTGACGCTGCGGGCAAGCAGATATTGGCGCTCTCGGCGATGAATGGGCAAAGCAAAACCTTACCGCTGATTCACACTGATGACACTGATTCACACTGATCAAAAACAGGCTTGGGCCTCCGATCACCAGATCACCAGATCACCGGATGGCCTACCCTCCCCCTGCATCCCAAGATCTAAAGGACTTAGCGGAAACATCCCAAGGAGAGGTGTCATCTCGAATCCGCGAGCGCAGCGAGTGGGTGAGAGATCTGCCCCGGCTGCAGCCCGGGTGAGCCGTGTGCAACCGTACCGATCACAAGCTCGCCGATCCGTCCTTTCTCCGTGCATCCGCGTCTTTGTGGTAGCTTTGGTTTTCAATTACCCACTTACCAAATTACCCACTTACCCATGGCTTCATCCCAAGATCTAAAGGACTTAGCCGATTCCAAAGCCCTCTTTCCGATCAGTGCAAATCAGCGTCATCAGCGTTCATCAGCGGTAAGGTTTTGCTCATGCTCAGCGAAACTAGTTTCCCGGCTGAATGCTGACCTGACGGCTGACGGCTGACCGCTGAATGCTAATTGTCAAAGAACATTTCACTTCGCCCCTGAGGGCTGTCTCACTATGCCTCACGTCGCTCCGCGAAACAACTAATCTTAAGTTTGCGATCCGCCATCCCAGGATCTAAATGGTCCAATGGTCCAGATGATGAGCCTTGCTTTTCTCACTGGCCACAAGTAGTTTCGCTGCATGCGTGAACAAACCAACCCTCATGCGGCTGACGAACCCAACCTCGCCTCCCAGATCAACGGACGTCTTGGCGGCTGGGCTGCCGCCATGCATTTGCATTTCACCTACGCGTCTGGCGACCAGGTGACAGCCGAACTGGAAGTTGGCCCGGTGCATCATCAGGCTTACGGCATTGTCCATGGCGGGGTTTACGCGGGCATGATCGAGTCAGTGGCATCGGTTGGAGCCGCATTGTGGGCGCATCGCTACCAGCAGACGGTGGTGGGGCTGGAGAACCAGACATCATTCCTGGTAGCCACGCGAGAAGGCAAGCTCACGGCCACTGCCCTGCCGCTTATGCGCGGACGACGTACCCAGGTCTGGCAGGCAAAGATCACGAACGAAAAAGGCCAGACTGTGGCCGAGGGCAAAGTCAGGCTGATCAGCCTTGAGCCGGGCGCCGCTATTGCCGGCGAAACTGTGCAATTGAAGAACTCCGACGGCTAAAAGGCAAAACCTTGCCGCTGATGAACGCTGATGACACCGATTCGAAGAATCCCGAGGATGCTGATCGTGATCATGCTGTTACAGGGAATTTCAACGATCTCCCCCGGCTCTGGTAATGACTAATTGCTACTTGCTCCCAGTACCCATTACCTGTTCAAATTACCAAATCACCCGATGCCAAATTCTGCGGGGCCAACCAGCCCGAAGGGCGAAATTATTGAGCCCACCTCGTAAGAGGTGGGTAAGCAGCAGAATAGATACAAGCCCCGCTTCAGCGGGGCGGCATAATCATCCCGTGTTTCCGTATCAGCGCCTTATATTCCTGCTCGAACGTCATTTTGCGATGATGTTTTTCTTGTTCGCGAATGTATTCGCCACCGCCGCGGTGTTTGAGACGCTCACGCTGAAAGCTCCATAGCCCGCCTGACACGCGAATTTCTGGTCATGTCCGTTCAGCCACTTGGATGAATTACTCTTGATCAGTCGCACTGCGTCGGCCAGTGACATAACCTGCGGCAAATGGAACAGAACGTGGGCGTGATCGTTCATGCCATTCACAGCGATCGCAGCCATGCCCCTGATTGCGGCAAATACCGGCTATATATGGCCAGAGTTCGGGAAGAAGCTCTTGATCGATCTTGTAGCGGCGGTCTTTCACGCCGAAAACTCAATGGATATGGTTCTTGACGAATGCGTGGGAAAAAGTTTTTATTTCGCCCTTTCAGGGCTTGCATTCTATAGCACACCCACCCACCTCTTACGAGGTAGGCTCAATAATTTCGCCCTTCGGGCTGGACTGTCGTTCTTTCGAGGTGTCTAATCCGCCTCCCGCTGTCATTCTGAGCGAAGCGCATGTTGGATCTTTGACTCGTATGGAACGGACGGCGCGAAGTCGAAGAATCCCGAGGATGCTGATCGTGATCATGCCGTCACAGGGAATTTCAACGATGATGCGTCCGGTTTTGGCTAATGGCCACGGGTTAACATCCAAGTGCTGTTTTTTAGCGCCGTAGGCGCGATGAGAAGTTAGCCCACTGTGAGGCGAGCGTATGCGAAGCCGGAACGGTGGGTAAGCGTCAAGATAAAGCAGAGCCCCGTAGGTGGCGACACAAAAAACGCGGGTGCAATCATTGCGAAGCGGATTCAAATCTGCTGCAAAGTTTCTTCTATGGCAAAAATTACGGATTTCACCTGCGTTGATGCGTCTGGAAATAACATTTGTTGCGATGCTTTTGGAAACAATGTTGCGCTCGGCTGTCCAAAATGTGGGCACCCGGTTCTGGCAATCCTTCTTGAAAATCAGCGAGGTTCATCGGAACAGAATCGGTCCATTTGCCGTTCGTGCAGCTCCGAATGTTGGGTAACTATCAAGGAAAGTGGGCGTTTGTTGTTGCATTCTCACGTATGTTAAGAGCCCGCTGTGCTATGCGACGCGTAACAGCGCAGGACTTGAGTGCTGCGCCCCAATTCGAGTGCAGCACGCAACGGACTCCGGCCTTGACGAAAAAATCCTTCCGCTCTTGATCCACCATCGGCAGCGGGATAGTTGGAACGTTGATTTTAGTCATGATAGGGAAGTTCTAAATTCATTGTAAGCTGCTGGTCTCAGCAGAGTGACGACCAGCCAGCGGGCGTGGGTATGCAAGATTTACGCTTGCAGGAATGCCTGTACCCCACGAGTCTCTTTGGAATAGAGGTAGGGTTCCCTCGCTGCGCTCGGGACAAAGCGCGAAGCAAAAAAAGCCAATAACTCCCTTGAAATCCACAGACTTACACACCTCTGCACAGGGCATGAACCCGCCGCAACCAACTATAATGAGATCAGGCCCTCATGTCTGAATTCGTTCACCTACATCTCCATACCGACTACTCCCTGCTTGACGGCGCCTGCGGCGTTGATGGGCTGATCAAGCGCGTTGGCGATATCGGCCAAAAAGCCGTCGCCATGACTGACCACGGCAATATTTACGGCGCGGTGGAGTTTGTGATGGCCGCTGAGAAGGCCGGGATCAAGCCCATTGTCGGGTGTGAGCTGTATATCTGCAAAAAGGACGACCATCGCATTGAACGGACGCCCCGGAAGGCGATTCGTACAACCATCTGCTGGTGCTGGCGGAAAACGAAGAGGGCTACCAGAACCTGATCAAGATCACCTCGGAAGCGTCCATGCACGGCTTCTATTACAAGCCGCAGCGTGAGCAAGAAGTTTCTGGCCGAGCACAGCAAGGGCCTGATTGGACTGAGCGGCTGCCTGGCCGGCGAGGTTTGCGAAGAGCTGCTGGCAGGGAAGTATGACGCCGCAAAGAATGCCGCCGGCAACTTACCGTGACATCTTTGGCAAAGACAATTTCTTTCTGGAGATTCAGGACCAGGGCCTGCCGGAAGAGCATCGCATCCACGCTGATCTGTTCCGTCTGGAAAAAGACCTGGGCATGCCCATGGTGGCCACCAATGACAGCCACTATCTTTGTGAAGATGATGCGCACGCGCAGGACGTTCTGGTTTGCGTGCAGACCGGCAAGTCAATTCACGATACCAACCGGCTGAAGTTTCACGGCAACCAGTTCTTTGTGAAGTCCAGCGAAGAGATGGGCCGCGTGTTTTCCAGCCGTGCCGGATGTTCTGCAACGCACGCTGGGCATTGCCGAGCGCTGCAACTTCAAGCTGAACAAGGTGAAGAATCCGTTTCCGGAATTTCCGCTGCCGGAAGGTTTCACCCTGGACAGCTATTTTGAGCACGTGGCGCGTGAAGGTTTTGCCCGCCGCTGGGCCATGCTGGGTTCGCTGGCTGAGGCCGGACGGCTGAAGAAGACGCAGGCTGATTATGATCAGCGCCTGGCGCGTGAGATCGCCATCATCCAGCAGATGAAGTTCTCCGGATATTTCCTGATTGTGTGGGACTTCATCCGCTACGCGCGTGAAAACGATATTCCTGTCGGGCCGGGCCGTGGATCGGCCGCGGGAGCGCTGGTCGCTTACGCGATGGGCATCACCGATATCGATCCCTTGCAGAACGAGCTTCTGTTCGAACGCTTCCTGAATCCGGAACGCGTTTCCATGCCTGATATTGATATCGACTTCTGCATGAATCGCCGCGGCGAGGTGATTCAATACGTCACGCAGAAATATGGACGCGAGAATGTGGCGCAGATCATCACCTTCGGCACCATGGCCGCCAAGGCCGCAATCAAAGACGTGGGCCGCGCCATGGATATTCCGTACGTTGACGTGGACCGCATCGCCAAGATGATTCCGCCCACGCTGAACATCAGCATTCAGCAGGCGCTGGACGATTCTCCGCCGCTCCAGCAGGCGTATGAGAATGAAACCCAGATCAAGGAGTTGATTGATACGGCGTTGAAGCTGGAAGGCCTGGTGCGCAACTCCGGCGTGCATGCCGCCGGCGTGGTGATCTCTCCCAAGCCGCTGACTGAACTGGTGCCGCTGCACAAGACCAAGAACGACGAAATTGTGACCGCCTATGACATGAAGGCGGTGGAGAAGATGGGCCTGCTGAAGATGGACTTCCTCGGGCTCACCACGCTTACCATCGTGGACGATGCACTGAAGCTGATCCGCCAGCGCGGCCATGAAATCAACATGGAGACCGTCCCGCTGGACGACAAAGTAACCTACGAGAAGGTCTTCCACACCGGATTAACGTCTGGCATCTTCCAGTTTGAATCCGGCGGCATGACGGACGTGCTGCGCCGCTACAAGCCCACATCGGTGGAAGATCTTACGGCATTGAACGCGCTGTACCGTCCCGGTCCGATTCAGGGCGGCATGATTGATGACTTTATCGAGCGCAAGTGGGGACGCCGCAAAGTTGAGTACGAACTGCCGGAGCTGGAGACGCATTCTGAAAGAAACGCTGGGCGTGATTGTGTATCAGGAACAGGTGATGCAGATTGCCAACGCGCTGGCGGGTTTCTCACTGGGAGACGCCGATCTGCTTCGTCGCGCCATGGGCAAAAAAGACGAAAAGATCATGGCGGAGCAGCGTGAGCGGTTTGTGAAAGGCGCGGTGGAGCGCAAGTTCCCGCAGAAGAAAGTCGAAAAGATCTTTGACCTGATGGCGGAATTCGCCGGATACGGTTTCAACAAGTCACATTCCGCCGCGTACGCACTGCTGGCGTATCACACGGCTTATCTCAAGACGCATTATCCGGTTGAGTTCATGGCGGCGCTGCTCACGTCGCAGGCAGGCAACACGGACAACGTGGTGAAGTACATCAATGAATGCCGCGAAATGGGTATTCCCGTTGAGCCGCCGAACGTGAACGTAAGTGACGCGTTCTTCACGCCGCATGAAAATGCAATTCGTTTTGGACTGGCCGCGGTGAAGAACGTGGGCCGCAACGCGATTGAGTCCATCGTAACGGCGCGCAAAGAACTGGGCAGCTTCAGCTCCATCTTTGAGTTCTGCGAGAAAGTTGACCTGCGCATGCTGAACCGTCGCGTGCTGGAGTCGCTGATCAAGGCCGGCGCCATGGATGACTTCGGCTATCGCGCACAGCTCATGGCCGTGCTGGATAAAGCCATGGAGCAGGCGCAGAAATCGCAACGCGACGCGGAGATGGGCCAGCACGGACTGTTCGGCGTGTTTCAGGAAGAAGACCACAAGAACGGCAACCATGCAGAAGCTGCCCACGGTGCCGGAGTGGGAAGAGCACCAGCGGCTTTCCAGCGAAAAAGAAGTGCTGGGCTTTTTCATTACCGGCCATCCGCTGGAGAAATACAAAGAGAAGCTGGAGAATTTTCCCAAGTACCAGAATGCCAGCTCCATCAGCCAGATGGAAACGGGGACCGGTCGCGATGAAATTGTGACTGGCGGCGTGATCAGCGGACTGCGGGTGATGAAGTCGCGCAAAGGCGATCTATACGCCAACGCCGTGATGGAAGACATGACCGGCACCATCGAAGCCATTGTTTTCCCTGAAGCCTACAAGCGGCTGCAAGCCATTCTGAAGCAGGAAATTCCCATGCTGGTGAAGTGCAGCGTGCGCGTGGAAGAGGGGTCAAATCCCAAGATCGCCATCAGCCAGCTTACGCCGCTGGAAGAAGCCAAGCCGGCCCTGCCACGGTCAATCCGCATTACCGGTGCCGCTGACGCTGGCCAGTGAGGCCACGGTGGACGAGCTACATGCGCTATGCCGTGAGCGCCGCGGAGAGGCCAAGGTGTTGTTTGATCTGGAACGTGCCGGCGACTTCATGGTTGTGATGGAGGTGGACGGCTATAATGTTTGTCCAGACCGCTCTTTCATCAATCGCGTGGAAGAGCTATGCGGACGCGGTGCGGTCAGGGTGATTGACTGAGTTCAGTTGCCGCAACACCGTTGTACCGTTTTTGCAATACCGGGGAGCTACTGTTTGGATCCAGCCGTTAAAGCACAGCGCCAGTTGGAGAGCATTGAAAAGCAGATTGCAGACCTTGAGGCCAGGGCTGTAGCTGATAAAGACGCACAACTCCAGCTCAAGCATCTGCACCACCAGATTGGTTTTCTGCGCCAGCAGATACGTGACCACGTGAACGCCTGGCACAAGACCGAACTGGCCCGCCATTCCCAGCGGCCATTCACCCTTGACTACGTGGAGCGCCTCTTCAGCGACTGGAGTGAAGTCCACGGTGATCGCAATTATGGTGACGACCCTGCCATTATCTGCGGCATGGCGCGCTTTCACGGCGACGAAGTGATGGTGATCGGCCACCAGAAAGGCCGTGACACCAAGCAGCGCGTGTTTCGCAACTTCGGGCAGGCGAATCCTGAAGGCTATCGCAAGGCGCTGCGCTGCATGAAGATGGCGGAGAAGTTTAACCGCCCGATCTTCACTTTTGTCGATACGCCCGGCGCTTATCCCGGTCTGGGAGCGGAAGAACGCGGACAGGCCGAGGCGATTGCGCGCAACCTGCGCGAGATGGCGCGCATTGAAGTGCCAATCATTACCACCATCACGGGCGAAGGCGGGAGCGGCGGCGCGCTGGGCATTGCCGTGGCTGACCGCGTATTCATGATGGAAAATTCGGTGTACTCGGTGATCTCTCCCGAAGGCTGCGCGTCCATCATGTGGCGTGACGCGGCCAAGAAGGAAATTGCGGCGCAGGCTTTGCGTATTACTCGCGCCCGACCTGAAGGAAATGAAGATCATTGATGAAATCATTCCTGAGCCGGATGGCGGCGCACATAGCGATTATGACGGCACGGCGGCGCTGGTGGATGAGGTTTGCAGCGGCATTACGCCGTGCTCAAGGCGCTACCCACCCAAAACTCGTAGATGACCGTTACGACAAATTCCGCCAGATGGCGCATTTCTTTACGGAATAAATTTTGCCAGACACCAGAACGCATCGAAATCTTCCTCTTCAGAACAGTCCGTGATTGCACATGCGCCCTGCCGTGTGGATCTTGCCGGCGGCACCATGGATATCTGGCCTCTGTACCTTTTTCATCCCGGAGCGGTGACGGTGAACTTTGCCGTCAGCGTGCTCACGCGTTGCCGCATTACGCCGCCTTCCCGGCAAGCAGATTCGCTTCGTGTCACTGGATACGGGACGTCGTGAAGAGTTTGCCGGTTTTGACCAGTTCTGCTCAGCGCAACGGTTTAAGCATCCGCTGGCTGGATATCTTGACGCGGTTCTTCGCTCCACAAATCGACTTCGCCGCAGGCGGCATTGAAGTGGAGACGCACTCGGAATCCCCGGCAGGCGCGGGCATTTCAGGATCGTCAGCGCTGATGATCGCCACCACGGCGGCGTTTGCGCGCTTTACCGGACAGAAGATCGAACTGGAGCAGATTCGGGTGATCGCACAAAACGTGGAAGCGCAGTTGATCCAGCGTGCCCACCGGTTGCCAGGATTATTATCCCGCGCTCTATGGCGGCGTCAGCGCCATCCATCTTGATCCGGACGGAATTCACCATGAAGCCGTGCGCGATTGCCGCGGAAGAGCTGGATTCGCGCTTTGTGCTGGCCTACACCGGAGCGCCGCGCAAGTCCGGCATCAACAACTGGGAAGTATTCAAGTCGCATATCAACGGCGACCGCAGGATCTTCCGCAACTTTGAACGCATTGGCGCCATCGCCAAAGACATGCATCAGGCCATTTCCATTGCCGACTGGAAAAATGTGGCCAGGCTTTTGCGGGAAGAATGGAAGCTGCGCAAGACGAACTCTCCGCGCATTACCACGCCATTGATTGAAAAACTGATCAAGGCAGCCACAGCCAATGGCGCGAAAGCCGCCAAAGTTTGCGGCGCGGGCGGCGGCGGATGTGTAGTGTTTCTCACCGAACCAGAAACAAAAGAGCGAGTTGCTGAAGCCATTCGCGCAAAGCGGCGGTCAGGTGCTGCCGGCCAGAGTGGCGCGCGATGGGCTGACGGTAAGTGGAGGTTAAAATGGATGAGTTAGTGGAGGCGCTTAATTTCCCCATCGCCTGCTGAGACGATCCGAGGCTTGAGTGGATACCAAACAGGAGAGTTCCTTGGATCGACAATGCAGATGTTCTTGATTATGGGAACCGATCTCAATTTTTCCCTTAAAATCCATGAGGCTACGCCGTCTTCTTGAGAGTTGTCCACAAGATAAATGCTTGAGCAATGCTTTGACGAGCGCGGTAGTAACAGCAATCGTGGATGCCTGAGGGAAACAGCCGCACCGGAGACCTCTCAACTTCCGAGCCCCACCGTTTTCTCCTGTCTTGCATCGGAACACACTTCTATACAGACGGCGATTTGGATTTCCTGTTCGGCTACAGCAGGATTGCGCTCGTCGATGTTCCATCGCGATCTAATCCTCGCTCGCAATCGATGGCCGCTCATATACGCTGGGCAGTCTTGCCCCCCGAAGGCAATCTTGTCGCAGTCTTGCATGGTGACAAAATTATACATTTTATCACGTGAATTGACGATAGCAAGTTCGCTGTGATCAGGGGCAGGCCATACACATAATCAGTGTGTGGAACGCCATAGTCTCCGCATGCCGGGGACTCCGGCTACAAGCGGTGAAAGTTCCCGATTCGAGAGGAAAATTCCTGTTCACCCCTGTTTTCCGCCACTGCATCCAAAATAAGAGTGTTCTGGCCAGGCCCCAATTGAGTTGAATTACCCGGCATTTGGACGGACAATAGATCTAACAGGCAGCATCCCAAAGAGGACCCAAGGGTACCTATCATGTTTCGCCGCGCATTCTTTCTTTTCGCCGTGGCGTTTCTGGCAAATTCTCTCCTAGCTGGCCAGGAACCTCAAAGTAAGCCGCCGGACGCCAAACCCGCGGATTCACAGTCTACGCCGCCGAACGTCTTCGTCATCAAGCCGCCACCACCGCCGCCGGACCAGCCGCAGGCTGAGGCTCCGCAGCTCAAAGCCACGCAATTGGATGGGCGACCGAAATTGAGTGAAGGCACCAAGATGGAGCTCATTAAATTGATAGATGCTGAGCTGGTGCACACGCGCAAATATCTGCCCCTGGGAGATAAGAGCACCACCATTTCTCCTGAAGGCGAGGTCAAGCCCGGCGACCAGATGCTTTATACGCTGTCGCAGACACACGGCGCAGCAGCCAAAATTGGCGACCGTGTGCAGATCACCAACGTCGTCTTTCATGAGAAGTCGGTTTACGTTGAGATTAACGGCGGTCCCAAGAAGAAAACCAAGTGGTATGACCACGTCAGCATCAGTGGCGCGGGCGGTTCCACGCAGCAGCAGGACCTGAACGCGGGGGCGGCCACGGGATCAAGCGTGACCCTCCAGTTCGCTAAGTATGTTCCGGAGATGAATGCGGAGGAGCTGCGCAAGCTGCTCAGTCCGGTATTGGATTTCGCGGTGAAGAGTGCGTCAGAAGTCTATATAGACACCATGCCGCCTAAGATCAAAGCTGCATTGAAAGCCCACGAAGTGCTGGTCGGCATGAACAAAGATATGGTGGTGATGGCCAAAGATCGTCCGCCACAGAAGGTCCGCGAAAAAGACGATCAGGGACAGCCCTATGAAGAGTGGATTTACGGGCGTCCGCCGCAGGACGTTGTGTTTGTGCGTTTCCGCGGCGACGAAGTTGTTCAGGTGAAGACCGCCAAGGTAAGCGGCGAAATGATTGTCAAGAACCAGAGAGAAGTTCAGGTGCAGGACGGCGTGGCGTCGATGGCGTCGCTGAAAGCCAGCCAGAATCCGCAGGATGTGAAGCCGGAAGACCAGCAGCCTCATGGGCCCAGCAAGCGGCCAACGCTGCGGAAAGAGGGTGAGGCGCCGATCCCGCGATACGCCGCGCTCCGGCCAACGCAGGCAGCGGGCAGACACAGTCTGGCAACGGGTCTGATCATTCTGACGAACCACAGTGGGGCACAAAAAAGCCGGATGGCCAGGAGTCTCCACAAGACCAGCAGAAGCCTCCGTTGTCTCTTTAGATTCGTTTGGATTGGCTGACGCAAACGCGAGCTGAGGTTTACACTGGATGAGTGAAGATTGCGCTTGGGCAGATCAATCCCACCATTGGGGATTTCAGCGGTAATTCCAAAAAGATTATAGATTTTTCCCGCAGGGCGCATGCGTCCGGCGCCGAGCTTGCCATGTTTCCTGAGCTCTCGGTGTGCGGATATCCACCGCGCGATCTGCTGGAAAAACCTGCGTTCGTGGCGCGCTGCCAGCAGGCGGTAAAGGAAATTGCCGAGGCGGTTCCGGAGATCACCATCATCTGCGGATTTGTTTCACCCGCGGCGGTTGAAACCGGCAAGTCAGTGATGAACTCCGCGGCTGTGCTGCGGGACGGCAAAATACAGTTTGTTCAGTCCAAGATCCTGCTGCCTACCTACGATGTCTTTGACGAAGTCAGGTATTTTGATCCCGCGCATCGCAAAAGGTATTGCCGCTGGCGGAAAGCAGGTTGCGCTTACCATTTGCGAAGATGCCTGGAATGACAAACATTTCTGGCATCGCCGGCTTTACAGTGTTGATCCGGTGGACGATCTGCTGCACGCGGGCGGCAATCTTGTGCTGAATATTTCCGCTTCGCCCTATCATCTGGGCAAGCGGGAGTTGCGCCGGAAGATGCTGGAGACCATCGCCCGCGATAACAAGGTTCCCGTGGTGCTGGTGAATCAGGTTGGCGGCAATGACAGCCTGATTTTTGACGGTTCCAGCATGGCGCTTGGCCCGGACGGAAAGATTATTGCCCAGGCAAAGTCGTTTGAAGAAGACCTGATCTTCTTTGACTCCGAAACCCTGACCGGCGATATTCACGCGCAGACGGAACCGGAATGCCCAGCGTGTACGCGGCGCTGGTGCTGGGCACGCGCGATTATGTTCGCAAATGTGGATTCAGCAAGGTGATCATCGCGCTGAGCGGCGGCATTGATTCGGCGCTTACGGCTGCCATTGCCGTGGATGCGCTGGGCAAAGAAAATGTAACCGGCGTGGCCATGCCGAGCCAGTATTCTTCTGAACACAGCGTTTAAGACGCCAAGGAACTGGCCTGCAACCTGGGAATTCGTTTTGAAATGGTTCCCATCGGCCCAATTTTCGATTCTTATCGCAAGGCGCTGGCAGGCGTTTTTGCCGGACGGCCGGATGATGTGGCGGAAGAAAACATTCAGTCGCGCATCCGCGGCAACATTGTGATGGCCATGTCCAACAAGTTTGGCCATCTGGTGCTGACGACGGGAAACAAATCAGAAGTCGCCGTCGGCTATTGCACGCTTTATGGCGACATGGTTGGCGGACTTGGCGTGATCTCTGACGTTCCTAAAACCATGGTCTATGAGCTCAGCCATTATGTGAATTCGCGTAAGCCGGTGATTCCGCAATCGACGCTGGAGAAGCCTCCATCGGCGGAACTGCGGCCCGGACAGAAAGACAGTGATACACTTCCGCCTTACGAAATTCTGGATAACATTCTGGAAGATTATGTGGAAGACTACCACTCCGCCGAGCAGATTGCCTGCTGAGCGCGGCTATGACATTAAGGTGGTTCGCGATGTCATCCGGATGATCGAGCGAAGCGAATACAAGCGGCAGCAGGCAGCGCCCGGACTCAAAGATCACGCCCAAGGCCTTTGGGTTGGGCAGGCGTTTCCCAATCGCACAAAAATCAGAAGTCTAGATTAGCCGTCAAATCCAGGTGCGGCTGAGACACGCAACGAATTTATGAAAAAACTTTCTGGATTATCATCGTTATCCTCTGATCAGCGCCTGTCTGGCTTTTCACAGACAACTGCCGGCAAAAAGACCGCCCCGCCAAGCTGCTCCAGCCAGACAACATGCTGAGCCTCCGCGCTGCCGCCGATGTTGCTGCCCAGCCATGCGCAGATTGATGCCGCCATGCAGCGCAACTTTGGCTACGACCCCAGCGTGACAGTGGAACATTCTGGATGTTCACCAGTCGCCAATTCCCGGAATCGCTGAAGTCGTTCTGTCGATCAACCGGCAGCAGACCATCCATCTTTACATGTCCACAGAAGCGCAGAGCGCCATTGTGGGAAATCTGCTGCCGTTTGGGCCGAATCCGTTCGAAGCCAATCGGGAAAAGTTGAAGGCAGCCGATGGTCCGAGCCGCGGCGCGCAGAAGCCGGTGATTGATGTTGTGGAATTCAGCGATCTTGAATGCCCGTTCTGCAAGGGAGCGCAGCCTCTGGTCGAAAAGCTGATGACGGACTTTCCGCAACTGCGCTTCACCTTTCAGCAGTTTCCTCTGCCGCCAACAACGCATCCCTGGGCGATCAAGGCCGCACATTATGCTGATTGCGCTGGAACCATGAATAAAGACGCGTTCTGGAAGTTTATTGATACGGTGTTTGAAAATCAGGGAAGCATTGCCCTGGCCACAGCCGATGACAAGTTGAAAGAATATCGCCACTGCCAGCGGGCTTGATGGCGAGAAAATTGCCGCCTGCGCCGCGTCGCCTGCAACTGACGAGCGCGTTAGCAAGTCGATCAAGCTCGGACAGTTGCTGGACGTGAATTCCACGCCATCCATCTTCGTGAATGGACGCCTGATTGCGCCCCTTGGCAATAATGGGATGAATTATGAGCAGTTAAAGGCACTGGTGCAGTTTGAAATCGAGCATGCGGGAAGATAATGAAGACAGCGAAGTAATTGAAGATAGCGAAGTTTAGTTGACGTTCCAGAAAACGCTGGCGCCTTTGTCATGGAAAGGCTTGCGCACTCACGCGCGGTGTGACCACCACGATGATCTCCGTATGGGCGCGGTCGCGATTGTTGGTGTTCAACACGGCTTGCAGGCCAGGTATCTGGCCGATTCCGGGATAGCCGCTCGTGGATTTGGTTTCTGAATCGGTAAGCAGTCCCATCACGACGGAAGGTTCGCCTTCCATCGTGGTGATATTGCCTTTAAAGGAGCGGGTGGTCAACTCCGGGATGGAATTGATGGATACAGCTCCCAGGCCCTGGATCTCCATCTCGAAATCCAGCTTTACGTCTCCATCAGAGTGGTAGTGCGGCGTGACCTTCAGCGTCAGTCCAAGGTCCACAAAGGTGAATTGCGGAATGCTTCCCGCGCTGATGGCGCCGCGTGCGCTGATACGCCACAGTATTGAAGTTGCTGGATGACCATAGGAAATTTGGAGCCCACGCGGAATGTTGCGGCTTCACCATCCACGGCGCGAAGCTGCGCGCGCTCTGTGTTGGATGAATACGATTTTGTCTGGGAAAGCTGCCGCTGATCGGAGGAACGGTGAAGCCGGTCAGACTGAGCCCCTTGCCGAAAAACAGGAATGGCAGCAGCAGCGGCGAACCGGCCAGATTGCTCAAAGCGCTTGGTGAAATCTTTGATCGGGTCAATGGTGCCTGTCTTATTCAGTTGGTCAATCACCGGCTGGGCATCACTTCCCAGCACGCGCCGGATTTCTGAAGGGATGTTGAATACCTGAAAGCTCGTAGGCAGGCTCAAACCATATTGGCGCAGATTGTCGGAATCAATTTCGTATTCGTTGACCTCAAGCATGATCTCAGGACGAACGTCCAGAAGACTATCGAGCAGGCTGGACGGCGATGGCCACTTTTTCCCGTGGCGCACGCACTGAAATCACGTTCTTGCTGGGTTCCACAATCACAAAACGGATATCCAGAATGGTCCGCAGGACGTTGGCAATGTCATTGAGGTCATTAGGCGAAGAGAGGCCGCCTACGTAGAAAGTTCGCATGGACATCCGCTCATAGGCCGTGCGATTTTCCTGAGTGTCATTGGCGACCAGCGCGTCCTCCGCTGTCAACGGTGACCAGAAGGTTTTTGTCATCTTGCCCAGAAGCTGGGCGGCGAAGAAGAAGTCAACGTTATCGATGTCAAATTGCATCCGCCGGGTGATGAAGTTGGTGTCAAACTGAAAGGTGATGCCGAAGATTTTTCCCAGCTGCGTGTAAACGGAGCGCGTATCGCCAGAAAGATGCAGTGTCCGCTTGCCGGGCTGCGGCGTCAGGTTGATGTCATCCACGGAAGCAAGCAGTTCCGCAACGCGATCGTGCTCAGATTTTTCCTCCGGCAAAACGTCACGCAGGCGCTGCTGGAGATATGTGTTGTGCGGATCCTGCGCCAGCCCCAATTTAAACTGGGCGGCAGCGCCTTCCCGGTCTCCGGCTTCAGCCAGAGCTGTTTCCACGGTCAAGAAAGCCGTTGATCACCTGCTGCTTCAACACTTCACGAAAAGTGGCATAACCAACGTTGGAAGGCTCATAAAGTGCGGCGCGCGTGGCCGCAGCTATGGCCTCTTCAAGCTGGCCGGCCTTCTGCATTTGCTACGGCGTGCTTATATTCCTGCTCGGCGGCTTCGTGGTCTTTTTTTAGAGACACCGCCGTCCTTTTTGCCGGCCGGCGGAAACCGCAGCCAGACACAGGACCAGCATCAGGATGTAAACAAGCCGTTTCATTCGGGAAGACTCATTGTAACCTTCCTCAGAACGCTTCTCACCCTGAATGTTTGCGCTTATTACCGAAGTTTGTTGGGCTTCTTAGAGACTCAGAAGGTCAGTGCCGCACGCCAGACACGCGTCGGGCTGGCAGCTAAGCAGTTCGCCGAAGGAATATGTGCCGGTTGCCATGGCGATCACTGGCAAGCCCACCGAGCGGGCAGCAGCCACATCAGCGGGCGTATCACCCACCACATAAACCGTCGCGCTGGCGCCCAGACGTTTGGTGGCCTGCTCCAGGCCAAAGCGAAAGATATCCGCGCGAAATTCGAGCGGAAAAGAGAATGCTCCAAATTGAAACCTGGAACGCAACCCTGCCTTCTCCA
Organism: Terriglobia bacterium; assembly: GCA_963824835.1. GTDB lineage: Bacteria > Acidobacteriota > Terriglobia > Terriglobales > Acidobacteriaceae > Angelobacter. Next base: position 41,086 of record CAWGRA010000019.1, on the reverse strand, counting down.
GTTTGAGCCAGCCAATCTGCTCCAGATTGCCGGAAGCCACGCCCAGCAATTTGCCGGACTGATGCAGTCGCTCAACCAATTCGGGAATCGACGGACACAGTTCCGGACGTAATTTCATCGCGATTCCGGCTGACCTCGGCGACCATGTGTTTGAAGATCATCGGCAAGTGTGCGATCAATTGCCTCGTCGTCCATTCCTGTTCGCCGCAGCACCGCGCGGATGAATCCCCATGTCTGTGTTGCCATGGACCGGAACTCCGTCAATACGTGGCATCCATTCCCAGGACTTTGCGGACGGCATTGCGAAAAGAGAAGTAGTGGACGGCGTCACGGCTGTTGAGCAGCGTGCCGTCAATATCGAAGAGATAAGCGTCGGCAGCGCTCCCAGATGAATCCGGAACGAACCACAGCGCGTTGAACTTCCCGGGCTCGGATCCTCAGGTTTTTCTGGTATGGGGTGAGACAGGGTAGACACCTTGCTTGGATTCAGCTCAGCCGGTCTGGCGGGCTGCCGCCCAGGCTAGCGGACAGCCTTTTTTTCCAGCGGCAGTCCTTTTTCACTGCGAACCGGACGCCTTCCCACATCACGGAATTCGCGTACATCAAGGTCCAGCTCAGCCACGGTGCGGCTCAGGGTGTTGCGGTGCATGCCCAGCTCACGCGCGGCCTTGCACTGGTTACCCTTGTTTTGCTGCAGAACGTTCATGATGAAACGCTTCTTGAATTCGCGGACTGCTTCGGAATAGAGAATGCCACTGCCGTGCATCTGTGCTACAAGAGCTTCGAGCTGGTCCTTCACGTGTTCTTCTCCTTCCGGCTGTGCAAACGAATCTGAACTCATCCTGTGATTCACTTTGACCCCGGCACTGGCTTAGCTGTTCCTGGCGCCGGCGTTCCCCGCAACTTAACGATTCCCTCGCGGAACTTCTGGCGAATATCTGATGGCGCCAGCCAGCTTGCTCCGCTGCCCGCAATCCGAAAATAAGGCGCCAGCTGTGATCCAGCCAGCTCCGTTGAATCAGGAGCAAACGCTGTAATCGCCAGCAATCCCGCCGTTACAACAATGAAGCCGCGCAAAAATCCAAACGCAGCTCCCAATGCCCGGTCCACCCATCGCAATCCGGCTTCATGGATAAACCATCGGGCCAGTCTGGCAATTGCGCCTGCCAGAATCACCACTGACAGAAAAATCGTTAAAAAACCTGCCAGATCAGCAAACGCCGGCGACTTCACATACTGAAGAAACCACGGCGCCAATCGTCCGTATCCCCACGCTGCCAGCAGATAACCCAGGATCGCGCCTGCCAGCGAAATCACTTCAAAGAAAAATCCTTGTGCTGCCGCCAGCAGGGCTGAGAACATCATGATCAGCAGGATGAGCCAGTCCAGGGCGTTCATTCAGTTTCCACGTCTAGCCCGTCGGCAAATCACGCCGTGCCAGGATCTTGTAGGCCTGTATGTACTTCTCACTGGTCTTGTTGGCCACATCGTCTGGCAGTGAAGGAGCCGGAGGTTGCTTGTTCCACTTGATTGACTCCAGATAATCACGCACAAACTGTTTATCGAAAGATTCCTGCGCTTTACCGGGCTGATATTTATCCGCCGGCCAGAAGCGGGAAGAATCCGGTGTAAGTACCTCATCCGCCAGAACCAGGCCTCTGCCGGTATGGCCGAATTCAAACTTGGTGTCCGCAATGATGATGCCCAGGCCGGCAGCGTAGTCAGCCGCCTTCTGATAAATCCCGATGCGTGAGATCGCGGAGCTGGGCCGCCAGTTCCTTGCCGGTGTGCTTGACCATCTCTTCGAAGGAGATGTTCTCGTCGTGACCGCTGATGGCTTTGGTCGCCGGAGTAAAGATCGGCTCCGGCAGTTTATCTGATTCGCGCAGTCCGGCCGGCAATTTGATTCCACATACGGCGCCGGTCTGCTGGTATTCCTTCCAGCCAGAGCCGGAAAGATACCCGCGGGCCACGCATTCAATCTCCACCATCTGCGCTTTCTGCACCAGCATGGAGCGTCCGCGCAACTGGTCGGCATACTTGTGCAGCTCTGCCGGATACTCTTCCACATTTGCGGTGATCAGATGATTGCTGACGGTGTCTTTCAGGAAATCCAGCCAGAACAATGTCAGTTGGGAAAGCACCCGGCCTTTTTCCGGAATGCCGGTACCCAGTACATAGTCGAAGGCGGAAATTCTGTCAGTGGCGACGAAGAGTAAATGGTCGCCCACGCTGTAAAGGTCACGCACCTTGCCCCGGGCGTAAAGGGTCAGCTCGGGAAAATCTGTTTGCAGCAGAACTCGATTTATTGTTGGAGGATTCATACCGATATTAGAGGGGCGAGGCGTTATTCTAGCTGCTCAACTATTTTTGTCAACCACATGAAAAGAACGATAACCGCCAGGCCCATACGATACTTTCCGAAAAGTCTTGAGAAAAAACAAAAGCTGTGAAACCCGCATGGATCGTGGATTTCACAGCATTGATTTTCGATTCGGTTTGTAGTACCGATGACTGAAAAATTAACGTCTGTCAAAAAATATTTTTTCGGCCGCCCGAATTTTGCCTTAAGCTGACGCCCGCTGCATAGTCTCGTTTCCGAATTTCACTGAGACAACCTTTGACACGCCCGGCTCCTGCATGGTCACGCCATACATCACCGGCGCCACGGACATGGTCCGCTTGCTGTGCGTGATGATGATGAACTGTGTCTGTACCGCCATCTCGCGCACCAGTTCAACGAAGCGTCCCACGTTGGCTTCGTCCAGCGGCGCGTCCACTTCGTCCAGAATGCAGAACGGGCTGGGCTGATACTGGAAGATGCCGACCAGCAATGAGAGCGCGGTAAGCGCCTTCTCTCCGCCGGAAAGCAGCAGTACGTTCTGCAACTTCTTTCCCGGCGGTGACGCCACCACGTCAATGCCGCTTTCCGCCGTGTTGGCCTCGTCGGTCAGGCGCATAAACGCGTGGCCACCGGCAAAAAGCTTGCGGAAGGTGAACTGGAAGTTCTCATTGATCCGTTCAAACGCTTCCTGGAACTTCTGTCTGGAAAACTCGTCAATTTCCTTGATGGTTGCCTGCGTGTTCTCAATGGAATCCAGCAGGTCTTTGCGCTGCGTCTCCAGGAACTGGTGGCGCTGCTCGGTTTCCTTGAACTCTTCCAGCGCCATCATGTTGACTGGTCCCATGTTCTCCAGCTTGGTGCGCATTTCGCGGTACGTGGTCTCTTCCGCCACCAGCAGGTCGCCTTCCACCAGGGAAATTTCCGTGTTGGCGCGAAGCTCATCAGAGCTGACGCTGAGCTCATTGAGGCACATCTCGCTCATATGGCCCAGATCGGATTGCAGCTTCGCCAGATGCTGTCCGAGTTCGGCCTTGCGTTCACGGGCTGCGTCCAACTCCAGCCGGGCCGCCTTGAGTTCGTGGTCAATTTCCGCGATGCGGGCGCGTACCTGGTCTGACTCATGCTGCAACTGGATACCCGTGGCCTCGGCGGCGGTCTTCTCTGCCGCCAGCGATTCCAGCCGTTGGGCGATTTGGATGTTTTCCGCCGCACGCTGTTCTTTTTCGGCGACCGCCGAGCGGATCTGCGATTGCAATGATTCCACCTGGCGGGCGGCATCGGTGGAGAGTGTTTCAATGCGTTCCAGAGCAGCCGCAGCCGAACGGCGACGCTCTTCCAGCCCGGCCAGCCTTGCGCCGGCTTCGGATACCGCACTGGGCGGCGGCGTCGCGGGCGGTCCTCATCGCGGCGATCTGTTCCTGCGCGGCCTTCAATTCGTCTTCAATGGCCTGCCGCTTCTGCTCCAGGAGCTTCGGCCGCTTCTCGCTTTTCCGCGATGACCAGTTCCTTCTGGTTGCGTTCTGAACGGTTGCGCTCAAACTCAAGCTGGTAGGTATTCAGCCGCTGCTCGGTGCGGGCCAGTTCGCTTTCCAGTTGCTTCAATGCGTGACCGGACGTGAGTGCCTGTTTCTCCGCTTCGCGGCGCTCGTCTTCCAGCGTACGCAGCAGCTTGGCGAACTCTGCCAGTTCACGTCCCAGCATCTGGACTTTGCTCTGCTCATTCTGAATGGCAGCTTCCAGATCAACGCACGCCTTCATCACGTCACGCAGTTCGCGCTTGAGTGACAATGGGCCTTCGGCCCGCTGCTTGCCGCCCGTTACCGTGACGTTGTGGAACACCTCGCCGCTGGCGGAGAGGAAGTATGCGTCGGGATTTTCCAGAGCCAGGCCGCGCGCCATGTGCGCGTCGGGAGCAATGTAGCCATCGCGCAGCTTGGGCAGCACGACTTCCAGCGATCGTCCAAATCCATCAAGCACGCGAATGCAATTCTTCAGCGAGATCAGCTCTCTCCGGACGATGCGAAGCCGGCGGCGGGTTGTCGGTGACGGAGAAGGAGAACTTCGCCTGCGAGTCTTCAGGATGGACCAGGAAGGTGGCCCGGCCGTCAGCATCTGTCTGCAGAAGACGCATGCCTTCATTGGCGGAATCCCATGACTTCACCACCACGTAGTTCAACTCGTCACGCAGAAATTCTTCCACCACGCTCTCGTAACGGGTCTCCACTTCCAGAAAGTCAGCCAGCACGCCGGCGGGCGTAAAGGCGTTGCCAACAGAGTTGGACTGAAACAGACGCTTGACGGATTCAGTGGAATATCCGTGTTCATTGATTACGGCTTCCAGTGAATTGCGTTTGCCCACGGCGGTGGCGAACTCAGCCCGAAGCGTGTCCAGGTGGCGCTTGGAAACTTCTTCTTCCTTGCGCTTGATGTCAATCTGCGACCGGGTCTCGTCAATGCGGGCGCCCAGGGCCGTTACCGATTGCGTGACCGTTTCAAACTCGAAGGCGATCTGCCCATGACGTCCGCCAAAGCTTTCAATATCCACACGGGCAGAGGCGATCTCGCGTTCCAGGCGCTGTGATTCGCGGTCAAGCGAAGTCATGTTCTCTTCGGCCTGGCTGATCTGGTTGCGTACCTGGGACACGGAAGACATCACTTCCATCACCGACGATCGGCGCGCTTCCTGCTGGCGCTCAATATCGGAGAGCGAACGTCCAGCGGCCTGTGCTTCCTGTTGGCGTGCCTGCCATTCATGTTGTGCCGCGGCTACTTCGGCGGCCGCGGACTCAGCAAACTGGCGGTTGGTCTGCAACTCCTGGGTCAGTGAAGCCAGATTCGCCTGCGCACGCTCCAATTCGGCCGTGGCCGTAGCGGACCGAATCTCCATCTCAGCACAACGCTCTTCGTTCGTATTGCGGCGGCCAATGGCACGTTCAGTCTCAAGCGCCAGAGCGTTGATGCTCTGCGTGTTCTGAGTGATCTCACTCTCAATGGCATAGCCCCGCTGCATGCGTTCTGTATGCTCGGTTTCACGCGTGGTCACTGACTCTGCGCGCGATTGAATCTCCTCGGAAACGGCTTCCAATGCGCCGTGCAATGTCTGCTCTTCATTCACCATCTGGGCAAACTTGCTGGCCAGAACAATGCGGAGCTTCTCGCGCATCTCATCGCGCAGCTTAGCGTAGCGCTCGGCCTTGGCGGCCTGCCGCTTCAGCGAGTTCATCTGCCGCGTGACTTCTTCAAAAATGTCATTGATGCGGGAGAGGTTCAGCCTGGACTGTTCCAGCCTGCGCTTCCGCCAGCCGCTTTTTGGTCTTGAACTTGGTGATGCCTGCGGCTTCTTCGATAATGGCGCGACGGTCATGCGGCTTGCTGCTCAGGATCTGGCCAATGCGCCCTTGTTCAATGATGGCGTAGGATTCCGGTCCCAGACCGGTACCCATAAAGATGTCCTGAATGTCACGCAGGCGGCAGAGCTTACCGTTGAGCAGGTATTCGCTTTCGCCGGTGCGGAACAAACGGCGCGTGACCACAATCTCGCCTTTGGCCAGTTGCATCGGCTTCAGCTTGCGGCGGCGGATCTTCAATACCACGCTGCCGGGCGCGGCAATGCTGGCCTCGGCGTCTTCAGTTTCCGCTGTTTTCAGTCGGAGTATCCGCAACCGTGGCGTCTGCTGCCGTTGCGATCTCTGGAGTCGGCGCTTTCAGCGCCGGCCTCCACGGCTTCGCCTTCCATTGCGGCGCGCTTTGTCTATTCGGCGTCGAATTTCGGCGGCATCCAGCGGTCCGGGCTGCACTTCGGCCACGTGAGCTTCCGTTGCTTCAGCGGCGCTGGAGCGCATAGAGGCTTCATCCCAATCGTCGCCCAGATCGTCCTGGACATCCACTTCAGGCTCGCTGCCAAGTTTGCCTTCATACACCGTGGGGATCCACCAGTGTGAGTGAAACCTCCGCCATGCCGGTGGGCTTGCGATCACGCGTTCCGGCAAAGATCACATCTTCCATGCGGACACCGCGCAGGCTCTTGGCTGATTGCTCACCCAGCACCCAGGAGATGGAGTCAGAAATGTTGGATTTGCCGCACCCGTTCGGCCCCACAACCGCAGCTATGCCCTCGCCCGGAAATTTCAGTTCCGTGCGATCACAAAAGGACTTGAATCCCAGGATTTGCAGCTTCTTTAGTTTTAGCAACGTTCCTACTCCTTCAGGAATGGCCAATTGTCACCGGGAAGGCAAGCGCGTTCAGCTTCGGGTATCACTGGCTGGAGTAGATTCACCCGCGTTCCAGCTAATGTACCCAGAGTGATACCGGGGGTCAAGCTTCGTCCACAATATGTTGTGGATAAAGCGCTCCATACCCAGTATATCGCACCACCTTTGCAGCAATTAGGCCAAACACACCTGTCAGGATCGGTAAAAAGGACGGGAAAATCGCGAGAGCTACATTGACTGTAGCGCTTTCGGTGCAGTGAATCAAGAGAGCTAAGAGACGAATTGGTACAGGCCAGTGTAATGAGCGAAGGGATTAAGGTGAATGTGCTCCCAGGGGCTATGTAGTGGAAAGTTGCAGCGGCTGGGGCACGATTCCCGGCGCCGCATACTCAATATGCAGGACCCGGCGCGGAATCTGGGCCTGGGACTTCGATGAGGCGTGAATGATCAACGGCCGCATCGCCAGGATGCCGCCCTTGGCGATCAGACATTCCACAGGGTCCAGCTCCGCCGCAAGCCGGGCCACGTCATCATCTGTCAGCACGCCCATGCGGTGCGTTCCGGACAGCACGCGCAACAGGCCATTCGCGGGAGTGGAGTCGTCAAAATGCAAACGCAACGCCAGCACCTTGTTCAGCGCGTAGGCGGGCGCGTGCGCGTAGTGAAAACCTTCTTTCACTGACCATGGGCCCCAGCCCGGCGTTTCAATTTTTTCCACCAGCGGAAGCGCCGTGTCCTGATGCCAGGAGACCAGCCAGTTGGCGTCGGGCGCCTTGTCGAATAATGTCGCGCGGAAGGGAAATGCATTCTCACCAAGTACGGTTTGTGCCATGTCCAGCAATCGCCTGTCATTGGCGATCACGCTCACCACCGGATGATGGAGCACATGGCGGATGCCGGCGCGTCCCGGACGCGAAGATAGATCGGCCAGCGAGACCAGCAACGCCAGCACCTCCCGCGCGCTCCACACGTCGGGAACCAGGGCATAGCCGCGCTCTTCAACAGACGCAGCCATTCAGGGCGATCGGTTTTCATGGTGGAGTTCGATAGAATTCAAATCATCCTGTCACAACTTGATCTTTCAAGCATACAAGACTCTCAACCGCTTTCATCCTGACCGAAGCCGAGCGATTTAAGTCTACAAGCTCTTGCGCCACATGGTCAGATGCATTCACGAGAGAGTCTTCGAGCCACGGACGGAATCGGCGTTCTGCGTTTTCGTAAGGTTCGGCGTAGTTGACTTGAAAAGGTTCTTCCGAAGCAAGTTCGCCGCAGCAAAACGCTGCCTTTGTCGAACACTGACGACAAACCCGATTAGCCCACGAAACTTCGAGCCAATCGCGTCCGCTTGCACTTCGATCCTCTGATGCCTCGATCCCATTAATCAACAAGGCACGGTTCACGCGTCGTAGGCCTCTCCGTTAGGCTTCATAAGGCAAGCCATGGGTTGAAGTCGGAACCGGATACTCCTTAACGTAGAAAGCGATATCCCGACAAGCGCTTCCTACTTCCTTGGTCAACTGACTGAGCGATTTCGGTCATTCGCTGATCCGCTATTCCCATTAAGCGATCTGCGGTCTGACACGGTTCTTGGCCAAATGCCCGGATCCAAGTCTTCTGCCTGCTCCAACTAGAACGAGTTTGGCCGACTGAATCGCTTCATCCACAGTATGCGGTGTCGTGGACGTCGGCCGCCGCTTGAGTCAGCTTGGAATAACGCTCGCTTTTGAACATCCACGAAAAATGCGATTAATGAACGAAGGTCTCCTTCGTCTGCCACTTCAAGAGAATCGATATAACGGGTTCGATCATCCCGTGTTACCACAACAGGGAACCAACCGACTCTTGATGAAAATTAAGCTAGCAAGTGCGCGTGCTACTCGGCCGTTCCCATCTTGATAGGGGTGAATTTGCGTGAAACGATGATGCAAGCCAAGCTGCCTTCACACCTCAATTGGCACTCGCTGTTCTGCGTGTTCGGCATGTAGTCGCAACAAGCGTTCCATCTCAGGGTCAACCTGTTCCGGGGGACATATACTGATGCATCGCAGCCGTCTGGCCGCTTGGGATTGTTGGGTCGCTCTTTAAATTTTCCTTTGGACAACCTTGCTTCGAAGAGCTTTCCGAACTGGTCCATCACCACCGTCGGTGTCCTGATGAGCGCAGCAGCGCCGCATGCATCTCGTGTATATAGCCTTTCGTCAAATCACGATCGCCTTTCACGAATTCGAAAAGCCCATCAAGAACCCGTGAATGGTCCTGAATAATGCGCAACTATGATTTCGGTGTGCTTTCTGTCCAGGATGATTTCCGATCAAATCGGCATCGATTCCGCGCTCGATTAGCGTCTGCGTAATGCCGCGATCAATGTCGTAAACCCCTTCAATCTGGCCCGTCTCAATCGACCATTCCCGAGCCAAGCGCTGATTAAAGGCAGCCAACGCTCCGCTTTGTTCAAGATCACCCCATTGATCATTCCAGAATTGCAGCAGCGGGCCTAGCTCTCCATCGCTGAGAGATCTCCAGTCTTCCGGCAAGTCTGAAATCGGCTCCCAGATAAGAACCATCGATACCTTTCTCTATGCAAACATGGTAGGTGACCCAGCGCTCCAGATCACCCGACCGACACATTACCCAATCACCCAATCACCCAATCTCCCTACGCTCCCAGCTTCTCAAAGAAGCGGATGATGCTCTCAATCCCACGATAGAAGTTGGGAATATGGAACTTCTCGTTGGGCGCATGCAGATTATCGTCCGGCAAGCCAAAGCCCATCATGACGCTGGGCAGCTTCATCACGTCCTGAAAATCAGTGACGATGGGAATCGAGCCGCCGGAGCGAATGAACACCGTCTCCTTCTTGAAGACATCGTGCATGGCTTCGGTGGCGGCCTTGATGTAGCGATTGTCCGTGCTCACCACGCATGCCGGACCTTTGCTATAGACCTTGATGTTCAGGTCAATGCCTTTGGGCGTGAGCTTCTTCACGTACTTGGTGTATCGCTTGAGAATGTCATCCGGATCCTGATTGGGCACCAGTCGCATGGACACTTTGGCGGAAGCGCGAGCGGGAATTACGGTCTTGGCGCCCGAGGCGACAAAGCCGCCGGGCATGCCATGAACTTCCAGCGTCGGCCTTGCCCACGTGCGATAAAGCACGGAATATCCCGGCTCGCCGGTCAGGACTTTCGATCCGACTTCCGTTTTGCGATAGTGCTCTTCCTTAAAGGGCAGCTTCTTCCAGGCTTTCAGCTCGGCTTTGGTCGGGTGCTTTTACCTTGTTATAAAAGCCGGGAATCAGGATCTTGCCCTTGGCATCTTTGAGTTTGCTGATGATCTCAATCAGCGCGAACAGCGGATTAGGCGCGGCGCCGCCGTACATGCCGGAATGCAGATCGGTCTTGGCGCCCTGGGCTTCAATCTCGGTATAAACCAGCCCGCGCAATCCGACGCACAGTGTTGGAAGATTGGGCGCGAACAGCTCCGTATCGCAGACCAGCGCAAAGTCAGCCTTCAGCTTGGCTTTCTCTTTGCGAACATACGCCGCAATCGATTCGCCGCCCACTTCCTCTTCACCTTCAATGATGAACTTCACATTGATCGGCAGCTTGCCGCCGTGGCCTTTCATCAAGGCCTCAACGGCCTTCAACTCCATCCAGAGCTGGCCTTTATCGTCCACCGCGCCGCGGGCATAGATGTTGTCATTGCGCTCCGTGGGCTCAAACGGCGGAGAGATCCATTCATTCAGCGGCTCGGCCGGCTGCACGTCATAGTGCGCATAACAAAGCACGGTGGGCTTGCCGGCAGCGTGGAGCCAGTCAGCATAGATCAGCGGATGACCTTTGGTCGGGATGACTTCAACGTTCTCCATGCCCATGCGGCGAAGGTCATTGGCGACGAACTCGGCGGCGCGGCGGACGTCATCTTTATGTTCGGGCGCGGTGCTCACGCTGGGAATGCGGAGCAGGTCTTTCAGTTCGCCCAGAAACCGCTGCTGATTATCTTTGGCAAAGCTGACTGCGGGTGAGGCCATGAGTGTCTCTCCAGGATTGCTGTATGAAACCCTAGAGTATACAGCGAGGGAAGTTAGTTATTCGAGGCCGGCAAGTTTGCGGGCGGAATCCCATTGTTCAGTCAGGCCGAGTTGGTTAATCCAATCCTTCAGGTAAGCTAAATCCAGTTCGTCGCCACGAACCTTCAGAATTCCGGCGACATCCTCAATTTGTCTTAATGACGCGCCCATGTTTGCCCATTCCAACTTCGCGATAATCAGATCTTCTGGCGCAGCAATGAAAGTTGGACACCCATCACGGGAGCTGACCGGCGACGTCTAAACTCCTCTTCGCTGAACGGCCGCATCTTGCGAAAGATGAAGTCAATTTTCAATCCCGTGATGTTGTCGATGAGGTTGAACATTGATTTGCGGCGGCACGCTTCCAGCGCGGCGTTCGGTTCGGAATAGAATTCATTTTCTGGAAGTAGAGACAGTAATTTTCGGACCTGCTCTTCATCTGCCGCGATAATGAAATCAACATCCTGGCTGCCCCTACCTAGTCCGTAAACTGTCCCGGCAAACGATCCGGTCAACATATAGGGAATATCTGCATGGCTAAGTATGGCGGAGAGACGCCGAAACAGATCTGCAGGATTCATCTAATCCAGTCCGGTAGCGGATCTGGAAAAAACGTCAAACGGTGGGCTTCTCTTTGAACTTCTTTTTCAGACCAATCCGGGTGACTATTCCGTATTCCTGCCAGCATGAATTCACGACACAGAAGACTTATATCCAAAGCTATAAGAAGCCGCTTGCTCAACGGTCATGGAGCGGGCAATCTTGATCTGCATGGCTTCGATTTCCGGGCTGGTGTCACTGAGCGCCATGAACCGAATCTTACCACTCCAGCATCTATAATTATGCACGTGAGTTCTTCATCCTCAGTCCGCAAGTTAGCTGAAGCCGATTTCCCCACACGCTGGGGACATTTCCGCATTTTGGGTTTTGAAGGTCATGTAGGCGACGACCGACGCAAGGAAGAAGCCGTTGCTCTGGTGATGGGAGATATCCACTCAGCCCCGCCCCTGGTTCGCATACACTCCCAGTGTCTTACCGGCGACGTTTTCGGATCGCTGCGGTGTGATTGCCGCCAGCAACTGGAGATGGCATTGCAGTTGATCGCCGAAGCTGGAGCAGGAGTGCTGCTCTATGAACTTCAGGAAGGCCGCGGTATTGGCCTGATGCCCAAGCTTCAGGCCTATGAACTGCAAGACAACGGCCGCGACACTGTACAGGCGAACGAAGATCTGGGATTCAAGGCTGATCATCGTGAGTTCGAATTACCAGCGGAGATACTGAAGTCGCTCGGGCTGAAGGCCGTGCGGCTGCTTTCCAATAACCCGCAGAAAGTGGCAGCTCTGGAATCGGCCGGGATCAAGGTAGTCGAACGCGTGCCGTGTGAAGTGGAGCCCCACGCCGCCTCGGAGCGTTACATGAATACCAAAAGAGAAAAGATGGGACACCTGTTCACTGAAAAGTAGAAGATCTCCGATCCGGCTGCCTCAAAGTGGGGTGGTTCACTTGTTCAATAAATTCAGCAACTCTTTTTTGCGGTTTACCGGCAAATCTCGACTCGCCGAACGCACCAGCGCGCGATAAACGTCTTTGGCGAGTGTTACCTTTTCTAATTCCTTCAAATGACGTCTTATGGTCTGCAAATCGCCTCGTTTGATCGGTCCGCTGAAAGCTGCTGCCGGGCCACGTTGCAGATAATTGCTCAGTGTCTGCTGAAGAATCGGGCCCATGATCTTGCGCGTCTGCGGCAGCGTGAGACCAGCGGCCTTGCCGACGCGCTCCGCGGTCACCAGAGTCGCCACAACCAGCGGAGATGAAAACGATCCCAGCGCGTGGTAGAGGACCTTCGCCGGCTTTTTGATCTGGAATACTTCAGCGCCCAGCTTGCCCACGATCTGTTTTGCCGCCGCGATTGCTTTCTTGTCGCCTTCCACGGCAAATGGAATTTCAGACATCTTCGGAGCCGTGCCTGCAACAAAGCTCATCATCGGATGGAGCGAGGCAGTGTGGGCGCCGGCGCGCTTCAGTGGCGCAAGCACGTCGCTGGTCAAGGCGCCGCTGGAATGGAGCACGATCTTATTTTTCCATCCCGGCATGCGTGCCAGGAGTCGTGCCGTGGAGGCCAGCGCGTCATCGGTATGGCAGAGCCAGATCACATCGGCTCCGGGCAGCAGCATCTTTAAGTCGAATTGCCGCCGCTCCGAGCTTCCGGGCCAATGCTCGCGCGCGCCGCATGGATTCAGGATTGTTGCGCCCCACAATCTGCTCTACCCGATAGCCCACGTTTCGCAGCGCAGGGCCCAGTGCCTGGGCCAGATTGCCCGCGCCGATCAGCGTGATTGTCGAAAGCGGCTGTTGTGAATTTCTTGCCACGAAACGGAGGATAGCAGAAGAGCGGAATCGGACGTTCATTTAAGGATGACTAATAAGGACGACCAAATCTAATAAACTAACCACATGCCATCCTCACCGAAGTCCTCAAAACCATCTAAGCTGGCTCGCGTTGTTTCCTCGAAACAAGTTTTCAGCGGCCCCATTTTCACCGTTGTCTCACAACAGGTGGAAGAGCCTGACGGTGTTCATGTGCGGCGTGATCTGGTCCAGCATCCCGGATCAATTGTGATTCTGGCCGTGGATGATGGCAACGGCAAAGAGCCGCGAGTTTTGCTGGAGCGCCAGTATCGCCATGCAGCCGAAGCGCGCTTGTGGGAGTTGCCGGCCGGCAGCCTGGAGCCCGGAGAAGACAAGCTTGCAGCAGCCAAGCGGGAACTGTTGGAAGAGACCGGATACACGGCGCGAAAGTGGCAGAAAGCTTTGTACTTCTATGTGAGCCCGGGATTTCTCACGGAACATATGCAGGTTTATCTGGCCCAGGATTTGATCAAAGGCACGGCACAACCGGAAGACGACGAAAGAATCGCCATCCGGTTCTTTCCCTTGCGGCAGGCGGTGCAGATGGCCACATCAGGAAAGATCATTGACGCCAAAACCATTGCGCCCATTCTGTGGCTGGAAAACAAATTGAAGAAATGGCGCAATGCGTAATCGTTATTTCCGATTGATTTCAATAAGGCTTATAGGGAAAAAGCATGGATTTTACATGTCGTCTTAAACGATTAAGTAATTGACATCAAACTTTAATAGAGCGGAAAATAAGAATAACTTAAGCCAAAGTAGCGGGTAAACGACGTAATGCCGGGAGAAGGCTAAATTTCCGGCGTCCTGCGTCCCTCCTTAAGCAGTGGCAACACCCAAGTCTAGAGTGAAAATGGGTCCAGGTCAGGACTGGTGTACGGTTGTGCCCTCGGACGTTCGGAGTAAGGAACGTGTCTCGAATTAAAGGTAAAGTTAAATGGTTCAATAACGCAAAAGGTTTCGGCTTCATCGGTAGGGAAGACGGTCCTGATGTGTTCGTCCACTACAGCGCCATCCAGTCTGATGGGTACAAAAGCCTGCAAGAGGGTGATGACGTTGAGTTTGAAATTATCCAAGGCCAAAAAGGTCCTCAAGCTGAAAACGTTGTGAAAGACCAAGCAGCCCAGTCAGCCTGATCCTGCTTAACCACTCACCGTATTCGAGACCCGGTTTCACCCCCTTGATAACCGGGTCTTTATTTTTGTCGCTTCGCTCCAAACCGCTTGGAAATTCTCTATCCAGCTGAGTATTGAAGTGCCCTGTTGCAGCGGGCTCGGCGCGCAAGTCGGCCTCGCCCTTATCGTCTTTGATTTTGTCGCTTCGCTCCAAACCGCTTGGAAATTCACTATCCCAGCTCTGGATCTGAATGCTGCCCTGTTGCAGCGGGCTCGGCGCGCGTGTCCGGCCTCGCCCTTATCGTCTTCATTTTGTCGCTTCGCTCCAAACCGCTTGGAAATTCTCGACCAGCTTAGATCGAAGTGCCCTGTTGCAGCGGGCTCGGCGCGTGTCCGGCCTCGCCCTTATACAGTCGTTGCGGCAAATCGCTTCAAATTCAGACCAGCTTAGATCGAATGCCCTTTGCATGGGTGCCGCTGTCCGGCTTCGCATACTTTTCATTCTGTCGCTTCGCTCCAAACCGCTTTGAAATCCTCGACCAGCTTAGATTGATGTGCCCTGTTGCAGCGGGCTCGGCGCGTGTTCGGCCTCGCCGCTTGTTCTTGTAGTTCGCTGAAGCTTAGATGAATCTGTTGCTCCGAACGCGCAGTCGGGATGTCCAGCCTTCGGGTGGACTGACTTGAAGATGTCCGAACGAGAACCAAATGCTCAGAGGACCGACTAGAACGCAAAGTACCAAATACCAAGAGCCAAATACCTGACTGCTACTTGCCAAATGCTAATTGCTATTTGCTCCTTCGGCATATCCATCACAATGTCGTGTTTCGCGTGGCATTCAAGGAATGGATCAACTGTGGCCAGGCCGACCAGTTGATCTTTGCTGGCACGGAACTCCAGCGGCGGGTTCTTGACTTTGGCAGGGATGCCGGTGAACTTTCCCTTGCCTTCCTGATTCGTGTAAACGCCCATGTCGAGTTTGTGGAAGCCGCCGAAACCATAGGCGATGTGCACGTTGATCAGCGTCGCGAACAGCGGCTTGCCGTCCGCGGTAGTGACATTGAACTCTACTGAGCACGGGCCCGCGCCACCATCCATCACAAAGGAATTCGGAGTCTGCAGGCCGGCCTGGCTGGCCAGGCCTCGCTGGCTGAGCTTGCCGCCGTCTGCGCGAACAGTGCCGTGGGCGCAGGCGCAGTTTTCCGTGTCTGGGCACGGCGTTGAAATTGTAGGCCAAAGGCCCGCCATGGCCAGCATGAAACAGGACCACAAAATAGATGAACGGCTTTGGGCGTCCGGTGATGAACGGGTAATGCACAGAATCTATTATAAGGTGTGCTTCTGGATTTGTGTGAGCACGCAAGCGGATTCAGGTGACCGAGAGTCTGCTGATCGGGCTAAGGAAAAATGACGCCTGGAGCGATCTCAGGTCGATTCGGTAGGCCGTTCGTCATAGTTTGAATCAGTTTGGCGATTGCGCATGCTGATCAGATTTCGAGCGACAGGCCGAGGCTGAACACGCGCCGAGCTCGCTGCTTCAGGGCACGTCAATCTAAGCGGGTAGCAGATTATTCAAGCGGTTTGTCGTGCCAGCAGACCGAAGCCGAACACGCCCGAGCCCGCTGCAACAGGGCACGTCAGTCTAGCGGTGGTCGAGAATGCTCAAGCGGTTTGTCGCGCAAGCGACCAAAAAGAAGCAAACGGTTAAAATTATCGCGGTGCAAACAGACAATAAGTCCATCGCCAACATCCTCTATGAAACGGCTGACCTGCTGGAGGTCGCCGCTGAAGATTCCTTCCGCGTCCGCTCGTATCGTCGCGCCGCCGAGGCCATTGAGGGCCATGATCAGCAGCTTGCCGATATTTACCAGGACCAGAAAGCCCTGCTGGCGATCCCCGGCATTGGCAAGGGCATGGCTGCGAATATCCGTGACATTTTCACGCTGGGAAAATTACCGCTGCATGAAGAGATGCTGCAGCGCTTTCGTCCCTCCATGCTGGAGTTGCTGAAGATTTCCGGGCTGGGGCCTAAGACGATCGCTCTCATCTGGGACGCGTTTCAAGTGTGCGACGTGGAAGGTGTGGCCAAGCTCGCCAGTGAAGGCAAGCTGCGTGCATCTGCCCCGCCTCAGCGAGAAGTCTGAGCAGAAGATTCTCAAATCCATTGAGAGCTATCGCCAGTTGACCGGCCGGTTCCTGCTGGATGTCGCGGACCAGACTGCGGAGAAGATGATTGCCCTGCTCAGCAAACTTCCCGGCGTAGAAAAAGTAACGCCTGCAGGTTCCTTGCGCCGCGGACGGGAGACCGTAGGCGACCTGGATCTGCTGGTAACAGGGAAGTGCTGTAACAGTGAATCGCAGCGTGACAAAGTGATCGATGAGATCGTGAACTTTCCCGGCATTCTGGAAGTGCTGGCCAAAGGCGAAAACAAAGTCAGCGTCAAGCTGCGCAGCGGAATGCAGGTGGACGTACGGATTCTGCCTCCGGAATCTTTTGGCGCGGCCCTGCAATATTTCACCGGCTCCAAGCACCATAACGTTACTCTTCGGCAGCGCGCGCTCAAGCAGGGATACACCCTGAACGAATATGGCCTGGTTCGGATGGAAGATGAAAAGCGCGTGGCCGGCAAAACGGAAGAAGAGATCTACAAGAAGCTTGGCCTGGACTGGATTCCTCCTGAGCTGCGCGAGAACAATGGCGAGATTGACGCCGCGGAAGAAGGCAAGCTGCCGCAGTTGATCACCGTGGAAGACATTCAGGGTGACGTGCACATGCATACCGTGGAAACAGACGGGAAGTGCACGATTGAAGAGATGGCGCTGGCGGCGCGTGATCGCGGTTACAAATACATGGCCATCACGGACCACTCGAAGAACCTGGCCTTCGCCAACGGGCTGGATGACAAGCGTGCTGAAGCCCACGTCAAACGCATCCGTGAAGTGGGAAAGACCATTGAAGGCATTACGGTCTTCGCCGGTATTGAAGTGGATATTCTTGCCGACGGCGAACTGGATCTTTCCGACTCCGTGCTGGAGCAGATGGACATTGTCATCGCCAGCATTCATTCCCATTTCAACCAGGACACGCAGCAGGTCACGGACCGGCTGCTGCGGGTGATCGAGAATCCGCATACGTCGGTGATCGGCCATCCCACGGGACGTATGCTGTTGCGCCGTGAAGGCTACAATTTTGATTGCGACAAAGTATTTGCCGCCGCGGCCAAAGCCGGCGTGGCGATGGAACACAATGCCTATCCTGACCGGCTTGATTTGCGTGACCTGCATCTGCGCATGGCCAAAGCCAAGGGCGTGAAGTTCGTCATCAACACGGACGCGCACCATACCTCGCACATGGAGAAGATCCGCTATGGCGTCCTGCAACTGCGGCGAGCGTGGCTGACCAAAGCGGACGTGCTGAATACGCTTCCGGTAAAAGATTTTGCCACGCCTCATGCGCAGAGGCAAACCTGTACTGGTCCTAGATTTCATTTCGCACATAGGGCGAGGCCGAATGCGAGTCGAGCCCTCGTTTAAGGGCACTTCATCTAAGCCGGTTAGAAATTTCGAAGCGGTTTGGAGCGAGCGACAAAATAAAAACTGCCGGTTTTGCGGAGCTTTCGAATTTGCCACGCTTGCAACGGCCCGCGCTGGGCGAAAATGACCGGCAAACACCCTAGATTCTCCATGACTGTACCTCAGTTGCTTTTTTCCTTAATTCTTAAGCCCGAACAGGGTTATTATTCCTTACCAATCCAGCTACTCACAAATTCAGCCTGGAAAATTGCAAATAGCAGCGGCATGATGCCGGGGATCGAAGCATGCGTTGCGAAGGAAATAGTTTGTCTGGCTCAGCATTCATACGCGTTTTTATTGTTTACATCAGCTTTTTCTTGATGGCTTGTCCGCCGGTTGCTTTGCCCAGGCGCAAACCACTGTTGCTTCGTCAGAATCCGGAGCGCCCACAGGCCTCAGGAGCTGACGCGACAGCGAATCACGAATGGGGCAGCGGCTATTTCGGCCCAACCACGCCTGCAGTCGCCCATCCATATCGTGCCATTTCGTGAGCCGGGTGCAGTAACCACCAAGCTCAACTTCTTTCCCGGTGGGAGCGCATGTTGATTATTTTGGCGGGCCGGTGATTTCGAATGTTCACATTGTGCTGGTGCTGTACGGGGCAGGATCTTACCTGCCGAACATTGCTGGAACCGCCACACCCACCATGGCGAATTTTTTCAACGACATCACCAAGAGCACGTTTTTTGACATGCTGAGCGAGTACAGCACCATCGGCGTAAAGGCATTGGACGGAACGGCAGGCACGAATCAATTTATTGGGCACGGCTTCTTTGACGGGCAATTCACCATCACGCCTGCCGCCGCGAACAACGGCGCCAACCATCACTGACAACCAGATTCAGGCTGAACTGCTGAGCCAGGTCAACGCCGGGAACCTGCCCGCGCCTGTGATTGACGCGCAAGGAAACAACAACACGCTTTACATGATCTTCTTTCCTCCGGGAAAGACTATCAATGATGGCACCAGCAATAGCTGCGTGCGCGGAGGTTTTTGCGCGTACCACAACAGCACCAACTCTCGTTTCAGCGCGCACAGGCTGTTTTACGGAGTCATGCCGGACCTGCAACCGCCCAGTGGATGCAGTCACCGGGCTGCGGTACCGGCACAACATTTGATCAGGCCACGAACGTTACCAGCCATGAGCTTTCTGAATCTGTAACGGATCCGATGTTGGGCCGGCAACTACGTTTGCCCGTCCGCTGGCGTGGATTGACCAGGCCAATGGCGAGATCGGTGACATCTGCGTGGCCGTAGGAAGCCAGCGTGGTGGCCAACGGCACCGCTTATACGGTCCAGCAGGAGTTCTCAAATTTACAGAACAACTGCGTCGCCGCGCCGCCAACCTTCCAGATCGTCGCGGGTCCCAATGTCAGCGGCGGCCAGAGTTTTGATCTGGACCTGCGGACTGAAGACAGCAATTCCGGGGCGACCGTTCCTTACACTGGGACCGTACATTTCACCAGCAGTGACAGTGCAGCTGTGCTTCCCGCTGACTACACCTTCACGCTCGCCGACGCGGGCTTCCACCATTTTGTGGCGACCTTAAATACCAGCGGCTCACAAACGGTAACGGTGACTGACGTTAAGCTGCCGGGTTTCACCGGAACATCCACGCTCCAGGTGAACGTGCCGAACGTGGCAGTGCTGCGAATCATTGCTCCAGGTACAGCAACCACGGGCACGCCTGTTAATTTTTCGATCATTGCCCTGGACGCGACTCGACCCCTGTAACCAACTATAACGGAACTATCCACTTCACCAGCAGTGACGCTGCGGCAGTACTTCCGGCAAACTCTCCCATGGTGAATGGTGCCGGCAGCTTTACCGCAACCTTCAATACGGCCGGGTTCCTGACATTTCAGGCTAATGATGTGGCAAACACTGCAATCAGCGGCGCGGGTTTTGTTACAGCCAGCGCACCGAGTGCTCATCCGACCACCACCACGCTTACCGGGGGTCCAGCCGGCCCGATTGTTTTCGGCCAGCAAGCCACTTATCTGATGACGGTGACCGGAAACGCCGGGAATGTCACCGGCAGCATGAACGCTACACTTGACGGAGCTTCTTTTGTTTCAGGCGGGATATTTAATAGCACAACTGTTTCGGTAAATCCGCCTGGCGGAACCCATACCATTTACGCGAACTATACGGGGGATGGTACAAACGCCCCGAGCAGCTCCTCGCCTGTTACTGTGGTGGTGAATCCCGCACCCGCGACCATCACAGCAAGTTCATCGGCGGCGAGCGCGCCCCAGGGCGTAAGAGTCACCTTTACGGCGACCCCCAGCCCGTTCGTGCTCGCAAAAGGATCGGTCACGTTCTTTGACGGCGCCACTCCGCTGGGAATCATCTCAACTGACCAGGCTTTCACAACCGGTCTCACCGTGACAGCACTTTCCCGTAGGCGTTCACTCAATCACCGCATCTTTTTCCGGCAGCACAGATTTACTTCCTGCCATCTCAGCGCGCCATTCAACAGGTCATTACGGCGCCTTTAATACCTGACTACTCGGTTGACTCCGGATAAAACGTCAAGCACGATATTGGCGGGACAGGCGGCCATATTCAACATAACCACAACTCTCGATCAACGGATTTACCGGCAACGTAAGTTTCACTTGCGGCAGCCTTCCCGCGCTCACCACGTGCACATTCAGTCCCACGAGCTGCAACTGTGAGTGGGAATCTAGCTTCCACGCTGACAACTCTCACCGTTAAAACCACGGGCCCGCATGCGGCGCTGATTGGGCCGAAATCAAAGCCTTATGTCTACGCAATGATTTGGACGTTCGGTCCGTTCACGCTGGGCGTGGTGCTGCTTGGCTTGGGAAGAAAACGCGAGCTGCCCGGCAAGAGTTTCAGCAAAGGTATCGCGAGTAGCTTACTCGTTCTGGCGATGGTAGCCGGATGGCAAGCTGTGGTGGCGGTGGCGGGAGTTCAACATCAGACTCCTGCTATACCGCAGGCGACTCCCGCCGGCACAACAACCATAATCGTCTCTGCCAGTGGGAAGGCACCGCTGGCGCGAGCCCCGCCAATCAGTCGCAGAAAGCTGAACATCACTCTTACGGTGCAGCCGTAATAACCGGCAAATTCGTCCAGGGGCCCGGCCTTCGTGGCTGGGCCTGCTTTGCTGTGACCTGATAACCCGACTACAGACCCAACCAGCTACTCTCGCATCGGCATCTCAGGGGGAGTATCCTTAACTTGAGGAAACTCCCATGCCTGACGATCCGAAGCCAGCATCGCAGCCCAACGCACCAGCCCACCTGCCACATCGGCTAAGCCCGCAGTGGCGCCCGCTCAGCCACCCGATATCGGTCACATGCCGATGTCAGAAGAATTTGACAGCGCCAAATGGACGTTGCCGCCGGTTGTGCCCGTTCTGATTGCGGCGGTCGCCGTGGCCGTGATCGTGGCAGTCTTATGGTCACCAATCGCGCCACTCCGATCATGAGCGGGACAATTTCCAAAGTTGCTTCGGCGGACATGGACGGCAACACCCTGATGGCGGTAAAAGTGCAACTTAACAACGTGATCGACAAGCAGATTTGGATCAAAGACGTCAGCTCAGAGCTGGAAACCGCGGACGGCAAGAAATACAAGGATAGCGCCGCGCCCTCGGGCGATGTACCGCGTTATATGCAAGCGGCCCCAGCCCTGGCCGAAGCGGAGGCTGAGCCGATCAAAGCGGAATTAAAGATACCGGCCCGCACGTCTTATATCGGCAGCGCTGTGTTTTCATATCCGGTGGACAAGAAAAGTTTCGATGCCCGTAAGTCACTTACCATTCGCATCCAAATTTATGATCAACCGACGCTGGTGCTGAAGCAGCCTTAGCATTTTCTTAAACGTGAAGCGCCGGAGGAAGTCACGCACCGGTTGTCGGTGTTCGCTCACTTCCGTGACCTTTAGCCGTCTCATGCTCCAGGCCTATACTTCACTCGAGGCGTGAGTTCATTCCAGTCACGGCAAATGCAGGAGAGTATGAAATGAGAGTTTTGCTGCGGAGCTTCGTGCTGTTCGCGTTCACGTGTTGTGCGTCTTTCTGCTGGGCCGGTGACAGTGCGCCTGCTCATCCCGAAATGGTGGTGACTGCGCAGTGGCTTGCCGAACATCTGAAAGATCCCGAGGTGGTTGTGCTGCATGTGGCGGAAAAGAAATCTGAGTATCTGCACGCCCATATCCCGGGAGCAAAGCTTCTCCTGGTGGACGACTTTGTCCAGGGAGAAGACGTAGAGTTGCCGGCGTTGGACAAACTGAAAGACGCTTTTGAAAAGCTTGGCATAAGCGACGAAACCCGCGTGGTGATCTACACCACTGCATGGTATCCAATGGCGGCGCGTGCTTATTACACGCTGGATTATCTGGGTCACGGCGATAAAGCTGCTTTGCTGGACGGCGGCATGGAGCACTGGAAGCTGGAGAACCGCCCTCTGCAGAAGGTGAAGATCGCCCGGCGACCCGCGGCAAACTCTCGCCCAGGGTCCACTCTGAAGTTCGTGCGCAACTTGCTGAGGCGAAGCAAATTGCCGATGGCGCGGCGAAAGCCAAAGCCCTGGTGGACGCGCGTCCGGAGCAAGGTTACAAGTCGGGACATCTGCCCGGCGCGTTTCACATTTACTGGCAGGAGACGCTGGTGGATCGCGAAGCACGATCCGGTATTTCTTTCTACTGACAAACTACGGGCTTTATTCGATGCGCGCGGAATTAAGCCCGGTGAAAAGCTGGTGACCTACTGCGTAGTGGGATTGCAGGCTTCGCATCTCTACTTTGTCGCCAGATACCTTGGTTATGACGCTGCCATGTATGACGGTTCAACCCATGAGTGGAGCATGATGAACAACCTGCCACTGACCAAGGGCGATTCCCCAAGATAAATGCGTCGAGCGAATATGCCGGCAGTTTAGTGAGCTTTCTCGTGCGTTCGGAAAGGGAGATGCAGCTTGTGGGCAATCTCCGGCCAGAATTCGCGAAGCACGTCCCAGGCCATGTCATTGCCGACGTTGATCCCAACGCTGCTGGCCGCCGGCCCAAATCCGCGAAGATTTCCCGGATGATAAAGATTACCCAGTGCCGTGGAGCTTGCTGTTCCAAACCATTCTGAATAGTTGGGCATGGGCTTGCCGGAATCGCTGACTGCCACGAAGCGGTGGATCAGCGCGTGTCCCAGGCGGGCTTTCAACCCGCCCGATCCCTGGCGATAGTAGCGTGGGTCCTGGTGAAATAATGACGGATAGAGGAAGGTACTGAAAAATTGTCCGGTCACGTTGTCAGCGATGGCCGCCGTGTAGCGCCTTCCGAATCCCGCCGCGCCCATGCGATATGGCTTGTCATCATGGCCAATCTGGGCGATGCCGGCAGTCCAGGCAGCACCAATGTAGCTGAGCGGGTCAGCACTATTGACCAGAAAAAGCTGAAATTTGTCATGCGCATCCATCGCACACGGCTTGAGTGAATGCCGGCGAGGCGCCCGGACAGTTGCGCTGTCAAACCGCTGCGAAATTCTGGCTATCACCTTGCTCATGGGGCCGCTGTAATCATCCACGTCAAAAGGTTCAACAAACCTGGCGCAGGGCGCGGGCAACGGCTTAATCATGAGGGGTTGATAGGCGAACAACGGCGCGTTCATTGATTGAGCAAGAGAGAAAGGCGGAGCTGGAGAGAGATAGGAGACCGTTGTGGCTGGAAATGCGTTTCCTGGAGGAGAGGCGTAAGCGGCAGGGGGCATGTTCGCCATGCGGGGCAGTTGCTGGGCGAATCCCAAGCTTGCGGCGCAACAAGCGCCAATCACTACCATTTTCTTTATAAAATGCCCCATTTATGAGCCGCTCTCCTGGGGAGCCCTGGCCGGCTTCGGTACTGTAGCTAACCCGCAAATCCGGGGTAGATTACTTTCGTAGCTGGACCTTGCCCCCACCATTCAACGCATCGTTCTGTTCAGATAAGACCAATTTCTCTGTGTCTCAGAACAGAATCCGTTAAAGCTGTACTGCCATATTCTGATCTTGGATGCAAATCGTCGCCCTAACAGGGGCTTAAGGTTGCGTACATCCATCAGGGTTGAAGATGCTTGATGTTTTCTCGCATGTCGATGCAGAGAAAAGGCTTATTAAAGCTGCTGCTGGAGTGGGGTTAAAGCTCCGGTAAAAAACTTTAGATTTTTGTGGATCGCCGGAGTTGTTGCGCAGAGAAGCAGCGGGTGCAGCGCCCAGAAGGTAAATACGAGAGAACATGGTTGGAAAAAACCGCATTAGAAATGTATAACCTTAAGTTTCGCTTAAGGAGCCTACATGCAACGTGCTGCCCGTCTTCTGGTGATTTCGCTCATGGTCGGAACCGCGATTTTCGCTGTTGCCCAGAAACGTTCGATCACAGAAAAAGATATCTTTCAGTTCAATTGGATAGGCGATCCGCAAATCTCGCCTGACGGAGCGCGCGTGGTGTTTGTAAAAGTGTCCGTCAATGATAAAAAAGACGGCTATGATACCTCGCTCTGGGCAGTAGCCACCCGCGGCGACGAAGCCCCGCGGCGGATGACTGACGGCAAGCACGATAGTTCTCCGCGCTTTTCGCCTGATGGCAAGTGGCTGGCTTTTGTACGCGCACCTGAGACCCCTGCATCTGCCGGTAATGGGCCGGCCAGCCGTAAAGATGGCCCGCAGTTGTATCTATTGCCTTTGGGCGGCGGCGAATCATGGAAGCTGACTGACGTTCCTCGCGGGGCCGGCAACCCGGTGTGGTCACAGGACAGCAAGTGGATTGCGTTTACCTCTGATGCGAATCCTGAGGACCTGGCCAGACAAAAGAAAGCCAAACCTTCAGCAGAAAAACCAGACGAGACCAAAGATTCCAATTCCAAAGACAGCAGGCCGGAAGCCGGTCCTGCAAAGACCGAAGCCGCAAAAACCGAAACGGCTGATTCTGACCATGAGAGCGATGTTCGCGTGATAACACGTTCCGTGTATCGCCTGAACGGCGCCGGCTATCTTGATCCCAAGCATCCCCAGCACATTTGGGTGCTTGCCGTGCCCCAGAGTTCCGAAGATATAGTCCCGCCAAAACAGCTTACCAGCGGCAAATTCCAGGAAGAAGTGGCGTTCTGGGCAAAAGATTCCAGCAAAATCTATTTCACCACCGCCAAGGTGGATGATCCTTCGTATGAGCTTCCACGCGAAGAAATTTACTCTGTTGCCGCCGCGGGCGGAGAGCCACAGAAAGTCGCCACCATCCCCATGGCGCCGCGCTCGCTGTCACCCAGTCCGGATGGCAAGCGCGTTGCCTTCTGCGCATCTGTGAATGAGCCGGTCCAGTCCTACACTCAGCCTGATCTCTGGGTGATGGACCTCTCCGAGGGCGCCAAGCCGCGTAACCTGACTGCCAGTTATGATTTTGACGTGTGCAGTGGCGTGGGCGGCGACCAAGGCACTCCGCGCGCTGGTGGCAGTGACAAAATCGCGTGGTCGCGCGACGGCAACAGCCTTTCCACCATTACCGCTGAGCAGGGCCGGGCCAACCTGGCGCAGTTTGATGTTGCTTCGGGCAAAATCAAGCCTCTCACCAAAGGCAACCAGGCCGTGGAGCGATATCGCGCCACCGAAGATGGATCAAAGTTCGTGGTGCTCATCTCCACGCCCACCAACATCGGCGATCTCTTCTGGATTGACTCAACTTCACCCAGCGCTGAGCCCCGGCAGCTCACGCACATCAATGAAAAGCTCTTGTCGCAGCTCAATCTCACCGCGCCGGAAGAGATCTGGTACTCGAGTTTTGACGGCAAAAAGATTCATGGCTGGATCCAGAAGCCGCCGGATTTTGATGCGAGCAAGAAGTATCCGTTCATCCTGAATATCCACGGCGGCCCGCATGCCGCTTATGGCTGGGTCTTTGATCATGAATTTCAGTGGATGGCGGCCAAGGGCTACGTGGTGCTTTATCCCAATCCGCGCGGCAGCACCACCTATGGCCAGGATTTCGGCAACATCATCCAGTACCACTATCCCGGAGACGACTTCAAAGATCTTATGGCCGGCGTGGATGAAGTGCTCAAGCGTGGTTATGTGGATCCCAAGAAGCTGGGCGTGACCGGCGGCAGCGGCGGCGGGTTGCTGACCAACTGGATCGTAGGACACACCAATCGCTTCGCGGCCGCGGTCTCCCAGCGTGACATCGCAAGCTGGGCCGCCTGGTGGTATGCCGCTGACTTCACGCTCTTCCAGCCTTCGTGGTTCAAGGCGCCGCCTTTTGAAGATCCGCAGGATTATGTGAACCGCTCGCCCATCACTTATATAAAAGACGTTCACACGCCGTTGATGCTGATCCTGGGTGAGGTTGACTATCGCACGCCTCCGGCGGCGGGCGGAGAAGAGATGTTCCGCGCGCTGAAGTTTCTGCGCGGCCTGTGATCATGGTGCGCTTCCCGGGCGAATCGCATGAGCTTTCGCGTTCAGGACAGCCATGGCATCGCGTGGAACGGCTGGAACACATTGTTGGCTGGTTTGATAAATACCTGCAGGGCAAGAGCAAGCCGGAGTATGACGACCTTGGCCCGGGCGAAGTCAGTGTTAAACCCGGTGAGGTTCCGGGAAAGCCGCAGCCGCCGAGTCAGCAGCCGCCAAAGTAGGTAGTATTCCAGCGCGTCGTGTGTGGCTGTTCTGTTCACAGTCGGAGGCGGCGCGCCGCGCGAGCATGGCTGAAACCTGAGCCGAAGAGCAAGCTACGTCTCTACAAAACTCTATCCTGCACCTGCCGACACCCGCATGCCGACGATGAATCCCAGTATGAGAATCATCAGAACCAATCCTGCGATCACGCTGAAACGATAGTCGCGCTCTTTGAGAAAAACCAGAAGCATCAGGAAGACACGAAAAACCGGAAGCAAGATAAACAGCAAGATGCCCACCGAGATAATCCGCGTACCGGAGAGAAATCCCGCGATTGTGCAGGCCAGAATGCGAATCGATGAGAGCGATGGCAAGTCCCACGGCCGATGGCAGCCGACGCCAGCCATGTTCCGTATTGCAGGACCTTGGCCAGCAGTCGTTCGAGCAATGGATGGCCGGATATGACCTGGTTCATCTCGGAGTTCTTCATCGGGGACGCGCTTCATTTGGAGACGCTTCATTTCGAAACTCCGGGAATGTGCATGCCCAGGGCCTGCATCAGCATCTGGATCCCGAATACAACCAGCACCACAACAAACATGATGCGAAGTTTGGCGTTCCCTGTACGCATGAGGATGCGCGCGCCCAGGATAGCGCCGACCACCGAACCCAGCGCAACCGGACCGGCGATAGCGGGAAGGATACGTGCCCTGCATGAAATATGCGCCGGCACTGGCGGCTGCCGTAACGCCGATCATGAAGTTGGATGTGGCGGAAGAAACTTTGATGGGTAAGCGCAAGCGCCGTGTCCATGGCGGGAATCTTGAGAACGCCGCTGCCGATGCCCAGCAGGGCGGAGATCAGGCCGGCTCCGTACATCAGCATCATGCCCATGGGAACGCGATGCACCTGATAGGGAACCTCATTGCCAACCGCATGGTCGGGATAGCTGGAATGCAGGCTGAGCGTGGTTCCCCAGCGTCCGGCGTTGACGGCGTTGAGTGTCAGCGGATCACCGCGCCTGGCCAGCATCTGCTGGGCTGAGAGCAAAAGAATCGCGGTGAAAAGGAAATACAGATACACCACCGGAATGATTCCGGAGAGAAGCACGCCGGAGAGTGCGCCCAGTGTGGTGGCAACTTCCAGCACGATCGCCAGCCTGATGTTGGTGAGCCTGCCACGCAGATAGGGTGCGGCGCCGCCGCAGGAACAGGCAATCACGGAAACAATGCTGGCGCCGATGGCGGTATGAATATCGAGATGGCCGAAGATGGTGAGGATGGGCACAATGAAAATCCCACTGGCCATGCCCAGCATTCCGCCCAGCGCGCTGCGCCCAGGGACACCGCAAAGAGCCATAACGCGAATCCGCTATTCATTTGCGGACGCTCTTCCGTGGCCCGAGGAGCACGCCGGCTCAGCCGGGTTACAAACTGAATCTGGTCGCCGTGGTAATAGAGCTTCTCATAATCAATGGGCTCATGGCCTTCGCAGTAGGAAGTCCTTTCAATGCAGAATATGGGACTGCCGGCGGCGATCTCCAGCGCTCGGGCGATGATGGCATCGGCGGCCACGGCTTGCAGGCGGTATTCGGCCTCAACCAGCGGCTTGTTGTACTTCTGCTCCAGCAGGGAAAAGATGGGTTCGTTTTCCAGATCGTTTTCCATGATCTTCTCCCCGATGGCCCGCGGCAGATAGGTTTCGTCAAAGGAAAGGGGAGTGTTGTCAGCCAGACGGACACGTTGTATCCGGACCACCGGGCTGCCTGTGCGCAGCGCGAGCTTTTGCGCCACGGTCTCAGTTGCCGGGAGCACGCGTTTATCCAGCACGCGCGCTGACGCGATGACGGCCCAGAGCATGCATGTCTTCTACGAAGCCGGTAAGCTGGGTGAGTTCCTGGGTGATTTTCGGCTGGGTGACGAATGTGCCTTTGCCCCGCCGAACCTCCACCAGTCCGCGCCGAACCAGATTCTGGATGGTCTGGCGGATCGTGGTCCGGCTGACCGCGAATTGTTGCGACCAACTCTTCTTCATTGGGCAGGCGGCTGCCAATGGCGAACGTCCCATCGGCGATTTGGGCGGCCAGAGCGGTTTCAACCTGGGCGTAAAGCGGGGTAGGGCTGTCCGGGTCGATCGGCATCTATAGATCATGACATCATGATGTCATGATGTCAATTGAATGCTTTTGGAACCAGGGAAACCGCCTACCCTCGGAAACTTTAGATTAGTTGTATTGCGTTCTGAAGCAGGGCATATTAAGGCAGCCCTCAGGGGTTGATGGAAAGTTCTTTGAAAAATAGCAAAAACCAGCTACTAGCCTCTGGCTGCTAGCTAATAGCGAAAACCGGGGCCCGCACAGCCGGGGGCACCTCCACCCCATCAGGCCAAAAGCGGGCCTGCCGGGGACCTGTGCTGCACCCCGAAAGTGAGACAGAGATAATATCCCCACCGAGCAGGAAAGGAGCTGCGAGTGGCGAATATAAGAGGGGCGAAGCAACGCGGGCTGGAGTTCTGGCAGGCGGCAGTGGCGAGGGTGAAGGCAGGAGAGAATCTAGCGGAAGTAGCGGCGGAGTTGGGAGTGGACCGTCGGGGTCTGGCGCGGTGGCAGGAGAGGCTGGATCCGGAGATGCTGCGAACGGACCGGCGGCGAGAGAAGGCGCTGGTAACGGAAGTGGAACAGTTGAAGAAGGCACTGGCCGAGAAGGTACTGGTGGTGGATTTTTTGCGCGGTGCCTTGCACAAGGTCGAGGCGCGACGCCGGCAGAGCGAAAGCGGTGGCGAGCCGGGGTCTACGACCAGATCCAGGAAGTAATGCGGGTGCAAGGCAGTGAGTAGGAAGAAGGAAAGCAGCAGTGAAAAGCCAGTAGCGGGTTGAGTGTGGAGAAGATGTGCCAGGTGGCGGTGGTGAGTCGTGCCGGATACTACCGCAGCTATGCCGAGCAGTGTCCGGAGGAAGAAGAGATGATGGTGCGGTCGGTGATCCAGAAGATCGTGGTGGAGCATCGGCGGCGCTACGGCTACCGGCGGGTGTGGTTTGAGTTGAACCACAAGATGGGGATGGTGGTGAATCACAAGCGGGTGTTGCGGCTGATGCGGGAAGACAATCTGCTGGCGCTGCAGCGGAAGCAGTTTGTGATGACCACAGATTCCAATCACAGGCTGGAGATAGCATTAAACCTGGCCCGGCACATGAAACTGACGGGGTGAACCAGTTGTGGGTGGCGGACATCACCTACATTCGGTCTGCGGAGCGAGTTTGTGTTTCTGGCGGTGGTCATGGATGCGTACTCGCGCAAGGTGGTGGGCTGGGAGCTGAGCCGTAGTCTGAGCAGCGGGCTGGCGTTGAGGGCGCTGGAGCAGGCGATTGCGATGCGGCAGCCGTCGCCGGGCCTGGTGCATCACTCCGATCGCGGAGTGCAGTACGCGAGCCGCGAGTATGTAGAGTTGCTGGAGAAACACCAGATGGTGGCGAGCATGAGTCGTCCGGGCAATCCGTATGACAATGCGCGCTGCGAGCGGTTCATGCAGACGCTGAAGCAGGAAGAGATTTACGCCAGCGCGTATCGCGACCTGGAACATCTGCGGGAAAACCTGGAAGAGTTCATTGAGCGGTACTACAACCAGGAACGGCTGCACTCGGCGCTGGGGTATCGCACCCCGGAAGAGTTTGAGCGGGAGCAGAGCCAAAACCAGGACCAAAGTCTGAAGGTGGCAACAGTGACGTATGACCTTTGGGAGAGCTAGTACATTACTGGGATCGGGGACGGGGACTCAAACGCCGTCCCCTTCCCCGAACCCCAACCCCCTGCTGGAGAGCAGTCGAGCGTGCACTATGACATCTTCCGACTGTCTCAAATCAGGGGTTCACCATTCACAATCACATCTGTGGGATAAATTTTCTGTCTCACCTCAGGGGTGCACCTCACCCGGTGCTGTGCCACACAGGTATCGAGTGGGATGTTTTGTGTAAGTCCTTTAGATCTTGGGATGAAGGGGAGGGGTGACCATCCTGATGATCTGGATGATTTAGATGATATGGAGGATCGGGTGATCTGGCTTCCGTCAGGATGACAGATGGGGAGAGGGTATCGAGTGGGATGTTTCCGTGACAGGGCTAGTCAGTATCATTGTAACCCGCGATGTAATATCCCTCAAAAGCTTCCGTTGGGAACCCATCGGTACATATAGGGCAAACTTAACCCAATGGGGATCCCCATGAGTCAGCCTTTCTGTAAATAACAATCCCCCAAAGGGCAAGTATTTTCCCATCCCCTCTCTTTAATAGAGCGTCATTTCGGCATCGGGCACAAAGTGATCGAGTGTGCCAGCCAGTCCAGTGGAGGCGTGGGCACCAATTGTTTGAGACTTCTCGATTTCTTCCGCTTGTGGCATGGGGAAGGTGAACGTTTCTGGGATCGGATTAGGCAAAATGTCAGCGACGACCCTGTGCTTTGCTTTCCTCAGCTCGCGTGTTTCCGGTGTTATTCAAGAATGGCCTCGCCTCAAATGTGAGGTCGGGTTGACCAACTCGGCGTTCCTAAAAGACCTGTGTTCGCCACGATAACGGTGGATCAGCACGCATGGCCTCGCGGTTCCCTTGCTTTATCGTGGCAGCGATTTGCTCCATTGCGTTAGCAGATCGCGCGGCCTCTCCAATGTGCTTGTCCATAGCTACCGATTGTTCTCCAGACATTTTTTACCGTTTGTCTGAGCTTTCTTGGCTTGATAGGCATAGATACCGAGTTGCCCAAGAGCAATAAGAGCGAGGGCCGCCCGTAAGGTTGACGATATCCCGATCATTTTCAGACTTGCTCTTTCTTTCGTGCTCCTCGTGCTTGATTTCTTCATCAGTCTGCGGGGATTTGAGCGTTTTGACAACAAAAGGCGATTGCTGGTTCCGCGCTGGTCGGGAGTGGGAGTTCGCTGGGGTTGATTGGCTTTTGTCTTGTGATCTTGTGAATACGAAGTTAGCGAGATAATAGAAATTAAGAGCAACGTTCGAGCGTTCATAGGGGCGCATTTTATGCCAAAAGAATACGAATATCACGAAGGAAACCAGGCCCAGAGGGCTTTGAAAAGGGCATGAAAGCTCTGTTCCAGGTTCCGAAGAATGCGGCCGAAGATAAGAAAAAGCCCGCTAAAAAGCGGGCTAAGAAGACCAGCGTCTATGCGGCGTTTCTCGAGTGGGATGTTTCCGCTAAGTCCTTTAGATCTTGGGATGAAGGGGGGACGGGTACCATCTGATGCTCTGATGATCTGGGGATCTGGGGATCTGGAGATCTGGGATCTGGAGATCGGGTGATCGGGCCTCGGTCAGGATGACAGATGAGGGAGAGTGTGCTTCGACTCGGCTGAAGGATGAACACGAACACTGGGCCTTGGATGCCTTACGGCGTTTCTACAAGCTCCAGCCACGCTCCAACGGTGCCGGAATCGGGTTCCTCGAAGTGAAATCCCTGGCGGGTGAACATGTCACGCATGCTGTAGTTATCTGAGAGGACCTCGCCTTCCAGCTTTTTGACGCCTTCGGCGCGAGCTACGGCGATCATGCGTTCGAGCAGGCGGCTGCCCAGTCCGCGATTCTGAAATTTATCCACCACCACGAAAGCCACCTCGGCGTCGTCCCCGGAGCGCCCGCGCACCAGCCGGGCGATGCCGGCAATCTGGCGTGTTCCGTCTTCGGCGGTATATTCGGCCACCAGCGCCAGTTCATGATCGTAGTCAATGAAGCACTTGGTAATCAGCCGCTGATGGGAGACGCGCATGTCCAGCTTCACGGGATGAAAATAGCGCATGTACACGCTGCGGTCTGAGAGTTCATGGTGAAACTGGACCAGCAGGGGTTCATCGTCAGGCTTGATGGGACGAATGACAAACTTTACGCCATCCGCGGTCTGGTAGTCGGAGATATATTGCGAAGGATAAGGGCGGATCGCCGGACGCGGCAGATCGGCGTCGGCAATGCTGTTGGGATGCAGGATGACGCGGGCGTCCAACGCCTGCAATGCATCTGCACTGGCGAGCAGGGGATTGATTTCAATATCGGCAATGCGTGGGTTCTCAGCCACCAGCTCACTGAAGCGCACCAGCAACTGTTCCAGCCTGGCCACGTCCACAGGACGATTGCCACGCGCCCCCATCAATGCCTGAAAGATGCGGGTATTTTCCATAAGACGGCGCGCCAGTGTGGTGGTGAGTGGCGGGAGAGCATGGCCGCGGTCACGCATGATTTCCACCAGCTGTCCGCCCAGCCCGAATACCAGCACCGGCCCAAATTGCGGATCGGTGGCGCTACCCAGGATCAGCTCATAACCTGATTGTTTCACCATGGGCTGAACAGTCACGCCGTGAAAAGCGCCGTCCGGGGTGAACGCCGCCTCTATTTCCGCGTATGCGGCGCGCACATTACTCTGGTCGCGCAGGTTCAGCTTGACTCCGCCACGATCAGACTTATGCGTCACGGTTTCCGAGTTGAGCTTAAGCACCACGGGATAACCAATGGACTCGGCATGGGCTAAAGCTTCATCCACCGTCTGCGCAACCCTGGTTTCGACGACCGGAAACTCATAGGCGGCCAGGACCTGCTTGGACTCAAACTCGGTGAGGATGGTACGGTTATTGGCCCGCGCCGGGGCGATGATTTGTTCCACTCGCTTGGGACCGTTTTCCAGAAACGCCGCAGTAAAGACCGGCGTTTCGTAAAGCGCCTGAAGGTTCAACGTGTATCGCCACATGTAGGCGAAGCTGCGGGCGGCCGCGTCAGGATATTCAAATGTGGGAATCTGCGCTGTGTTCAGGACATTGGACGCAAGCTGCATGCGGCTGCCGCCCATCCAACTGGCCAGCAGCGGCTTGGTGATGGTTTGCGCGGCGGCGCACAGCAGGCCCGCGGATTTCTCCGGCTCGCTCATGCCCTGGGGGGCGAGGATGGAAAGCACGGCATCGCAATTCGTGTCGAGCGCAACAGTTTCAATCGCCTTGGTGTAAACCTCGGGCGTGGCGTCGCCAAGCGTGTCCACGGGGTTTCCGTGGCTCCATGCCTCAGGAAGAAACGCGTTGAGCGCGGCCGTGGTTTCCGGAGAAAGCTGGGCCAATTCAGCGCCGTTGAAGAGCAGGGAATCGGTGGCCAGAACGCCCGCGCCACCCGCGTTGGTGACAACTGCCAGCCTGGGACCGGCGGGACGCGGCTGCTTGCCCAGCACTTCCGCCATGTCAAATAAGTCAGAGATATTGGTTACGCGCAGGATGCCGCAGCGACGGAACGCAGCTTCAAAAACTTCGTCAGAGCCGGTCATGGCTCCGGTGTGGGAAGCAGCGGCCTTGCGTGCGGCCTCCGTCCGGCCCGGCTTGATAATGATGATGGGTTTGCGCAGTGCCACTTCGCGCGCGGCGGAGACAAAACTCCGCGCGTCACCCACTGACTCCATATAGATCAGGATACTGGTGGTGTACGGATCATCACCGTAGTGGTAGATCAGGTCACCCCAGCCAACGTCGAGCATGGAGCCCACGGAGACAAATCCGCTGAAGCCGACTTTTTCCCGCCGGCTCCAATCCAGAATCGCCGTACAAAGCGCGCCGCTCTGGCTCAGAAAGGCCAGCTTTCCCGGAAGCGCGCTGGCTTGTGCAAAGGTGGCATTCAGATCCGGTGCGCGGGTTCATCACGCCCAAGGCAGTTGGGTCCGATGATGCGCAGCTTGCCCGACTTCAGGACTTTGCGAATGTCCTGCTCGCGATGGATGCCTTGCTCACCATTTTCGGCGAAGCCCGCCGATATCACGATGGCGGCTTTCACGCCGGCGTCCACGCACTCCTGCAAAATCCCTGCCACTGTGGCTGCGGGAGTGATCACCACGGCCAGATCCACGGCTTCACCGATCGCGGAAATATTCTTATAACATCTGATTCCCAGCACGTTGCTGCGTGTGGGATTTACGGGAAATATGGTGGCGCCGAATGGCTGGTCCAGAAGATTACGCAGAACGCTCCGGCCCACGCTGGCTGGCTTTTCCGTGGCCCCAATCACGGCTACAGTTCTGGGATTGAAGAAAGCTGACAGGGGCGCTTGTGACAATGCATGCTCCTCAACGCGGGATGACGCAGAAGCATATTCTAAATGGCTGGCAGGTCGCGCAATGAAAGTCTCCATCGCGTTACATGGCCAGTTGTGCAAGCGCTTCCGGTTGCAGCACCGTCACGGCAGCGCCTTTCACGCAGATGAGTTTTTCGCGTTCAAACTGGTTCATGAGACGGCTTACGGTCTCACGAGACGTACCGGTCATCCCCGCAATCTCTTCCTGGGTCAGCGGCACGATAAAGCGCGCGTCGTCATGTCCGTTTTGCAGGCGGACCTTAAGCCAGTCAAGCAGCAGATTGGCCAGGCGACCGGCAACCGTGGCCGGTAGTCCCAACCTGCAGACGTCATTAAACACCACCCGGTACTCACGCAACACGCAATGCGTGGCTTCCATGGCAGCTTCAGGAAAGTTCTGTAGAAAGTTCAAAAACTCACTGACCAGGATGGCCCTAACCCGGCATGGTTCCAGGGCCTCAGCCGTGACTTCATGCTCATTGAAACTCAGGGCGGCGCTCAGACCCAAGCACCTGTCCGGCTTCGGCAACGCGCAAGATCATGGTGCGGCCTTCGCGCGAACTGACGGACAGCTTGATGCGTCCGTTAACCACAAAGTAAACGTACTTGGGTTCGTCGCCTTCGCAAAAGAGCTGGTTGCCGCGGGTAAGCTGTGAACTCAGTGGTCATCCTGTCAAATTGCGCCAGCGCTTCACCGCGGAGCCCGGAAAATGGATGACTCTCTCTGGCCAAACGCGCGTCTGGATAAAGCTTTAAAGTTGACATGTTTACCTCTTGGAAACTCATCTGGAATGAACCCTTACGCGCAGTACTCATTGCACGTCACATGCCAAGGTCCAAGTCCTTACTGCGCATCGAACCTTTCTTTAAAAGACCAATAACTGCGCCATTTCGCGCACCACAGATAGCGCTGTTGAGTGAACCCACGCAGCTTATGAATGAAGGTTGCTGAGAATCAAAGTGAACACAAATGGCCAATAACATGCAGTTAGAACGCGTACAGCTTCGCTGCGAGAAAGGTGAAAATGTTAGAGGTTCCTCAGCCTGCGTCTATCGTCATTATTGACGACAATGCTTCTAACCTTGAGTTTGTCGCTGAGGCTCTCG
Organism: Terriglobia bacterium; assembly: GCA_963824835.1. Taxonomy (GTDB): domain Bacteria; phylum Acidobacteriota; class Terriglobia; order Terriglobales; family Acidobacteriaceae; genus Angelobacter. The sequence goes on along the minus strand of CAWGRA010000019.1, from coordinate 5,553 downwards.
CCCGCTCCGGGCTGCTGATATTGACTTCCACCCAACCTGAAGCTGGCCTGGCGCTGGTGGCCGCGCATCACCCCCTTATAGTGTTGACGGACGTGATCATGCCCCGATCGATGGGTATCAGGTGCTCCGGATGGTGAAGCATCTCGATCCGGCCATTGACGTTGTACTCATGAGCGCGGCCGATCTGCCCGAGGCAGAGGCGGACGGCAATACGATGGAGCTGGCCGCCGGTTTTCTACGAAAACCGATTCCAATGGCAGAGCTTCGTCAATGCATTGCGCGACTGCTGGAGAAACAGGCAGAGACTAGTCCCAACGCCTGATTGTTGATTGTCAACCCTTCGGTTCCCTCAATCCCGCCAAAATTGTTAACATGAGCGGAATACCAATGGCTCCTGCTCACAGCTCTGTGTCACTAGTCATCATTGATGACAATCCCGGAAGCCTGGAATTCCTTTCCAGCGCACTGGCGCGGGACGAGGTAAACATTTTCACTGCTTCCGATCCAGAGGAAGGCCTCGATCTGGTTTACACCCATCGCCCTCAGATTGTGCTGACAGACCTGGTCATGCCTGGCCTCAGCGGTCTGAACGTGCTGGAGCGGGTCATCGACTTTGATCCTGCCATTGACGTGGTGCTGATGACGGCGCATTACTCCAGTGACACAGCCGTGGAAGCCATTCGCAAAGGCGCGGCGGACTATCTCAACAAGCCAATCTCGTTGAACGTGCTGCGTGAGCGCGTGGGCAGGCTCATTGACATTGCTTTGCGGCGCCAGCAGATCATGAATGTTGACCATGAGCTGCTGCACACCGCGCGTTTTGATGACATCATCGGACGCAGCCCGCTCATGTGGGAGATGTTCTCACGCATCCGTCGCGTCGCGCCGCATTATCGTGCGGCGCTCATTACCGGCGAAACCGGTACGGGAAAAGACCTGGTGGCGCACTCGCTGCACAAACTAAGCCGCCCGCTGGGCAGGTATGTGGTGCTGAACTGTTCCGCGGTGGTGGAAACGCTGTTTGAAAGCGAGCTGTTCGGCCATATGCGCGGCGCTTTCACGGGAGCCGATCGTGACAAGGCTGGCCTGGCCGAGCATGCTGACCAGGGCACGCTGTTCCTTGACGAGATTGGCGACATGCCGCTGGGCACGCAGGCAAAGCTGCTGCGCGTGCTGCAGAACCAGGAAGTTCAGCGCATTGGCTCCCTTACTCCGCGCAAGGTGGATATCCGTGTGATCGCCGCCACCAATAGAGACCTGCGGCAGGCAATTGCGGAAAAGAATTTCGCGAAGACCTTTATTACCGTTTGTCGATGGTGGAAATTCACGTTCCCTCGCTGGCTGAACGCATGGAAGATCTCCACCTGCTGACGCAACATTTTGTAAAGAAGTTCTCCGGCCAGTATGGAAAGCAGATCAGCGGACTGACGCGCCGGGCGCAGATTCTGCTTTCGCGGCATCCCTGGCCCGGCAATGTACGCGAACTGGAGAACGTGATTGGCCACGCCTGCATGATGGCGATGGGCGATGTGATTGACGTGGCGGACCTGCCAGAGCACCTTCGGCGCAGTCCAGGTGTGGAGCCGGTCAGCAGCGATGAAGTCAGCAGCGAGGGGCCGGCGCTATGCCATGGCGAGTCAAGCCCGCGCAGGGAGATGCAGGCGCGCATTTATCATTTGAGGAACACGAGAAACATCTGGTGAAAAGCGCTTTAGAAGAGGCGGCAGGGAACCAGTCAGAGGCGGCACGCCAACTCCGTATCGGTCGTGATGCCTTGCGCTACAAGATGAAGAAATACGGCTTGCTATAGATCTGAATCACGTTACTCTATTCCCAGCAGCCGGTTTACCTCCCTGCGAAGGTCATCAAGAGCCACTGGCTTGGCCAGATATCCAGTGAACCCGGCTTGCAGGGCTTTTTCACGGTCGCCTTGCATAGCGCTTGCGGTTAGCGCCACCACCGGCAATCTGGATAGTTGATTGTTCGAACGAATAACTTTCAGCACCGCGTATCCATCCGGGGCGGGAATTTGCAAATCCATCAAGACCAGGTCAGGCATGTACTCACTGACGGCCTGCAATGCTTCCTGGCCATTAGTTGTTTCATGTACATGGTGCCCTTGCTTTTCCAGCACAGCGCGAAGTAACTCGCGGCTTGTGGGCTGGTCTTCAACGATCAGGATTCGTTTCATTCGGGTATTACTTGTGCTCGTGCATCCCGCTATCGGTTTTTGCCAGAGGCAGGGTAAAGCCGAAGCGGCTTCCTTTCCCGGGTTCGCTCTCAACCGAGATTTTTCCTCCGTGCAACTCCACCAGATGCTTTGTAATTGCCAGGCCCAGTCCAGTCCCTTCACGGATGCCACGCGTTGTTTCCCCTACCTGGTAAAACTTATCGAAAATGGCTTTATGTTCTTCGGCCGGGATGCCGATGCCGCTATCGCAGACTGCGACTTGGAGGAAGTTTTCATTCCTCGATGATTCGATCCACACGCTTCCGCCGTCTTTGGTGAACTTGATGGCATTGCTGAGGAGGTTGTAAACAATTTCTTTCACTCGCAGGCGATCAGCATAGACCGTAGCATGCAAAGAGGTTTTGTTTTCCAGTTGGACCTGCCGGGGATCGCTCTGTCTGCGAATTGCGCTAATTGCCTCGTCCACCACACCAGTAAAATCGAATGCCGCCAGGTGAAGGTCAAATCGTCCGGATTCTATTTTGGTAAGGTCGAGCACCTCATTGATGAGTTCCAGCAAGTGCCTTGAATCCTGAAGGATATGTCCCATGAATCGTTTTTGTTTCTGGTTAAGAGGCCCGTCCGATTCCTCCAGCAGCAATTCCGAAAAGCCCAGGATGGTGTGCAGCGGAGTTCTCAGTTCGTGGCTCATGCTGGCCAGAAATTCGCTCTTAAGCCGGTTGGCTTGTTCCACTTCGCGGTTGCGGGACTCCAGCAATTCATTCTTCGCTTTAAGTTCTGCTGTGAGCTGTTCGCGTACGGCGCGAAGACGGTCTTCGGTTTCCTTACGTTCGCTGGTATCGCGGACCAAAGCAATCACATGCAAACCTTCCTCCGTCCGGTTGGGACTAAGACTTATTTCCACCGGGAAAAGAGAGCCATCCTTACGCTGGCCCTTGAGTTCCAACCCGGTTCCCATGGGGCGTACCTGAGGATGGGCCGTATAAACGGTGCGATGGCCAATGTGCGCATGTTTCATGGCGGCCGGCACCAGGGCTTCAATCTTTTGTCCAATCAATTCTTCCCGGGAATAGCCAAACATTTTTTCCGCGGTTTGGTTGAACAGCGCGATGGAGCCATCAATGTCCACTTCAAGAATGGCATCCGGCGCAGATTCCAGGAGCTGCCGGAACCGGCTCTCATCCCGGGTTCCCGCGGTTGCGGTGCGCCTGGGTTGCTGCCGGGGGGATTGTGGTGCTGGTGCGCCATGGCATGAATTGTAGTTTAAGTTCGCCGTCAAACCATAGGGCAGGGATTCACCTTTCCGCCCAAAGGCAGCAAACTCAACCCGTGGCCTGATAACCTCTGAACCGCGTTAAGTGTGGCGCGAGCATTTAACTCGCGCCACTGCATGCAGGGATACTTTAGTTCATTGACCGGCATGGTGCTTGAGGCTACAATCCCCGCAGCCGTTTCACCAATCCAATGAAAATCAGACCGAGCCCGGAGATTGAAATCCCGGAGCTTGAGTTGGAAGAGGCCTGATGCCCACAAGGACCAGCGTTTTTTGGAAAGTTACTGCCCATTTGTTTGTAGCGTTTTTGTTGTGCTCAACGCTGCTCGCCTCCGCAAAGCAAAAGCCGCTGACGAATGATGACATTATCAAGATGACCAAAGCGGGATTGGATGAAGACGTGATCGTTGGCACGATGCAATCCAACGCCAACGCATTTGATCTTTCACCTGACGGTCTCATCAGCTTGAAAAAAGGCGGCGTCAGCTCAAAAGTCCTGCATACGATGCAGTCTCTGGCCAAAGCGGATAAAGACTCTGGTCCGGCGCTTGTCCCGGCCTCCTCTCCCGCGGCGAAAGCCGGCAGTAATAAGAAGGAAAAGGGCTCTCGAAGCAACGACTCTCTCACCAACTGGAAAGGCCCCATGATGCGACTCGCCGTCATGGACCTGACCGGTTCAGCGCTTAAGATGCAGACGGCAACCCAGCCTTCTGTCAGCACCACTACCATCGCGATTCCGCCGCCCGCTGATTTCGCCCGCGGTATGACCGAGATGCTGACGACAGCCCTCACAAAATCAGAGCGCTTCGTGGTCCTGGAGCGCGCGGCTCTTGATAAAGTGACCGCGGAACAGGACCTTGGTGCAAGCGGACGAGTGAATCCTGAATTTGCCCCGCAAGTGGGAAAGGTAACCGGAGCCCAGGCAATTATCACGGGAGACATCACAAGGTTTTCATACACACAATCCAGCCTCGGCGGATCAGGATCAATCCTGAGAGGTCTTGGCGCCAAAGTGGAAAAAACCAATGCCCAGGTGGGAATTGACCTTCGGATTATTGACACTGAAACCGGCGAAGTGTTGCTCTCACAAAGCGCTGACGGTAGCGCGAGCATGTCCAATGTTTCCGCTACGCTCACCCGTGGAAGCCACGATTTCAGCAGCGCCGTGGCGGAAAACACACCGCTCGGCAAGGCTACCCGCCAGGCGCTTGAACGCATTGTCAGCGCCGTCACCAATACCATGAAGTCACAACGCTGGTCGGGCCGCATCATGGATGTGCGTGGAGACCATATCTACATCAATGCCGGCACTCGCCTGGGTCTGGTTACAGATGTTCCTCTGGATGTGTTTCGTGCAGATGCCACATTGACTGATCCGGAAACCGGCCGCCGCATGGGTTCACCTGATAAGTTGATCGGCTCGGTTGTGATCGACGCCGTGAAAGAACAGTACAGCGTCGCCAAAATCCTGAATGGCTCGGGCTTGAAAAGAGGTGACGTAGTACGCCTCAAAGGACAGCAGGAAGAGCCATAACCGACGGGCCGTTTGCTGCGAAGGTGAAAGCGGCGCCCGTAGCGGTGTTTTGTCTTTGCACGGAAGCATGGCAGGGAAGCTTGGTTTTCGTTGAAGGGAAGCTCGCCTTTGCGGGGGCTTCCCGAGTAGCGCACTCGCCGAAATTAAGCGGGCAAATATCTACCCGCCAGCGGCGCAGCTGAAAAGCTGTGGGCGAAAAGAAAAGTCTATGACTAAGAAAGCTGTGGGCGAAAAGAAAAAGTTCATGGTGCTCTGGGCGAAAAGAAAAATTCATGATCTTGTGCCTGCCCGCTCCAGTTTTTCAACATCCTCTGTTACAATCTTTTACGGAGCAGTGACAGCGCTCCGGGAGGTGGAATTTCACTTTCTTCGCGACGTACGCTGGCCCATCTGGTTTCTGAACGGGGCTGGTGCTAAGGTCGCAACCGCCATTATTGATTCAGCTAGCCCAGGGTCGTCCTGACCCGAATGCAAAAAGCTGGGGACGTAGTTCAGTTGGTTAGAACGCTGCCCTGTCACGGCAGAGGTCGCGAGTTCGAGTCTCGTCGTCCCCGC
>CAWGRA010000018.1:0-48585 GCA_963824835.1 Terriglobia bacterium | reverse complement strand
ATCCTCAGCGACGAGGCCGCGATGCTCACCGGCTCGATCGGGATGCTCCCGAGCGCCTCCCTTGGCGGCGACGGACCGGCCTGTTCGAGCCCGTCCACGGCTCGGCGCCGGACATCGCTGGGCAGGGGATCGCCAACCCGCTGGCCATGTTCCTGTCGCTCGCCCTGCTGCTCCGGCATGGCCTGGCTTTGGAATTCCGGGCACTCGCCCCTAGAATCGGCCGTGGACAAGGCCCTCGACCAGGGGCTGCGGACGCGGGACCTCGGAGGGACGGCGAGCACCGCCGAGGCCACCGCAGCAGTGCTCGCGGCACTGGGTAACCAAAGGAGACACGAGCGTGAAGAAGCGGACCTCATCTGGATGAACGGCGAGTTCGTCGCCTGGGAGGACGCGAAGGTCCACGTGCTGACGCACGGTCTGCACTACGGCACCGGCGTCTTCGAGGGCATCCGCTGCTACGACACCGAGATCGGCCCGGCGGTGTTCCGCCACAAGGACCACATCGACCGGCTCTTCAAGTCGGCCGAGCTGTACTACATGGACGATCCCGTACACGCGCCGAGCAGATCCGCGAGGCGACGCTCGAGCTGATCGGCCGCAACGGCATGCGCTCCTGCTACATCCGCCCGCTCGTCTACCGCGGCTACGGCACGATGGGCCTCTTCCCGCTCGACGCGCCGGTCGACGTCGACGATCGCCGTCTGGGAGTGGGGCGCCTACCTCGGCGACGAGGGCAAGCGCAACGGCGTCCGCGCCAAGGTCTCGTCCTGGCGGCGGATCGCCGCGCGACACGCTCATCCCGCACGCCAAGGCGTCGGGCCAGTACCTCAACTCGGTCCTGGCGAAGATCGAGTGCCACAAGGCCGGCTACGAGGAGGCGATCCTCCTCGACGACCGCGGCTTCGTCTGCGAGGGCTCGGGCGAGAACATCTTCGTGGTGCGCGACGGCGTCATCGTCACGCCCGCCGCAGACCGCCGGGATCCTCGACGGCATCAACCGCAAGGTCGATCATCCAGATCGCCCGCGACCTCGGCTTCGAGGTCGTCGAGCGCGACATCGCGCGCGCCGAGCTGTACCTCGCCGAGGAGGTCTTCCTCACCGGCACGGCCGCCGAGCTGATGCCGGTCCGCGAGGTCGACGACCACCCGGTCGGCACCGGGCGGCCCGGCGAGATCACCCGGGCGGTGCAGACCGCCTTCGAGGACGCGCTGCACGGCCGGACCGAGCGCTACCGCGAGTGGCTCGACTCGTCGCGCGCTACCCGGTCGCTCGCTAGGGGCTGGCGATCGCGCGACACGCCGTGCGCGTCGCGGCTGCGCTGTCGCCGCCGCACCCGCCCGTAGGCCGCATGACCGACATACAGCTCTACGACGCCACCCTGCGCGACGGGATGCAGGGCGAGGGGCATGTCGCTGACGGCCGAGGAGAAGCTGCGCGTCGTGCACGCCCTCGACGGGCTCGGCATGCACCTGATCGAGGCCGGCTTCCCGGCGTCCAACCCCAAGGAGCTCGAGCTCTTCGGGCTGCTCGCCGCGCGAGCAGTTCGAGCACGCCGAGATCGCCGCGTTCGGCATGACCCGGCGCCGCGACGTCGCGCGCGGACGCCGACACGGCCTCCGGTCCTCGCCGACTGCTTCGCGCCGGTCTGCACGATCGTCGGCAAGACGTGGCGCGCTGCACCTGGAGAAGGTCGTCCGCGTCGTCGCGCGAGGAGAACCTCGCGATGATCGCCGACTCGGTCGCGTTCCTCGTCGCGCAGGGCAAGCGCGTCATCTACGACGCCGAGCACTTCTTCGACGGCTACCGCGACGACCCGGACTACGCGCTGCGCTGCCTGCGCGCGGCCGCCGAGCGCCGGCGCCGAGCGCGTCGTCGCTGTGCGACACCAACGGCTCGCTCGCTGCCCCACGCAGATCGCCGAGGCGCGTGCGCGCGTCGTGCGCGCGGCGCTGGCCGAGCGTCGCGCTCGGCATCCACTGCCACGACGACTTCGGGTGCGGCGTCGCGAACACGCTCGCCGCCGTCGCGGCGGGCGCCACGCAGGTCCAGGGACGATGAACGGCATCGGCGAGCGCACCGGCAACGCGAACCTCGTCACGATCATCGCCAACCTGCAGCTCAAGCTGGGCTACGACGTGCTCGCGCCGGAGCGCCTCGGCGCGGCTGACGGAGACCGCGCACTTCGTCGACGAGCTGCTCAACCTCTTGCCGAACCCGGCCAGCCGTACGTCGGCCGCAACGCGTTCGCGCACAAGGGCGGCATGCACATCGCCGGCGTCCGCGCCGACGCGACGACCTTCGAGCACATCGATCCCGCATCGTCGGCAACCGCCGCGAGATGGTCATCTCCGAGCTCCCCGGCCGCGGCACCGTCGCTCGAGAAGGCCGCAGACGCCGGCCTCGACGGTCGACGACGCCGCGGCCGCGCGCGTGGTCGAGCGCGTCAAGGAGCTCGAGCACGGCGGCTACCAGTTCGAGGCCGCCGACGGGTCGTTCGAGCTGCTGCATGCGCAGGAGCCGGCGAGTACGAGCCGCTGTTCAGGCTCGAGTCCTGGCGCGTGATCGTCGAGCAGCGCGCCGACGGCAAGGTCGAGACCGAGGCGACGATCAAGATCTGGGTCGGGCGAGCGCTACGTGCGCACCGCCGAGGGCAACGGCCCGGTCAACGCGCTCGACGCCGCGCTGCGCGCCGCGATCGGCGAGTCCACCCGCACCTGGCGCGACATCGAGCTCGTCGACTACAAGGTCCGCATCCTCGACGAGCCAAGGGCACCGGCGCGGTGACGCGCGTGCTGCATCGACGCCTCCGACGGCACCGACTCTGGGGCTCGATCGGCGTCGCAGAGAACGTCATCGCCGCCTCCTGGCAGGCGCTCGTCGACTCGCTCGAGTTCGCCGATGCAGCGCCGGCGCCGCGGCCCGGCGGTCGCTTCCGCCTGACGCCGGAGGCCAGCCCGTGAGCGACGCCCCGCGGCACCGAGGTGTCCCGCTGGCGCAGCCCGTCCTCGGCGTGGAGGAGGAGCAGGCGGTCATCGAGGTGCTGCGCTCCGGGCAGCTCTCGCTCGGGCCGCGGATCCCGGCCTTCGAGGAGGCCTTCGCCGCGCGCGTCGGGGCCGCCCCAAAGCCAATTGCTTGTCCAGAAAGGTTTCGAGCATCACAAACGCCGCCGGTTTCAGGCAGCGCGGCAACGCATTGCGCAATTTTCTCGCAGGCGTCCGCTCCCTTGAACTTGTCCGCGTGGATAACACTCTGGGCCAGGCAGGTTCCTGACAGAAGCACGGTTGCCAAAAGCCATTTCATGCCTTGCGCTGGTCTCATCCGTTCTTCCGCCCTTCATTCTTTTTCCCCCACCATCCAGATGGTGTCATAGCGATTCACTCCCAGAAGTTTTGTACATGGGGTTATGCCCTGAGCAATAGGCAGCATCCACGGCGCCTCGTATCCCGGACGAAGCATAGTAGGGATCGATTCCCTGTTCCAGGATGCGTGAACCCCGATCTTCAAGCAACTTTTTGAGCACGGCTGGAATAAAGTGCGAGAGATGAATTTCCCGTGAGCTTCCCGCCCGCGAGATTCCCAGCACCGGACTGAATTTCTTGAATGGCCCAAGCCCCAGGTTTCGACCAAGTTTCTTCAGCTTTGAAGTCCAGGCCAGGACATCATTGGGCACGGCGATCGCCAGCACACCGTTGGCTCGCAATATCTCCGGCAACACTCCATCATCTTAGCCGGATCGGGCACATGTTCAAGCACGTGGAAGAGCGTGATGTTGTTGAATGATTCCGGTGGAAAGCCCATTTCCTCCACCCGGCCCTGATGGACCTTGAGCCCGTATTTCTCTTCTGCCACCCGAACGGCACTGGCTGAAACTTCAGTTCCCTGCACGTCAGTGAAATATGGGCGGGCGTGGTGCAGGAACTGTCCAATTCCCGTGCCCACGTCCAGCAAATTACCTTCGGCACGAAGAGGCAGCAGCTTTTGCAGCCGACGTTGCCACAACGCATCACGAGCGGCGGCGGCATCAACCCAGGAATCGTATTTGGAGTCCTGGGAGTAAAAGGCGACAATCTCCTGCAAAGTCGGCCGGGGACTGTCAAAAATATAACCGCACGCGGCGCAGCGGCAGAAATTGTATTCGCGATCCAACTGCTGGATCGTCTGGCTATGACACAAATTGCATGCTGCAATACTTTCCATTCAGCTCCTGCATGCCTTTAAGATGAGGCTGGTTGACTCATTTGCATTTTCTCGCGTTTTATCTCATTGGCGCGCAACAGCCCCAGCAATAAAAAGAACAGGGCCGCAAACTGCGGCGAGTTGTGAAAGAGGTAATCCACCGCGCCGTGCGCCATCACGCTCATGACCGCGGTGGCTACGCCAATGCTGACAACTGCGTCCATCACGCTGCGTGACTGCGAATACAGCCTTATCGCCCGGCGCATCACCGTACCGGCAAGAACAAGGAAAGCGAAAAAACCCAGGATTCCCGTCTCCGCCAGCAATTCCATATAGAGATTGTGAGCGTCCAGCATAAAGCCCTCAGGCACGCTGATGGTTTCAGTGAGCACGGTCTTGAAGTTGCCGTACCCGATACCGGCGATCGGATGGCTCAGGAAGATCAGGCCTGCGCCCGCCCAGATGCCCAGTCGCGTGATCTCAGTGAACTGGTCCACTCCGGCCAGTCGCTTGTAAATACCAGGCCAATCAGTATGGCGCTCACAAAGCAAGCAATCAGGATGCCAGCCACCCATCTCCTTCTCGCCTTTCGATCAGGGGCCAGGTAATAGGCTGACATGACCAGCACCGCCACATACGCCAGCAACCCGCCGCGACTCTGCGTGAGCACCATTGCCAGACTCGCCATTACAAAACATATCTGGCCGGTCACGCGGGTGAACTCCTCCCGCGCCTTCAGTGCCGATGCAATGGCGAAAGGGATCACCATGTTCAGGTATCCGGCCAGTGAATTGTAATGACTCAGGAACGAGGTAATGCGTCCTTCAAACGGCGGATTCTTGAGCGCCTCTTCCTGAATAGGATAAAGCGCATCATAGAGCGATGAATAATCGCCGATCATGTACTGGTAGAAGCCAAAAATGGTCACTCCAATGGTGGAGAACATCAAAGTGTTCACCACCGCCTTGAAGTCATTCTCCGTCCTTACCCAATCCACCACGGTGTAATAAAAGCAGAGGTAGGAAACAAAACGCATGAGTTCACGCGCCACCATCAAAGTGGGCGGATTGAAAACCACTGAGGCCAACACAGCAACCGTGAAATAGCCCAGAATTACCCGCGTCACCCAGCCGGAGAACAGCCATCCCCAGGGCGATTCACCACTTCTCTGCCGCGCAATGAGTACTCCCACAAAAAGGCAAAGTCGCACCAGAGTGCCCAGATCTTTAATTGGCAGGTCCCAGCTTAGATAGGGATTAATGGGAAGCAGGAACAGAACAGCCAGCAGCAGAGGCCGGAACCGCATTGCCGCCAAACCAAAAACCAACCCTCCCATCAGGACGGCCAGCGCCAGGGGACTCAGATAGGCTGCATAAGTCAGCACCAGCGCAGCCGTAATGATCCACAACTCGGGGTTGGTTCGTCCCGGCCTGGTGCCCGCGGTTGTTGTGGCTGGTTGGTTCATGATCAATTGCCCGTTGAGTCCGCTGCCTTCTCGCATCAACACATCCAGTGTTTCCCGCGCGCAACGGGTCCAGCTAAATTCGCCGGCCCTCTTCACTCCGCGCGTACTGATCTGATTTCTTAACGTCGTATCGTAGAGGGCCTTGGTCATGGCGGAAGCAATCGCCTCAACTGACTGCGGATCGAAATAGGCCAGTGCATTTCCGGAAACTTCCGGCAGGCATGACGTTTCTGACACCACGGTGGGTGTTCCGCACGCCATTGACTCCACCATCGGCAGACAAAAACCTTCATACAGTGACGGAATGACCACCAGCGATGCTCCCTTGATCAGCACGGCTAAATCTTCGTCGCTCAGTGTACCCGGAAAAAGTACTCTGCCCCGGTTATTGGAAACGTGACTGCCGGAAGCATCTTTGCCGGCCGATAAAATCCGCTGGTAATCCCAACCCAGACGTCCGGGCAGCACCAGGTCAAAATCGGCATCCGGTGTTCGCGCCAGCATCAGGCGATAGGCCGCAATCAGCCGTTCCAGATTCTTTCTGGGTTGAATTGTCCCATGATGCAGGATATAAGGCCGGTCTATGCCGAGCTTTCGCAAAACCTCCTCACGGTTCGCAGCCGGTGACGTATTGAACACGTTCTTGTTGAATCCCAGATAGATCACAGACACTTTGTTTTCCGGAATGCCATAAATCCTGACCAGATCTCGCTTGGAACATTCCGAATCCGTGATGATCGAGCGCGAAAACTTCGCCAGTGTCCACATTGCGCCACGCAGGATCATTGTCGAACGTGCTCCATGCGACGGCATCACAATGGGCGTTACATCATGGATGGTGCATACCATGGGCACGCGTCCGAAAGGCATGCTGCTGGCTGTGGGTGCAAAGATCAGATCAGCGCCGGCCCTCCGCGCCGCCCTGCCTAGTCCAGCAATTCGCCAAATGGCATCGCTGGCAAGCGCTTGCTCGCGGCGAACTTCGAAATGCTTTTCCTGGCTCACTGAGTCAGCATCGTTCCCTGCTCCCTCGGCCGTGAATAGGCAGAACTCAACATCATGGCGCGCATCCGCCAGTCGCTTAAACTCCGCAATCAGGTTCTGGGCATAAACATATGTGCCCTGATAACGGAAGCGGCCCGCCAGCGTCCACGGATCAATGGCAATCCTCACCGGGAAGCCCTCGCCAGTTCGCCTTTGCGAAGGCTCTCCCCGCCGGCGGCTGCCACCAGCAGATCCAGCGTTTCCTGTGCACAGCGACGCCAGCTTAGTTCACGCGCTCTCGCCAGCCCTCGGGTGGAAAGATCTCTTTGCAGCGTGGAATCCTCAAGCACCTGTTCCATGCAGGCGGCTATAGCGTCCACGGAGAGCGGATCAAAATACCGCAATGCCCCGCCTGAGACCTCCGGCAGGCATGAGGTTGCTGCCGTCACCGTTGGCGCACCGCAGGCCATTGCCTCAACCATTGGCAGGCAGAATCCCTCGTAAAGCGAAGGGATCGTCACCAGGCTTGATTTTTTGATAAGAATGGCCAGTTCAGCATCGGTCAATGCACCCGCCAGGATCACCCGTCCCCGGGCAGCCGAGTCTGACTGGATTTCCTCAAGAAGTTCTTTGTACAGCCACCCCAGCGGCCCCGCCAGGACAAGATCAACCTCGATCTCGCGATTGCGCGAAAGCATCAACCGATACGCCTGTACCAGTCGCTTAAGATTTTTTCGTGGCTGAATCACGCCGTGATGCAGAATGTATGGCCGGGTAATCCCATGGCTGACCAGCAACGCCTCCGCCTGGGCTGGATCCACGGGAGACGTGTTGTAGGTTTCACTGTCATAGCCGAGATAAATAACGGAAACCTTTTCCTCCGGCAGGCCATAGATCCTCATCAGGTCCTGCCGTGAGCACAGTGAATCCGTAATGATTCGTCTTGATCTTTTGGCCGCGGCCGCCAATTGGTATTTCATTTTGCGATTGATGCTCTCCGGCGCTGACGGCATCACAACCGGCGTGGCATCATGAATCGTCACCACCACGGGACAAGGGCCGAACTGAAGGCTGGTGAAGTTAGGGCAAAATAACAGATCAGGATTCTCGACCAATGTTGCGAGCCACGCCCCGCCAAGCCTCCAGAACCTTTCTGATCGAAGCAACATCGTGCTGGCCGGCACAAACCCTGCTGATGCCTTGAACATGTTTGCGTCATTCTCCGCTTTGGGATGAACGAAAGGCGCTATTTCCACCGCTCGCTCAGAGGCGAGTGTTTGAAATTGGCCCAGCAGTTGGCGGGCATAGTTATAGATACCCTGGTTGCGGTAGCGCCGGTTCAGCGTTCCCGTATCAAAGGCAATCCGTAACTTGGCTTGATTCCTGCTGCTCAATGATTGCTACCAGCCCTTTATGTTGTTTCTTCCTAGACCCCTAGCGCCCTAGACCAGTACTCTCTCCGAAGTTCCACGAGCGGCTTTCTCATACACAGCCAAAGTCCGCTCCGCGGCGTGCTTCCACTGAAAACGCTGCAGGTTGTTCGCGCCTTTGTTGACTAGCATGGCTGCGCAGCGACTGATCACGAAATACCTGATACAGGGCATTTCCAAATTCCTGGGGATTGCGCGCGTCAGCATACAGCGCCGCGTCGCCGGCCACTTCCGGCAATGAGGTTTCCCGGGAGCACACCACCGGAACGCCACACGCCATGGCCTCCAATATGGTGAACCCGAATCCTTCATACAAAGAAGGACATGCGTACACTGAGGCTCCAGAGTACAACGCAGGCAGATCGTCATCCTCGACGAAGCCTGTAAATACTACCCGGTCCGCCACTCCTAAACGTCGCGCCAGCCCGCGCAGCATCTCCTCCCCGTCTTCCATGGGACCGGCGATGACCAGTTGCGCATCTCCCCCTCGATCTACAAAAGTCTTAAAGGCCTGCAACAGGCCGGCATGGTTCTTTCGCAGTTTGTAGATACCTGTATATATAAGGTAGGGAGAAACTATCCCCAGACGGCCCTTGACTTCACATAACTTTACTGAATCTACATTTTTCCGTATAGATTGATCTACTCCAGGGTAGATCACGTCAAGACGATCATCTTCAGCCCTGAAAAATCTCTGTATATCTCTCTTAGAGTATTCAGAGTCAGTAATAATGCGGTCTGCACGCCTCACCGCCGCAGCCATCATGGCGCGATAATACATTCTTCCCACTAGTGAGGGCAGGTCCTCCCGGCAGGCCAGATAGATTACGTCATGGATGGTAACCACGGTGGGACAAACGCGAATCAGGGGAATGTTAAAGTGGGGCGAATGCAGCAGGTCAATTTTCTTCCTGCGCAAGATCCTGGGTAAATCAACCTGCTCACGCAGGGAGTAATACTTAAGGGACGGGGTGATCTTCTCCACATTGGGTCCCGAGCAAACCACCGCTTCTTCTCCTCCGGGCGGCAGGATCAAAAGGTAATCGTGCTCAGGCGCGCTCTCCACCACAGCTTCAACCAGGCATTTCATGTATCGCCCGATGCCGGGATTTTTGATTCTGCGAAGGTCAAAGGCGATCTTCATGCACGCAATTACTTCTGTTGTTGCCCCGCTCCCGCAGTCAGGAACTGGCGGGCGCCGGATTGTATGCGGTCCTTGACCACTGTGAACATCGAGTGCAGCATGGCGTGGTGCATGTCCTCGATCATCTGCATGTTGTCTGAAGGAACCACCGCGCAAACGTCGCACAATCTCTTCATCTTGCCGCCCTGATAACCGGCAAATCCAACTGTAAACGCGCCGGCCTCTTTCGCTGCCTGCAAAGCCAACAGTACGTTGGGTGAACTTCCGCTGGCGCTGATGGCAAAGGCCACGTCGTTGCGGATGGCGAAATTCCTGAGCTGTTCGGCAAAAATCCGTTCGTAATGCATATCATTGCCCCAGGCCGTGATCAGTGGAATATTGTCAGTAAGCGCCATGGTCTTTAAACGTCGCGGCTGCGCTGGATCAATCGTTCCCTTATTCATGTCACACATCATGTGCGAAGCAGACGCGGCGCTGCCGCCGTTACCGAAAACAAAAATCGTATGTCCTTTGTCAAAAGCTTCCAGAATCACGCTGATGATTCCTTCCAGTTCCTCATACGGCAGACGCGGAATCAATTGAGTAACATCCTCGAAATAGCCCTTCACCGTGGAGGCCGGCGAAGGTGGCTTCGGCTTATTACTATTTGGTTTAACTGAAGGCATAGGACTTCTAGTCTGACTTTCTCCGGAACCAACCCGTCAATCTCCGTCCCTCGTCTGCCATTTCAGCGCCCAGCAGGCGCAGTGAATCGTTGGCTGGAAGCTGTTCCCAGGAATTGCGCCACAGCACGAACAATGCCGTCAGTACCCAGGCGCCAAGAACGCTCAGCAGGACAATCATGCTTCGTTTGGGGGTAGATTTTCTTTCCGGCTTCACCGCCGGATCCATCACCCGGACCGTTGGCAGTTCCTTGGCTTCCTGGACTTTTGCCAGTTCATATTGCTGGGTGAGAAATTCATACACGGTCTCACGGATTTTGGCCTGGCGATACAGGTCATAGTAGGTGTATCCCAGGACCGGAAGCTCTGACATGGATGGAAAAGAACCGGACGCAGATTCACTTGCTTGCGATGCAGCGGCCCCCTTGCCCTGCATGGATTTCATCTGTCCCTGGAGCACGCCGAGTCGCGCCTTGAGTGTGCGCACGCGCGTATTGTCATCCGAATAAATCTGCTGGAGCCCTTTCAACTCGGCTTCCGTGGCCACGATTTCGCCCTGCACTCTGGCTGCGGCATCCACCATGGCGCGGCCTTGGGTTTGCGGATCCATGAGCGTGTTCTTGCTCGAGTACTGGCTCAGCGCCAACGATGCCTGATCCAGGTCCTGTTTGGCTTCGGTCAGCCGGCCTTCCAGAAACACCCTCTCCCGGTGAGCATCACCGGTATTCAAGTCAGCCGCGGCTTTGTTCAGCTCTTCTACATACGCATTCGCGATCTGAGCGGCCATTTCCGGCTTGTAATCGGTAACAGTTACGGTGATCACGCCGCTTTTTTTATCTTCCTCAATATCTGTAAAGTTTTTCAGCTTCTTCCGGGTCGTGAAGTAATCATGCGTGTACCACTGGCTGAATTTCCAGTAATGATGCTTCAGGTCAAAGCGATCAATCATGCGGTCTTGCAGGCTTCTGCTCTTCAGCACTTCCACGTAGAATGCGCCGGGAGTTTTCATTCCCAGCAATCCCGCCGCATCCAGCCCCATCCCCATCCCACCGGAACTGGAACCTCCGCCCATCAATTTCCCCAGAAGGCCGGTCATGCTGCCGCCACTGCTGCTTTCCCCCGGCACAATCTTCACTACGCCCTCATAGTGCAACGGCAGCAGCAACGCGAGGATGGCTGAAAGCAACGCTGTCTTCCACGCCACCTTCCAGAACAAACGCCGTTCGCGCCACAGGAGCCACAGCTTGACCATCCTGCTATCTTCTTCCGGCTCCTGCTGCTGGCCACGCAGATCATGCGGTGGTTCGTAGATGGGAATTCGTCCGCTAGCTTCCACGTTTAAATCTCCAATGCGGCCAGTATGTCAACTGGAACGACGCGGTAAAGTCATTCTGCTTTTTTCCAGCCCCGAGCAGCGGAAAATTCCACCACTCGTATTGTAAAAAGCTGGACAGGATCACGCTCGGATTAAAACTCCATTCGGACCGCGCGTGCACATCTCGCAGGTTCCCACCCTGAAGGAACATGCTGTCAACCTGGTTACTGCGATATCCGAGCTGAATTGTTTTATCAGATGCAAACCAGTACGTGCTTTCTGCCCTGTATCCTATGCCCTGCCGGCCCAGAGTAGCATTTCCGATGATATTTCCTTTGTTCGTATAGCCATCCAGATAACGCGTGTTCCAGTAGAAAAAGCCGCCTCCCGGGGGTTCCAGCAGGCCCGGCAGGTTGGTATAACCGCCTTCCACCCGCATATCCAGGTGCGGAGCCAGAGGCACATGGCTCAGGTAAAGTCCCGCATTGTGGGCCGCGCGCCGGGGGTAGCCGACCGGGGAAATTTCATCTTCAACAAACGAATCGTCATACAGAGTCAACCAGTTACGCATGCCTGGCAGGCGATAACTGAAGTCCGCAGTGGACCTCCGGTCGCCCGGATCCTGCCCTCGTCCTTGCGCGTTGTGGCTGGAGAGCAAATCATGCTTGATGGCGCCCAGCGTAATGGGAAAATCCGGTCCGCCGAACATGCCGGTCCGTCCCACACCGAACTCGAAATTTGCCGTGGGCTTAAAGTTGAATTTGATCCCGTTCACCATGGGCTGCTTATCCAATGATCGCCCAAGGCTCACCGCGATGTTCCCATCCTGTGTATTTACAAAATGGTGCCCCGTCTGCTTACCTACCCAGAATTCACTGCGCAGCGGCCCCAGGTACTTAAGAATGCCAGGCAGTGCTTTGGGGACCGTCTGGTCCACCCGCAGCATGTACATCGGTTCGGCGTTGTTGCTCTGCAAGAAGGGATCGCGCGTGGGTGAAAGCCATAGCGTCTGCTTTCCAAACGATGTCTGCCATCCACCCAGATTCAGGCTCACGTAGGTATCCAGCAGGCGAAATTGATCGAATGCCGGAATCGGTGATGCCGGTTGCAGCGGCTTCTGGTCAGTCAACTGGATTGCATTCTGCTGGGCCTGTGTAAATCCCGGGGCAGACGGCGCATGTTCGTATTCGCCGCGAATATAAAACCCCAGTAGTCCGCTGGATCCGCTGGCCGAAAATCCAGTAATCCCATTCGTGCCTTTCTCGAACGGACGCCCGTAGTCATTCACGATGGTCTGGCCAAAGTGGTAACCATCCGTCAGCGGCGTTCCGGAAATTCCAGTGATTCGAGCGTAAACGGAATCAAGTGCCGCGTACGGGCCCACTTCCCCATTGATCTCCGGCTTAAACTCGCGTTCCAGCGCCGCGTACAGCCGGGAACCTTCGTCTCCGGAGTCTTCCTCAAATGATCCTTGTGCTTCTTCCAGCAGCCGCGCACATTCGGCACGCGTCCACGGCTTCAGTCCGCCGATATTGCTGTTAATCACACCCAGTGCAGCTAAACGGTCCAGCGCCGGATAAACCCAGCTCTCGATTGGGACATAGGGTGAGAATTGAGTTTCCGGTGACGGCGCTTCTCTTGCGATATCAGAATGAAAACTGCCGTAATCTCCGCCGGGTAAATCAGACTGGTGATGCGCTGAGTAAACCTGCCGCCCGATGAGATATCCCATGGCGGCTCCTGCAACCACGTCACTGGGAAAATGCTTTTGTGCATAGACGCGCGACAGACTGACTCCGGTCGCCACGCCGTAGCTCAAAGTCTGCGTCAGCACGCCCGGATATTCATGCGCCACCACGCTGGCAATTGACCAGGTTGTGATGGCATGCAGTGACGGAAAGGAAGAATTCACAACCGAACCGTGGAAAAATTCTCCCTTACCGGCATTGTCTTCAGGCCGGTCACGCCGCGTAACTGCTTTTAATGCCTCTACAACGATTACGCTGTTCACTGCCGCCTCACCGGCCAGAATCCCGGTTTCGCGTTTGTGATCATCGTCCTGCACTTTTCCCATCAGATACAGTCCGGCCCCGCCAGCCACGGCAACTGCCAGGCCTGCATTGGAGAGCGTGCTACCGTGCCTGGCCAACGTGCCGGTTGGATCGATCCGGGAAGACAATTCCTGGTCAGCGTTGATCAGGCCCGCGGTCAGGCCTACCATTGGCACAATCCAGTTCAGGTCGCGGACCCTGGCCCTGAATGGGCTGGTCCATATGGCTTTCTGATCGAAAGCAAGATTGCGGATGAAAGCAGACCGGGCGCCACGCTGGCGGGACGTTCAATCTCCGCGCCGGGCTTTGTTACTTGACTGCTTGGTGCTGGCGTTGGCGTTGCGCTGGCGCGTGTTGTTGGCGGCCGGCGTTGGTGTTGGCTTCGGCGTCTGGTCCATTGCGTCAGCACCAGATCGCTGCATCTCCGGTGCTTGCGCTGGAGAACTTTGTGCGCTCCCAGGCAATGCAATTCCAAGCACCAGCAGCACTACCATCGTGAGTCGGGAGCGCGCTTTAGAGATCAAAAATCGCATCTCCCTAGAAAGTCCTGATCACGCTGGCGGCCACAGCAACGCCGGAAACGATTTGAATGTACTGTCCGGCATTCTTGAGGATGCCGCTCCCAGCAACTTTGTCGGGAACAAAGATAGTGTCGCCGGGTTGAAGCAACGCGTTGACCACGCTGCCTGACCACCATTCGCCGGAACCTTTGCCCACAACTGTGCCGTTCGCCCGGATAACAAAAATGTCTTTCTTGTTGGCCACACTGGTCGGGGCCGCCCGCCTGCCGGAGATACCAGCCAGCATGTTTTCCCTGGCTGTACGTGATGGCTGCCGGGTTATAAACCTGCCCCGCCACCATGACAAAGTTGGGCCGCTTCGGCACGATTAAACTATCGCCGGGACGAACTTCAACGTCCGCTGGCGTGTTTTCCCATTTGGCCACATCAGAGCTGATGTGGATCAGCAGCCGTCCACTGGGCTGAATTTGCTTGAGCTTATCAACCAGTTGCTGGTTCTGCCGTGCTGTGCCGCTCGATGCCGGAGTAGCTTTCCCTGCGGTTGCACTCTGGTCTTGCAGCCTGGCAATCATTTCATCGCGATTCTTGGCGGAAAATTCGCGCACCTGCGCTCGTTCCAACACTGCGCCGTAAGGATATGCATCTGCGCTGAAGCCGCCCGCGCGTTTCAGAATCGCACTCAGCCTCTCACCCTGCTGAATTCCGTAGCGTCCAGGATGCAGAACCTCACCCGTAACATTGATGGCGCCGCCAATGTCCGCCCATCCGCCAATCTGGCGTATGGTCAGCACGTCACCCGGTTTCAGGACAACGTCTGTATCCGGTTCACCGCTCAGGGCTTGCCCTATCGCCACACTGCGGTGGTCCAGTTCAACTTTTTCTCCGTTGACAATGGAGTAGCTGGAAAGATCGGCAGAATCGCGATAGGCGCTGCGGTTGAAGCCGCCGGCAATCCGGACCAGGTCAACGGCCGTCATCCGGTCTGAAAGCGGATATTCACCGGGACGCAGCACTTCGCCATAGATGGAAACCTTGGGAGCATCTGTATCATAGCGCCCGAAAACGCGGATGGTATCAAAGGGTTGTAGTGCCGGGGCGGCGGCCTTTTTTTCCAGCACGTCACGCAAATTGAACCCAATCACCGTGGGGCTCAACTCCGGTGCATGCAGCCGAACAATTTCCGCGCGATCAGCCGATTCCGGCAACAGGTCATTGAATGACGCAATCACGTCAGTGACCTTCAAACCATTCTGAAACGGATACTTGCCCGGACGGAAGACATGCCCTTGCAGATACACCACCTGGTTGGTATAAGGCAGAATCGGCGCCACTGTAATCAGGTCTCCGTCCTTGACCTGCACGCGCTTGAAGGATTCTTCCACGGCAGCTACGCTGTCATTCTGTGGAAGATTAACGTTCAACATCTCTCTGCGCTGGTGCGCGTCTATCCGTTCCACCTTTACGTTGTTGATCTGGCCTGAAACCGGCACGCCGCCGGCAAGATCAAGAACCTGGTCCAGTGTCTGCTCGCCGTGAAGCTCATAAATGGCCGGCCTGCGCACTGATCCGGAAACCGTCACCTGCGGGCCCGCGGGTGGAGCCAGAATGCTGTCACCTGTTTCAATATGGATTTGCGCGGACGTAACACCGTGCAGCATCAAATCGTAGAGATCAACTTCTTCCACCAGTTTCTTGCCGCGAAAATGTTTCACCAGCCGGTACGATCCCGTATTTGTGGGACCGCCCGCGGCAATGAGAGCGCTTAGTGCCGTGGAGAGCGAACTGATGTCATAGGCTCCGGGATTTTTAACGTCACCCACAACATAGACCCGCACGGTGCGCAATTTTCCCAGGGTTACGTCCACGGTGATGTCTTTGAATTGGCGGGTTAGCAGCTTCTGGATAATTTGCTGCGCATCGCCCAGCGTCCGACCCGCCACCACAATGCCGCCCGCTTCCGGCAGGAGAACGCGGCCTTCGCGATCCACGTTCAGTGAGAGCCGCTGCGTGGTGCGTCCCCAGTACTCGACAACCAGTTCGTCTCCCGGCCCGATCACATAGTCCGGGCCGATCGGTACGTCAGAGGCGGCTTTTTCCGGACTCTTCTCCGCCGTGGCCACGCTGTTGCGAAAAAGCGCCGCGCCAAAGCGTTCCAGAGTTACCGGAGCATCGAGCGCCTGCGTGTAGAGATCGCGCAGCGCCGGCAAGTTGCGCAAAGGATAGTCGCTTTGCCCGGAAGCCCGGTTGCGATGCGCCACTCCCGGCTGCTGCTGTCCTCCACCCGCGGGTGGTGGCGCGCTTGGAGCAGGCGATGCTGGCCGCGTAGCTGCGGGAGCCGCTTGTTGCGGCGAGTCCGTTTCACCCTCGCCAGTAAAGCCACGGCTCTTGAGCTGGTCGCTCATGGCTTTTCTGGCACGCTCGTCAGAGCGTATCTCGCTGAAGAGCCGCTCATCGCTCAACTCGCGTTCCGTGATCGGATACCCACGGTCGCGCAGTTGCGCAACAATTTCTGCTTTAGCGTCCGCCAGCACGTCAGGATTTTCGCGGAGAATTTGAATGATCTCGTCAGCCGATAACTCCACGTCCTCGGCCGGCGCTTGCTGCTGCTGGTTTGCCTGCGCCTGCTGCGCCTGCATCTGCTGAGCCAACCTCTGGCCGGAAAGCGGCAGAGTTGTTGCTCCTGTGAGTGTCAGACACCCCAGCGCAAAACACCATACTCGCAGCACACGATTGGAAGTTGTAACCAGATTCAAAAATGCTCCCTTAATCTCTCATGCTTTGGCGCACATTGTTCGCGTAAAGCTTTGCCTTACAAGCGCTCCTTCAACAACTTGCATGATTTGCGATTATTGTACGGGTAAATACCCATAACCGGGTTAAAAAGGCGGGTTGTTGCCTCAGGTTCTCTCCAGCCGCGCACCTGGTTTAAGTGAACCCTTGAGAAAGGCACAAGTTCCGGCCCTTCATCATTGCAATGCACCAGATTGCAATGCACCAGTTCTTCGCAGCGAAGCAGTTCAAACGCGAAGTAGTTCAAATAAAAAACATAAGAGATGAGCTCCGGAACGCGAAATGATGCCAACGAGGAACCCTGAAAATTACCTAATCCTTTGAGGGAGTTCTTCCAGTTCTCCTTATATCGTTTGCCTCAAACTGCTTCCTCCGGGCAGGCTGGGGGCCACATCCCGTGATTTACGATTTCTGCATCTAAATGATTCGTAACGAAGAAATCAAACAAGCGGCCTGTGTTGGCCGAATTGAGGGACACAATGCACAAGGGATTTTTAACAGCTTTCGCGCTAACGGTCGCCATGGGAGTGGCAACAGCCCAAACCACAGGCAGTGCTGGAACGGCCGGGAGCAGCACCGGCACAGCAGGCACATCAGGTACACAGACTGGAACCAGTTCCACCACCACCGCCCCTGGCGGAGCCATGACGAGTGGCAGCCCTTCAGTAACACAGACCACGCCGTCAGCTACGCAAACATCGCCGGCAACGACTCCCACCCAGGGAACCACGGGCAGTGCCGGTGCGGTAAACACGACTAATCCATCCATAACCGGATCGAGCCCTGCGACGGGTTCAAGCTCAACCCAAACCACCACGCCATCAGGCACTACCTCGACTCCGTCGGGAACCACCTCGACATCGCCGGGAGTGACCTCAACAACCACTCCCAGCCAGAGCACGACCACAACACCAAGCCAGAACGGCACAACCTCCACCGGAATGGGTACCAGTGGAACCGGTACCGTTGCCGGGCCGTGCAGCACCAGCGGAACCACGACCGGAACATCCAGCACGACCATGGGTTCAACAACGGGCACCAGCACCAGCAGCAGCACCAGCTCTTCCACGCCAGGCGGAACCTCGGCCACGGTAGCGAATCCCTGTATTCCTGGGATCTTCGCCCACCAGCCACAAGCCCGACGTCAACCAGCCCGACTTCAACCAGCCCGACTTCGACAACTCCGGGAAGCACCACCAGCAAGCCTCCACGTTCCTGAGTTTTATTGCCGGGGAATATACACAGTTGGGCACATAAAAAAGCGGCTGCATTTGCAGCCGCTTTAATTTTGATATTGGTCATGTAACTTATTGGCCGGTTACCACCACGGGCGTTACAGCTCCGCTTGCGCTATCACCGAGCATGCCCAGCATCTGTATGGGCGAGCCGGCGGTTACGGTGGCGCGCACGGTTGTGGCACTGGCTGAAGGCGAGGGGAAAAAATCGGTTACGTCCCGCGCCGCTCGATTTCCAGCAGGCAGGGTGAAGCTGAACGAACTCAGAGACGCGCTGTTCGCGTCCAGCAGTTCCACGTTGATCGTTGCCGGTGATCCGGTGATGTTCTGGAAAGCAATTCCGGTGAACTGCGTTCCAGCATGCACAAACGGCAGCGTAGCCGATGTATAGGTCACGCGTGAGAACATGGGATGCACCAGCGCCATCAGCGCATTTCCCGTCGCGGCCAGCGTCTGCGTGGTGGCATCATCCGTGCGCGAGTAAGTGAAGTATTCGACTACTTCATTGGTGTCCTTGTTCGTCGCGCGTACGCGCTCACCATCCAACTGGAAAGTCGCGCCGGTATTCGGGCAGGTCACGGCTGTGGCAGGCACCGTGCCATTGCAGAGAATCACGTCAATTTCAGTGGGATCAATGAACTTTGTATCGCTGCCCGGGAAGAAGATGTTTGTGCCTTCAATGGCGATGCGCGTGTTGCGGTGAATCCCATTCCCTTGATTTTCAGCACGCTGCGGTCTGGAAGGAGACCGCCGCCGGGCAGCACATCAGTGATTGACTGCTTGCCTGCTGCCGCAATGGTCAGCGTACCTCCCGCAATCTCCTGGATATACGTTGCGCCGCTGGGATCCACAAATATTGAGTTGGCCCCGTCAAGGTTCACGGGGAAAGTAGCGCCCGGGCGTTGCGCTGGTATTCACCGGCATGGTCAGCGTAAACAATGGATAGGAAATATCAGTCCCAAACGTCGGCGGTGATTGGGTGATATGGCGGAAACACTGATGTTGGTTCCATTAATCACCGCTATTCCCACCGCTTGGCCTGATGCGTCATTAATGGCTACGCCGCGAACCGGCCCTACCGGTCCGCTGGGAACTGATGGCCGCGTGCTGCCATTGCCGATTGGCTTGGGTTCGGTCAGGAGAAGCTGATATTGAAAAATTCCTCCCGGAGGAACTACCGCATCTCCAACCTTAATTGAAACGCCGGCAAACGGAACCGGAGTCGGCGCCGGAGTAGCCGTGGGAACTGGCGTGGCAGTTGGAGCCGGAGTTGGAGTTGGCGTAGCTGTTGGCGATGATCCGCCTCCACAGCCCACCGAGCCAAACAGCAATAATGACGAAATTATAAGAGCAAGCTTCTGAAAACTGGGGGAGGAAAAACTCGACATCACGTACTCCTGACTGAACGGGCTACTCTGGATTTCTTCATGGCCATCATGACACTGCTTTGGCCCTGCCGAGCTGAGCCCTACCAGTCTATGACCCGCGGCAGCGCCGGACGGAACAAAAAAATACCAGCTATCTTAACTGTGTAGGTCTTGCCACTGTTTGATATAGGGCGAAGCAATAATTACATGAAACTTTTACTTTAAGGATGGTCTTTAAGTACACATTTGCAGCATGATACCCACACATTCCATGCACTCCGGCGCCCGGAGGAGTGGAAGAGGAACATAGATATATCTTCTGCATTGGCGTCCGCCACAGCCGCGCAGTCGGGCGAATTAAAAGCTGTTTCAGCGTGGACGCTCCACCCCCAATGTCGCCACCCACCAGGTTGGGATTGTGCTCCTCCAATGCTGCCGGCCCCATCACTGAACGCCCCAAAATACATTCTCTGAAGCCGGGCGCAAATCGTTCCACCTGCTTTTCAATCAATGCGGTCACGTCTCCCGAATAGCCAAACGGCACGTGGCAATAGGCCCAGGCCGTATGCTGCCCCGCAGGAGCACGTGTGGAATCGAAAAGGCTGGGTTGCGCGAACAACACGTACGGGCGCTCCGGCGGCTGGCCGTTCCAAGCTGCGCGTTCAGATGCACAAATCTCATCCAGCGTGGCGCCCAGATGCAAGGTCCCCGCTAGCCGGCATTCCTGTGCCCGCCATGGAACCGGCTCGCGCATAGCCCAGTCAACCTTATACGCTGCCATCCCATAGCGAAATTGATTAAGGCTTTGCTTGAAAGTCTCAGGCATGGCCTTCCCAGCGATGTTCAACAACTGTCTCGGGGTCACATCGAACAAAATGATCTTGTCCTGGGGAAGCTGGTTGAGTGACTCGACGTTGAATCCGGTGATGACCTTTCCGCCCAGCGATTCGAGATATGAAACCATGGCCGCCGTGAGCTGCTGCGATCCACCGCGCGCCACGGGCCAGCCCGCCACATGTGCCGTGATGGCCAGTACCAGGGCCGGGGCGGCCGTGCCCTTCATCTCCAGCGGCAGCATGGAATGCCCACCAATGCCGGCAAATAACCCACGAGCCTTCTCGGTTTTAAAGTAAGCGCGGGCCAGCCCTTTGGCTGACCGGAGCGCGCGCAATCCAAAGTTCGCCATCATGAACGGGTGCCGGGGAAAGCGCGGCTGCGAGAGCGCATCTTCAAGAAAATCCTGCCATCGCCCAACGAACTCGCCAACCAGCCTTCTGTAGGAAGGTCCGTCAACTCCAAGCCGGGCCACCGTTTCGTCCAGCGAATTATGCAGCACGGCAGCTGAACCATCTTCAAAGGGATGCGCCACCGCAATCGGCGGCGTCGCCCATTGCAGACCATGTTGCATCAAGCGGCAGCTTGCTCAGAAAGGGCGAGCATACCGTCATGGGATATACAGACGAGCAAATGTCATGCACGAAGCCGGGAAGAGTGACCTCCGCTGACCGCACTCCGCCGCCCGGCGTGTTCGCTGCTTCCAACACGCATACTGAACGACCAGCCTGCGCCAGACGTATGGCCGCGGCAGAGGCCGTTCGGCCCGGAGCCAACCACAATCGCATCGGTATTTGGAATATCGTGGCTCATCACCGGGAGGTCAACTTTCTGGCCACTATGCCACTCACTTGGTCTCTAACAGACCGGTTCAAGGCTGATGTTACGATGTTGGCGGTCCAACTTCTCATGCTACCAAAATGGTTTACCCAGAACCCGCTGGCACAAAGCGCGAAAGCAGCAATGTTCCTCAAGTCGCGCCATCATTTCGCCACTCACCGCGGTTATGGCCCTTACCGAAACCGGGCGATTAAACAGGCTCTAAGCTCGCCATTCGATCCCGAGCGGCTCCCCATCGGCTACGGACGCTGGGTGGATGAACGGATCGTGGAATATCCGTGGCTCTTCAGCCTGCTGCCGGAAGGCGAAGGCGCTTTGCTGGATGCTGGATCCACCTTGAACCATGCTGACATCATTCATCACTCGAAGCTTCACAACAAGAGAACCAGCATTCTGACGCTTGCGCCTGAAGAGAACTGCTTCTGGAAGAATGGCATTTCTTATATTTACGGAGATCTCCGTGACACCATTTTTCGGGACGAGACGTTTGATTACCTGGTGAGCCTCTCCGTGATCGAGCACATTGGACTAAATAATCAAATGTATGACCCGAAAGGCATCAGCGGAAAGGCAGCTACTGCGGACAGCAGCCGTTCCGGGCATCTGGCCGCCGTTCGCGAAATGCGGCGTGTCTTGAAGAGCGGAGGCACAGCTTATTTCAGCATGCCATTCGGCAAACACGACGTCCGCAACTGGATCCAGGTTTTTGATGCCGCCATGGTGGACCGCGTAATTGAGACTTTTGCGCCGACATCTCATACCGCGTTCTATTACAAGAGCTCAGAAGCAAGTGGCTGGCAAAATTGCCGTCGGGAAGAAGCAGCGGAATCCAGGTTCTTTGATGTCCATCAGGACGCTCCCTGGCCGGGCTGCCCCGCTGCTTCAGAGGCAATCGTTTGTCTAAAGATGACCAAGTGAAATTGCCTCAACGTGTGATTTGTGATTTGTGAATTGTGTTTTTGTGATTTGTGATTTGTGATTTGTGTTTTTGTGATTTGTGAAGTCTGATTTGTGAATTGTGAATTCTGAATTGTAATTTGTGAATTCTGATTTGTGTTTTGTGATTTCTGGTGAAATTTAGAAAACTTCGTCATCCCGAACCCCCGTCAGCGAACGCGCGCAGTCATCAGCGCGTGAGCAGGGGTGAGGGATCTTGTGCTTCGTCTCGGGTTAATCAAGATGCAATGTAAATCAAAATCGAAATCGCAAAACCAGAAGTCATGTAATTTGTGATTTGGTAATTGGTAATTTCTGATTGGTGATCCCGGGATTAGAAGGGCTTGGAATCACAAATCAGCAAATCAGAAATCACAAATCAGCAATTCAAAAAATCGCAAATCACAGAAAAATCTATTTCTTGAATCGCAGCTTGCGGGTTACTGATTTTTCGCCATGCTTGCACTGAATCATCACCGCCTGGTCGGCTTCGATCTCTGCGCTGATGGGTATAGCCAGTTCGGCCTGGCCTTCGCGGTCAGTGATTGCAGTCAGGATCGTAGCGGGATCGCCCGGTACGCAACGCAGGACCCTGACTTGGGCTGACGCTACTGCCTCAGCTTTTTCGGTGAGAACAATCTTCGCTGCCAGCGTTCCATTCTGCAACGCCGGCGACCCTATCCACTTCAATGACAGCCCATCGCCACTGATATCCTCGACTTCGCCACTCATGGTGAGGGCTTTGGCCATCTCGCCCTGCTGGATGGTATCCACCATGGATTTATGCTGGGCCTTGAGCATTTCGTGGATGGCTTCTTCACTGAATCCGGGCTGAATTGTCTTCTGCGCGTATGAGGTTGCGCGCTTGCCCACGCATTGTCCCTTTACAAAGACAAGCGTCTGCAAAAGCAGATCGGCCTGCCGTGCTTCACTCTGGACGTGATAGACGACTTCCTCGAATTTAACGTCTGTATTGAAACCAAAAATCGTCATGGTGAATTGAGCTAAGGCTGGTGAAAAACGTACCGATTCTGATGGCTTGTTGCGGCTTTTGCCCTCTGCCTGTGAAAAAACATTAACACCATTCAGAATCAAGGGCTTGACACACCCCGCGCATGGAAATTACATTCGAGTGTTTAGCCCTGACAGTCGCGCATTATATACAGCCCATTCATGCCGGACAATAATTACTTCGCCCGTTATATTCCACTGCTGATCCAGGTGGTAGTCGCCATTGGCCTGGCCGCTATCATGGTCACGCTCTCTAGATTTGTAGGCTATCGCAAGCGTACCCGGGCCAAAGACACCGCCTATGAATGCGGCATTGAGCCCACGGGTGATGCCCAGCAGCGCTTCAGCGTGAAGTTTTACATGGTGGCCATGCTCTTCATCCTGTTTGATGTGGAAGCCGTGTTCCTCTATCCCTGGGCGGTCATCGCCAGGGAGCTCAAGATGTTCGGCTTCTGGGAGATGCTGCTCTATATCGGCCTGGTCATGGTTGGGTTCTTTTATATCTGGAAGAAAGGCGTTCTGGACTGGAACAAGCCGGAAAGGAGTGAGGCCTAATGCCCACTCACACCGGCTATTACTGACATGGACCAGTTGAAAGACCATCCCTGGCTGGCTGCCCTGCTGGCATGGAATTCCAAATCCATTCAAGGCGCCAGGTTTGATCGTGACGAGCTTTCCATCTACGTTGCCCGCGAAAACATACGCGATGCCTGCGCCCAGCTCAAGTCACAGGGACTCACTGACTACATGTCCGACCTGACCTGCGCGGATTATTATCCCCGCGAACCGCGCTTTGAGATGGCTTATCAACTGCTCTCCATCGCGCGAAAAGAGCGTGCCCGCCTCAAGGTGAAGATTTCCGGCGATGATCCGGTCCTGGAGTCAATCACAGCCGTATGGCCTTCAGCCAACTTCTTTGAGCGCGAGGTTTTTGATCTGTTTGGAATCCGCTTCCTCGGTCATCCTTATATGCGGCGCATCATGATGCCGGAAGACTGGGAAGGCCACCCGCTACGCAAGGATTATCCCGTGGAGGGCTTCCGCTAATGGGCCACCTGAGTACTACGCCAGTAATAGACCCCACGCAAGACAGAACCATGATCCTGAACATGGGCCCGCAGCACCCGTCAACCCACGGCGTGCTTCGCTTACTGCTGGAGATTGACGGCGAAGTGGTGGTCCGCATGGTACCCGACATCGGGTTCCTGCATACCGGCATTGAGAAAACCTGCGAAGCCAAGTTTTACCAGCAGGTAGTCCCCCTCACTGACCGCATTGATTATCTCTGCCCCATGATCAACAACCTGTGCTACGTGCTGGCGGTGGAGAAGCTGCTGGGGCTGGAGATTCCACCGCGTGCCGTGTGGATGCGCGTAATGCTCTCGGAACTGCAACGCATCAGCTCACATCTGGTCTGGCTGGGAACGCATGCCATGGACATTGGCGCCATGTCAGTCTTCCTCTATTGCTTCCGGGAACGCGAAGACCTGCTGCGCATTTATGAAATGGTTTCCGGCCAGCGCATGATGACCTCCTACTTCCGCATTGGCGGCCTGGCCATGGAACCGCCTCTGGGATTCTTTCAGGCTGTGAAAACATTTCTTGACGGTTTCACCGAAAAGATTGATGAATACGAAGACCTTCTGACCGGAAATCGAATCTTCATTGATCGCTTGAAGGGCGTGGCGCAAATTGACGCCGAGGCAGCCAAGGCGATTGGCTTGAGCGGACCATCTTTGCGCGCCAGTGGCGTTGATTTTGATATCCGCCGCGACTTCCCCTATTGCGGCTACGAGAACTTCAAATTCAAAGTTCCCGTCTCGCAAGATGGTGATGTCTGGGCGCGTTATGTCTGCCGCGTGCAGGAGTTGCGCGAGTCGCGTGAGATTGCCAAACAGGCGCTGGAAGGCATGCCCAAGGGCGAGATCAAGGCCGATGCTCCGAAAGTCGTTCTGCCCGATCGCGAGAAGATGAAGACGCAGATGGAAGCCCTGATCTACCACTTCAAGATCGTGACGGAAGGCTTTACCGTCCCCGCAGGCGAGGTCTATCAGATTATTGAATCGCCGCGCGGCGAAATGGGCTACTACGTGGTAAGCGACGGCACGGCCAAGCCGATGCGTGTCCACATGCGCTCGCCATCGTATGCCAATCTTCAAGCGCTTCCGCAGATGTGTGAAGGCAGACTGATCGCTGATGTGGTGGCTGCAATCGGCAGTATTGATATTGTGCTGGGGGAGATTGATAGGTAGAGATTGGGAATTTAGTAATTGGGTATTTGGTAATTGATAAACCGGGAAAAAGGCCGGGGAAATTTCAGCAATTCCCGAAGTCTGTAAGGCCCGAAGTCGGTAAGGAAAGAAATCGTTGAGCAGACAATCCGAGCAACTTCGCGATCGTACAAAGACATTTGCGTTACGGATTGTACGTTTGTTTCAGTCTTTGCCTCGCTGACTGAAGCGCAGGTGATGGGAAGGCAGCTTTTGAGATCAGGAACATCAGTGGGTGCGAATTATCAGAGCTGTTTGCCGCTCCCGATCGAAAGCTGAGTTTATTGCCCGGTTGGGAGTCGTTGTTGAAGAAGCCGATGAAAGCGCATTTTGGCTTGAACTGCTCATCGAAACAGGAACGTTTCGGAAAGAAAAGCTGGATGGATTGCTGAAAGAAGCTCGCGAATTGACGGCGTTATTCAATGCATCAAGAACAACCACAAGGCGCAGCTAAAATCGCAATTCACAAATCGCAAATCTGAAATTATGGTCATTTCTGAAAAACTCGACAAGTTCTTCGACGAGAAGATGAAGGAGTATCCCACCAAGCGCTCCTTCCTGGTCCCCATGCTCCTTTACAGCCAGGACGAAGTGGGCTCGATTACGGATGGTGTCGTGGCTCATCTGGCCAGGAAGACCGATCTCACGGAACTGGAAGTCCGCAATGTGGTGAGTTATTACTCCATGCTGCGCACCCGGCCCGCGGGCAAATACAACGTCCAGGTGTGCACGAACATTTCCTGCATGCTGCGCGGAGCCGACGAGCTTTACGATCATTGCAAGAAAACCCTCGGCATCGGCCACAAACAGACCACGCCTGACGGCATGTTTTCTCTGGAAGAAGTGGAATGCATCGGCGCATGCAGTTGGGCGCCTGCCGTACAAGTGAACTACGACTTTCATGAGAACCTCACTCCTCAAAAGCTGGACAAAGTTCTTGAGGGGTATAAGAAGAAGTAGATGGACTGGTGATTTGTGATTTGCGATTGGTGATTGGTGATTTGTAGTTGGCAGAATTTGAGTCGATGTGCGTTGAGTAGTCCGTGATGGATTCAGTGATTGGTGATTGCATTACCGGTTTGGAAATCACAAATCACAATTCAGAAATCGCAAATTATGGGTTTGAATCACAAATCACAATTCAAAAATCGCAAAAATTCAGAAATCGCAAATTGAACAACTTTAGTAGAGCGCAATTTAAAAAACATGGCAGACCTGGTCTCACATCCCGACGAAATCCGAGTAGTATCGAGCCGCTTCGGCAAGGGCGCGGCTGACATCAATAAGTACCTGGAGCTTGATGGCTATAAGGCCGTCCAGAAAGCGCTCCAGATGGGTCCGGAAAGCATTATCAATGAAGTCAAGACTTCGAACCTTCGTGGTCGCGGCGGCGCCGGCTTTCCCACCGGCATGAAGTGGAGTTTCGTCCCCAAGGAATCCGCCACGCCGAAATACATTCTGGTCAATGGCGACGAATCCGAGCCCGGCACCTGTAAAGACCGCCTGATCCTTGAACAAGATCCGCACGCCATCATTGAAGGCGTCATGATTGCCGGACTGGCGGTGGGCGCCAAGGTCGGCTACGTCTATATTCGGGGCGAATATCGCTACCTGGTTGACATTATGCGCAAGGCCATTGCCGACGCATACGCCAAGAACTTCCTCGGCAAGAACATCTTTGGCAGCGGCAAAGAATTTGACGTGTACTGGCATACCGGCGCCGGAGCTTATGAAGTAGGCGAAGAATCGGCGCTGATGGAGTCGCTGGAAGGCAAACGCGGTATTCCCCGCATTCGTCCGCCATTCCCTGCCGTGGTCGGACTCTGGGGCGGACCAACCGTCATCAACAACGTTGAGTCGCTCGCCTCAGTCCCGCACATCATTCTTATGGGCGGACAGAAGTTCGCCGATTACGGTCCACCCAAGAATGGCGGCACACGCCTTTTCTGCCTCAGCGGACACGTAAAGAATCCCGGCGTGTATGAGCTTCCGCTCGGCTATCCCATGAAGAAGCTGATCTATGACGTTGGCGGCGGCATCACCAACGGTCGCAAGCTCAAAGCAGTGGTCCCTGGTGGTTCATCCACATTCCTGCTTACGGCCGAGGAAGCGGAAGGCATCAATCTTGATTTCGATTCATTCGCCAAGCGCGGTGAGTTCCTGGGCTCAGGCGGCGTGGTTATTCTGGACGACCAGACGTGCATGGTGAAATTTGCGCTGCGCGTGATGAAGTTCTACCAGCATGAAAGCTGCGGCTGGTGTATTCCCTGCCGTGAAGGCACTGACTGGCTCAAGAAAACCCTCACCCGCTTCCACAACGGTGGCGGACTGAAAAAAGATATCGACAATATCAGGTATCTTGCCCAGAACATGCTGGGACGCACCTTCTGTCCGCTGGGCGATGCGGCGGCGATCCCCACCATGTCCATTGTGGATAAGTGGCGCAGCGAATTTGAAGCGCATCTGGAAGGCAAACCGTGTCCCTTTGATCCGGCAGCCAGCATCACGGAATTGCCGGTGTTGTCGTCACATTAAAGCGTCAACAATTGTCACAATAAGATTGGTTCCGAAAGAAGATCATTGAGAACTGCAAGCTCCAATTCGCTGCCCGAGACGCATATTGAGAACGATATGCTGGTTGGCCTTCTACGCGCCAGCCGGGAAACGTTTCTGGCCAGCTTCGCCGGAATCAAGTGACGCAGATAGCCGCAGGAAGCCGGCGGAGCACTGCTGGTCGATACTGGAAACCGTAGAACACCTCACCATGGCTGAAGGCATTATGCTTCGGCTGATCACGCAGACGCGCTGCAAGAAGCAATCAGACTTGCCGAACCGTGAACAGGTTTTCCTTTCGGTGCTGACTGATCGCAGCCGCAAGATGATGTCGCCCGAAGGTGGACAGCCACGCGGAAGATTCGCCGATCTGGAAAAGCAGCGGCACAGTTCAGCAGCTCACGCGAGAAAGCAATCGAGTTTGTTGCAGCAATGCGAGCAGAACCATGAAGATCTGCGAGCAACCCAGGTCACCCATCCACATCCGGTGGCAGGCACAGTGAGTACGCGGGAGATGGTGATCATCATGGCCAGGCATGCGGAGCGGCATGCATTGCAGATTGAAGAGATCAAGAACACATTAGGCATAACTGCCGGCAGAGCCGCGGGAAGCCAGGATTAAAAAAGAATTTATGCCAGACGTAACAATTACGGTTGATGGAAAAAAGGTTACCGCGCCCGCAGGCACGCTGCTGATTGAAGCCTGCAAAGCAGTAGGCATTGAAGTGCCCTCCTTCTGCTATTACCCCGGACTTTCACTGCAAGCTGCCTGCCGCATGTGCCTGGTGCGCATTGAGAAAATGCCCAAGCTCCAGACCGCCTGCACGGTGCCGATCACTGAAGGCATGGTCGTGGCCACGGACACCGATGAAGTGCGCCAGGCGCGCAAGTCAATGATCGAGCTGCTGCTTGGGAACCATCCACTGGATTGCCCGGTATGCGACGCCGGTGGCGAATGCGAATTGCAGGACATGACTTTCAAATACGGCGCGGCTGAATCGCGCTACATGGAAGGCAAGCTGCACAAGGACGAGCAGCAGTGGTCTCCAATCGTCTTTTTTGATCGGCCCCGTTGCATCCTCTGCTACCGTTGCGTGCGTGTCTGCGGTGAAGGCATGGACGTGTGGGCCCTCGGCATACAGAACCGTGGCGCAGGGTCCGTGATTGCCCCCAATGAAGGCGACCACCTGGATTGCGAAGAGTGCGGCATGTGCATTGACATTTGCCCGGTCGGCGCGCTGACATCGGGTGCCTATCGTTACAAGACCCGCCCATGGGAAATGAAGCATGTGGGCACCATCTGCACGCACTGCGGTGACGGCTGTAAGACCACCCTCGGCGTTCGCAGGTCAGATATCGGCATGGAGATTGTTCGCGGCGACAATCGCGACAAGAGCGGCATTAACGGCGATTTCCTCTGCATCAAAGGCCGCTACGCCTTTGATTACTTCGAGCATCCGGACCGTTTGCGCCAACCATTGATCCGGCGCAATGGCAAACTTGTTCCCACAACCTGGGAAGAAGCCGCGGACCATGTTGGCAAACGCCTGCGTGAGATTCGTGACAGCAAAGGCGGCCAGCAAATTGGAGTGATCGGCTCCAACCGCACTACCAACGAAGAAAATTACCTGCTCCAGAAATTTGCACGCGTCGTGCTGGGAACCAACAACATTGATCACCATCGCACGGCCGACTACTCATCGTTTGCACGCGCCATAGCCGGCAAGCAAAATGCAACGGCCACCATGCGTGACGTGATCAGTGCGCCGGCCATCCTGCTGATCGGTAATGATCCCACTGATCAGCATCCGCTGTTGGCCTGGAATATCCGCACCAACGTCCGTCTGAATCGCGCCAAGCTATATGTGGTCAACTCACAACCGATCAAGCTGCGTCGCCAGGCGACTGGTTTTGTTCAGGTCGCCGCCGGCAAGGAAGCCAAATTTATTGCGTTCCTCAACGGGGATGATGCCGCCGCAGGTTCGCTGACCAGCGCGTCCGTAACCAATGACGCGCTTAAGAAGCTGCGTGACGAACTTAAAGCCCAGAAAGACCTCATCATCATCTTCGGCTCGGAAATTCGCGGCACGGATATTACCGCGCTGGTGAAGTTTGGCTCATCACAATCCGCAAAGTTCATCTGCCTGGGTGACTACGCCAACTCTCGCGGCGCGGCGGATATGGGCCTACTGCCTGATCTCCTGCCCGGTTACACCGCCATCAAGTCAGGCGAAAGGTTTAACACTGAATGGGGAACGCTGCCGGGCAACAAAGGCCTTTCCATCTCCGAAATGGTTCAGGCGGCAAAAGACGGCAAGCTGGCTGCGCTTTATGTTGTGGGCTCCAATCCTGTAACCGATTACAGCTTTGACCCAGCAGCCTTGAAGAACACCTTCATTGTGGCGCAGGAGCTTTTCCTCACCGAGACTGCATCGCTGGCGGAAGTGGTGTTCCCTGCTGCGTCCGCGTATGAAAAGTCCGGAACCTTCACCAACACCACCGGCGATCTGCAATTACTAAAAAAAGCAGGCGACCTGGCCGGGGTACGAAGTGACTTTGAGATTATTGTTCGCGTGGCCGAGCGCATGGGCGCAGATTTGCGTAAGCTGGTTCCCTTTGGCGGCGATGTTCGAGCCGATATGGGCCAGACACGCGGCGCACAGTCGGGTGAAGCCGATCGGCATTCCATCTGGCTGGCCGCCAACAACCTTGAGTCGCGGCTCAGCCCCTTTGACAATATGGCGATTCTGGATGAAATCCAGCGCCTGGTTCCCGGCTATGAATTTTCGCGCCTGAGCCTGCTGGCCGGCAATGAGCAGCATGTGACCGCAGCCGAATTGAGCACCGCCGGAGCCGCTGAAGGTCTGGTGCAAATAGTTCCCGCGAATGACACGCTGTTTACATCAGGCACCATGGGACGCTACTCCAGGGCGCTGAACTCTGTGCTGGAGAATAAGCGCCGGGTGACGCCGGAAGTGGTGGCGGATTAAGTTATTTGTGATTGGCGATTTGCGATTCGTGATTAGTGGTTGGCCAGAAGCGGTTAGCACTTAAAAGGTACATAGCAATTAGCATAGCAATTAGACTGCAATTGGCAATTAGCAAATTGTGAAATCAACTTTGGGGCAAGAGACGTAACTGAGTCCGACTTAAATCAAGCGATCAGGCTTTAAGAGCTGGGCGCTAAATGCTAAAGGTAAGTGCTAAAGCCTAAGTGGCTAAGGCTAAGTGCTAAAGGCTAAGGGCTAAGTGCTAAGGCTAAAGCTAAGGGCTAACGGCTTTTCACCAAATACCAAGAACCAAGTACCAAGAACCAAGTACCGATTTCCCGGTCACACAAGAAAGAGCATCACCGTAACCAAAATCGTGGACATGAAAATTTTCATTCTCGCTGCTGTCATCAAGATCGTGCTGATCGTGTTCATCATGCTTACGGGCGTGGCCTATACCACTCTGCTCGAGCGCAAGCTGGTGGCCCGCATACAGAACCGCTGGGGACCCACACGCGTCGGACCCTTCGGCCTGCTGCAACCGCTGGCTGACGGGGTCAAGTTCATCCTGAAAGAAGACCTGGTCCCCTCCGGCGCGCATAAGGGCCTTTACATCATGGCTCCCATGCTGGCGCTGGCCATGTCATTGATCTCGTTCGCAGTCATCCCGTTTGGCAACTCGATCAACATCGGCGGTTACACCATCCCGTTACAGATCACGGGCGTCACCGGCGCCAACGGTGGACGCAGCGATATCAATATTGGACTGCTGATCATCCTGGGCGCCACATCCATCGGCGTGTACGGAATCGCCCTGGCTGGATGGTCGTCCAACAGCAAGTATTCCCTGCTCGGCTCGTTACGTGCCAGCGCGCAGATGATCAGCTATGAACTGGCGCTTGGCCTCTCACTGGTTGGCATCCTGCTGCTTTCCGGCAGCCTGAGCCTGCGTGAAATTGTCAACACCCAGGCAGGAACATGGGTCCTGGGCGGCTTCAACACGCATCTTCCGCGCTGGTACATCATTCCCCAGTTCATTGCCTTCTTCATTTACCTGATGGCGGCGTACGCGGAGACCAACCGCATCCCGTTTGATCTGCCGGAAGCGGAAACCGAACTGGTGGCCGGATACCACACCGAGTACAGCTCCATGAAGTTTGCCATGTTTTTCATGGCGGAATACCTCAACATGTTCACCGTGGGCTGTCTGGCCACGCTGCTGTTCTTTGGTGGATGGCATGGACCGGCGCTTCCCTTCCTGCCCCCAATTCTCCAGGCGATTGCTGCCGTTGGTGTATTTCGCCATCAAGGTATTCTTCTTCATCTTTCTCTATATATGGATC
Organism: Terriglobia bacterium; assembly: GCA_963824835.1. Taxonomy (GTDB): domain Bacteria; phylum Acidobacteriota; class Terriglobia; order Terriglobales; family Acidobacteriaceae; genus Angelobacter. Next base: position 16,667 of record CAWGRA010000018.1, on the reverse strand, counting down.
CGCGGCACGCTGCCCCGTTTCCGATATGACCAGCTCATGGCGTTTGGCTGGAAGTTTCTTCTGCCGCTGGCCATTGCCAATATCATTGTCACTGGCCTGATTGTGGCACTGGGGGCCTAACCGGATGGTTCATCAGATACTGTTCATCATCTTCGCCGTGATCTGCGTGGCCGCGGCGGTCAACCTGCTTCTGCAGCGCCATCCCATCAACAGCGCTCTGTCTCTGGTGGTGGTCATGGCCTCACTGGCGCTGATTTATCTGCTGCTGGGCGCTGAGTTCGTTGCCGCCATCCAGGTGATCGTTTATGCCGGCGCCATCATGGTGCTGTTCGTGTTTGTCATCATGCTGCTGAATGCCGGTGCGGAAGAACGATCAGCGGGCAGCAAAATCGCCCTGGTCGTCGGCGTACCGGGCGCGCTGGTGCTGGGCACGTCTGGTTGGCTGGATCATGATCAGCAACAATCAAGCCGCTGGGCTCGGTCAGCATCAGCCCTACCGACTTTGGCGCAACGCACTTCATCGCCCGCCTGCTGTTCCGCGATTTCCTGCTGCCTTTTGAAGTCACCTCCGTGCTGATCCTGATTGCGATCATGGGTGCGGTGGTGCTGGGAAGGAAGGAGAGCTAGCATGGTCCCACTTTCCTGGTATCTGATTCTGAGCGCGGTGCTGTTCTGTCTGGGAGTGCTTGGCTTTCTGCTCAAGCGCAACATCATCACCATCTTCATGTCGATTGAGTTGATGCTGAATGCCGTGAACCTTACCTTCATTGCCTTCGCCAATTACTGGAACGCGCACGGCGGCTTGCTGCCGAGCGGCAAGCCCGTAGTCGGCCTGAGCGGCCATGTATTTGTCTTCTTCGTGATGGTGGTAGCCGCGGCTGAAGCTGCCGTGGGACTGGCCATTATTATTGCCGTGTTCCGCACGCGTGAAACCTTGAACGTTGACCGGGTAAACCTGCTGAAACTATGACGGATAACTTATATCTCTGGGCGATTCCTCTACTGCCGCTGGCCGGCGCGGCCATCAATGGCCTTTTCGGACGCCATTTCAAAAATGCCGTCGTCTCGGCCGTGGCTCTGTTCTTCACCGCCATCTCTTTTGGCTGGGCAGCGTGGGCCGTGCATGCAGCATGGCCAGGTGGCGGCATCACCCTTCCCCACACAGAGACGGTGGGCACATGGATCTGGGCGGGAAATTCTCCGCTCCCTTCGGCTTCTACCTTGATCAGCTTTCCATGGTCATGGTGCTGGTGGTGACCGGCGTAGGATTTCTGATTCACATTTATTCCGTCGGCTACATGGCGCATGAAGGCGGCTACTATCGCTTCTTCGCTTACCTGAACCTGTTCATGTTTTTCATGCTCACGCTGGTGCTGGCCAACAACTATCTGCTGATGTTCGTTGGCTGGGAAGGCGTGGGGCTTGCCTCTTACCTGCTGATTGGCTTCTTTTTCCTCAAGGACTCGGCGGCGGACGCGGGCAAGAAAGCATTCATCGTCAACCGTATCGGCGACTTCGCATTCCTCATTGGAATGTTCCTCATCATCAAGCATTGGGGCTCGCTGAATTATGACGTTGTGTTCAACGGCGTTTCCAGCCTGTCGCCTGAAACCGGCTGGGGACTGCTCACAGCCATCGCCCTGTGCCTGATGTTTGGCGCGACCGGTAAATCCGCGCAGGTTCCTCTCTATGTCTGGCTGCCGGACGCCATGGAAGGCCCGACGCCTGTCTCCGCTTTGATCCATGCGGCGACCATGGTGACCGCCGGCATTTACATGATTGCCCGCTCCAATGCCATCTTCAGCCGCGCACCCCATGCGCTGGAGGTGGTGGCCGTTATCGGCTGTCTTACGGCGATCTTTGCCGCCACGATGGGCATGGCCCAGACCGACATCAAGCGCGTCCTGGCCTATTCCACCGTCTCTCAATTGGGCTACATGTTCCTGGCCTGCGGCGTTGCTGCTTACTCCGCCGCTATCTTTCACCTGATGACGCATGCGTTCTTCAAGGCCCTGCTCTTCCTGGGCGCAGGCTCAGTCATTCACGCGATTGGTGGCGAGCAGGACATGCGCCGCATGGGCGGCCTCCGCAAACTTATACCCAAAACATTCTGGGTGATAACCATCGCGACCATTGCCATTGCCGGAATTCCGCCCTTCGCCGGGTTCTTCAGCAAGGACGAAATTCTGGGCCAGGTATTTTCCAGTCCACACGGAGGCAAAATCCTCTGGGCGGTTGGCCTGCTCACCGCCGGACTGACGTCCTTCTATATGTTCCGCCTCTGGTTCATGACGTTCTTCGGCGAACTCAAGCTGGGCAGCGTTGATGTGGGCGAAGAAGCGCATTCAGCCAGCGCGCCGGCTCAAGCCGCACACGGCGCAGCCTCACACGCGCACGGCCACGCGGACGATCACAGCCATGGTCATGGCGGCGTGCACGAATCGCCATGGATCATGATTGCGCCGCTCATGGTGCTGGCGCTGCTCTCCATTGTCGGCGGATGGGTTGGCGTTCCCGCGTTTATGGGCGGACATAATGAAATTGGCAACTTCCTTGCGCCGGTGATGACTGCTTCTGCCACCAGCAGCACAGCCACGGAACATCGTGCAGCGAAGCACCCGGAAATGCAAGCGGAGAAGAGAAAGAAAATTCCGGCGAAGAATGGGGCTGGCCATGACGTCAGTGGCGGTGGCGCTGGTCGGTTTCTTCTTCGCGTGGCTGCTCTACTACAAGAGTCCTGGCCTGCCGGACAAAATCACTGCAAGGATCCACGGTATCTACCTTCTTGTCCTCCACAAATACTACGTGGATGAAGGTTACGGACAACTCATCGTCAAACCTCTGCTGGCGCTCTCCACGGTGGTTTTCTGGCGAGGCATTGATCAGGGCGTGATTGATGGGCTGGTAAACGGCGCCGGTTCGGCGTCCAAGGGCATCGGCGGCGAACTGCGGCGCATACAGTCGGGCAACATACGATCTTACGCCGCATGGGTCGCCATCGGCGGCGCAGCCGTGATCGCATACATGATCTGGCTGGGGGTGGCAAAATGAGCGACTCAATTCTCACACTAGTCACCTTCCTGCCCACCATCGGCGCAATCCTGCTGATGCTGATGCCGCGCAATGACCGCGCCCTGCGCATGATGGCGCTGGTCACCTCGATTGTTACCTTCGCCTTCTCGCTCTACCTGCCACTTCATTATGAAAGCGGCGCGCATTTAAGCGGAACGCAGGGCTTTCAGTTTGATACCAATCATGCCTGGATCGGCAAGGCCATCCACTACCACATGGGAGCCGACGGCATCTCCATGTGGCTGGTCCTGCTCACCACGTTCCTGGTTCCTGTGAGTGTTCTGGTGAGTTGGAAATCGATCCATGACCGGGTAAAGGAATTCTTTGTCCTGCTGCTGGTTCTGGAGACGGCGATGATCGGCGTCTTTCTCGCCCTGGACATGTTCCTGTTCTATGTTTACTGGGAAGCCACGCTGATTCCGATGGCGCTGCTGATCGGCATGTTCGGCCACGGCCGCCGCATCTACGCCGCGGTGAAGTTCTTCCTCTACACCATGGTCGCCTCAGTGTTTATGCTGGTTGCGATTATCTGGCTGTACACGCACACGCAGAGCTTTGATTACCTGGTAATCCGCGAATGGCTGCGGCTGGCTACTCTGCATGGAAGCGTTTCTCCCGCGGCCATGCAGTGGCTGTTCCTGGGCTTCTTTATTGCCTTCGCGGTAAAAGTCCCTCTCTTCCCTCTGCACACATGGCTGCCCGATGCGCACGTGGAAGCGCCTACCGCCGGATCCGTCCTGCTGGCCGGCGTACTGCTAAAGATGGGTACCTACGGCCTGCTGCGCTTCAACGTTGGCCTGTTCCCGAATGAATCTCTGCACAACTCATCCTGGATCAACGTACTGGCCATCATCGGCATCATCTATGGTGCACTGGTTGCGCTGGTGCAGCCGAACCTGAAGAAGCTGATCGCCTACTCATCTGTCAGCCATCTTGGTTTCGTTGTACTGGGTATCTTTACGCTGCACACAAGCCGGCACTGACGGCGCGGTGTATCAGATGCTGAACCACGGCATCTCCACCGGCGCACTCTTCATGCTGGCGGGCATGCTTTACGAGCGTAAACATACCTACGAGTTCAAAGAATTCGGCGGCCTGGCTACACCCATGCCGATCTACGCCACGTTCTTCCTGGTCATCGTGCTTTCCTCAGTGGGCTTGCCGCTGATGAACGGCTTTGTCGGTGAGTTCCTGGTCCTGAGCGGCGCGTTCCAGTTCAAGATGATTTACGGCATCCTCGGCGCCAGCGGCGTGATCTGGGGCGCTGCCTATCTTCTCGTGATGTACCAGAAAGTTTTCTATGGTCCCATCCATCACGATGAAAACAAGACGCTGCCTGATATTGACGCTCGCGAACAGATCTCATTGTGGCCTCTGGCAGTGATGGCGCTGGTCATGGGCGTGGTTTCACCCTACTGGATGAAATCAATTGATCCATCTGTGGCCGCGGTGCGGACGCAAAATGCCGCGCAAGCTGCCAGCGCTTCGCATTCCAACAATCCGGCAAAGACTGAATCCAATCAAAACGTCGCATTCACGGCGGGTGGACAGAAATAGATGAATCCGATTCCCACAGTTGACTACATACGCATTCTGCCTGAGCTGATACTCACTGTCTTTGGCGTTGCCGTGATGATGATTGATCCGCTGCTCAAGCCCGGCGCAAGCCGCAAGGGCCTGGGCTACCTCTCTCTGGCGGGAACACTCTGCGCCATGGGCGCCGCTTTCTATCAGGCATCGCAACTGGCCCTCGACCCGCATTTCGGCGATCCAGGCTGGTTCGGCATGATCCGCGCCGATAGCTTTGCCATTTTTTTCCATGTCCTGATTCCAGCCATCTCGGCCATCTGCATTCTGGCTTCTCTCGAGTACCTTGAGATTCAGAAGATCAACACCGGCGAATACTATGGGCTGATTCTGTTCGGCACCATCGGCATGACCCTGATGTCATCCGCCATTGAGCTGGTCCTCATCTTCATCGCCCTGGAAATCTCTTCGATCTCCACTTACATTCTTGCCGGTTATCGTCGCCGCACCGCAGCGGGCACCGAATCCTCAATCAAATATTTCCTGCTCGGATCATTTGCCACCGCCTTCTTTCTGTATGGCGTGGCCCTCATGTTCGGCGCCACCGGTTCAACCAGCATTGATGAAATCAGCATCGCGCTCGGTACCGGCCACGTCACCGGGGATTCTGGCATTCATGGCCGATTGCCCTCATGATCGTTGGCCTGGGATTCAAAGTGGCATCGGCTCCCTTCCACGTCTGGACGCCCGACGTCTATGAAGGCGCGCCTGCTCCCATTGTTGCGTTGATGTCAACGGGTCCGAAAGCCGCTGCGTTTGCCGTGATGCTGCGCGTGCTGTTTGCCACCACCAGCACGGGATGGTATCCGCTGATCTGGATCTCAGCCGCGCTCTCCATGACCATTGGCAACTTTGGCGCGCTCATCCAGAACAACGTGAAGCGCATGCTGGCCTATTCGTCCATTGCGCATGCAGGTTATCTGCTGGTCGCCTTCGCCGCCCAAAATGACCTTGGCATGTCCGCCGCCATGTTCTATACGGCCTCTTACGCTGCCATGAACGTGGGCGCATTTGCGGTGATCAGCCACATTGGCTCAACCGGCGAACGCTACGTCACCGTGGACGATTATGCGGGGCTCGGCCGACGCTCTCCGCTCCTGGCCTTCACCCTCACGGTCTTCCTGCTATCTCTGATCGGCATTCCTGCCACTGCGGGCTTCCTGGGCAAGTATTACGTGTTCACTGCTGCCATCTCCGGGCATGCCGGCTCACTGATCTGGCTGGCGATTATTGGCGTGGTCAACAGCGCCGTGGCCTCCTACTATTACCTGCGCCTGATCGTGGTCATGTACATGCGCGAGCCGGTGATTGCTGAAGCTCCAGCGCCGGCCACACCAGCCATGAAGCTGGCCTTGCTTGCCACCGCGATTGCAACCATCTATCTCGGCGTGATTCCAGGCAAGGTGATCGACTACGCAACGCTCGGCGCCCTGGACCTGAAACCCAAAGTACAGGCCGCAGATAAGACCAATACCAAGCCAGTTGCCGTCAAGCTTACGTTCCAATAAGCGATGAGACTTTGACCAAGTTACGCAATTACACAACCTGAACCTGTAGGGGTCCCTCGCTTTGCTCGGGATAAAGCAAACAGCTTTACTCCGGCGAAGTAGTCACATCCCGGCGGGCGAAAAGCCATTGCGGCTATTGCCAGAAAAAAAGGCGTCAACAAAAGAGCACTCAGTGAAATACCCGGCGCATGCGGCGCTCCGTTTAAGTGGAACCCGCTCATTGCCTCAGAAAACCACCAAACCGGGAACAATCCAGCCAGTGGCCGCCAGTCAAGCCTTAACACATACGGCAGCATCAGGGTGATGGTGGTGGCTGCGATTGCAAGAAACGGGTGCAGAACCACTGAGTAAAGCACGCTGACCGCCACCGCCATGGAACAACACATGATCAGCGCCAGAGTCATGGGCCAAAGCCCTTCGCATCTGTAGTTCCCGGCTCGGCATAAGATCAGGGCTATCACAGCCAGCATCAGGCTGAAGCAGGTTGTAATGATGCTGCACCCCAGCCAAAGTCCGGCCAGATACTGCCAGCGATGGATTCCCTTGGAGAGCACGGCCACAATGCGGCGTGACTTTCGCTCCGTCTGAAGCGCTGGAACAGCCAGCATGCTCCCCAGAAATAAAACGTAGAAGGCGTGCGATTGAAAGAAAAATGAAACTTCCTGGCGCTGTTCGTTGTAAGCAAAGACGCCGGCAATACTCACCAGGTAAAACGCCATGATCAGCACGGTGATCCACTGCATGCGCACAAAATTCAGCGCAATCAGCAGCACCGGCCCGGCGCGAAGCTGCACGCTCTAGCGCCCCAACCCGTACATGCGCAAAAGGCCGCCTTCCACCACGGCCAGGTCTCCCTGTTGTGAAATGGCGAAGTAACTTCGGTCATTTTTCAGCGGCACGGAGAATACTTTTTCGAATTTGGAAAGGCGCATCACCTCAATGCGATCGGGCACGGTCTGCACATAGCTTCCGCCAGAAGGCGTTGAGCGGCCCACGCGGTAGCGGTTGCATTGCATGCGCCAGATAGTCCCCCCGGGCGACCATGGAATTGAAACTGGTGCGCAAGTCATCTCGCGAGAAAAGCTTTTGCCCTTCCGTGGTCAGGCCCAGCAGCTTGTCACAGCCGTAAAGCGCTACCGCATCAGGACCCACGCCCGTCATGTGGTAGGAGCACGCATTGTGCTCGATCTTGAATCCAGTCATGATCGGCTTCCAGTTACCGGCAAAATCCAGCGTACCGACTTCGCCATGGCTGTACGAATGTGCCGGATCACTGCTGACAAATTTGCCGTCAAGCAAAGTCCAGAAAGCCAGCGAATGCGGCAGCGTGAACTGCTTCGGGTTTGCAGCGTGGCCGGATCAAGAATCTCCACGTCAGTCTGCGCTTTGCCTTCGTTCATCACCGTGCCATCCATCAGCAATTGTGGTTCATAGAAAATCTGGTCATGGACCAGGGCCATTTCCGCGCCTGAAGGCGAAACGGCAATGGTCCACGTCTCAGTGGAAGCCGCCCGCTTGAGCGGCAGGTCTTTTTGCGCTAGTCGCTGAAAATCAGGCGAGTACAGGAACATCTGGTCGCCGGTGCGAATGACGAAACGGCCATCATTTACCGGCACAACACTGGATTGCTCCGCGTCAGTGGTTAGATCAAGCTGCTTGAGATCGCGCCCGTCGCGCGCGTCGATCACTCTTATCTGCAGCGCAAAATTGCCGGCGCCGCCGGTCTTGCTGCGAGGAGCAAGCTTTCGCTGTTCCCGCAGGCGGTTGACCTGATAAACCAGCACCTTGTCCGGCGAAAGAAATACCACGCCCTGCTCGCCGGTCCACCGCGTGGATATCGGGCGATCAAAGGTCTGGAGCCTGAAATGCTTTTCCAGATCAACGCTCCATAGCGGAGCTTCCTTCTTTGCCGCCCAGGCCGTCGCCAGCCATGCTCCGCTCGCCAGCGCCACCGTGATGGCCAGAACGGCCGCACGCTTTAATCCCGGCATTCTGCTGATCATTCTGCTCACCATCCTGCTCAAAATGGCTTCTCCTTCGGGCCCGTCCATGACTGTCGCCTGGCTGATCATGATGCGATCCGCCATTCTGGTGCGCCAATTCAACAAACAGATCTTCCAGCGTGCGACGAATGGGATTCACGGCAATCACCTCTCCACCCGCCAGCCATATTTTTTCCAGCGCCCTGCGCTGTTCCAGCGCGGGCACCGTGACTTTGATATAGCCATTCTGCTGCGATCCTTCAAACAGCAGCGCATCAATGCCTTTGGCCGTGATCACAAACCGGTCCTGCGACTCGATCAGCTCTGCAATGGTTCCCACGCGCGCCACCCGGCCTTTGATCATAATGGCCAGCCGGTCACAGATCTGTTCCAGCTCGGAAAGCAGATGCGAGCTGATGAAAACGGTCTTACCGGCGTCGCGTGCGCGCAACATGATCTCCCGCACCTGTTTGCGGCCCAATGGATCCAGTGCAGATGTAGGCTCGTCAAGTATCAGCAAATCAGGATCATTCAACAGCGCCTGCGCCAGCCCTACCCGTTGCACCATGCCGCGGGAAAACTTGCCGGCATTGCGATTGGCCACCGCCTCCAGATCCAACGTCTGTAACATCTCCTGGACCCGTGCACGAAGATGAGGATCACGCATGCCATTCAATGCACCGTAAAAACGAATCAGCCTGGTGGCAGAGCGATGATACAAGGCCACACTCTCGCCCAGAAAACCGACTCGGCGTCGCGTGGCCACGTGGCCGAACGGCTTGCCCAGCATCCGGCCGTGGCCCGATGTGGGAAACATCAGCCCCATGGCGATATGGATGGCAGTAGTTTTACCTGCGCCATTTGGGCCAAGAAAGCCGAAGATTTCGCCATGCTCCACGCGCAGGGAAAAGTTCTTCAGCGCGGTCACCCGATCGGCGTGGAAGAAGCTGCGGTACTGCTTGCTGATGCCATCGAATTCGAGGGCCGGGTCGGGCATGAGGCTTTAAGGATAGCACCGGGAAGAGATTGCCAAAATTGCCAGGATTGCCAAAATCGCCGAAATTGAAAACAGGACATTGTCCCCTACGCTTCAAACTCTGTAGTCTCTGGAGAGAAGCCAAAAAAGAAACCCGGCCAAGCAGGCCGGGCTTAGGTGAGATTTGTCTCCCTTAGCCAAGAATTTTGAATGCGATAACCAGCGCGTAAAGAGCCAGAGATTCGATCAAGGCGAGACCGAGAATCAGGAAGATGAACAGTCCCGGACGGGCTCCAGGGTTACGGGCCAATGCTTCCACGGCGGAGGCAGTGGCTTTGCCCTGACCCAGACCGCAGAGACCAGCGGCGATTGCCATGCCCAGACCTGCCGCGATTGGAATTGCCCAGCTCTTTGCAGGTGCGGCAGCTCCGCCCTGAGCGTATACCGGTGTAGCGATCATCAGGACCACTATCACGGCAAGAAACAACAACATTGCTTTGCGCATTTTTTCTCCTATTAAAGTGCTTCCAGTGGGTGGTTGACATCCGCCCTGGGGGACGGAGCCCTCACGCTTGAAGCAAAACTCTAGTGTTCGTGGGAAACAGCAAGTCCCAAATAGATTGTTGTCAGCAGCGTAAAAATGTACGCCTGCAGGAATGACACGAATACGTGCAATCCCAGAAAGATGACCGGCACCAGGATCGGGATCAAAGTAAAGAACGTCAGCGTGACCATGTCCCCGGCAAAAATATTGGCGCGTAGACGGATGGTGAGTGACATGATTCGGGCCAGATGGCTCACAATTTCAATTGGCAGCATTAGTGGAAAAAGCCACCATACAGGTCCGATAAATTGCTTGAAATAGCCCAGACTATGCTCGCGCAGGCCTTGCGCGTTGTAATAAATGAACGCAACCACGGCGCAACCAAGGGTTGTGGCCCAGACGGCAGTAGGCGATTCCAACGACGGTATCAGACCAATAAGATTGGAAATGAAAACGAAGACGAAAAGTGAAGCGAGAAATGGCGTGTATTTTTCGCTGTGATGGCCAATAATGCCGTCACTCTGATCCGTAATGAACTCATCCAGCATTTCAGCAGTGTGCTGGATGCCGCCCGGCTTTTCCACGGACAGGCTCGAACGAATGATAAGAAACACAATGATCAACCCAAGCACCACCAGAATTTCCATCGCCGTGGAGTTGTTGAAGGGGGCGCTTGGATTTTCCGGATGGAAAGCTGGCGGCAACGCCTGCATGATTGCGTTCACAGGCTTGCCGAACGCGTGGTTTAAGATGGCTGTGAACCACAGTTGTTCTTCCATTCGTCTCTTCTTCTATGAGTCCTGATTCTATTTATCGAGGTCTTTTAGTCTTTTAGTTTTCAGATCAGAATCCCGCCCGCAGCGCCCTGAATGTTTCCACAAAGGCAAGTATCAGGATTGCGCCCACCGGCAGGGAGAGGCCCGCAAGGAGCCCGCCTATACTGTTGGTAGTACCCCTCAATATAACATAGGCAGCAGCAGCGATCAAAAGGTAGCGTAGCAGGAACCGCCCGATCATTCCCTTCGCGGAAGGCGCATTTCCAGTGGCTTGGAAGCGGTCACCCGCGTCTTCCAGGGTACGGTGCAGCCAGTAAAAATTGATGACGGAAACAGCGCTGCCCAGCGTAAAACTGAGCGCCATCGCCTCCCCGAACCGGATCCACATGGTGGGTAGGCCGCCAAGAGCCAGCGCCAGCATCATGAGCAACAGCAACCTGGAGATCCGCCGGGCAAAAGCCTCACTTGTTTCCGTCTTGGATTCAACGCTGGGCGTAGGTTCAGTCAATCTTTGAAGTCCTCAGAGAGTGCTGCGCGGATGAAATAGACGAACCCGGAGACAATGCCAAAGATCAATCCGCCAATCGGCAGCCATGTCCAGTGCAGCCATCTTTGCAGCAACAGGCCAAAAAACCAGCCGATGACCGTGGCTGCGGGCAGGCTAATGCCCAGTTGGATATAGCGTTCAGCTCCCACCCACATCTTCTTGGAATCGCGCGGTTCAGGCATATACGCCATTCTCCAGCGGCCTGAACTCCGGCGCAAGAGCATCCTTCGCTATAATCAATGGTTAGCTTATGTCACAGATTGATACGCATACAGAGCCTGTTTCAAGCATCGTGGCAGGACAATATAACGGCGTGACGACCCCGCTCAGCTACGGTGACAGTGCCGCTGAACTGGCTACGCTTCGCTCTGGCTGCGGAGTGTTCCACCTGGCTTGGCGCGGGCTGATCACCGCGGGCGGAAAAGACCGCGTCCGCTGGTTGCATAATATGGTCACGAACAATGTTCGCGATCTTGCAGTCAATCGCGGGGCCTATGCTTTTGTTCTGAATGCCCAGGGCCGCATCCTGGGTGATATGACTATCTACAATCTGGGCGAATCGTTATTACTGGAAACCGACCGCAGCCAGATTGAGCCGCTCCTTACCACCATGAAGCGTTACATCATCATGGACAAGGTGGAACTCGACGGATGCGCGTGACCAGTTCATCGCCATTGGAGTTTGCGGACCCCAGTCGCAAGACGTTCTTGCGAAAGCCGGCTTCAATGTCAACGGCATGGAGCCGCTGGAAGTTCGCGAACAGGATGTGAACGGCCTTAAGTGCCGCATCATCCGAGGTGGCGAGCAGAAACCCGGGTGGTACGAGCTCTGGAGCAGCCCTGAAGTTTCACAGCGTCTCTCCGATCAGCTTCATTTGGCAGGTGCGAAGTCCGTCGGCACGGAAGCCCTGGAGCAATGGCGCGTTTTGCACGGGATTCCACAATACGGGCAGGACATTCGCGATCGTGATCTGCCCCAGGAAACCGGACAGACGCAGGCGCTTCACTTCACCAAAGGCTGTTATATCGGGCAGGAAATTGTGGAACGCATCCGCTCACGCGGCCAGGTGCATCGGAGATTTGTCGGGTTTGATTTTGGTGATGCGCTGGTGACGCCGGGAAAGTTTGAGTCTGATGGACGGACGCTGGCCGAAGTAACTACGAGCCTGCCGGTATCCGCCAATAGCGGTACTAAGAATATTGGCCTGGGATATGTTCGCCATGAAGCCATTACCGCTGAAGGAACTGTGAGCCTGGGCGGAAGAAGCGTACGAGTCGTTGACTTGCCATTTGAATCTAAGTAAGACCTGCCATTTGAATCTAAGTAATTGAGGACGTATGAGCAAAAAAGAAGAACAGGAATTTGTAGTTAGTGATCGCCGCCGTTTCGGCTCTGAAGGTGAAGTCCGGACGGATGTGCCCGCGCGTGAAGAAGAATCGCCCTGGCAGCGTCCGCCGTGGCAACACAGGCTCCGCCCGCGCCGAAAGCCCCGGAGCACGAAGTCGGGCGCAGGATCAACGGCCCGGCTGATGGATCACCTCCAGGAACGCGGAACAATCAGAGGAAATGCCGGAACCTCCCACCGAAGCCGAACAAGTTGAGCAACACGACGCGTATAAAGCTTCCGGCAAAACACTGGACAGTCTTTTCCAATCGAAGCTCGGCGCCCAGGGCGCTTATCCGGAGATGACGTTCGACAAAGTGATCGAATCGCTCTACATGAGCGCGCTGATCCAGATGGGCGCCATTCGGCAGGAGGGTGAAACCCAGCCGCAGATCGATATTATCGGCGCCCGCCAGACGATTGATTCGCTCACCGTGCTGCAGGAGAAGACGAAGGGCAATCTTGACGATCGTGAAAAAACGCTCATGCAGAATGTGCTTTTTGAGTTGCGGATGGCGTGGATTGAGTTAACCAACGCCATTGCCGCGCGCGCTGCAAATCCGCCGTCGCAGTGATTCCGCCTTCTGATGATGCCCGAAAAGAAATGAAGGCCACTCTCACCGTGTTAGGCAGCGGCACCTCGATGGGTGTGCCTACCATCGGCTGCAATTGCCGAGTTTGCACATCCACAGACCCGCATGACTATCGCACGCGGCCGTCCGTTATGGTGGAGTACGACGGGCGCTGCGTCTTGATTGACACCACGCCCGACTTTCGACAGCAGGCGATTCGCGAAAAGATCACGCATATTGACGCCATCCTGTACACGCATGCGCACGCCGACCATATCCTGGGACTGGATGACGTGCGTCCGCTAAGCTTTCGCAGTCCGGAAAAGATTCCCCTTTACGCCGATGACAGCACCGCACAGGCCATGGAGGATATCTTCCGCTATATCTTTGATCCCACGTATAAGTTTGGCGGCATTGCACGCGTGAGCATGAACCGCATCAATGGCTCAGTGAAACTGTTTGGAGCGGAATTTGAGCCGGTGAAAATTATCCACGGTGAAGCGGAAATTCACGGTTTCCGCTTTGGGTCAGCCGCATATCTCACGGATTTCAGTGACATTCCTCCATCCTCGCTGGCCCGCCTGCAAGGGCTGGACATTTTGTTTCTTGATGCGCTCCGGCACAATCCTCATCCCACGCATTCCACGGTGTCCAATTCTCTGCGGCTGGTGGATGAGCTCAAGCCGCAGCGGGCATTTTTCACGCACATCTCGCACGACCTGCCACATGAAGAAACGAACAAAACTTTTCCGGCAAACGTCCGCCTGGCCCATGACGGCATGAAGCTGGAGTTTGATATCGCATGAAGATATTCCGGGCGCTGGAAGAAGTCCCTTCAGATATGCCTGCAACCATCGTCACGGTGGGCAACTTTGATGGTGTTCATTGTGGCCATCAGCATGTGCTCAGAGAGGTGGTCCGCAGGGCAAGGGAATCTGGCAGCAAGGCCGTTGCCGTTACATTCAATCCTCATCCAGTCCGCATCCTTCGTCCGGAAGTTGCGCCTAAGATGATCACGCCGCAGGCGGCGAAAGAGCGCCTGCTGGAACAAAGCGGCCTGGACGCGCTGCTGGTCCTTCCCTTCACTCGCGATTTCTCCATGACAACGGCGGAAACATTCGCGCGCCGCATCCTGGTTGAAAAACTCCACGCGCGCGAAATACATGAAGGCGACAACTTTCATTTCGGCCATAAAGCAGAAGGGACTCCGCGGACGCTCACCGAACTAGGCCAAACGCTTGGATTCACCGTGAAGCTTTATCCCGTCATGATGATGCGCGGAACGCCTGTCTCCAGCAGCCACATTCGCGGATTGATCTCCCAGGGAAAAGTAAGCCGGGCAGCCAGACTGCTGGGTCGCATCTTCAGCGTTACGGCAACTCCAGGACGAGGACGCGGCTTCGGCCATAAATACACAGTGCCGACCATTAACCTGAGCCGCTACGACGAATTGGTACCCGGCAACGGTGTCTATCTCACACGCACACGCGTAGGTGAAGAAACCTTCAACTCAGTTACTAACGTCGGCGTTCGACCTACTTTCGGCGAAGATTCGTTTGCCATTGAGACGCATCTGCTGGATTTCCACCCGCTGGAAGTTACGGCACAGACCCAAGTAGAGATTTCCTTCCTGCAATGGCGACGCCCGGAAATGAAATTTCCCTCAGTGGAAGCGCTGAAAGAGCAGATTGGGAAAGATGTGGGGAGAGCGCAAAGGTATTTCGCATTGCTGGAATTAGATCTCCTACTGCTTCTTCGTCGAAAAGCCGGGAATGACTTCTCACGCAGAAGACAGGCGATTCTCGCACTGCTGGATGAAATGAAGAACGGTTTCGCCCATCTCGAAGCGGTGGAAGGCTCAGGAAATCAGACACAGGATCCCTCACGCCTTTCGGCCGCTGGGGAAAGCGCGGCCTCATTTGCGGAGATTCGGGATGACGGCCGCTTAGAAATGCAAAAAGCCACGGCCTTTTCACAATGCGAGGAGCAAAGGCAGCGTCACATTGCCAATCCCAATCTCCGCGATCTGATAGAATCCGTCCGCTATGGCCACGAGCACAATCAGGCTTTCGGATGTCACGTCCGCACAGAAGCGCACATTAATCGCCGCGGCCATGGGGTGGGCACTCGACGCTTTTGACGTCATGCTCTATAGCCTGGTTATCGCCCATGTGATGACCGCTTTTGGCCTCAGCAAGGCCGGCGCTGGATGGCTGAGTACATTCACCCTCTTTGCTTCGGGGATTGGAGGCGTGCTTTTTGGGTACATAGCAGATCGAGTGGGGCGCACGAAAGCCCTGATGCTCAGCATCCTTACCTATTCATTGTGTTCGCTGGGCTCGGGCCTCTCCACGTCCATTCCCATGCTGGCGTTCTTCCGTTTCGTGCTCGGACTTGGCATGGGCGGCGAGTGGAATACCGGAGCAACTCTGGTCGCCGAAACATGGCCTACACATCTGCGGGCCAAAGCCATTGCTATTGTGCAAAGCTCCTGGGCGTGGGGTTATGCGGCTGCAGCCGTTGTTGCCGGTTTCGTGCTTAAAGCAACCCAGAACTGGCGCTACGTATTTTTCATCGGCATCGTCCCCGCACTGGTTACCCTGTGGATACGTAAGAGCGTTCCGGAATCCGAGCTGTGGCTGGAACAGAAGCACACCGCGAAGGAACTGAAAGCGCCGTTCAGTGAGATCTTTGCGCCGCTGCTCCGCAAACGCACAATATTTCTCTTTCTGTTGAACTTCTTTGGTCTGTTTGCGTGGTGGGGGTTGTTCTCATGGATCCCGCCGTACCTCGCGCTTCCAATTGCCAAAGGCGGACGCGGCTTTGGCCTGATGCAGACCACAACGCTGCTGGTCACGCTCAACCTGGTCGGCATGTTTCCCGGTACATCACGTTTGGATGGGTGGCGGAAAAGTTCGGACGCAAAAAGGCTTTTATCTTTTATCTGCTTTGCGCGGCGATCCTGGTGCCCATTTACGCCGCAGCCCGTTCACCATGGGCCATTATGGTCCTGGGCGCCGTGGTTGCGTTTTTCGGCAGTGGATTTTTTTCCGGGTCAGGCCTGATCGGCAGCGAACTATTCCCTACCCGCGTCCGCTCGCGCGCGCTTGGCTTCACTTACAATGGCGCCCGCACGCTGAGCGCTTGGCGCTTTATACCATTGGACGCCTGGCCCAGGCACGGGATCTATCGTGGGCGTTTTCATTTTGTGCGGTAGCATTTCTGCTGGCCATGATCATGGCTGCGTTTTTGCCGGAGACCAAAGGGCAAGAATTGGCTTAACCTTTTTTCTTTATCCCGAGCGAATTTTCTTTATCCCGAGCGAAGCCTTTGTTTTTCCGGCCGATGATCACAGCACATACCAAAGCTTTCTTTGTTCGTCGTCAGACATCAGGGTTTCCGGACCTGTCAAAGCGGAGCTGGACGTAGTCCATGACGAACTCCACGGAGGTCAATCGTTCGCCAACAATGGTTTTCATTGCTTCAGACAATTCCACCTTAAGATCCTCAATAGCCATAGGGATACCTCACTCCGTTCGGGATGTGAAACCGTGCAGCAACGAAAGCGATAGGGATCCTCGCTTCGCTTCGGGATTTCAGAAACAGACCCTAAACCTACGTCAGCGCCGGTGCATTCGCCGGCATGGCCGCATTCTTCTTGGGACGGCGATTCGCCTGCAAAATCTTCTTCCTCAGACGCAACGATTTGGGCGTTACT
>CAWGRA010000017.1:0-171293 GCA_963824835.1 Terriglobia bacterium | reverse complement strand
TCGGCGGCCGCTTTAAAGTTTGCATCACAACACAATACTGCTCTGTCTTTTCTCTCAATGCGCGCAGTTGTTCATGTGTCGCCGCAGGCGCGGAAATATCAAAATGAAGTTCAATGCTCTCGAATCCGACAGCCACATCTTTCGCTATGCCCAGGGTACCGCGGAGATCCAGGCCGCCCTGCACCGTGACCTCGATGCGTTCGGTTGGCTATGCCCATGGCTGCAGCTACCATCTGACAGGTGATCTGCGCACAAGCGGCCAGGGCCCCCAGCAAGAGGTCACCAGAACAGGCGCCCGCACCGGCGCCTCCCACTCCCTTGTGCGCCTCGGCCTGGTAAATGGCGCGCCCGATATCGACCGAGCAGGACACTGGAGCATCCGTCGTCTGCCCGCCTTTTGCCCGGATTGTGATCTGCGAGGCACGGGGATCGTTGCGATATTGCTCTTTCAGGGGCTTTTGTAGGGTTCGAATATCCATGACTACCTCATTTCCTTGTATCACCAGGACTATTTTCGCCGCCGGGGAGAGACGCCAGGCCGTGTTGAAGCGGCCCCACCCGCATGCTAGCATCTGCTCATGCCAAAGTTTGTGATCGAACGCGAAATCCCGGGAGCAGGGAATCTTACTGAAGCCCAATTGCAGCAAGTTTCGCAAAAATCGGTCAGCGTTCTCAAGGGAATGGGCCCTGAGATTCAGTGGCTCCACAGCTACGTAACCGGCGATAAGGTTTACTGCGTCTACCTGGCCCCGGACGATTCGACAATCCAGGAACACGCCCGGCGCGTAGGTATTCCTGCCAATCGCATCTCCGCCGTTCGCTGCCTTCTTGATCCGACCAGCGCCGAGTAAACGGCGCCGGGCAGAACATCCCGCGCTAATCCTGGGAAGTCGCGGCCTCAGGCATGAGTACCTCCTCAATAGCCTTCTCCATTGGCAGCGCCCAGCCCGCCAGCCATGCGGCCACTCCCGCTTTATCAGTCAACGCCTGCCTTGCCAGGCGCAGGCTTGCTTCCAGTTTGGCTTGTTCCGCCGGCGTGAGTGGAGCGCCAATATTCCGGCGCAGCGCAGATGCTGCTCCCGCCAGTCGCAAGCAACGTTCTGCCTGAAGCTGAACCGAGGCTGAGCACGCGAAACACTCGAGCAGTCGCGCAATTCCGCGTTTATGGTTCAGTTCCAGGAAATTTTGAATGCTTTCCCGATACAGAGAGTGCGCTGCGGAATAATCGCCCTGTTCTCTCATTAGCCCACCCAGATCAGCCAGGGTCCCCGCGATGCCCCAGTGGTCATCGATTTCCCGAAAAATGGCCAAACCTTCTTCGTACAATGTCCTCGCCGCTGCGGAGTCACCCTGGTCTCGAGCGACATCTCCCTGGTAATTCATGGACCACGCGACTCCTTCCCGGTCCCCGAGCCCCTGGAAGATCGCCAGACACTCCGCGTAGAGGCTCCGTGCGCGGGTATTGTCACCCTGCATCTTTACAACGTTGGCCAGGTTGCTGAGACAACGAGCAATATTCTTCTGGTCGTCCAATTCTCGCCACAATACCAGGCTTTCTTCGAACAGCGCACGGGCGGTCGCGGCGTCCCCTTTGTCCCGGGCATTGACGGCCAGTGCGTTGAGTGAAACAGCAGCCCCACGCTTATCATGCAACTGGCGCGCAATATCCAGACTTTCTTCGATGAGCGCATCCGCCGGGGCGTAATCTCCCTGCGCCGCCCCGAGCACGCCGGCGGCAAAAAGAGCGCGTGCGCGCGCCCTCCTGAGAGTTGCGGCTGAGGGAAGTTGCAGCAGTTTGCCCAGCCGGCTGCGCCCTTCGGCAAGATGCTCGCGCATCTCCCAGAAGCGAAACAGGGCCGTTCCCAGACGAAGTCCCCACGCCGCATCGCTGGTTTCTGTCAGCCACTCCAGGGCCGCGCCAAAATTATCATGTTCCAGACCAAAGCGTTCCAGCCATTCCGAGCCTTCTGCGGTGCACTGCGCCGCCGCAGCCTGTTCTTCCGCCAGTACCAGGCAGTAAGCGGCATGTGCACGCCTGGTGAATGCCTCTTCTCCGCTTGTTTCCAATTTCTCCAGGGCATATTCGCGGATGGTTTCCAGCATTACGAAACGCGATTCGGCCTTCGCAAGATCAACCTGATGCACCAGGCTCTTATCCACCATGGAGGCCATGCCGTCGAGCAGGTCCAAATCGAGATCGCCTTTTGTGTCGCATACAGCTTCCGCGCCTTCCAGGGTGCATCCACCCACGAACACTGATAATCTTCGGAAGAGCTTCTGCTCGGCAGCGCTCAGCAGATCGTAGCTCCAATCGATGGCCGCGCGAAGGGTCTGCTGCCGATGCGGCATGTCCCGCGCTCCACCCGTCAAAAGCTGCAACCGGCTCGTCAGGCGGGTCCGCATGGAAGAGGGGGAAAGGACTTTGACCCGGGCGGCAGCAAGCTCGATGGCCAGAGGCAGACCATCCAATCGCGCGCAAATCTCGATGACAGCGGTGGCGTTTTCCCGGTTAAATTCAAACTCAGGCTTGACCGCAATGGCGCGCTGCACGAATAGCGCGACCGCAGGGTATTGCGCCAGCGTCTCAACGCTACTCATGGCATCTGAAGCCGGCATGGAAAGCGGCGGTACGGTAAATTCATGTTCGCCGTACACGTGCAGCGGCGCGCGGCTCGTTACCATGATTTTCAGATGGGACCCTGCGACCAGGAGTTCTGCCACTGCCGGCACCGCCTGGATCAGGTGCTCGAAATTATCGAGCAGAAGCAGCACGGGAGCGGACAATGAATTCTGCAAATGCTGTTTAAGTATTTCCAGCGGCAGCTGACCACCGGCTTCCCGTATCCCCAAAGCCTGAACGATCGCGGAGGCAATCAGCCCTGGATCATTAATCGGGGAGAGCGGAACAAAATAGGTCCCGCCGGGAAACCGCTCAAGTAGTTCGCCAGCCACCTGTACCGCCAGGCGCGTCTTGCCGATCCCGCCCGGACCTGTGACGGTCACCAGGCGCACCTCCTTGCGCAGTATCAGCTCTTTGGCGGCAGCTACTTCCTTCTCTCGCCCCACAAAACCTGTCCGCTGCGCAGGAAGGTTGGTCGGGCGGATTTCCGCCTGCTTAACTGGCTTTTCGGTGAAGCCCTGACGCAGGGCGGCAAATTCCCGGGCCAGATCGCGGGTGGAGGCGTAGCGCCTATCCGGATCTTTCTCCATGCACCGTTCGATAGCCCAACACAGTGGAGCTGGCGCGTCGCGATTTTGCGCTCCGATAGGTTCGGCCTGTTCCCGGAGAATGGCCACCAGGGTTTCCGCCGCAGTGCTTCTCTTAAAAGGGCGCTTTCCGGTCAGCATCTCATAGAGCACCAGGCCAAACGAGAACTGGTCTGATCGGAAATCCAGCTGGCGCCCGCTGGCGTGCTCCGGTGACATGTATTCGATCGTTCCCATCACCAGACCTGCTGAGGTATGCGCTGCAGTGGACATACGCAACCTCTCTTCGCTGGGCATCGTAAGCTTGGCCAGGCCGAAATCGAGGATTTTGACGAAGCCATCTTGAGAGACCATCAGGTTTTCGGGTTTTAAGTCTCGATGCGCGATGCCCGCTTCATGCGCCTTCGCCAGCCCCTCCGCCACCTGCGCGGCGATATCAATCACTTTTCGTATCGGAAGCAGACCTGAAGCCGACAGCTCGCGTAGCGTCTTCCCATCCACCAGCTCCATTGCAATATATTGAGTGGATCCACAACGCCCGAGTTCGTAAATAGTAATGATATTGGGGTGGTTGAGCGCAGATGCGGAGCGTGCTTCCTGCTCAAAACGGTGTAGCCGATCACTGTCTGCGGAGAATTCGGCGGGCAGAATCTTAATCGCAACACTGCGCCCCAGACGCGCGTCCCGCGCACGATAGACCTCACCCATGCCCCCCGCCCCCAGAAGACCGATGAGCTCATATGGGCCGAGTTTAGTGCCAGAAGGAACGCCCATAAGGATGCCATTATATTCCCAGGAAATGGCCTTGTTGGTCGCACTTTTCCGCACTGATGGCCGGCAACTCGGAAGTTATAGCACCAGCTCCTTGCTCACATCGGTCAGCGAGGTGCTATTTAGCATCGCTATTCCAGATGTCGTGGATAGCTTTCCAGCTTCCGTCCTTCTGCTTCTTCCACATGCAGACGTATTTGCCCTTCTCGCTGACCATCTTGCCGTCAGGACCTTTGAATGAGTCTTCATAGGTGCCGCTGGTAAAGCCGATATCGCCGCTTTTCGCTACTTCCGCATGGGTGGTTTTCCAGGAGATCTTAAAAGTTGGCTCAGCGAAATAAGCAGCCCAGACTTTCTTTGCTGCCTCTCGACCATTTGCGGCGGGTTCGTTCGGGGGATAGGCAATGGCATCGTCTGCATAAAACGACGCTACTTTGTCCACGTCTCTGGCCGCGGCCGCCTTTGACCAGTCATCGTCCAGTTTGACCAATGCTTTGGCCTTCGCGTCCATCTCTGCCGCGAATGTGGGCAAGCCGGAGAAGAGGACCGCGAATGTGCAGGCGGCAGCAACCGCGTAAATCAGGCCCTGGATTGACGTGCTCATGGTGAAACGTTTCATGTTCGCACCCTCCTGATTGTTGAATCGGTGCGAATCATAGCATAGCTTTTGCGAGCTGGTTTTGCCGCTACCCGACCCGAGCGGTCTCAATAGGATGGGGTTCCTGATACAAAGTTTCAATCTGTTGCTTGTATTTCGCTTCAATCACGCGGCGCTTCAGCTTAAGTGTGGGAGTGATTTCGCCGCCGGCGACCGTGAATTCGTCTGACGTGAGCGCCTACCGGCTCCGCAGGATTTCCATCTCACTGGAATGCTGTGTCTCTCGGAAAATTGAAAAACCGGACAACATTGAAGCCGTTTAATGCTGTTTTCGAAGACTTGGTGGAGAAATCCGTGCTCCACCGTGCGTGTGCCGCCATTCCATGTACAATCTGGACGGATTATGGGTGAGGACCAGGCATGAATCAGCGCTGTTCGGTATCGCGTATCAGGTGGCCGTATATTTCAAGATTCGCCTTCATTTTGGTTCTGGGATGTATCGGTTGCGGCAAGCCGCCAATGTTTCACATTGTGGCTCGCAATGAAGCAGCAAATAAAAGCCAACAGTATAAGATCTTTGTCAAAGGGCGGGAACGGGGAACGGTTACCGGCAGTAGCACGTTTGAATTCGATACTGAGGGCCGGAAGGGGGACACCTTTCAGGATACGCAGCCTCAGGACATCGAGGTCAAAATACCTTGGGTTTGCGGATTGGTGAAAACGGATTTCTCCTTGTATCTGCCCCACCCCGACGAGATAGAACGCGCTCGCGCGGAGCGCCGCGCCGTCCAGGCGAATATGACCCTGTCATATATGCCGCCAGCTTTCGACTGGGTAACCATCTTTGTAGATAATCGTGGTGGTCCCCAGCAGACGGTTTCGATTGGCGAATTGCATGAACAGGTGCCGGCGGGAGCGGCACAGCGAGTGCTTTTGCCGAATTCAGACGGTTGCGACAAAGCCAAAGATGTGCGCCTCAATGATGAGATTGTGGCGCCGGTCAACACCGGCCGGACCCTGTTGATCGACACAACGCATTCGCACTGCTACCGGGTCGAGTGGTCGGGCTACGGCTTCGATGACTCGGGCCGTGGCAAAACGATTTACCTGCCGCGCCCCTTCCAGTTCCTGGACAGCAACCCGGACTTTTTTATGGAAACCTTACCGGGATCAGTGATGACCGCAGGAAACAGCACCGTGCGCGATACGCTCAAAGACGTAGCTTGTCCGAAGCGTGTTCGTTAGGCCCGGTACGTGGCTTCGATCGAAATTGCCAGGGCAGGCTCGGGGCTTCCTGGAAGTCAGCGAATCTCCGTACATCGAGATCGCCCGGATAAAGATGAATCGCCGCACTGTCAAAGAAATTCTCTGAAACCAGTTCTTTCCGCCGCAGCGTTACAGGTTCGGAACTGTTCCTTTTTCCGGACGATACGCCACGCCGCGCTCCACCAGGATCATCCTCAACTCCTTCGTGCTCAGGTAAAGGGGATGGGTCGTGGTTGGAATCCATCATTTCAAACCAGCCGAGAACACGCGATGCACGATTCCCCTCTTTTTCCCACCACTCATAAGAGTTTGGAAGCCGATTCAGCCCGGCTGATTCCTCGCATCGGCCTATTGTCCTTCAATTCAAGTATGAGCCGTTTTACCCGACCGGAGCGGTCTCAATAGGATGGGGTTCCTGATACAGCTCTTCAATCTGTTGCTTGTATTTCGCCTCAATCACGCGGCGTTTCAACTTCAATGTGGGAGTAATCTCGCCGCCGGCGACCGTGAATTCGTCCGGCACAACCACTATCTTTTTAATGGTTTCAAACTGCGCCAGCTTTTTATTCAAGTCTTCCACAATGCCACGGTAAAGGTTGCGAACTTTGGCGTCCGCAACCAGTTCCTCGCGGTTCCTGAACGGGATGTTCTGCACTCGGGCCCAGTCTTCCAGCAGCGGGAAATGCGGGGAGATAATCACTGACGCATATTTCCTGCGATCGCCAATGAGGGCTGCCTGCGCGATCAGCACATTCGCCTTCAGCGCATTCTCAATCGGCTGCGGCGCAATAAACTTACCGCCTGAAGTCTTGATCAGGTCTTTTTTGCGGTCCGTTATGCTGAGAAAGCCTTCGTTATCGATTTGCCCGATGTCGCCGGTCTTGAACCAGCCGTCAGTAAACGCGGCGCGGGTTTCCTCCGGCATGTTCCAGTAGCCTTGAAAAACCGTCGGGCCTTTCACCAGAATCTCACCGTCTTCGGCGATCTTTACTTCCAGTTCCTTATAGATCTTGCCCACTGATCCAATTTTGATATCGCCCGCGCGGTTTACGGAGATAACCGGTGAAGTCTCAGTCAAACCATAGCCTTCAAAGATGGGAATGCCCACGCACAAGAACCATTCGGCAATGTCATATCCAAGGGGCGCGCCGCCGGAGAAATAAATTCTGCTGTTCCCGCCGAAGCCCTGGCGAATTTTGGAGTACACCAGACGGTTTGCCAATCGCCACATGGCGCTGGCCGGCGTTTACACCGTCCGCGATCTCCTTTTTATGTGCTTCACCCACGCGCAGGGCCCACTGTAATATCATCCGGCTCAATCCGCGTGAAGCCCGGTGTTCCACTTCCTGGCGGATCTTCTCATACACGCGTGGCACGGCCACAATGATCGTCGGTCTGGCTTCCTGAAACATCATCGGAAGCTGATCAAAAATGGGACAGTACGCGATCATCACCGCGTTGAGATAGCAGACGTAATCAAGATGGCGCGCCGTGACATGGGAAAGAGGAAGAAATGAAAGGTAAACATCATCCTCGCGCCACTCCGCATTCTTTGACGCCATCACCGCGTTTGCCGTCAGGTTGCCATGCGTAAGCATTACGCCTTTGGACGTTCCCGTGGTCCCCGATGTATAGATTAAAGTCGCCAGATCGCTGGACTGGATGGCGTGCGCGCGCTGCTCAAATTCCGCATCAATTTCCGTGGAAGACTCGTTCAGCAGTCCCCAGATTGGGACCACGTTCACCTCGGCCAGGTCATCCATCACAACCACTTTTTCGATTTTGGTCTGGCTCAGGATGCTCCGTACCTTCTTTAACTGCTCTTCCGTGGACACGCACACCACGCGAGCGCCGGAATTTTGCAGAACGTAGAGAGTTTGCTCCGCGGTGAGCGTCGCGTAAATCGGAACATCAACAATGCCGCTGGTTACGCAGGCGAAATCAACAATCATCCACTCTGGCCGGTTTTCACTCAGGATGGCGACGCGGTCGCCCTTATTGATGCCCCAGGACTTGAAAATGCGTGACAGGGTAGCCACGTATCCGTAAAGCTGCCGGGAAGAAAGCACCAGCCAACTGCCGCCGCGCTTCACCATCACATGGCGGTTCTTGTCGCGCGCCACGGAAGCAAAGAAAATGTCCGCCAGGGTTCTAATTTCCATACTCAAGGGCCTGTTTCCACGCCTTTCAGCACGATCGATACCACTGAATCGGCCAGGCTGGATAAGATGATGTTCCCGGTCAGAAAGGATCCAGGAGGTCACTATCTCATCCACCGCTCCGAAGAAGCAATGCGCGGCGATGGTGACGGAAAGATCGGCACGGAACACACCCGCTGACTGTCCTTCTCTCAGCACGCCCTTAATGAGATCAAAATACTCCACCATCAGGTTGTGAGAGAACTGCCCCAGAAATTTGGCGCTATGCCGAAGTTCGGTCTGAAAAACGATCGCCAGACTGCGATTACTGCCCAGCCCTTCCAGATGAAGGAAAGCGATGCGGCGCAGTTTTTCCCGCTGGTCATCAATTTCGGTTAACGCGGCTTTGGCCCGCCGTATGAAGCGATGGAAAGCCGAATCAATGGCGGCCATCAGGAGTTCGTCTTTATTTTTGAAGTAGAGATAAATGGTGCCATCGGCCACTCCGGCACGGTCCGCGATTTCCGCCACCCGGGAATGAAAAAAGCCATGCTCCGCAATCACTTCAATGGCTGCATCCAGAATGCGCTGGTGCTTGTCTGAAGTTCCGTTCGCGGTTTTGGCAGTCGTGGCTGAAGGACGTTTCACGGCGAGAAGGTAGAATTTACTTGTATTTGCGGGGAATCGCAACGTCAAACTTCAAACCGCCCCTTCCGTCGCCAGTTCAGCCCGATGCTGGCCGAACCACTCCAGAAATGCCCGAAACGCATTGCCCCGATGGCTATGCTGCCGCTTTTCTTCCAGCGGCAATTCGGCAAAGGTCTTGCCCAGAGCAGGGAAGTAAAACAGGGGATCATAGCCAAATCCGTCACTACCACGCGGTTGCGTAAGCAATTGGCCGGCAACTTCGCCCCTGAAGGTTTGCACTGTTTTTCCGTCGCGCGCAATTGCGATCACGCATACATACTTTCCGCGGCGACCGTCTCTGGAAAGCGAAAGCCGCTCCATCTCCTGGATCAACGCGGCATTGTTGGCCGCGTCGTCTGAGTTCTGATGGGTTGAATCCGGGTGGACCTTCGCTCCGGAAGAAAGCGTGGCAGCATATCGGGCGGAGTAAACTCCCGGCGCGCCGCCAAGTCCCTCCACTTCCAGCCCTGAGTCTTCCGCCAGGACCCACTCACCTGGCGTGCTCCGGCTATAGTATTCCGCCTTGATACGGGAATTGGCCTCAAAGCTATCGCCATCTTCCACGGGAGGCTGCATTCCAGCCATCCCCGGAAGTGCCGCAATTGACAAATCCGCCGCAAGGGCGGCCTCCCGGAACTCGCGCAATTTGCCCGGGTTCGTGGTGGCAATATAGATTCTTAATGTGCCTGGCATCTCTGTCATGATAGCGTGACGTTGACGATCAAGGGCGGTTGCGAGGTCCTATGCATCTTAAGTTAGCTTCATCGCTTTTGTGTCTGCTGGTGATTTCAGGCTGCTCAAAAGGCAGGGTCGGTGCAGGCAGCGTCGGAACTGTTAACGCTGGAATCCTTTATGTATCCACCACCACCGCCATCCAGCGTTATAACTCTGCTTTAACGGCTACAGGTAACATCGCGCCCAGCGTGACCATTAGCGGCGCCGCGACCACGCTCTCATCTCCTTCACGTTTGCTGCTTGACGCTGCCTCTGACCGGCTCTTTGTCGCCAACCCAGGCTCAAGCTCGGTATTGGTATTTGAATCCATCTCTACCATGAGCGGAAATGCCGCGCCGGCGCGCACCATTTCAGGCGCCGTCAACACTGCTGGTCTCGCCCTCAGACCTGGCGCTGGATACCGTGAATAACACTCTCTACGTTGCCGATGGAACGCGTATCCTGGCTTTCCTCTCCGCGTCCACGGTCACGGGCAATGTTCCTCCTGTCCACAACATCAGCA
Source organism: Terriglobia bacterium (assembly GCA_963824835.1). GTDB lineage: Bacteria > Acidobacteriota > Terriglobia > Terriglobales > Acidobacteriaceae > Angelobacter. The sequence continues at coordinate 161,389 of CAWGRA010000017.1, read as the reverse complement.
TGGGATTTGCTGTGGGCGCTATCCTGCTGGACACAACCGGTAACCGTCTTTACGTCGCCGATACCAGCGGTGACGCCATTGACCGGCTGGAAGGCGCAAACGCCCAGGATGGCGCAGCCGTGATTGCAGCCACCATCAGCGGCATAGCCACAGGCCTCGCCCATCCCGACGGACTGGCATTAGATGGCGCTGGCCGATTGTTTGTGAGCAATTCATCCGCGCCCAGCATCACCGTGTACGCCAACGCATCAACTCTCACTGGGAATGTGGCTCCTTCGGCCACCATTTCAGGAACCGCCACAGGCATTGGGATCTCCCGGACAGCTTGTACTCAACAACACCGTCACTAACGGCGAACTCTACGTTGCTGACGCTCTCTCAGGCGGAATTCTCGTTTTTGGCAATATAGCTGCGCTCAATGGAAATGTAGCGCCCACGCGCAGCATTGTTGGCTCATTAACCGGCCTGGCTCCCAATACCGTGACTGGCCTCGCCCTGGATACCACGCGTTAACGCAGCAGCAGGCCATAGGTTGCGATTGCGATTCCAAGCACGGTGCTGACGAAAGACAGCTTCCAGTAAAGCTTATTTTCGGCCAGCAGCGCGATGGAACAAAGAACGATTGAAACTTCCAGGAACAGCTCAGCACTGTCATAGTGATCGGCTCTGCGCGTGATGAGCTCTGTTTCCTTTTCCATCTCACGGGCCCTGTCCTGTATCTTTACCGCGCCTTCACGCGCCGCGCCTTCCTTGGCGGGCTTTTCGTGTCCGCCGGCCGCGCCCTTTTTGGTGGCGTCGCCTGCTTTAGATTCGCCGGCTTCTTCCGCTGCACCTTTCTCCGATGCACCGGAACCCCCTGACGGTGTTTTCAATTCAGCCGTCAACTTTTGCAGGATCGGCGATTGCTTCACCCGCGGAGCCTGGCACCCGGCTTCAACCGGAGAGCCGCATTCTTCGTCCACGGAAATTTTCAGAAACTCGATGGCCAGATCATGGTTCCCGGCCGCGCTCTCTATCTCCGCATCCTTGCCATATTCGTGCGCTCTCTGGTGCTTTGCCTGATAAAAACTCCACTGGTCGTTTACCTTGGTTTGCAGTTTGATCTCTTCTGTATGGGCGCGATGACTGAGTAAAGTCGCCACCGCCAGTAACACCGCCGTAATCGCCGTTGTGAGGCCAATGGATTTCTGTCCCGTGTGATGCGCGTGTTCCGTCTGTTCGCCAAGTTCTTCTGGATTCATCTTCTGCTCCGTCCACAACATGATTTTGAATCGACAATGATTTTGATCGACATGATTTCGATTCGACATGATTTCGATCGACAACGACTTCTGGAATTCGTCAGTGATGTTTCAGAAATTTCAAGCGACGGTGCGGGTTGACGCTCTCCGGAATATCATCGTTCTTGAGTACGCTGATCGAGCCATCCACTTCGAGCACCGCCAGCGCCACATCTTTAGTGTCAACACACCCATGCTCGCGGAAAGCCCGGTTCAGCTCGTCCATGGATACATGTTCCTTGGCCATGTGGGCCGTAACCACCTCACCGTTGTGGACCAGCAAGCTTGGCGATCCCTGGATCAACTTGCGGAACCGCCGGTTCACGCCGGATACTTCCGCCAGAATGTAATTCAGGACCAGCAAAACTATCGCCGCTACAATTCCGCCCACCAGGGAAGTGTCCGGCCCGGTCATTGCGTTCTGTACAGAGTTGCTCAGGAGCAGAAGTAGCGTCAGGTCAAACGGCGTCATCTGGCCGACTTCGCGTTTCCCGGTCAGCCGGATGCCGACCAGCACCAGCACGTAGATGATGGTGGTGCGCAGGACAATTTCAAGGGCTGCATGCCAGTTTGTCAACATTGTGCATGAGAGTTTACGTAGGAACCGCGAAATTTAAAAATCAAATGTGCGAAGCGCTTGCAACAACGCGGAACGTTGCCGGATAGCAGCACGCTCATGTTAAAATATCCTCTGTTCCGCACATAAAGTGCGCCCTTAGCTCAGCTGGATAGAGCGTCTGACTACGAATCAGAAGGCCGGGAGTTCGAATCTCTCAGGGCGCGCCATATACCTTACTTATTTCCCGTAAACCCTTCCTCCCGTGTTCAATTTCCCTGTCGATCGCTCTTCCGAATAACCAAATCTGACTAAGCCCCAAACAGATCGTGGTTTCACCACGGGCGTGAACAAATCATTGCGCCTGAAAAACATTAGTGTGCACCTCTTTATTCATTCGTTCGGCATCGCAACAGAACAGGGGATTCATCCGGCCTCCGGCTGGAGCTGGAAATCGGAATCAAAAGAATCCCCAATCTCGGTCACTCCAGCAGAACAAATCACATTTAAAGGAGAAACTTATGGGTTTGATGGATAGCATGAAGAACGCAGCTACGGAAAAACTGGCGTCGCAAAACCCGCTTATCTCGCATCTGCTTTCGATGTTTGGCGGCGGCAATCAGTCGCAGGGACTGAGCTCACTCATCAGTTCGTTCCAGCAAAAGGGACTTGGAGGCGTTGTGAATTCGTGGGTCGGCACGGGAGATAACCAGCCGATCAGCCCCGATCAGGTTGAGCAGGGACTGGGACAGGAGCGAATTCAACAAATATCCGGCAAGCTGGGAATGGATCCAGACACGGTCAAAACGAAACTGGCTGAAGTGCTGCCGGGAGTAGTTGATAAGATGACGCCGAACGGAAAAGTTGAACAGGAAGCTGCATAACCCAGAGTAGGAAGCAGGGGAGCTGCAAGTAGAGCCTGCCGGATTCCGGCATCCAAAGCACCTCTGCTATCCTTTGCTGAATCCATCTGCTGAATCCATCGCAATTCAATTCAGCAACACAACGGTAACCAGAGTTTCACAGACGTTCCCCGGGGTAAAGTCTGCCCTGACTACCTGGTGGATGGGGAACTGTTGGCTTTGATCTCCGCAGAAATTAAAGCTGGAGCGGACTCCATTGTTCAGGAAAGTGACCGTCGTAAGCGTCACTTGATTGCCGTTGAGATCGTCCGTGGACCCGAGTACAACCACGATGATGGTGCCGCTGGTACTGGAGGAAGGAATTTGTGGATTGGAGGTGAAATTGACAAATACCTGCCCGCAGCCGGTCAACAAAACCGTGGTTAGCAGAAGCAAAAGCGAAGGGACCCGGCGCATGGAACAACCTTCCAGATGTCAGGCGTTTGTTAACTGCTCATCTGGTCATTGTCAGTCCAACTGGCGCATCGTGCGCCACTGTCAATAATATCAGTCAACAGCTTGATCGCCATTGGATCCAGCCCACTCAACCCTGCCGTCCTCCAGCTTCTCAGTGCGAGTTCACATGCCGGGAACCTACTGTCAAAAGAAACGCGCTTTCCTCTTGTGCTTCAACATTGTGCGGCACATCCGAGTCAAGCGCCAGGAGTTGGCCCGCGCTGAGCTCAATCGTACGCTGCGGTAGATGGAGCTTGATCCTGCCCATCACTGCGTGAATGGAGATTCGCGCATCAGTCTTGTGCTCGTGCATGCTGGATCCAGGCTTCATCAATGTCAACACAATCCGGAAATCCGGGTGCTTGACCAGGGTTTTCGAACTTCGTCCTGTGCTCCTCTGCCAGGAGTCTTCCTGGCGTAGCTGCGTGATTTCATGTGAGATGTCAAATTGCAGAATTGAATCACCCAGATGAGGAAGTCGCGTGAGTTCACTTGCATTCACGACTTCCGTTTCAGGTTTTGTGCTTTCAGCCATCTTCGTCCCTCCTTTTTTTGCTTCTGATTTCGCACCGGGCTCTAGCCGCGGAAGAAATCCAGCAGGGCCTGCTTCAGGGTCTGTCCATAAACATTCGAAATCGAAGTGGTGAGTGGAATATTCTTCGGGCAAATGCGAACACAATTCTGGGCATAACTGCATTCATGGATGCCTCCATCGCCCATCATCGCGTGAAGCCGCTCAGCCTTGATTGCCTTACCTGTGGGATGCTCATTGAATAAGCGGACCTGGTTGATCACGGCCGCTCCCACAAAGCCGGTCGCCGCGGTCACCTGGGGACACACTTCCAGACAGAGGCAGCACGAAATACACCGGGAAAGTGGATACATTTCTTCCTGCTGTTCGGGAGCAATGCGCGGCCCCGGACCAAGATCGTATGTGCCATCCACCGGCACCCAGGCCTTTACCCGTTTCAGGTTCTCAAACAGTACGCTTCGATCAACTGCCAGGTCCCGAATCACAGGAAAGCGAGACAAGGGCTCCAGGCGGACCGGCTGCTTCAATTTGCTGATCAGCGATGAGCACGCCATTGCGGCGTTTCCATTGATCAGCATGGCGCAGGAGCCGCAGACCTCCTCCAGGCAATTGGATTCGTACGTGATAGGAGTAGTGGTCTTTCCAAAGCGGTCAACTGGATTTGCCGCGATGTCCATCAGCGCGATGATGACGTTCATGCCGGGCCTTAAACGAAGGTCAAACTCTTCCCAGTACGGGGCCGATTCTGGATTCCCCTGGCGCTTGATGATGAAGCGTACGCTGGCGTTCGCCATGGCTGCTCCTTGCGAGTATGCTGGCAGGCCTATCGTGTCTCAATGGCAGTTGGCAATGAACAAAGCTCATGCGGCCTTCCGCGGCTGGCGCAAGTGAGATTCCACGAACTGTTTCAATACCACTGCGTTGTTGTGCTCTGTATCATGCGAGCTGAAAATCAGGGTTAATGTGCCCTTGCGCGCTGCATCCAGTAGCTCTTTCCAGAGGTGCGGCTTTTGCTTAAGCTCAGCGCGGTAGCGGCGCTGGAATTCGTTCCATTTCGCGGGATCATGGCTGAACCATTTTCTCAACTCGGTGCTTGGAGCAACGTCCTTAAGCCAGCCGTCCAACGGCAGCGCGGCCTTTGTGATTCCGCGTGGCCACAAACGCTCCACCAAAAACCGCCTGCCATCTTTTGGGCTGGCCGGGTCATATGCACGTTTTAACAGGATCATTGTTTTAGCAGAATCACTGTTCTGCCCCCTTGCTTGTTAGATCCGCGCCGGTTTTCTGGCGATGTCTGCCTGAGCCGCCATTCAGTCTCGCCCAACCAGTTTTGCGGCTCACAAGCTATATGTCGCTCTACGACATTATAGCTTCGAATGAAACGCATCGCCACAATGCGTTCGGTCAACGCCGGATCAGCAGTGGGGCATCCAAACACATTACTGATCGCTTCCAGAGAGGCAGTCCTCCAAAGTGGAACTATGATTCACTTCGATGCCGCACATAAAGCTGTCCACTACCCGAAGGACCGCCGCTTTCGCATTTGGGTTCGCCCATCCATTCTGATCGGAATCGCCGCACTGTTCTGTGCGCGGTTCTGGCCGCCTGGATTGAGTTTGCCCTGGCCGGCCTGCCGCATATTCCAGCAGTTCGCCCAGGTATATCCCCAACAACTTCGCAGGTCCGCACGGATTTCCGCTCTGGGTGCGCTATTGCCACTTCTTCAATTTCTTTTTCGTGATGCTGCTGATTCGCAGCGGCCTGTCGATCCTGGTGGATCATCCTCGGCTGTATTTCAATGACGACTGCACGCCGGGAAGCGAATGGATCCGCTTCACGCCGCTCAAAGTGCCCCGCGACCGCCTCTGGACGGCGAAAGACGATGCCCGCTATATCTCGCCGCTCGTTGCCACGCCGGGTTACCGGCACACCATCGGCATTGCTCGCGTCTGGCACTTCATCAATGTCCACGGCTTCATCATCACCGGAATTATCTTCGTCTTCATGCTCTTCGACTACCGAGCAGTGGCGGCGCATCGTGCCCACTTCGCCACTGGTGCTCTTGCAGGCATGGAATACCTGGGTGCACTACGCAACTTTTCACATGCCTCCGGAGCCGAACGGCTTTTATGGCTACAACGCCTTGCAGCAGATCGCGTATTTCACAGTCGTTTTTGTCTTTGGCCCGCTGGCCATTCTGACTGGCATCGCCATGTCGCCGGCCGTGGTGAATCGCTTTCCCTGGTACGCCAGGATCTTCGGCGGCAGGCAGTCCGCCCGGTCCATCCATTTCCTCACCATGCTCAGTTTCCTGGCTTTTCTTGTCGTGCATGTCACGCTGGTCGTGATGACCGGATTTGCGCGCAATATGAATCACATCGTGCATGGGCACCGATGATCAGAACCAGTATGGGCATGTTTCTGGGGATTTGTCGGGATCGGCGTGGTCGTTCTCTCGTGGGTTCTCGCGCATTACATCTCATGGCACCATCCGCGCGGTTGCAGCACGCGCTGAAATCCGTGACTTATCCAATGCAACTGCTCACCTTGAACCGGCTGGTTCCGCACCAGAATTATTCCGAGCAGGACATCTCGCCCTATTTCTGGCCGAACGGAAAGATGCCGGTGCGAGAGGACTGGAAACGTCTGGCGGAGCACGGCTTCCAGGATTTCAGGCTCAGGTGGGCGGACTCGTCGAAAACCCTGTTGAGCTTTCACTTGCCGATATCGAGCAGCTGGGCACGGTCGAGGACATCACCATGCACCACTGCATCCAGGGCTGGAGCGGCATTGCGAAATGGGGCGGCATTCCGATGAAGACGCTGATCGAACTCGTGCGCCCAAAGCCGGAAGCCAGGGTCGTCGCCTTCTTCTCCTTTGGCGAAGCTCTCTACGGTGGCACGTACTACGATACGCAGAGCATGGACAATCGTCCTGAAGGCGGAATGCCTGCTCGCCTTCGCAATGAATGGACAACCGCTCCCAGAGGTGTATGGCGCGCCTCTGCGGCTGCGCGTCGAGAATCAACTTGGCTACAAGATGGTCAAGTGGATCGAACGCATCGAATTCATCGAGTCGGAGAAACAGTTGGGCAAGGGAGAAGGTGGAAAGAACGAGGACGACGAATATTTCGATCTTCTGCCCAACATCTAACCAGCGACCCTGTTCGCACAGTCCCCACCAACGTACTTATCCTGCAAAGCGGCTCTGCTATCCTTATTTCCAGACCAAAGCAGGAGGAGACCAATGTCTTTGCTGAAATCCAAAATCATTCTGCTCGCGACGATTTGCGCTGTAATCGTCACGATCACCGGATGTCCCAATCGCACCAGCATCGCCAATATCAACAAAGACCCAGGCCGCTATGCCGGCAAGGACGTTACCATCGCCGGGCGAGCATCGAGTTCTTTTGGAGCCATAGGCAATGGAATCTTTCAGGTTGATGATGGGTCAGGACACATGTGGGTCTTCAGCCAGAGCTTTGGCGTTCCCAGTGATGGAGCCAAAGTGGCAGTTGACCGGCTCGCATCGAGCAGGGATTCAGTCTGGGCGGGCGCAGCTTCGCCGTGGTCCTGAAGGAAACTCATCCTCGCCACTAGCTTGCCTTGAAATCTCCACCCTCCGGCGGCTTTTGTTTGCCGTGTCTGCTGAATCCGAAGCGGATCGGCATCTTGATTTAGATTTGAGGGGCCATATGGAAGCTGAAAGCAAGAAACGATTTCAATACATCATTGGAATGCTGCTGGTCCTTCTTTTCGTACGACTGGTTCTTATCTTTTACCAGCGACACGAATCGCAAAAGCCCGCAGAAAAAAAGATCCCTATTCCAGCAATATGGATGACTACGTCATCCCGCCGAAAATTCATCCTTACGATCTCAAATCGGCCGCGAAAGAGCTGGTGGGCAAAACCGTTTGGGTCCGGGCAGGGAACTCAGTCCACTACTACCCCTATTCAAATGCAACGCACACGGCAGACCTGAAGCACGAGAAAGGCCTTCTTCCGCCTTTGGCCAAACTTCAGGTGAAAGACATTGTGTTGCAGAAGAGTTCCTGCCGGCACCCTCGCCGAAGGACAGGTTGCGGTGGTACAGAAGCAGGTCCTTGCCGCTTTCCAGATGGGCGACGAGCCGGGCACCTATGCCGTTCCCATTGGAACCGACACACGGTGATGATTTCAACTTCACTGTGAATGATCTGTTCTTCTTCGCCGACCCGCATGAGCTTTACAAGCACTGGCCGCCAGAAACATGGCAGGCAATCGACAATCATCAGGCGAAACAAGGAATGAATGAGATACAGGTCTCAATGGCTCTGGGGACCAGCGCCACAGGATCAGGCGAATACGGAAATCGCACGCTGGAATTCACCAACAACGGACATCCCGTCACAGTACTTTTGAGAATAACAAAGCCGTGTCGGTGAAAGAGGAGCAGCCTGCCACATCGAGCAAGTGATTCTGAGATGCTGATGAGGCTCTGGATCCGGCCGGAACAGAATTGAAAACAATTGCTGCTCATTCGCGTCCATTCGCGGCTAACCCCGCTATTTGCGTCCACGCTTGGGCTTGGCCACTGCTTCTTCAGCGATACTGATGGCCTCGCCTGAAGTCTCACGTACGGAGCGCGGTGGCTTCTTGCCTTCGGCCAGGCTCATCTTCAAAGCTTCCAGAATATCGATCACCGGAGCTTTGTGTGCCGGGGCTGCCGTTTCCACAATCTCTTTGCCTTCGATCTTGGCCTTGATCATCGTCATCAGGTTGTCGCGATAGTTGTCTTTATATTTATCCGGCTCGAAGGACGCCAGCAGCGAATCGATGAGCATCTTGGCCAGGGCAAGTTCTTTGTCCTGGATGGCGCTGGTGTCAGTGCGAAATTCTTCCACCTGGCGAATCTCGTCTTTGTAATACATGGTGTGCAGCAGGATTCCGCGCGCGCCAGGCCGCAGAATCACAATGTGTTCGCGATTGTGCATGGCGATCTTGGCCACGCCCACGCACTGGCTTTGCTTCAGCGCTTCAAACAGCAGGGCATAGGGCTTCTCGCCGGCTTCGTCCGGCGCCAGATAGTACGAGGCATCAAAGTAGATGGGATCCACCTCGGCCGTCTTTACAAACTCCAGGACCTCCATGGTCTTGGCAGTTTTTGGCGCGACCTTTTTGATCTCTTCGTCTTCAACCACAACGTACTTGTCTTTCTCGTACTCGTATCCTTTGACAATATCAGCGCGTGAGATCGGCTTGTCTTCTACCTGGCAATAAAGGACCTGCTTCACGCGCGAATTGTCGGCTTTATGCAGTTGGTTGAAGCTCACGCTTTCACTGCGCGCCGCGCTGTACAATTTCACTGGCAAAGAGAGCAGCCCAAAAGTCAGGTGCCCCTTCCAAACGGTACTGGCCATTTCAATATCTCCAAAAATCGGGCGAGTCTACGTGTTTAGCACAAAAAATAGTGCATTACAATCTCCGGTAGGACCATGTCACTAGAAGAGTACCGAAGAAAACGCGTATTCTCCCAGACCCCGGAACCGCCGCCTGAAATGGCCAAGACCCCGGGTAAACGCTTCTTCATCCAGCGCCACTCCGCCCGCCGCCTTCATTATGATTTGCGGCTGGAAATGGATGGCGTCCTGAAATCCTGGGCCCTGCCGCAGGGCCCCACGCTTGATCCTGAAATTAAAAGACTTGCCGTCCATGTGGAAGACCACCCGCTGGATTATGGAGACTTTGAAGGCACCATTCCCAGCGGCAATTACGGCGCGGGAAAGGTCACTCTGTGGGACCGGGGCACCTATGAGTGGCTGGGAGACAGGACACCCGAAGCGCAATGGGAAAAAGGCGATCTTAAACTGCTGTTTCATGGCCACAAACTCGCCGGCGAGTTTGCGCTGGTCCGTACCAATCGCAGCAAAGGAAAAGACTGGCTGCTGATCAAGAAGAAGGACTTCGCCGTGCGGCCTGGCTGGGACCCGGAATCCGACACTCGCAGCGTGCTCCAGACTTCCGCCGATATCTCTTCCATTGAAGGCGCTACCAAGAGCCCCATGCCGGCGAAGATCGAGCCAATGCTGGCTACGCTTGAGAGCAGCGTGCCTTCAGGTTCTGATTGGCTTTATGAGATCAAGTGGGACGGCTATCGCTCCATTTGCTTTCATTAACAACGGCAAAGTGCGAATGGTTTCCCGCCGCGGTAACGCCATGGAAAACCAGTTTCCTGAGATCGCCAAGGCTCTGGCCCAGAGCGTAAAGGCCGATAACGCCATCCTGGACGGGGAAGTAGTGGCGCTGGATGAGAATGGTTCGCCCAGCTTTCAGTTGCTGCAAAATCATGTTGGCTTCCGCCGCTCCGCCACGCTTCGCGGCGAGAAGCCTCAAACCCTGATTTATTACGCATTTGATCTGCTTTACCTCAACGGCTTTGATCTTCGCCGTGCCGCGCTGATTGACCGGCGCAGGCTCCTCTCGTCCATCATTCTTCCCGGCGAAATCATTCGTTACTCTGAACATTTTGCCGGCAAAGGCCAGGAACTGCTGGATGCCGCGCGGGACAGGGGACTGGAAGGCATTATCGCCAAGCAGGCGCAGAGCCGGTATGAATCCAAACGCAGCTCTGACTGGCGCAAGGTCAAAGTCACGTGCCAGCAGGACTTCATCATCTGCGGATACATTCTGGGTGAACGTGAACCTTTTGGCTCACTCGTGCTGGGTTATCACAAAGGCAAGAAGCTGGTGTATGCAGGCAACGTGGGCTCGGGGTTTAACCAGCAGACATTGAAGTCCACGTACGACAAGATTCAACCGCTGATCACGAAAAAGCCTGTCCTGAGTGATGTTCCGCGCGAAATTGGCGCTGTCACCTGGGTCAAGCCAGAGCTGGTCTGCGTGGTGAAATTCAATGAGTGGACGTCTGATGAGCGTCTGCGGGCTCCCGTCTTTCTTGGGTTGCGAATGGATGGAAATCCGGATGAAGTGGTGCGAGAGGCCTGCGGAGAAGTCGCCTGTGTCTGCCACCAGCCATGAAGGCCAAGCCAGCAAACCGAAAAAGCGCATACGGCTTTGCTGCCCGCCGGATGCCGCTGAGATTACGCTTCCCATTGAGGGCAGGCGACTCAAGTTCACGAACCTGAAAAAAGTTTTCTATCCTGCTGATGGTTACACCAAGCGTGATGTGATCAACTTCTATGCAGCCGTTGCCGATCTTCTGGTGCCCCATCTGAAGGCGCGGCCACTTTCGCTCAAGCGATATCCCAACGGCATCGACTCAGATTTTTTCTTCCAGAAGGCGGCAGCCACAAGTTTTCCTGATTGGCTCCATACTGAGCTCATCGCAACCGACGAAACGTCCAAAACACGATTCGTCATTTGCGACGACAAAGCCTCACTGCTCTATCTGGCCAATCTGGGTTGTATTGATCAGAACCCCTGGATGAGCCGCCTGGGATCGCTTGAACATCCGGATTTCATACTGCTCGATCTTGATCCGCATCACTGCGGATATGACCGCATTATCGAAGCCGCGCGCCTGGTGAAGAGCAAGCTTGACCTGATCGGATTGCGAGGCTATCCCAAAACCACGGGCGGCGACGGCATGCACATCTACGTCCCGCTGGAAGCAAGGCTACAGCTACGCTCAGGCCCGCGCCTTTGCAGAAATTCTGTCCCGCTGGGTCACAGCCGAAAGGCCTGATCTCTTCACCACGCCGCGCAACGTGGCGGCGCGCGAAAAAGGCAAAGTCTATTTTGATTATCTGCAAATCGCGGAAGGCAAGACCATTTCCGCGCCATACGTTGTCAGGGCCAATCCCGGAGCGCCCGTGGCAACGCCGCTGGAATGGGAGGAAGTGCGTCCGGGGCTTACGCCCGCTGCAATTCCACATCGGCAACGTCATGCGAAGGTTTGATCGTGTTGGTGATCTCTTCAGCCCGGTGCTGAACAAACCGCAAGCAGATGGAACCGGCGCTGGAAAAGTTAAGTAAGCTGATGGGATCCTGATCGGCTTATCGGCTGAACCTCAGATCGCGCGCGAGTTAGTAGTTCAAGTTGAAGTCCAGCAGGTTCCAGTAGATTGAAATCCAGACGAACGCCGGCGCACGCCGCCAGTACCACGAAGTTCCAGGCCTTTGACCACCACCACATGCCGCGATCGCGCCATGACCGCACCGCTCCGATAAAAACCAGAACAATCCCCGCGGCGCCCAGCACTCCTATCGCCTGAAAAATATGAATGCGCAGATCAGATTTCTCGCTGAACCCGCCCGGGTCATCACTGGATACGCCAGCAGCATGCCAAACACAAAGATCAGATTGAGCGCACACACCAGCCTGATCCAGAGCCGGCCTTGCCTGTGTTGGTTCATCCATTTCAAGCCGATGGTGGTAGTGGCGGCGCACCAGCGCGCCGGCCGGCCAGAACAGCAACGTAAGCCCCATGACGGAAAGACAAGATCACGGTGACTGACCTGGCCAAGAATGCCGTTATTTTCAAATCCTGCGCGCTGGTAGACCACGGCAGGGAAGTTCGGGACCATCTGCAATCTGTCGTTCTCGTCCTTGCGAAAAGCAATCAGTTCCTGTCCGTTCGCGGCGCGGTAAAGCAGTGGCCCAATCTCATTCCACTTTTTGGTCTCGCCGTTGAAGTCTTTGGCGGTATGATGGTGAGATTGCCGTCTGCATCCGCCTTCACGCTGTTCTGGCTGAGCATGTTGGCGATTCTCAGGAAGTTGCTTTCTGATCGGCGTGATGAGATGTAATGTCCGGCAACGGTTTTTCCGTCCTGGACGGCGCTGGGAAGTTTTTCCGCTACCGGCAATTTGTATGGAAAATAGCGATCCAGAAAATGGTTCCACAGTGCCGTACGCGGGCTGATTTCGCCTTTGCCGCGGCTGTTGTAAGAAACAAAGAATCCTACGCCGCGTCAAGCACCAGATGCAGGTCGCTGTGGAAGTAAACAGTGTCTCCGCCGTGGCCGATGATGCGATGCCCGTTGCGCGACTCCTCATAAAATCCCAGGCACATTCCGTTAAGCGCCTGATGCAGGCCAAACTGGCGCGAATGCATCATCTTTGCCGTTTCCGGACGAAGAATTTGCGCATCATTGAGCTTGCCGTCCTGCAGGTGCGCGATCATGAATTTCGCCATGTCGGCTGCGGTCGGCTGAAAGCGCTCCGGCCGGCGCTTCTTCAACAATTTCAAATGGCTTCGATTTTCCCGAACCCACCGTGTAGCCGTTGGACATGAGCGGCTTCAAATCGGGCGGCAGCGGCTGGGCGAAAGTGGAACGCGCCATGGCCAGCGGAGTGAAAATATTTTCGCTGACATATTGATTGAACGGTTTACCGGAAACGCGCTCCACAATGTATCCGGCCAGGGATGCTCCGTAATTGGAATATGCGGGAGTGGTGCCGGGCGGATAGACGCGCTGAGGCATGTGCGCCGTAAGGTGTTCGCGCAAGCGTGGAGATGGGCGCGCCTTCTGAGTTGATCAGGTCTTTGATCTGCTCTTCAAAACCGGCCGTGTGGGTCATCAGGTGACGCAGCGTGATCGGCTGCGGGTAAGTGGCGGGGATTTTGAAATCAAGATAGGAATTGATGTCGCGATCGAGATCGAGCTTATTCTGTTCCACCAGTTGCATCACCGCGGTCCAGGTAAACAGCTTTGAAATGGATCCCGGGCGGAAGAGAGTGCTGTCTGGGCGAGACAGGAGTCTTTTTTTCCACGTCGCCGTATCCGTAACCGCGGGAAAAGAGGACCTTGCCGTCTTTCACCACCAGAACCACGGCCCCGGCTATGTTCTCTCTTTCCAACTGCATAGGCATGAAAACCATCCAGAAATGCTTCAACATCCGCGGCAGTCATTTCATGAGGAGTTTCCGCTGCGCTGGTATCGGGCGAGACCGGTTGCTTGGGAGCCGGCGCGGCTGGGTTTTGCTGCGCTTGATTTTGCAGAGCCTGATTTTGCTGAGCTTGTTGGGTGAAAGAAAAATGTGAACTGAACAGCAGAGTTGCAAAACGGCACGCGTCACAGCAGCACGAATGATAGTCGCCAAGTGGGTCTCTCAGTGAGCTTCAGGTTGTGGTGAGAACGCAAAAGCATACCACGAGCGTAAGAAGATGCAATCCGGGCTTTTAAATCCAAGTGGATAATGCAAAGGCTCGCGCAGAGAAATCCTGGCGTCTTGTGGGTGTTTCCGGGACGACTTTGCGTGCAGTCGGTTTACAACATGGTCTTACAACATGGCGGAGTGTCTGCGGCGCAGTCTCCGATCGCGACGGATATCTGCCCGGAGCAGGCGGATGGCATCTCTGTCACGCCGGACACGTGCTTGGTCCTCATGAATCAGGCTACGGCTGGCGTGATGCTGTCGATCAAAGGAAAGGCGTCCCTGGTCCTGCTCAAGCTGCCATTGAGAATGTTGCAACTGTTGCTCGTCAGCGCGCAGGTCGCGCGATGTGCCTGCCTGGCCAAAAGCCATCGGCGCCGAGACCAGAACGATTGTTAAAACCAGATAGAAGCCATTGCGCATTGGCATCTCCCATCCAGAGTACCTGCAGGTTTTAACACGGATTTGAGCCAAAGTTGCGGATTTATTTAGTCCCTGATTTCCCATTGACTTCAAACACTTTCTAGTCCGCGCTTATCCGCTCAATCCTCCATTTTTCCGATCACGGGGAATCAGTGTCTCAGGGTAATCTTTTCAGGTTTTCGAGTACCAAATTCCCGATTACCCAATTACTCAATCACCAAATGTCCCCCGCGCGTACTTTCTGCTTAGGTTTTGATTTTTCAATTACCCGATTACCCGATTACTCAATTACCAATTTCTTTGCCACCAATCCCGCCATCGCCCATATGCCAAGGATCGGCCCAACGGCCATGCTGGCCATCGCCCACTGCCATCCCACATGCGCGGCGATGCCGGCCATGGCGCGAATGGCAAAGGCTGTCAGCAGAAACCCAAGCGCCACCTGGAAAGTGAGTGCCGTGCCAACGTAGCTCTTGTCTGAGACCTCGCTGATGATGGTGGAAAACTGCGCTGAATCGGCGATCACCGCAATCCCCCAGATCAATGAAAGTCCCACCAGCAACATGGGATGGTGAAAGACAGCCGCCGCCACCAGGCAGCAGATTGAACTGACGATCATGGCGATGATGGTGACCCACGCACGCTGTGAAACGCGCTGGTCCGCACTCTGATCCTGCAGGCGATCACTGGCGGCGCCGGCCCATATGCAGCCCATGGCGCCGATGCCAATGGCCAGTGCAGCATAAGCTTCATACTTCGAACGCGACCAGCCGGCGGACGCGGCAAAGATCACGGCAATCCATCCCCACATGCTGTAAAGCTCCCACATGTGACCCAGGTAGCCAAGATTCGCCAGACGCAACTTTCTGTTGCGGACCATCTCCAGCATCTGTCCGGGATCAAAGCGCGATTGCGGCATGGCATATGGACCTTCGCGCACGCCAAGTAGCACGATGAACGCGCCAACGACTGCCTGCACGCTTCCCAGCAGCACCACGTTGCGCCACGCGATGCCGCCTAAAGAGTTGACCGCGTGTGGCACTGCCGATCCTACGGAAAGCGCGCCGATCATGATGCCCAGGGCCAGACCGCGTCCGCGCTGAAACCATCCGGCAATGATCTTCATGCCCACCGGATACACGCCGGCCAGAAAGAAACCAGTGGCGCCGCGAAAAAGGATGGCCGGCACGGGATCCTGCGCGACGAAAGCAAACGCCGCATTGGAGGCCGCAGCCAGCAGAGCGGAAACAAAAAGAACGCGGATGGGGTTGAAGATGTCAGGAATATTAAACAGGGCAAAGAAAATCGCGCCCAGTGAAAAGCCGATCTGCACGGCGATGGTCAGCCAGGAGCCAAGTTCCAGCCCGGAATGCCAAAGCTCTGTCACTTGCGGCAGAACTGCTGTACCGGTAAACCACAACGACATTGCCAGCAGTTCAGCAATCGAGAGCAAAAGAAGAACCCGCCGGGTGGAACTACCGCGGCGGGTGGGATCAAGGGTAACGGTTGACACTAGCTCTTCATTTTCCTTCGTTCACAGGATGTAACCACGGCGCTGGGATCAACTGCATCTCTATCCGTGTGCATCTCCGCGATCTTGCCTTCCTTGTCAATCAGGAAGGTCACGCGCCGAGCTGCCTTGTATTGCGGGTTGTAAATTCCGTACTCCTGCGTGACTTGGCCGCCCCAATCGGAAAGAAGAGGGAAGGTGACGCCGATTTTTTCAGCCCATGCGGCATTGCTGAACGTGCTATCCATGCTTACACCCAGAACCTGGGTGTCTGCGGCTTCCAGCTTTTGTATGTTCTGCTGGAACGCCTTCATTTCCTGGGTTCAACCACCGGTGAAGGCGAAGACATAAAACGCCAAAGCCACGTTCTTTTTGCCGCGATAATCGCTGAGTTTAACTTCTTTTCGGTTTTGATCCAGAAGCTTGAAGTCAGGAGCCATTTCTCCCACTTTAAACTTTGGTTCAGGAGGGGCATCTTTCTTTTCACCCTGCGCCCACAAACGTGTTGCCGTCTGCTGGGCCACCAGGACGAACATGCAAACCGTGAACACCAATAGACAATTTCCGCATGGTCACTTTCCTTGTACGAGCCGTTGGACTTCGGAATCGCTAAGTAAGCCTATATTCGCTGCGCGATTAGGTCAACGGTTTCTGCAAGAGGGCCGGATTCGTGAGCGTGGGAACGTTTCAGTCTCTAAATGTCCGCAAGATGCGGTACCAGCCGCGTTCCTTGAATGTAAGAAGTATGGAACACGCTACTGGAAACCTTCTTACTACTCTGGTGTTAACTTGCTGGGTGTTAACATCCTCGCGGAGGCAACAACATGTACAGGATTTGCGTGATGGTAGTTTCTGTTCTGGCATGGGCCGGGCTCGCGGTTGCGCAGCAGAATATGCCGGCCTATGGAATTCAACCAAACACCATCTACGCCGGTGCTGATGGCAAGTTTGAATCAGCTCCAGACACCGCTGTCCTTCACCTCGACATTTCCTCCCAGCAGGACACGTCCAAGGAGGCCTATGACAAGGTGGCTGCCGCTGCGGCCAGCGTCCGCACCGTGTTGCGCAATAATGGGATTGAGCCTAAAGCCGCTGAAATTGCTGCGTATTCAGTGCAGCCGATCTACGATTGGAAAAATCCCAGGCATAGAATCATTGCCTATCGCGTAGTCACCAACGTCAAGCTCAAGCTTCGTGACTTCAACAAGGTTGGACCCCTTACAGAACAGCTCGCCAATATCGAAGAG
This sequence comes from Terriglobia bacterium, assembly GCA_963824835.1. Classification (GTDB taxonomy): domain Bacteria; phylum Acidobacteriota; class Terriglobia; order Terriglobales; family Acidobacteriaceae; genus Angelobacter. The sequence goes on along the minus strand of CAWGRA010000017.1, from coordinate 144,384 downwards.
GCTTCCAACCAGTCAGTTGAATACACTCTGGAAGATATTGAGCAAGCCAAGGCCAAAGCATCAGAAGATGCGATCAAAAAAGCCCGCAATCAGGCCAGCGTTGTGGCTGTAGCCGGCGGCAGATCGCTGGGCGAGTTGCTGTACGCTTCGGTGGACGTAAATCAACAGCAGATCATCCCCATGGTGATGCGAGCTAAATCAATGGCCGCAGCCTCGGCGGAAGCTGCCCCTCCAACTGCCGAATTTACCCCGCAGGCTGTAACCATCAATGCGCACGTGAATGCATTGTTTGCCTTAAAATAGCCAGAGCCAGGACCGCACATGGAATTGGGCAATCTGAGATGCTTTAGAGGGCCTGATTCGCCCGGGGTGCGTGGAATGGTGATTTCTTCCCTGCGATCGAGTGGAAAAATTTCCATCAGCAGGGAATTCCTACCAAGCCTGCGCTTCTCTTCTACCCAGCATCTCCTTTATTTTCAATGCCCCACAATTGGCATGGGGAGTGCACTAAGAGAAGACAGACGAAGTGGCGCGCATCGGGGCGCTTTCAAGGACCTAACGGCCAGAGGTCCTGAGAAAGTGCCTCGTTGCTTTTGTGGCCCGTTTCAGACCAGCTGGACTTTGTCTCGCAGATCAATTCCCGCCCGCCGCAATATTGAGGCAATCTCCCCATCGTTCAACCTGGTCGCGTCATATTCCACGCGGATAGTCTTTTCCTTCTCGTCAAACTTGATCTTGCGAACGCCATAAACTTCCCAGGCATTGTTCAAGGCCATCATCTGCTTTTCGCCTGGCGGCATTCCATACTTGAAAACCACGTCCAGTAAAGTCATTCATTTCCTCGGGGGCGCTTCCGCGTTTGCCGCGGCAGCTGGTAAGTAAAAGTGGAAAGACCATTCCAATATAGAACAACTTCTCAGAGACCCAGCAGCGCGGCAGACACGCTGCCTTTGACATCAATACCCCCCTGGGGTATATAGTTGGATGTTGGAGAGGTGGTTGATCCAGCCGATGGCGAAAAAACAAAAGAGCCACGAGACGAATCACAACCCCACTCATGCTCGCCACGTGGATAGCGGCATCAAGCAGAACATGCTGTTGCGCTTGCGCCGTGTTGAAGGCCAGGTACGGGGCATACAGAAAATGGTCGATGATGAACGTTATTGTCCTGACGTGCTGACGCAGATGTCTGCCATCCATGAATCGCTGCGTTCCGTTGAGCGCATTCTGATGAAGAACCACCTCCAGCATTGCGCTACCGAAGCCCTGCGTTCTGGCGACGAGGACATAGCGCAAAAAACATATGATGAACTCACCGAGCTCTTTTATCGGCACGCACGTTAGAGGCGACCCGCGGTCATGGAAACTTTAAATAAAACAGTCAGAGACGTTGTATGCAACATGCAGGTTGATCCGGCCAAAGCCGCAGGGTCGGCCGAGCATGATGGCCAGAAATTCTTCTTTTGCAGTCGCGGATGCGAGCAAAAGTTCACCGCATCTCCCGATCGCTATCTGAAGATATGAAAAGGACTCGATGGTCGGAGACCCACCAACCCACGGCAGGGAAGGTCCAGGATGTCGTCTGCGGGATGTGGGTCGAGCCGGAAAAAGCGCGCGGCAAAGCCGAGTATCAGGGCAAGACGTTTTACTTTTGCAGCCCGCGGTGTGAAGAAAAGTTTAAGGCTGATCCTGAGCGGCTGTCGCAACCCAAGCCGGCAGCCGGTCTGGTGCAACTGGGAGGAATAGCGCCGAGCGGGATCGCAGCCGTAAAGCCGGTCGCCGCATTGACGGCAGACAAGATGCCGGAGAAATCTGCGGACGGCACAGTCCACAGGCGCCATGACGTATGTCTGCCCCATGGACCCTGAAGTCCGTGAGAGCAAGCCGGGAGCTTGCCCAAGGTGTGGCATGGCCCTGGAGCCGGAAGCCGTGGAATACACCTGCCCGATGCATCCCGAGATCAGAAGTGACAAGCCGGGAACTTGTCCCATCTGCGGCATGGCTTTGGAGCCGCGGGCCATCGTGGGCATGGCGCATGAAGAAGACGATTCAGAATTGCGCAGCATGACGCGCCGATTCTGGACAGGCGTTGCTCTCAGCGCGCCTTTGCTGGTGCTCTCCATGGGAGCAATGTGGCAGGGCGGTCCGCTGCATTCAATTCCAGCCTCCATACTGGGATGGGCTCAACTTTTGCTGGCGACGCCGGTAGTTCTCTGGGGCGGATGGCCGTTTTTTCAACGTGGATGGAATTCCATCCTCAATCGCCATCTGAACATGTTCACGCTGATCGCGCTGGGAACCGGCAGCGCATATTTATACAGCCTGGTCGCAACGCATTGCTCCCGAACATCTTCCCGGCAACCTTTCAGGCACATAACGGAGGCGTTGAAGTCTATTTCGAAACCAGCGCCATCATCGTAACTCTGGTGCTGCTAGGCCAGGTACTGGAATTGCGTGCACGCAAACAAACCGGCTCCGCCATACGCGCTCTGCTCGATTTGAGCCCCAAAACTGCACGCCGCATTCGCCCCGATGGCAGTGACGAAGAGATAGCACTGGATCACATATCCCATGGCGATCGCCTGCGCGTGCGTCCCGGCGATCGCGTGCCCGTGGATGGCACGGTCCTGGAAGGCAAGAGCTCAGTGGATGAATCCATGGTCACGGGCGAATCTCTTCCTGTAGAAAAGGCTCTCGACGCAAAAGTGATTGGCGGCACCGTCAACCAGAATGGCTCGTTCATCATGCGGGCGGAAAAACTGGGATCGGAAACTTTGCTGGCGCAGATTGTCCGCATGGTGGCCGAAGCGCAGCGCAGTCGTGCTCCCATTCAGGCGCTGGCGGATAAAGTGTCCGGCTATTTTGTGCCCGCCGTGATTGCCGTGGCCGTCCTCACATTCATTTTGTGGGCGGCATTTGGTCCAGAGCCACGCCTTGCTCACGGACTGGTCAACGCCGTGGCGGTCCTCATCATCGCCTGTCCATGCGCTCTTGGGTCTGGCCACGCCGATGGCGGTCATGGTCGGCACCGGGCGCGGCGCCCACGCTGGTGTGCTGGTCAAAAATGCTGAAGCACTGGAGAAGCTGGAAAAAGTGGACACGCTGGTCCTCGACAAGACTGGCACGCTCACAGAAGGGAAGCCGCGGGTTGTTCAAGTGACTCTCACCGGACCAATGGATGAAAACCAATTTCTGCGGCTTGCCGCCAGCCTGGAGCGATCCAGCGAGCATCCTCTCGCAGCGGCAGTAGTGGACGAAGCGAAACGCCGCGCTCTATCGCTGACCGAGCCTTCAGAGTTCCACTCCTTCAGCGGTAAGGGATTGAGCGGCAAAGTTGAGGGGAAACAGATCCTGATCGGTAATGCAGCGTTGTTTTCAGAAAGGCAAATCAGTTTGGGAAAGTCGGCCGCACGCAATTGAAGAATTCCAGAGAGCCGGCCAGACGGTAATACTGGTGGCATCCGATGGTCAACTTGCCGGTTACATCGGGGTGGCTGATCCCATTAAAGAATCCACGCCCTCGGCGTTGAAAGACTTGCGAGCCACCGGCCTGCGTCTGGTCATGCTCACGGGCGATAACAAAGCCACGGCGCAGGCCATCGCTGCAAAACTCGGCATTGACAACTTTGAAGCCGAGATACTTGCCTGACCAGAAAGCCGCGGCCGTCAAGAAGCTGCAAGCTCAGGGACGGATTGTCGCCATGGCCGGTGACGGAGTGAATGACGCGCCTGCGCTTGCCCAGGCTGACGTCGGCATTGCCATGGGGACCGGCACTGATGTTGCCATCGAGAGCGGCGACATCACCCTGGTGAAAGGCGATCTGCGCGCGATCGTCCGTGCCCGCAATCTCAGCCGGGCCACCATGCGGAACATCCGCCAGAACCTGTTCTTTGCCTTCGTCTATAACCTGCTCGGCGTCCCACTGGCGGCCGGAATTCTCTATCCGTTTTTCGGACTGCTGTTGCAGCCGGTTTTCGCGGCCGCCGCCATGAGCTTCAGTTCGGTTTCAGTCATCGCCAACTCGCTTCGACTCAGACGCGCCAGGCTCTAACCCTTACTTGCTGGCCGAAGTGGTTGGCGCAAAACTAACCGCCTTGGCAACGTAGAGATCAGGCAGCGTCTTCTGCAGATGATCGATCTTCGGCAGATCATTGAACGCGATGTAAGGCTCATAAGGATGGTGCTTGAGGTAGTCCTGGTGATAGCCTTCCGCCGGATAAAAGCCTTTCAATGCGGTCAGCTGCGTTACGATCGGCGCATCAAATACCTTCGCATGGTTTAGCTGATCGATATACGCCTGTGCGATGCGTTTCTGCTCATCATCGCCATAGAAGATCACCGAACGATATTGCGTGCCATCGTCCGGCCCCTGGCGGTTCAGCTCCGTGGGATTATGCGCCACGGAAAAGAAAACCTTCAAAAGCTGGCCGAGAGAAACCTTCGGCCGGATCATAAACAATCTTCACCGACTCAGCGTGTCCAGTGCTGCCGGTACTTACGGTTTCATATTCCGCCGTGTTCGCGGCTCCGCCCGAGTAGCCTGAAGTCACTGACGTTACGCCCTTCACATGCTGAAAGACTCCCTGCACTCCCCAGAAGCATCCGCCGGCCAAAACCAAAGTGGCCGAACCGCTGGTCTTGGCCAAAGGCGTATCCACTGCCGGATCGGGAACGCGGACCGCGGCTTTGGAGGAACTGCATGCCACAGCCAATGTGAGGCTAAAAATTGCGAGACTGCGAATAAGCGATCGAAACATCATCAATCTGTCTCCTTAGTATTTCCCATGGACAAATATAAGCTTCCGCCGATGACCGCGGCTGACCCGAGAAATGCCCGTCGCGTGATCCTGCTCCAGCTCGTAACTGCTGGCTTCGTCGATCATCTTTTAAGTCTATTCCTGCTGACCCGCCAGCGCACTTCCTGTAAGTAGATTCGCAATTACCAGGAAAGTTACATTAAGTACGGCCGCGACCAGTCTTTGGATTGAGATGAAGGGATTTGTGTCGAAGGGATTTGACGTAAAATTTCGCCATGGCTCTGGCGCAAAACATCTTCGGGGTAAAAGCCCTTACATTTGATGTCTTTGGCACCACGGTGGATTGGCGAGGTTCACTGATCCGCGAGGCCGAGGAGTGGGGAAGTGCCCGCGGTCTGGAGATCCACTGGCCCAGGTTAGCCGATAACTGGCGCGCCGGGTACGCTCCCGCCATGGACCAGGTCCGCAAAGGCTTGCTGCCATGGATGAATCTTGATCAACTCCATCGCAAGATTCTGGATAGGCTTTTCGCCGAATACAAAATTGATGGCCTCAGTGAAGCCGAGAAAGACCACTTCAACAAGGCCTGGCATCGGCTGCATCCATGGCCTGATTCAGTCGCAGGGCTCACTCGGCTCAAGACCAAATTCATTCTTGCCACGCTCTCCAACGGAAACGTGTCGCTGTTGGTGGATATGGCAAAGTTTTCCGGCCTGCCCTGGGACGCAGTGCTATCCGCGGAGATGTTTAGACACTACAAGCCTGATCAAGAGACGTACCTCGGCGCCGCGGAGATGCTTGGCTGCAAACCGCAGGAAGTCATGATGGTGGCTGCCCATCCCAACGATCTGCGGGCCGCGCAGAATCTTGGATTGCGAACCGCGTTTGTGCCCCGCCCACGCGAACATGGTGACAGAAATCCGGACGCAACCACGGACACCGATTTTGATGTAATTGCAACGGACTTTATCGATCTGGCAGCTAAGCTGGGCTGTTAGCTAATCTTCGGCAGTTCTGAAACTTGACCAGTTCATTTGACCACATGTTTAGAATTATTCCATGGACGAAATCGAAATCTCGGAATTCACGGCAAAGTGCCTGAGCCTGGTGGAGCAGGTAGCTAAGACACAGACCCCAATTCGCATCACCAAGCGTGGGAAGGTGATTGCCGAAGTTGTGCCTGCTTCGAGCCAGGCAGGTGGAAGATTCATTGGCAGGATGGCCGGAATGGGCAAAACTCTCGGTGACATCATTGAACCCGTGATCGACCTTAAAGAGTTGGAACCCGTGAGATGAGCGGGCTGCTACTGGACACCCGCTGGGTTTGTTCGACTCTTGCACCTCCGTCACGCTCCGCAAAAAAGAAGAAAATACTTCGGACTTGAAGTCGTTTCATTGTTTGTGCTGCGACCACGAGAACATGGCGATAGAAATCAAATAACACCCTTGATAAACGCGAGCGACTCTGGGCAATACCCATGTTCCATCTGCTAGCTTGGAAATTTCCCAATCGATCTTCTGCGATCTATAATCGCGCCCCGAGGGGACTTCTCTCAGTGAAATCATTTCTCGCGGTTGCCATCGTCCTGCTGTCATCTGCTCCAATGGTCTCAGCGCAAACAGCCTCTTCCTCGCCTGGAGAGGGCAGAGTCGTCCGTTATGACCTGAAGATGAACGACCTGAAATACACCTATTCCGCATCGTACACGCCGGTTCTTCGGCTGAAGTCCGGCAACATTCTGGAAACCAACACCGTGGACTGCTTTGGCAACCCATCTCGCCGAGAAGCTGGGTTGTTGTGTGAAGTTCTGGCGCGCCTACTCCGAAATCATTCCGATCGTCCCCAGCCACGTCTCCACCAACTGAGGCCATCGCGTTATCGGAAACTTCGTGCGCCGCAGCCCAAACGCATGCCCGCCCTGCGCATACAAATGCATCTCCACGGGAACCCCGGCCTTCTTCAGCGCGATGTAGTAAACCAGCGAGTTGTTGACATTGTCCACGGGTCATCCTCTGCCTGCAGCAAAAATGTAGGCGGCGTCTGCCTGGTGACAGGAATATCCGGATTCAACTCGAAAGTCTTGTCGACGATTCTCCAGCAGATGCCCCGGATAAAGAGCCACCGCAAAATCCGGGCGGCAGCTTTCCTTGTCGGCCGCATCTACAGCCGGATACAAACGCTTGCTCAAAATGCGTGCTGATCGCCGCCACCAGATGCCCGCCTGCCGAAAACCCAAGCACGCCAATCTTGTGCGGATCGATGTGCCACTCCGCGGCGTGGAAGCGCACCAGCCCCACTGTCCTCTGCGCATCTTCCAGCGCCATCGGTGATTTCGGATTACTGGCAGGCGCCGATCTCGGATACAGCCCCATGACCCGGCACGCGGTACTTCAACAGCACACACGTGATCCCCTTGGACGTCAGCCAGTCACAGACCTCCGTGCCTTCCAGATCGATGGCCAGAATCTGATAGCCCCCGCCAGGAAACACGACGACCGCAGCGCCCGTATTCTTTCCCTTGGGCGAATAGACCGTCATCGTGGGCCGCGAGACGTTGCTCACGTACAGTCCACGGCCTGCCGGCAACCAGGTACTCCTTCGCCGTCGTCGTCGCGACCTCCGGCCCCGCGACAGGCTGCGCATCAGGGGCTGCCCCCGGCCAGATCGGCACTTGCGTATGTCCCGGCGATGGCTGCCAGGCCGTCGTCTGCGCGCTCAGACCGCCAAATGCAAACACAACACAGAGAGCAAAAAGCAAAGCTCTCATCTCAATTCCATGGCTAACCTGCGAATTTGAATCATTCCTTCACTTTCGACAGAATGTCCAAAGCTTTGTTCGCCAGGTCGCCCGTACCTATGCCACCACCGATCTCATTGGCGAACACAATCACGGCTACGGATAGATCACGGTTCATCTCAAAGCCCGCCTGATACCCAGCCACTCCACCGCCATGTCCAAACGCAACATAACCGTCACGGCGCTCGAGTTGGCCGCCCAGCGTATAACCTGTGGAAAGGGAAAAGTCGGCTTGGACCGCTGTATTTGTCAGGTCCTTTTCCAGTACGGCTGTCTTCAAAACACTCTCTGGCCCGTGACCCAACAGAAATGAAGCGAAGTGAGCCATGTCGCCAATATTGGTGTAGATGGCGCCGTTGGGCACTTTATACCCGCGACCGGTTTTTTGTTCACGCAGAGGCGTTTCGAATTCGATCTTGCCATTGCCGTCCACGTCATATCCCTTCGAGAGATGCGCCTGCATGTCCGGACTGTAATCAAGCGTGGTGTGGGTCATCCCCAGCGGGGCAAAGATATGTTTCGGAACGTATTCCGTATATGGTTCACCGGCGGCTCGCCCAAGGGCCGCCCCAAGCGTGGCAAAGCCGATGTTTGAATAAGAAAACTGAGTGCCTGGTTCAATCGAAAAGCGTGTATGTGCAAGCGCCGAATGAGTGTTTTTTCCCAGTCAGACACCGGCCCTTGTACATACTTTTCCATGTCCGCTGGTTCGCGATCCATGCCTGAAGTATGCTTGGCAAGCTGGATCAGCGTGACAGGACGGAGCGCCGGGGAAATCGGTCGGTACGGTTTTGATTTCCGGGAAATATTTCTCCACCGGATCGGAAAGATGAACCTTATCAGCGTCAGACCAGTTGCTCAAGCATCAGGGCCGTGAACATCTTGGTGATCGAGCCGATGCGATAGATGGTGTCTTTGTCCGCCGGCAGCTTCTTCTCCATGTCAGCGTTGCCATAGCTTTTGGTCCAGATCAGATCTTTGCCAGATACCACGCCAACGGTTACGCTGCCCACCGGATGCTTGGCGAACTCAGTGCTCGACCAGGGCGTCCACGGCCTGGCAGCGGGCCGCGATTTCAGCCGCTGTTGGCGCATTGATTTTCTTGCCGGGAAGATCACGCCCGTTCTGATGCAGGACCAGCCCGCTGGCAACGCCATGGCTGTCGGTGTTAAAAGTGATTTCCGCCCGAGCTACCCGCAAAAAGAAGTTGTTGCTGCCGGCAGGGTACATTTCGTAGCGCGGTTGTCCATTGATCTGTACAAAAAGATGTTCGCCTTCGTGGATCACAGTGGCGGTGATGCTGGGCGTCAACTGGTAGCGGCCGACGTAGCCTTTGTAGATATTGGGATCGACCTTGACGATTTTATGTCCCCAGTTCGGATCTGGAAGCTGCCACGCGGTGTCTTTCGTGGCACGATCAAGTTCAAGGGTTCGCGGCGAGTCTTTGCCTTCCGTCCACGCCCCCATGATCTTGTTTCCGTCCGGACTCAGCTTTCCTTCATACACAACGTGATCTGAATCAATGGCAAACCTGAAATCCGCGCCCTTCAAGGTGAGGGAAGTAACCGGCGACCCTTCCGGCGAATCGTCAATGTAGTAGATCAGCCCGCTCCAGCCGCCCTTCTCAGCCTTGGCTACGTGCAGGACAATGCGCGTATCCCGCCCCATCGTCTTCAACGTGCCCTGCCAGTCACCGGCGATGTCTTGCGCGTGAAGAGCGCTGGCTGACAGCGTTACGACGGCAACGACCATGATCAACAGAATAAGTTTTCTTCTCATGTGCAATCTCGCTTCCCGGATTGAAACTGCGATGTTGGTGATGGTGGTTCTTTGTATGAATGACGTCAATTAGTGAACGGCTTTGCTGCGGCGGCGTTTGGGAGTGAAACTCAGGCGCGCAAGTGCGTTGACACAGCTCGATAATCCGCAGTCCGCACCTCGCTTATACCACCTTATCGCGGCCCGCCGGTCGCGCTTTGTGCCCTCACCGTTTTCTGTCATATGGCCGAGCCAATAATAAGCCGTTGAATGGTACGAGTGGCCTACTTTAGCCTCCGGAGTGTCCGGCCGATTCACAGATTCAAGGTACAACTCGAACGCCAGCGAATCATTCTGCTCTACTCCAAGCCCCTTCTTGAACATAAAGCCGAGATGATTGGCGGCTCGAGCTGAACCCAGCCTGTATGCAATCAGGTATAAGAGGAAAGCTCGATTTAGGTTTATTTCCTCCCCGAGCCCTTTTTGGTAAATGTTACCCAATTGCAACAAAGCCAATTCGTGCCTCTGCTCCGCTGCTCTTGTGTACCATGCGATAGCAATATTCAAATCTTTTTCAAGTCCATTACCTTCGAAGTAGAGGCCCCCGATATTGAATTGGCCTGTGGCTAGGCCGCCTTCAGCTGCCCTGCGAAACCAAATCGCAGCTCGCCCATAGTCCTGCTCGGTGCCATAGCCAAGCTGATAACAGAGACCGAGGTTGTTCTGTGCCTCACGATCCCCGGACTCGGCGTAATCGCTCAATTTATTAAAAACCAACGCGGGTTGGTAGACTCTCGCTTGGCCGAGAACCTGCTGCAATAAAAGGTTGTTTGTCGCGGATCGGTGGCCTTGCTCGGAAGCTTTGAGATAGAACTCCGCTGCCTTTTTAAAGTCATTTGTACCCCAGTCATAATCAAGACCCACTTCAAACTGCGCGAAAGGGTCGCCATCGGTTGCCGCTTGCCTGATCCTGCCGAAGACATCAAGTTTCTTCACGCGTGGAATTGTACCGAATGGTTTCCTGAAAAAATGGCCCGTTATACGAAAAGAGGTCCAAATGCAGCTTCTCTTAATCCCCAGCCGCGCTCTATAATCGCCGCCCAAGGGGACATCTAGAGTGAAATCATTTCTCGCGGTTGCCATTCTTGTAACGCTCACGCCATTCATAACAGCTCAGACCTCATCTTCGAGGCAGGTCTCTGAAGAAGGTAAAATCGTTCGTTATGACCTGAAGATGAACGAGCTGAAATACACCTATTCCGCATCGTACACGCCGGTTGCTCGGCTGAAGTCCGGCAACATTCTGGAAACCAACACCGTGGATTGCTTTGGCAACGCGATCAAGAAGCCCGGTGACACCCTGGACATGGCTCCCGGCGACAATCCTCTTACCGGACCTTTCTTCATCGAAGGCGCTGAGGTCGGTGACACGCTGGCCATCAAGATTCTCGACCTGCAAGTGGACGGCAATCAGGGTATCGGCGCGCTGGCGCCTGGCTTCGGCGCCATCAACTCCACCAACTACACGCCCATGCTGAACCCGGCCATCAAAGAGAAGATCTGGTTTTATCCCATTGATCACGCCTCCAACACCGCCACCTTTCAGGCGCTCGATTCCAAATACACGGTGAAGATCCCTCTGCATCCGTTCTTTGGCTGTATCGGCGTGGCGCCGGCCGGAGGCGAAGCCCGCAGTTCGATTGTGCCGGAGGCTTTTGGCGGCAATCTTGATTCGCCCGAAGCCAGCGTTGGCAACACGGTTTATTTTCCGGTGAACACGCCCGGCGCAATGCTCTTTCTCGGCGACGGTCACGCCGCCATGGGCGATGGCGAAGTCGCCGGCACTGCCATTGAAGTACCGTTGCGCAGCCGGGTGCAGGTCCATGTGATCAAAAAGCACAAGATCAGCTGGCCTCGTTTTGAAAACGACGAATACATCATGACCGTGGGCGCGTATCGCCCAGTAGATGACGCGCTACGAATCGCGTTTACCGAACTGGTGGGCTGGATTCACGCCGACTACGGCCTGTCTGAAATGGACGCTTATGAGCTGCTATCCAAGGTGGCGGAAATCCATTTGAATGAGATGGTGGACCCGAATTACGTGGTGGTGGCCAAGATCAAGAAGAGCTTTCTGCCCAAGCCGGTGAGCCCGGCATGGCAGTAGATAGCAGTAGTGGCTCTGGTTCTCTTGTCCCGAGCGAAGCGAGGGAACCCTACCAGCCGAGAACCTGAACCGAAGCCATTTGCGGATCATGATTGGCATTGCGCGGTGTTCTCCCCAAAATGCCTGGTTTAGAAACTATTCTGTAGAGGCGTTTAAGGATCGAATTCCCGAGCTCGTAGGGATCCCTCGCTTTGCTCGGGATTAAAAGAACTTACAGCTTATTGATGTAGTCCACGAATTCGCTGCTTTCCCAGTGTTGCGCGCCAATCAGTTTGCGGCGAATTTTGAAATTGCGGTCGATGATAAAAGTCTCGGGCTGGCCCGTGGTGCCGATAGAGGGCGGCGCTGTCGGCAGCATTCATCGCGAACAGTCAGGAAGTCAATTTTGTGGCGCACAAGAAATTCATGGTACGCGGCATCACTCTTATCCGTGCTCACCGCCAGAACCACAGCATTTGGCCCAAGCTTATGCTGGAATTGGGCCAGAGAAGGCATCTCTTCAATGCAGGGTGCACACCATGTGGTCCAGAAATTCAGGACAATGACTTTACCTTTGAAGTCATGCAATGAAACGGTCCTGTCCGAGTCTTTTACGGTGAAATCCTTTGCCGGGCTGCCCACCAGACCGGGTTTTGGGCGAATCCGTGCATGCGCAAACAAGAGCGGCAACGCCAACAGAATTAGTCGCAGGAGTTTCACAACCCTATAATAAACCGATTCTGATGGATTCGAACCACACACAAGTAACCGTCCGGGTGATCATTCCCGCCCGAAATGAAGAGGCTTGCCTGGGACGATGCCTGGCATCGCTGGTGGACACAAACTGGAATCTCATTTGAAATCTTTGTGGTAGATGACAATTCCACGGATCACACGCGGGATGTGGCATCCGGCTTTCCCGGTGTGCACATCCTCTCCGCCGCGGAACCCGCTCCGGGCATCAGCGGCAAATGCAATGCCTTGATCATGGCGCTGAAGGGGCAACCGCGCCCTGGCTGTTGTTTACTGACGCTGACACCTTCCATCTTCCCGGATCACTGGCAGCCGCCGTGGCAGAAGCAGAACGCGAACATGCTGACCTGTTTCCTATTCCCCGGAGCAGGAAACCGATTCCTGGTATGAAGACATGCTGATGCCGCTGGTGTTCGCTGAACTGGCCCGAACCTATGACACCGCAAGGTGAGATGATCGCGGAAAGCCTGCCGCCAATGGTCAATACATTCTTGTGCGCCGTGAAGTTTATGAATCGCTGGGCGGGCACAGAGCTGTAGCGAGCAAAGTCCTGGAAGATGTTGAACTCGCAAAGCTGTTCAAGAATTCCGGCCATAAGATTTACTTTCGCTATGGCAAAGGCCGTGTCCGCACACGCATGTATCGCAGCTTTGCCGCCATGTGGGCAGGGTGGACCAAGAATCTGGCGTTGCTGTTTCCCAATGCTTCCCGTCTCTGGCGATGCCTGCGCGCTGGCGGAATTTTGCTTGTTTTTTCTGTCACTTCTGGTCGGGTTGCGATTCTCTATTCGAGTGGGAGCACATGCGTGGAGTGCCTGCGCCATTGCAATCGGGCTGGCTGTGCTGGCGCGAATTTTCTTTTGCGGGTTCGGCAGGCTCATTTCCCCTGGCCCGCTAACTTGTTATCTTTCTTTGGCTTACCGATGTTTGCAGTCCTGTTGGGCGTTCAGTTTATCTGCCTGAATGTGCGCGGCACTGTAACATGGAAGGGAAGAAGTTATCTCAAATTCAGCACCCGGACAACACGGCACTCATCTACTCCAGAGTAGGCGTTGAATTGGCCGGACGCAAAATTTGGTCGGGCGAGACAAAATACTTGAATGGTCTATCTCACACGAAAAGCAGAATTTTCAGCATCGCATTCGTACCATAATCCGGAATTTTCCGCCGGAAGAGAACCAGCGCATTTTTGGCAAGTGCAACAACCCAAACGGCCATGGGCATAATTACACGCTTGAAGTTACGGTAAAGGGCCAGGTGGACGGCCGTTCTGGCTTTGTGGTGGACCTGAAACAGCTTAAAGACATCATGAACAAGGAAGTCATTGATGTGCTCGATCACCGCTTTCTGAACAAAGAAATCGCGGAATTCGCCAACATCATTCCCACCACGGAAAACCTGGCCATCGACATATGGAACCGCCTGCGGACCAAGCTGAAGGCCGCCGAACTGCATCGTGTCCGGGTCTATGAGACGCCTGATCTGTTTGTCGACTACTTTGGAGAGGCATGAAGGCCTATCTCACAAGGCGTTACTGGTTCTCCGCTTCGCATCGTCTGCATTGTGAAGACATGTCTGATGCCGAGAACAAGGAAGCTTACGGCAAATGCAACAATCCGCATGGGCACGGGCATAACTATGCCGTGGAGGTCACTGTGGCCGGGCAGGTTGACCCGCGAACCGGCATGGTCTGCAATCTGGCGGACCTGGACGCATTTGTCCATGAAAAGATATTGCAACGTTTTGACCTGGAAAACCTCAATACATTGAGGGAATTTCAAGGTGTGGTTCCCACCACGGAAAACCTGTGCGTGGAGCTTTACGGCATTCTGGAAAATGGATTCACGCACGCCGCAGTGGAAAAAGTGCGCGTGGAAGAAACCATGCTCAATTCTTTTGAATATGCCGGCGGAAGGGAAGCACGCCATAGGAGTTGTGGTGCAATCAACTGGAGTTAACTTTGAAGAAAGTTTCTGAAACATCGCTTGCAGCCGCCAGTCCGCAGGAGTTGCTGCGCGAACTGCTGGTCCGCCTGGGAGAAGATCCGGACCGCGACGGGCTGCTGAAAACGCCCGAGCGCATGCATAAAGCGCTGGAGTATCTGACCAAAGGCGAAAAGGAAGATCCCAACAGCGTTTTGAATGGCGCGCTGTTTGAGTCAGCTATGACGAGATGGTCATCGTGAAGGACATTGAGATGTTCAGCCTGTGTGAGCATCACGTTCTGCCGTTCTTTGGGAAGGTGCACGTCGCCTACATCCCCAATGGAAAAGTTGTGGGACTGAGCAAGATTCCCCGCCTGGTGGATATTTTTGCCCGTCGCCTGCAAATCCAGGAACGCCTCACCGTGCAGATCGCGGAAACCATTCAAAACGCCATCCAGCCGCTGGGCGTGGGCGTGGTCATTGAGGCGCGCCATCTTTGCGTGATGATGCGCGGCGTGGAGAAGCAGCATTCTTCGGCCGTGACTTCGCATATGCTGGGAACCTTCCGCAGTTCAGACAAGACGCGGGAGGAATTTCTGTCACTGATTCGCAACGGCAAGAACGGAAATTCGTTCTAGAATGCCCGAAGAAAAGCGCAAAAGTTGCTGTGATCACCGGCGGCAGCCGCGGCATTGGACTGGCCATCGCGGAAGCATTCGCCGAAGCGAAATACAAAGTCATCATTTTGGGCAGGGAAGCCGCGCGGCTACAAGTCGCAATCGACCAGTTGAAGTCCCGCGGCTTATTGGCTGAGTCGCAGGTCTGTGACGTCACGCTGCCCGCGAGCGTTGAAACAGCCTTTCAGCAGATCGCTGCGAAACATAACCAGATCCATGTGCTGGTCAATAATGCCGGGTATCGCGCACGCCCTGGCGCCGGCGGAAAAGCTTTCACTCGATATCTGGAAGCAGGTGATCGACACCAACCTGACGGGCACATTCCTGGTTACACAGGCAGCCTTGCCGCTGATGCACTCCGGCGGCACTATCGTAAACAATTTGTCTGTTGCGGCGATCCAGCCGTTTGCCGGCATGTCTGCTTACAACGCTTCCAAATACGGAGCTTATGGATTCACTCAGGCATTGAGAGAGGATCTGCGAAATCAGGGATTCGTGTTGTGGCGTTGATGCCGGGCGCCACCGATACCGACATATGGGGCCAGTTCTGGCCGGATGCGCCGCGGGAAAAGATGGTCTCACCCAGGACCGTGGCCGAGGCGGTGTTACACGCCGTTTCCGCGCCGGCCAATACTTCGATTGACGAGATCCGCCTGGGGCCCTGCCGTCAGGCGTGCTTTGATCTGCTAAACTCTTAAAGTGTCTAGGCTTTAAGCAAGGTCTAATAATCTTCAAATGAGTAGTATCGGCTTTGCTTGGGCATGATCCGGATCAACAGCAGGCCGGTGATAAAGCCTCCAACGTGGGCCCAGAATGCCACGCCACCCACGTTGCCGGGGGCGGGGCTTAATGCGGAAGCAGCGCCGTTAGAAGCTGCCCGACAAACCAGAAGCCAAGCACCAGCCAGGCAGGCACCCAGAAGAAAAAGATGAAGAAGAACCAGACCAGAACGCGCGCTTTGGGATAGAGGAGAAAGTAAGCGCCCATGACGCCGGCAATGGCGCCGCTGGCGCCCACCGTGGGCACCTGTGAGTTCAGATTGAAGAGCAAGATGGGTGAATGCGGCGCCCAACCCACTGGCCAGATAAAACAGCAGATAGCCGAAGTGGCCCGAGGCGGTCCTCAACATTATCGCCGAAGATATACAGGCCCCACATGTTCAACAGGACGTGCGGCCATGAGGCATGAAGGAACATTGACGTAAAGATCGGCGTGAAATGCGTACGCGGCCGGAACCACGCCTGCGCCCAGTCCTCGATATTGTGCGGCACCAGGGCAAACTGCATCTCAAACAGCTGGCGGGAATGCGTTCCCAGGGACAACTCAAAAAGAAAGATCGCAATATTCAGGGCAATGATGAAGTAGTTGACGTACGGAGTGGTCGATCTGGGGGCGTCATCGCGGATGGGGAACATGAATTAAGTGCTCATTGTTTATCATGCTTGATAGGGAGAACTAGCTCAAGTGGACGGAGTCCTGATCGTTAACAAACCGCAGGGATGGACCTCGCATGACGTAGTATCGCGCGTGCGGCGAATCGCTCGGAAAAGTCCATTGGGCACCTGGGGACGCTTGATCCCATGGCCACCGGTGTCCTGCCGCTGGTTCTGGGCAAGTTCACCCGCCTGGCACAGTTCTATAACCACGCGGATAAGCGTTATACCGGCATAATTCGTTTTGGCGTGGAGACCAACACCTATGACGCGGAAGGCCAGCCTGTTGGCCCTGAGCGGCCTGTTACGTTCCATCGTGAAGACCTGGAAGCCGTTGCCAAGACATTTACCGGCCGAATTCAGCAGATGCCGCCGCCATTTTCGGCCAAAAAAATTGATGGAGTACCGGCCTACAAACTCGCCCGCAAAGGCGAAGAAGTGGAGCTGAAGCCCAAGGAAGTCGAAATCAAGGAATTGGTCATTACGGACTGGGACGGCACCCGGGCGAGCTTCAGTTCCTGGGTGAGTTCAGGAACGTATCTGCGATCGTTGGCCCATGATATGGGCAAAGCGCTGGGACACGGGCGCTCATCTATGCCAGCTTACACGGACCGCGGTGCGAGAGTTTGTTCTGGACGATGCGCATAGCCTTGAGGACTTAGAGATCGCCGCGCAGGCCGGTTCGCTGGAAGATCTTTGCCTGCATCCACGACTGGTGCTGCCGGAATTTCCGGCGGTAACCTCGCCCCTGGGCAGCATTGCGCGCTTACGTAATGGAGGCGCGGTAAACCTGCCCGAGTTCAGCAAGGCGACCACGGTTCGCGTATTCGGCGGACAAAGGGAACTGATCGCTATCGCCAAAAGAGTTGCGGGACGCTTTTTCAGCCCAAAGTGGTGCTGAACGCCAACAGAGAGTCGAAATTTCAAACCCGAAGCCGCATATTTTGCCGAAGATAGGAGGCCAGGGTTCATCTTTCTCATGAAGACACTTCACAGATTCCCGCCTTGGCAGGCCCTGGTTTCTTGCCTTCAACGCGCATGTCGAATTTCATCCCGCAATGAATATTGACGATCTCAAAAAGGCCACTCCAGGATTGAGAGGGCGGTCAAGAACTATTCTAGAACGGTGCACCCGAAGGCGGCTTGAACCTGAAAAACGGGTGCAAATGGAGTTGCAGTGGCCATTGGTTCGCGGGGTGCATAACGTCTGATAACAGATATTATGTAAAGTACCAGCAAAAGCCCTGAATTTGGAGTGTTGGCCGCCAGCCTAGACAGCAGGTTTCCCGTGCTTCAGGTTACTCTGGCTTCCCTTTTAAGAGGCTTTTGAGTTCAGATTTGAAGGCGTTTAGTTCGGCGATCATCTCAGACGTCGCTTCGATCATTTCCTGTTTATGCACGAAGACCTGGCGGTCACCACGCTCCACCAACGGTCCCAGGCTCTCACCCATGCGCCGGCCGACATTACCGAGGATTTGCAGCCCTTCCGGTCCCCCTGGTATCAGGAACGCGATGTAGCCGTTTTTAATCACGCCGATGGCTTGCGGAAAGCGCTCAAAGGTCTGGAGCTCGAAGCCAGCCATGTATAGGCGCTGTAATTGTTCTTCGGGATTCATGTCGCTTCGCTCCAAACCGCTCGATACCGTTACCTTGAGATCTGCGCCTGATGCAAGGGGCTCGACGCGAGACCGGCCTCGCCCTTCATAAGCTTCTGATCGAGTTGCATCCGCGCTGAATCGAATCTTCTGAGGCCGTAGGTATCACATCTTGTATCGGCCCAGATCCTCATCATTCAAGCCTTCCAGCCATTTGCGGAGATCCTCCGCGGACACCCGATCAGCCGACGCGCTGGCGGACTTTGAGCTCTTCAGGACCTCTTCGTCCACGTATATCGGGCAATCAAGGCGGAGCGCCAAAGCCAGCGCATCTGAGGGCCGTGAGTCCACGCTCATGACCTTGCCTTCGCGTTCCATCCAGATCACGGCGAAAAAGGTATCCTCGCGCAGTTCATTGACCACCACCTTGTGAACGTGGGCGTCAAAGCCGATCAGCAGGTTCTTGATCAAATCATGGGTCATTGGCCGGGGAGTGGTGAATTTCTCTATCTCCAGCGCGATGGCATTGGCTTCATAGACACCCACCCAGATCGGCAATACGCGTGTCCCCGCCAACGTCTTTCAGCACCACAATCGGCATGTTGGTTACCGGATCCATCATCAGTCCACGGATTTTCATTTCAACTTCCATCATGCCCCTCCTGAACCAGCTCACCCACCAGGCTGTTGGGAAAGCTCTTAGTTACCCGTACATTAGCATATGATCCCACGGCGGGCTGAGACTCCGGCGGCGCCGTGAAGTTTAGCGTAATGCTTTGAGACGTACGGCCCATGAGCTGACCGCGCGCCTCATTTTTGCCTTCAACCATTACTTCAAGTGTCTTGCCTACGCGCTTCTCGTAATTAGCCGCGCTGAATTTCGCGCTGGCGCTCCAATAGGATTTGCAAGCGTTGAGATTTCTGATCTTCAGGAATGCTGTCAGCCATTGAGATTGCAGGCGTATTGGGCCGCGGAGAGTACTTGAAGGCAAACACGGCATCAAATTGCCCTTCGTGCAGCAGCGTGACTGTTTCTTCAAATTCAGCAGTCTGTTTCCCCGGGAAAGCCGACAATCATGTCCGTGGTGATGGAAATCTCCCGCTTGGCTGACTTTATCCAGGAAAGCTTTTCCAGATACATCTCGCGCGTATATTCGCGATTCATGGCGTGCAACACCCGTGACGATCCGCTCTGCACAGGCAGGTGAACGTGATCACAAAGCGTCGGCAATGAATCGATGGCTTCCACGATCTCCCGGCTGAAGTGCGCGAGGATGGGATGTGGTGAAGCGAACGCGGCGAATCCCGTTGACTTCGCCCACGGCATGCAGCAGGGCAGCAAAGCTCTTCTTACCCAACGGATCAGAATAGGCGTTTACATTCTGGCCAAGCAGTTGGATATCGGTGTAACCAAGGTCCGCCATCTGCCGCGCTTCGGCCAGGACTGAATCGGATGTGCGGCTGCGCTCCTTGCCGCGTGTGTAAGGAACCACGCAATAAGCGCAGAACTTATCACAGCCTTCAATAATCGTGATGTAGCCACGGTGCGGATTGCCGCGCGCGGTGAATTCGGTCTCGAACGCCTGGTCGGTTTCACGGTCATCAAGACCGGTAACGCGGCGATTCGCCATTTTCAATCTGCACCAGCATCTGCGGCAGGTTGCGATATGAGGCGGAGCCGGCGACCAGCGAAACATGAGGCGCTCGCTCGAAAATCTTTTCGCCTTCCTGCTGTGCGACGCAGCCAATGACCGCGAACTTCTTGCCTTGTGATAACAGGCTTTTGTAGTCGTTAAGGCGATTGAAGACTTTCTGCTCGGCTTTGTCGCGAATGGAACATGTGTTATAGAACACAAGCTCGGCCTCTTCCACGGTTTCAACCTGGGAATAGCCCTGCCGGACCAGGGTGCCAATGACTTTCTCCGAGTCATGCACATTCATCTGGCAGCCGAAGGTCTCCAGATAAAACGTTTTGGGCCGGGTCACGTTTTTTGATGTATCACGCACTTGTGTCAGTATAGCGCAGGAAAATCACTGTCCTGAAGATTGCCGCATGGAACCTGAAGAGAAAAGTAAATGGGACGCCCGTTACAGAGACCATCCAGAGTCATGGACGGATCCGGATGACTTCCTGGTTCGCGTCTATGACAAATTTCTCGGAGAGAAAACCCCCGGGCTGGCCCTGGACCTTGCCGGCGGCGCCGGGCGAAATTCCACTTATCTGCTGGAGCGCGGATGGAACGTGACTCTTATGGATATTTCGGCAGTGGGATTGGGCCTGGCCAGGGAAAAAGCGAGTAGTTTAGGGAACCGTGATGCACAGCCGCCCTCGGCCTGGCGCTGGGCTCTTTACATACGGAACGCGCTGATCTGAATGCCATCAACGACCTGGGCACTGACCGATATGACCTGATCGTTGTTTTTTATTTTCTACGCAGGGAACTCTTCCCTGCTCTGATTTCCGCGTTAAGGCCCGGCGGCATTCTCATCTATCGGACTTACACCATCGATCGCATGAATGTTGCCGGAGGCCCAAGCGATCCGGCGTATCTTCTACAGCCGGATGAGCTGAGACAGGCTTTTCATTCGCTGGAGATTCTCGATTACAACGAAACCACGACAGGTAAGGCTGCGGCGGAGTTGGTGGCGAGGAAGCGTTGACTCCTGGTTTTCAGCCGTCCGCCATAGGCTGATGCTAGAATCGAACTTCTCTCATGTCCAAACATACCCCTGCTCACGGCCACACGAACGTTGAAAGCAAACGCAGCTCACTCCAGAACATGTGCTTTGCCTGCGGCAAAGACAATGCGGACGGCATGCAGCTTGAGTTTTATTTTGACGTGGATGCGCATAAAACCGTCTGCCAGTTCACTCTCGGCGCGCGTTATCAGGGCCCTCCAGGCCACTCGCATGGTGGCATCATCGCCACCATTCTGGATGAAGCCATGGGCAAGGTGAACAAACTGCGCAACGTGCTGGCGCTTACCAAATCCATGAACGTGGAATACAAGCGGCCGGTTCCGCTTAACCAGTTGCTGACGGTTACGGGCCGCGAACAGCATGTGCATGGGCGCGAGCATACCAACATCGCCGAAATCACCAATGACAAGGGCGAGGTGCTGGCTCGCAGCACGGGCGTCTTTATCGCCATGGACATCACCAAAAAGTTCCCCGGCTTTGTTCCGGCTGATTCATAAAACGCCGTTCCGGCCAGGCGGGCAGAAATCCACGCAAACTAGTAAAATAAGAGGTTCACTCAAATGTCAGGCGCGCGCGAGGCGCGATTGCAGGAGTTTTCCCATGTCAGAATCAAACGGCAACAATGGATTGCGTCTAAAGACCGGATTGGCAGAAATGCTGAAAGGCGGCGTGATCATGGATGTGACCGACGCCAAACAGGCTGAGATCGCCGAACGCGCCGGCGCATCGGCCGTCATGGCGCTGGAACGCGTGCCGGCCCAGATTCGCGCGCAGGGTGGCGTCGCCCGCATGGCAGCTCCCCAGAAGATCCGCGAAATCATGGATACCGTCTCCATCCCGGTGATGGCGAAATGCCGTATTGGACATTTTGCTGAAGCCCAGATTCTGCAGGAACTGGGCGTTGACTACATTGATGAATCCGAAGTGCTGACTCCGGCCGACGAAGCACACCATGTGAACAAACACGCCTTTACCGTGCCATTTGTCTGCGGTGCTCGCGATTTAGGTGAAGCTCTGCGGCGAATCGCAGAAGGCGCTGCCATGATCCGCACCAAGGGAGAAGCAGGCACGGGTGATGTGGTCCATGCAGTCAAGCACCTTAGGCAAATCGTTCGTGATATGAAGCAGTTAACAGTTCTTTCTGATGAAGAGCTTTATGCCCAGGCCAAAGAGTTGCGGGCTCCCTATGAGCTGGTTCGACTGGTGGCTAAATCAGGCAAACTGCCGGTTCCGAACTTTTCTGCCGGCGGAATTGCCACCCCCGCTGACGCTGCCCTGGTTCGGCAACTGGGGGCGGAAGCCGTCTTTGTTGGCTCGGGAATCTTCATGGCGGACTCAACCACTTTCTGCGATCCGGTGGAAGCCGAGAAGCGCGCCAAGGCCATTGTGCGGGCAACCACTCATTTTGACGATCCTAAAGTGTTACTTGAAGTCAGCAATGATCTGGTTGGAGCCATGAAGGGCCTTGCTGTAGCCGCCATGAGTGAAGGCGACATGATGCAGACAAGGGGCTGGTAAAACCGGTAATTGGTTCTTGGTAGTTGGTTCGAGCAGAGCGAGGTATCCCCGCGCGGAATCTTTTTGGTTTACTCCCGAGCCGAGGCGAGCAGCGAGGGAACCCTATGTTACGACAGACACTCGACTTGGGATGAAACTTTGAATATCTGAAATTCAACACGCCAGGTGTGTCCCCCTTGAAGGTTCATTTTGACCGTAGGGATCCCTCGCTGGCGCTCGGGATGTGTCCCCAAACAAATGACCATCGGCGTCCTGGCAATTCAAGGTGATTACGAAGCCCATAAAGCACGACTGGAGCAGCTTGGCGCCACGGTCGTCTTGGTGCGCAAGCCCGAGCAACTCGATTCCATTGACGCCATCGTGATTCCCGGCGGTGAGTCCAGCACATTCCTGAATTTTCTTTCAGAGCGCGGTTTTCTGGAAAAGCTGCGCGAGTTTGTTCGTACCAAGCCCACTTTCGGGACATGCGCCGGCGCCATCCTGTTGGCCAAAGACGTGGAGAATCCTCCACAGGAGTCGCTCGGCGCTCTGGATGTCCGTATCCGCCGGAATGCTTATGGCCGCCAGATAGACAGCTCCATTCGCGAAGCGCAGACCAAACTTGAGGGCGGGCCGTTGGAGATGGTTTTCATTCGCGCCCCCAGGATCGTGGCGACCGGTAAGAACGTTCAAGTTCTGGCCAGCGCGGGCGACGATCCGGTGCTCATCCGTGAAGGAAATATCATGGCTGCTACATTCCATCCTGAGCTCTCTCCGGACACGCGCGTACACCAGGAATTTCTCAAGCTCGTCAAAAACGGAAAGCAGCCGAAATAATGGCTGTGGCGCTCGTTCGTCGTGCTGTTGCTGATCACCGCGGCGTCGGCCTATCTGATGATTTCACATCCCTGGTGGTTCCCTGCCGGCGCGTCACTGGTGGCAGGCAGCGTGGATCATCAATTCGGCCAGGCGATGCGCCTGCTGGGAGCACTGTTCATTGCGGCCCAGGTGCTGCTCGCAGTTTTTTTGTTTCTTTCCTGGCGGAGGCAACGGGCAAACTTCCATCGCGGTAATACGCCACTGGAGATCTTCTGGACCGTGGTCATCGCCGTTATCTTTTTCGGCTTCAACGTTGCCGGGGCACGAGCCTGGCGCGAGATGGAAATGCATCACGCCAAGCCCGGGCGTGATGAAGATCGAAGTCACAGGCGCGCAGTTTCAATGGTACTTCCGCTATGCCAGGCGCGGACGGCCGCTTTGGCCGCATCGACGCCCAGAATTTCGCCAGGCCGGAGGAAGGCAATGCTTTGGGCATCGATCCGGACGATCCCGCCGGTCGCGACGACATTGTTTCCACCGTGCTGATGTTGCCACTGGACCAGGACGTGGAACTGGAACTCCGCGCACAGGATGTGATCCACAGTTTGTTTATTCCAGCTATGCGATTTAAACATGACACGGTTCCCGGCATGACAATTCCCGCCTCACTCCGCGCAACGCAGGCCGGTACATATGAGATTGCCTGCGCGGAACTGTGTGGCATCGGGCATTACCGCATGCATGCCATGGTGAAGGTTGTGAGTAGCCAGGAATTTGCCGCGTGGCTGAAATCGCGCAGCAAGCAGTAATCGACTCATGAAAAAGCCAGCAGTCACGGTCGCCAACCCGAGCTTGCAGAAACTCCATCATGGCTCGTGTCTTCAGCCGCGACCACAAAGTCATCGGCAAACAATATTTTTTTCTGTCCCTTGCGGCCGTGCTGATCGGCAGCCTGCTCTCTTTGCTCATGAGAATCCACCTGGTCTGGCCAAAGGCCGCAATTCCCTTCCTGGGCCAGATCAAGCCGGAAGATTATCTCGGCTTTCTTACCATCCACGGAACCTTGATGGTTTTCTTTGTGCTTTCAACCGTGCCACAGAATGGGTTTGGAACGTATTTTCTGCCGCTGCAATTGGGCTCCTCTGAGATGGCTTTTCCCGGGCTCAACCGTATCAGCTTCTGGACTACGCTTGTTTCCCTGCTGGTGTTATTGTCGGCTTTCTTCGTGCCCGGTGGAGCGTCCATTGCCGGATGGACTCAGTACGCGCCGTTGAGCGCGATTGGAGCGGCCGGTCCTGGCCAGAACCTTGGCACTGATCTGTGGCTGGCGAGCATTGGCCTGTTCTGCGTCGGCAGCGTATTGAGCGCCATCAACTTTGTCACCACCACGGCAAAGCTGCGGGCTGAAGGCATGACTTGGTTCCGAATGCCGCTTACTTGCTGGGCCTGGTTTATCACGGCGATCCTGAGCTTGCTGGCGTTCAGCATCCTGCTGGGGGCCTTGATCCTGCTATTTCTTGACCGCCATGCAGGAACCAACTTCTTTGTGCCTGCAGGATTGATCGTAAGCGGACAGGCAATTACGCAACACAGCGGCGGCTCTCCTCTCTTGTGGCAGCATTTATTCTGGTTCTTTGGCCATCCTGAGGTTTACATCGCCATTCTTCCCGGAATGGGTCTCACGTCTCACCTGCTTTCTGTCTTCAGCCGCAAACCGGTCTTTGGATACAAGGCCATGGTTGCAGCAACAATCGCCATTGGCGCCATGGGATTCATGGTCTGGGGACACCATATGTTCGTCAGCGGCATGGATCCGCATGTGGGCTTCGCATTTTCCACCCTGACCACTGCCATCGCCGTGCCTTCGGCCATCAAAGTTTTTAATTGGCTGGGAACGATTTATGGCGGCAAGATTCGATTTACTACCCCCATGTTGTTTTCCATTGGCTTCGTATCGCTATTCATTACCGGCGGACTGACCGGACCGCTGCTTGCCCAGCCTTCGCTGGACGTCTACCTGCATGACACTTATTTTGTTGTCGCCCATTTTCATCTGATCATGGCCATGGCGGGCGTTTTCGCTATTTTTGCCGCTACACACTTCTGGTTCCCCAAGATGTTTGGCAGCATGCTGAACGAGCGGCTGGGTGCAATTCATTTCTGGATTACCTTCATCGGCGCATACGCAATCTTTATGCCCATGCATCTGCTGGGCATTGCAGGCCACCCCCGCCGCTACTCGGAATTGACGGGCGTACAATATCTTTCTGCCATGTTGCCGCTGCAAAAGTTTATTACCATTGCTGCCATTGTCACCCTCAGCGGACAGCTCGTGTTCGTGTTCAACCTTTTCTGGAGTATGTTCAAGGGCGAAGTGGCGGCCGGCAACCCGTGGGATAGCACAACTTTGGAGTGGACACTTGCCATCGCCTGCACCGGCAGAAGGCTTTGGCAGCAAACCGCAGTTCGTAACAAATGGTCCTTACGAATACAGCGTTCCTGGAATGGAAAAAGATTTTGTAATGCAGAACGCTTTAATTGGACAAAACCCAGCCAGCCGGGAAAGCTGAGACCCTCATCGAAGTTAGTATGCCCACGATTCGTGAACACCGTCCTGGAGTACGCAGACCAAAATTAGGTGGCGGTGGACCAGGCAAAATACCGCGCCAGTGGAATTACGGGGGCGGAGATGATGGCGATCACGATCGCCATCGCCACTCTCCTGGATACGTTCAACGCCTGCGCCGGTTGCGCGTGGCCATGCTGCTAGGCATTGTTTCAGTGGCTATGCTGTTCGTTTTCCTGATTGTGGCCTACGTCTTTTCACTGCACATGTCGCCACTATGACCAGCTCACCCATCAGGTGGTCAGTGACTGGCATCCGCTGGCGCTGCCTTATCCGCTGCTTCTGATCAACTCCGCGGTGCTGGTTTGCAGCAGCTTTACCCTTGAATTGGCGCGCCGGCAATGTGAGCGACAGGCGGAGTTTTTCAATATCGGCATTCTACCGGTGAACTCCAGCTTCGATCCGCCATGGCTTGCCATCACGGTATTGCTTGGATTCGCCTTTTTGGGCGGGCAGATACTGGCTTGGAGGTTCTTGAAGTCGAGTGGAACCTTCCATCTCTCTGATCCCGGGCGTGCATTTTTCTACATCCTCACTGGAATCCATGCCGCTCACCTGCTGGGCGGTCTGCTTGCATTGATGTTCGCTCTTGGCCGCAGGTTCTTCCGGCAAAAGTTCGAGTCCCGCCAGCTTACGATTGAGGTTACCAGTTGGTACTGGCACTTCATGGCAGGTCTATGGTTTGTGATCTTCGGATTGATGCATTTTTGGCCCGGATAGAGATTTGTGTCTTTTAATCCCGGACCGAGTGAGGGATATCTACAATTTTAGTGGTATCCGAGGTTTAGTCCCGAGCGCAGCGAGGGACCCCTACAATCTTCAACTGCCTGGTTTGGAATTCTGTTATTTAAGGTTTCGGGCCGTAATCCAAGCGCACCTGTATATCAAATCGCCGCCAGAAAAGCCGGATAAAAAAGCCCAAAAGCTATTCACCCGAAGCTGCATCCGACTGTTGAGGTGCTTTCACGCGAACCACCGTTATCTTGGTAAACCCTTCCTCGAAGGATGGAGGCTTCAGCTTTTGCGCCATCCGCTGAATAACTTCTTCCTTGACCTGGCGTTCACGCTTGCGATTTCGCTGCAAACAAACTTCAAGTGGTACATCAAAGAATACGGCGTGTACCTCATATCCAAAGCCTTTAGCCATCTTCACCCACTGCCGGCGCTCGTGAGATGCAAGATTGCTCGCGTCCACGTAATTCCAGGGCATACGGGCGATAAGACGGGCCCGAAGCAGCGATCGTAATGTGGAGAAGACAAGCCCCTGGTATCGCTGCTCAGTGATGTCATCAAAAAGGATGGAGCGCAGCATGTCACTGGAAAGCGGGGTCACTCCGCGCCGGCGGAACCACGTGGTTTTCCGGAACCCGGCAATCCGATGGCAAGAACCACCACGCCCTTGGGAGGCCGCGCCCCCTTGGCCGCCAGCGACAGGTGCCGGCCGTAGGAGCAGCTCCTGGCAGTTCAGGTGATTCCGGTTGAATTTCCGTCTCCACGCGGCTGCCTTCCCCCTGGGGAGCAGCCACTTGGTCTGGTTCGTCCTGCTCTTCTGATCCCTCTTGTTCTGGGTCGGAATAGGACGGAACGATGGGCCCGGGGTGGAGCTCATCCACCAGTGGTTTTTGCTGGCCGACTTTGCCAGTGGCTTCGGTTTCGTTTTCTTGTTTCTTTTTACGGCGCTTCATGCGCTCGCGCATCCAGTTGCGCATGTCTCGTGTGTAACACACCGTCGGAAGAACTTGCAACCTTTTGAGGGTTCCTCCAAGGTTCCTCCCATCGGCTTTGCTTCGGCCTGAGTCGTGAAAATTCCTGCATATTTGGCAAAACAACTGTTGCGCTTACAAGGTAAGTTGCTATAATTTCGCCCGCAACCCTCCCCCAGCCACTTCGTCGGTCCAGTCAGGCATTGTCCCTGTCCTGTGGCGGAAAGGGTTTTTGTCAACGAGTGCAGGTCATTCCAAAAGAATGGTCGCCGTGCTTTGATGGTCAGCTAATTCCGGCTTGAGCGTTCCTGCCGATACTGAGGTTTCATCAGCCATGAAATCAGCCATCTAACGCAACGTCTTCTCAACTGACAAGAATTCCGCAAAAGAACAGCTCCAAAGTTTGAGTCATTTGAGCTAGAACACATTGAAGAAGCAACAGCCAGGTAACAAGCATATCGAGAAGAACGGCAGTTAGGAACTGAAGAAGACCAGCAACAAAGAATCATCATCAACGTGCAAAGCACCATCAGTGAGCCCAGCAAAAACACTCAAGAAATTTGAAAGTACAACAGAATTTGACCAGAACCTGCCAGACAACCGTGGCCAAGACCACGGGGGAAACCCCACAAAGCAGCGGTAAACAAAGTCAAAATTCTGTCGAGGCAATTGCCGCGGACATCGAGCAATCCGCGGCATTTTTTGCCTGCCTTGCTCATGTCCTCTGCGCACCTGACTCTCCGCTGACCCAGCCGGTGCCATCCGTACGCTCTGTGGCCACGCTGCTCATGCCTTCGCAGTTCGTCAAATTGCGCATAGTAGTGTTTGTTGTTAAGCTGGGGAGTTTGCACCATGGCCATGTGCGGACCTGTTGCCTGGTCAGCCCATCTCCAGTGCAGTTTGAATTTATTCGTGGAGGATTCATTCGCATGGCGATTAAAGTCGGGATCAACGGTTTCGGGCGAATCGGCCGCAACGTGTCTGCGCACCGCCCTGGCGATTCAAACATTGAATTTGTGGCAGTGAATGACCTGACCAGCCCGGCCACTCTGGCCCATCTGCTCAAATACGATTCGATTCTCGGCAACCTGAAACAGAAGATTGAGGCCACGGCTGATTCCATCACCATTGACGGAAAAGCCGTAAAGGTTTTCTCGGAAAAAGATCCTGCCGCCATTAACTGGGATTCCGTGGGCGCACAGGTGGTGATTGAATCCACCGGCAAATTCACGGAGGCAGCCAAAGCCAAAGCCCATCTTCGCGGACCGGTGAAGAAGGTCATCATCTCGGCCCCGGCAAAAGAAGAAGACATCACGATTGTTCTGGGCGTGAATGAAGCCAGGTATGATCCGGCCAAGCATCACATCATCTCTAATGCTTCCTGCACCACCAACTGCCTGGCGCCAGTCGCCAAGGTGCTTCATGACAGCTTCAAGATCCAAAGCGGGACCATGACCACCATCCATTCCTATACGAATGATCAGGTCATCCTGGATTTCCCGCATAAGGACCTGCGTCGCGCGCGCGCCGCCGCCCTCTCCATGATTCCCACGTCCACTGGCGCCGCCAAAGCCCTCAAACTCGTGATTCCTGATCTCAGCGGTAAACTGGATGGCTTCTCCATGCGCGTTCCCACGCCCAACGTCAGCGTGGTGGATCTGGTGGTATTCGTTGAAAAAAGCACCAGCGTGGAGGAGGTCAACAAAGCTTTGCAGACCGCCGCGAATGGTCCCATGAAAGGCATTCTGGGTTACGAAACAGCCGAATTGGTCTCCGTTGATTACCGTGGCGATGATCGGTCCTCCATTGTTGATTCGCCATTGACGCGCGTTGTCGCCGGCAATTGCGTCAAGGTGATCGCCTGGTATGACAACGAATGGGGCTACTCGTGCCGCGTCCGTGATCTTGTAAGTTTCCTGGCAAAAAAAGGTCTGTAATTTTGAGCGAGTCAGAACCAGCATGGCAAAACTCTCCATACAAGATTTGAACCTGGAAGGGCAGCGCGTCTTCATGCGCGTGGATTTCAATGTGCCTTTGTCTCCGGATGGACATGTTACGGACGATACGCGCATCCGTGAAACACTGCCCACCATCGAGTACGCGCTTCGCAAAGGTGCGCAATTGATCCTGGCCTCGCATCTGGGCAGGCCCAAAGGAAAGCCCAATCCGAAGATGAGCCTGAAGCCCGCGGCTGAAAAATTGCGCATGTTGCTGGATGACCGCATGGGCCGTAGCGTGAATGTGGGTTTTTCTCCAGATTGCATTGGCATCGCGGCGGAAGAGATGGCCGGCAAACTGGGCAGCGGACACACTCTGCTGCTGGAAAACCTTCGTTTCCATCCGGAGGAAGAAGCCAACGAAGAAGCCTTCTCCCGTGCTTTGGCGGCGCTGGCTGACGTTTATGTGAATGATGCCTTCGGCTCGGCGCATCGCGCTCATGCCTCCACGGCCGGAATCACAAAATTCGTCAGCAAGTCGGCTGCTGGGCTTCTGATGCAGAAAGAACTTGAATATCTGGGCAAGGCGACCACGAATCCGGAAAAGCCGTTTGTTGCCATCATCGGCGGCGCCAAGGTTTCTGACAAAATTGATGTTATCCGCAACCTTCTGGGCAAAGTTGATGCGCTGTTGATTGGCGGTGCCATGGCTTACACATTCCTCAAGGCACAGGGCAAGAAGGTTGGCAAGTCGCTAGTGGAAGAAGACAAGCTGGGGCTGGCGAAGGAACTGATTGGCGAAGCGCAATCCAGGAAGGTCAGATTCCTATCTTCCGCTCGATCACGTGATCGCAGAAACAGATCGATGCTTCTGCCCCAACTCAAACCGTTACCACTGACGCTGGAATCCCGGATGGCCAGATGGGCTTGGACATCGGCCCCGAAACCATTGCTGCTTTCGGCAAAGAGATTGCTCCGGCAAGGACAATTGTCTGGAATGGCCCGATGGGTGTCTTTGAGGTAGCTCCATTTGCCAAGGGAACAATGCAGATCGCGCGCATGATTGCAGCCAACCAGAAAACCATTTCCATTGTTGGCGGAGGCGATTCGGTTGCGGCCGTGCATCAATCCGGCGTCGCCAATAAAATCAGTCATATCTCCACCGGCGGCGGCGCCTCGCTGGAGTTTCTGGAAGGCAAAAAGCTGCCGGGTGTTGAAGCCCTGACTGACGTTTAAACTCATGACCTATCCTGTGCGATATCGAATTGGCTCGCAGGCTGCGCTCGAACTGGTACAGGGCAATATCGTGGATGAAACGGTTGATGCCATTGTGAATGCCGCCAACTCTTCCCTGCTCGGCGGCGGAGGCGTTGATGGCGCAATTCATCGCGCCGCCGGTCCAGCGCTTCTTGAAGAATGCCGCAAAATTCGTGAACAGCGCGGAAGCCTCGCGCCAGGCCAGGCTGTAGCCACGCGAGCGGGCAATCTCAACGTCCGCTATGTCATCCATACCGTGGGACCCGTGTGGCAAGGCGGAAAGGTGAATGAGCCGCAGATCCTTGAGAGCTGCTACTGCCACTGCATGGAAGAGGCAGCTCGCCTCCACTGTGACACCATTAGTTTTCCTTCCATCTCCACGGGTGCTTTTGGATACCCGGTGGCAGAAGCGGCGCAAATCGCCTTACGCAGTGTGGCTGATCATCTGCATAAACAGACGTCCACTCAAGCGTGGTACGGTTTGTATTGTTCGACGCGCATACTCATTCCACCTACGAACGCGCGGCGGAAAACCTGGCCAATGCATTTCCACATTATGAAATCAGGACAGACGCCAAACCATGAGCAAGCGCCGCAAAGTAATTGTTGCCAATTGGAAGATGTTCAAGACCGTAAACCACGCGCTCGATTTTATCGCCGCGCTTGCGGCCAATCGCTTCCGCGCATGAGCGTGATGACATCGTCCTTTGTCCTCCCTTTACCTGTATTCCCGCGGTTGTTGACGCGGTGAAAGGCACAGGTATTTTCGTCGGCGGCCAGAACATGTTCTGGGAAAAAGAAGGGCCCTACACTGGCGAGATCTCCGCAGGTATGCTGGTTGCCGCGGGATGTTCCCACGTGATAATCGGGCACTCCGAACGCCGCCAGTATTTCGGCGAAACCGATGACACAGTAAACCTCAAACTCAAAAGCGCTCTTGCGGCGGGTCTTAAGCCGATCCTGTGCGTCGGGGAAGTCATCCAGGAACGCGAAGCAGGCCTTACGGAAGACGTTCTTCGCCGCCAGTGCAGCATTGCTTTCCGCGAAATCTCCAGCGGTGAAGCTATCCCCATGGTCATCGCCTATGAACCCGTATGGGCGATCGGCACCGGAAAAACGGCCACTCCAGAAATGGCTTCCGACGCTCATGAAATCATCCGCAGTGAAGTGATTGAAGTCTTTGGCGAAGGTGTGGGCGGACAGATACGCATTCTTTACGGCGGCAGTGTAAAGCCTGACAACATCACCGCTCTCATGGCTAAAGCCGGAAATTGACGGGGCCCTGGTTGGCGGCGCCAGTCTGGATCCCACGTCATTTGCGGCAATCCTGAACTACTAGAAATAGCTGGTGCAAGCCACTGGCCGGGAACTTGCCTGCCAGTTCCCGCATCAAACTATAAATATGCCTCGTCGCCGCGGAATGACGTTTTCAGGAATAAAGGATGCAGTGTGGCGCACCGGCGAAGACATTTTCCAAAAGCACACCTTCCAGATGGCCGCTGCGCTCGCCTATTACTTTGTGCTGGCCATCTTCCCTGCTCTGATCCTGCTTGTCCGCGGTGATAGCGTACGTTCCGGTACAAAATTTGTTCAACCAGGTCCTGGGCATGCTCGGCAGCTTCGTTCCGCCAGATAGCATGCAAGTCGTCCAGACCGTGCTGGCAAACGTGGTCACGCCCAATCGTGGAACACTGCTTTCATTCGGAATATTGGGCATCGTATGGACAGCTTCCGGCGGCTTCGCTTCGGCCATTGAAGCATTGAATATCGCCTATGAAGTTGAGGAGGGCCGTCCTTTCTGGGTAACCAGGCCCCTCGCCGTCGGCCTCACATTCATGGTTGGTTTGCTTCTTCTCATCGCCCTGGCCGTTATGATCGCGGGGCCGCATTTTGGTCAGAGGCTGGCCGACCATCTGCGGCTCTCATGGCTGTTTGTGACCGCCTGGCCCTACATACATTGGGTCATCTCATTCGGATTCACTGTCCTCGCAGTAGAGTTTGTGTACTTCGTCGCGCCTAATGTCAAGCAGCGATTCTGGAGTACGCTCCCCGGCGCCGTTCTTTCCGTCATGAGTTGGGTTGGCCTTTCTTACGCACTAGGCGTTTACTTTCGCAGCTTCGCCCATTTCAACAAGACTTACGGCACCATCGGCGCGGTCATCGCGCTAATGGTCTGGCTGTATTGGAATGGTTTTGTCATGCTGGTCGGCGCCCAGTTGAACTGCCAACTTGCCAAAGAGTCAAAGAAAGGCAAAATTCCGCAGGATGAGGACAAGAGCGGTTTAACTCATCTCGATCTTGCTGCCTGAATCTGCACCCATAACCACGCTTCCACTGGCTGACACCTGCGTCACATTAAATAAGACTGCCTGCTGCCGATTCCAGTTGCGTGCGTACCGCTCTACTTCTACTCTTATTCACAACACTTGGCCGAAGTCGGTTTTCGCTTCCGGGCGAAATTGAAGGTTTTACCAGTTGCTGAATCGGGAGCTGCACGACGATTTCGCGTCTTCGCCAACAGGTATGAAGCATAGCCCTAAAAATCCGTTGGCGCCATTTTGGTCCCGTCCAGATCCTGTTCTTGCTGAAGCCGGGGTAGCCGGTGAGTTGTTCGTGGCAAAACTCCGCATCGGCCTTGCCTCTATTCTTCTGCTGATTCCTCTTATCAATGCTGTGTTCTTCCCCGTGGACTCTAAAGAGAACCTGGTTGGCATTGGACTTACGTCCGGTATTTTTGTTCTTTCCGTCCTCGTCTATTGGCGCACCTCCCGGGAATTCAGCCCCTCATGGCTGAGTTTTGCCAGCAGCAGCTTTGATGTCACGCTGGTCAGTATCGCGTTGGGCATGTTTGTTTTTCTCAACCAGCCCCACACCGCAGTCAACAGCAAGGTTATTTTTGAGGGCTATTTTCTGGCCATTACCGGCACCAGCCTGCGCTATGACAAGCGGGTCTGCATCAGCGCCGGCTTATTGGCGGTGGGAGAGTATGTTGCGATTGTATTTTTCGTAGCCACTCACTGGGACCTGAACAGCCCGGATTATTCGCCGTTCCCTTACGGTATGTTTAGCTGGTCCGCCCAGATCGCCCGCTTCATTATCCTGCTCACTGCATCAGCGCTCAGCCTTTCCATCGTCAGCCGCAGCCAGAAGCTCCTCAAACTCGCCACCACTGACGTGCTCACGGGCCTCTTCAATCGAGGTCATGTGGATGACCGCCTGGCCATGGAAATCAGCCGCGCTCGTCGCTATAGCAAACCTCTCACCATCGCAGTCATTGACGTGGACCACTTCAAGGCTTTGAATGACGCGCATGGCCACGTATCCGGCGACAATGTCCTGCGAAACATCGGCTCCATCCTTCGTAATTCATTCCGTGAAAGTGATATGGCGGGACGCTATGGAGGAGAAGAATTCATTGTGATTCTGCCCGAGACTGCCATGGACGCAGCCCTGCAAAAGCTCGAATCGTTGAGAAAGTTGGTGGCAAACACTCTTGTCGCCCTCCCAACAGGCCGTGAAAGCGCTCACGTAACAATCAGCGCTGGCTTGGCCGGCGTTTCCGCAGGATGGAAACAGTGCCGGGGAATTGTTCGCCTCCGCCGACGAAAGAATGTTTCAGGCCAAACGAGAGGGACGTAACCGCGTCGTCGCCGGGCCGAAACCAGCTAATGCCAATCAGGCAAGCGTCACCAGTCATTAACAAAAGCTTATGCCCTCCACCAGACTGTGGCTTAAGCGGCACTACCCGCAGTTGGAGACTACTTTACGTTACAATCCTTCCGCCCGGTATCCGCGATGCTGGCAACCAACCATTTCCCATCCGTGCGGACCAGGTTGAACAAATCCGTTCCGCAGTGGTCCACCTTGCCGTCCACTAAAAAATCGAACGGCGCCCACACCACGGCAAGATCGTTATCAATCCGTACCAGCGGATCGTGAATTCGTTCCTCAATCTGCGCCTTGCCAGGTTTGCCCACCATGTCCGCAAAAGCCTCAAATGTTATCTGAGTAGGCTTACCGTCCCGCATCAGAACCATCGCGCCGCCGGGCAGGAGTGGTTTCTTTATCGCCGCTGCGTCGCGCTTCGCCATGCCATCAAACATCGCTGTTATAGGAGCCATAACCGCCTGCTCTTCCCCGGTTGAGGCGTGCATAGAAGCAATCAGGGAACCGGCGGTTATTGCTCCGGCAAGAAAAATGATTAGCGGAAGTCGGTTCAAGGTCTTCATGGCCACCGATTGTAGCAGTCATCCGGCCGGTTCATCAGTCTTCAGCGTTTTTGTCGCTCGTCGCACGCGCTTTAGCTGGCAATTTTGCCGGATCCACAGTCTTCAACTCGGAATGTGAATCACGAGATCCACCTGGCATGGTATGGGGGAGCCATCTCGCTTTGCCGGAATGTACTTGAATTCGCGGACCGCCGAGAGCAGGGTTTCCTCGATTTTAGGGGTTGCCATTCCGTTCACGAACCTGGCATCCGCCACCCGGCCATCAATATCAATAGTGACTTCCACAATCAGATACTGCTCAAAGCGCGGCGGGAGTTCGGCCGCGGAAATCACAGGAACAACTCCCGAGATCTGGACCGCAAGTTGATAATTCCCAGGAGAGAACCCGTACATCTGACGAAACCTGAAGTCATTCATCAATCCCACGGTTGACTGTTTCGCGCGCCCGCGGAGGGCCTGCAATCCGGGACTGTCCCCACTATTCCCCGGGTCTGTCAGGTGCTTTAACTTTATTGTTTTTCGCGGCAGATGAAACGCGCTGGCGCGGGGTGGAATGAATTTTGGCTTACGTGGGTTGAACGCCACATGAGCTCCCCCTGCATTGATTTCTACGGCTGTGACTTTCTCCGGCAGAACGTGAGCTCCTGTTGCATGCCGGAACACAATGATCAAAGCCAATACAACAACGTGGGCCAAAACTGATAGCAAAACGATGGACGTCCGAGGAACCCGCTCCGTTGCAAGGAGTATCTGACGTTCTGGCTTCTCGCCGCTCATTCCATGGCACCTGCACCATTGTGGCACTTCATTTTAGACTCATCAACGGCACGAATGTCCCGCTCGTTTTGAGCAGCAATCCTATGCCGGCTTATCCTTCGCCGCCTCTGTTTCCTCCCGGGCAGGCAGGACCTCCAGCGCTTGCTGCTCACCTTCCGCGTCGCCGGCCTCGCGAAACATCCTGGCTGCGGTCGCGATCATGTCATGCCCGGTGGCGATATCAATCTTGCCCAGGTGTAAAAGGGCTGTTGCCTGGCCACGCTTGTCGCCGTAGTTCTTCATACGAGATCAAAGCGGCCTGAAATTCGGCCCTCGCCGCGTTCAGGTTGCCCACTTCAAAGTATAGCTTCGCCATGCTGGTCCGCGTTGCGGCTGAGAGAGCCACATTCTTTCCTTTATGGGCGAGCGTGAGCGCACGGGCATGCAGGTCAAGCGCGCGACGACGGTCGCCCCGCGAGGAATGAAGCGCCGCAAGGCGGTTCATGATCAGTGCCTGGCGCTCATGGTTCTCCAGCCGCTGCCATATCTCCAGTGCGCGCCCGTAGCTTTGGACGGCGCTCTCTGTGTCGCCAATGCCGGCTTCAGCGGCGGCCTCATTTTCCAGGGCCTGGCCCTCCCAGGGAGCAGCCTTTGCAGAGCGAAAGAAAGATGCCGCCAGAATAAATTGATTGCGGGCATCCTCATGGCGGCGCAAAGTCAGGTGGACGCCGCCCATGTTGTTCAATGCCATCCCCTGCCCAAAAGGATGGTTGAGTGACGCATAGGTTCCCAGCGCCATGGCAAACTGCTCCAGCGCCTTGCCATGGTCTTTGCTCATCCAGGAACGTCCCACCCAGATTGATGAGGACCGTGGCTTTCTTTTCGTTGTCATCAAGCGCCGTAAAGAACTCCAGGGCTTTGCTAGAAGTAATTCGACGGCGCTGGGAAATTCGCGCCGGTCTTTGTAGTAACTGCCCAGATTATTCAGGGCAATTCCCTGCTTCCATGGATCGCCTGCCAGCTCCGCTTGACGGAACTGTTCGCTGAGCTGCTCGAGAGTTAGCTTGGCTTCCGGCAAAGCCGTCCCTTTCAAAGCTGGGTCGAACCTGTCTCTTGAGGGTCTTTATCTTTGACTGATTTCGGTTGTAGTGCCAGGGCTGTGCCCAGAATATTTCCATGCAATGGGCGCGGAAGCAAGCTTAAAAATGCAGGCGTATCTGGAGGCGGAGATTCTCCGCCAATTCCTTGCTATAATGTGACTTCCCTCTCCCTGAATTTTGGGGCTCCTGTTCGGCGTTAAACCACGCAAAATCGGAGTTGCTAGAAAAGCCAGTGCGGAAGTGGTGGAACTGGCAGACACACCATCTTGAGGGGGTGGCGCCGAAAGGCGTGGGGGTTCAAATCCCCCCTTCCGCACCATGTTTTACCCGTAAATGTTCCATTGAATGAAGGTTTTGCCGAGTTAAGCTTGAAAGGATTTACTGAACTGAAATGATTACCGCCCTGATAACCGTCGTCCACGTGGTCGTCTGCATAATTCTGATTGTGGTTGTGTTGCTCCAGCACGGCAAGAGTGCCGATATCGCAGCCACGTTCGGTGGCATGGGCAGCCAGACGGCCTTCGGTCCCCGCGGAACCGCCACCGCCCTTTCCCGCCTGACCACCTGGTGCGCCATCATCTTCATGCTGACCTCCATGTCACTTACGTTCTTCGCCAGCCGCAAGGGCGCCACGTCCAACTCGATCATGCAGGGCGTAAAGAACCCCCAGCGCTCCTGCGCAGCCGACACCACAGAAGTAGATCTGATCGAAAGCTTCGCCGTTCCGAGCCGCCTCTGTGGCGGCTCTTTTATTTGGTGCGCCTTAACCGTGCATTTGGCACGGCAATGTCATGACCTCTACAATTGTTTTTGTCTATGATTCACAAAGTATTCCCGTCGGTCCGCTGCAATGCAACTGCTCCGTCCTTGGAGATGAGCAGACACATGAAGCCATGGTGATTGATCCTGGTGACCAGATTGATGACATCCTGGCCATCCTCAAGCATGAAAATCTCAAGCTCAAGCAGATTGTGGTTACGCACGCCCACATTGATCATGTTGGCGGAGCCATGAAGCTGAAAGCCGCCACCGGCGCGCCCATCCTGATGAACCAGGATGATCAGGCTCTGCTGAAGATGCTGGATGTTCAGGCCGACATGGATCGGTATGCGGCCCCCGGGCGCTGTTCTGGTGGATGAGAGCGTTTCCGATGGCAGCGTGCTGAAGATCGGCTCCATTCCCGCAAACGTAATTCACACGCCGGGACACACGGAAGGCAGCATTTGCCTCTACCTGCCTGAGCAGCAGACCTTGATCGCGGGAGACACGCTTTTCGCCGGCAGCATAGGCCGTACCGACCTTCCCGGCGGATCATTCGAGAAGATCATGCGCTCATTGCACACGCGCGTGCTGGCCCTGCCGGATGAAACCACGGTTGTTCCAGGGCACGGTCCGGCAACCTCCATCGGTCAGGAGCGAGAATCGAATCCGTTTTTGCAGAAACGAGCATGAATCATGGTGGCTAAGGAAACGCCCTTCCCTTTGCTCGTCATCCCGAATCCCCGTCAGCGAACGCGCGCACTCTTCAGCGCGTGAGCAGGGGTGAGGGAACTTGTGCTTTGCTAGGTTTTCAAAGCGCAATTTGCGGTTCTTAGGCTCACCATGCTCAAAAGCACCGAAGGGGCGTGATAATTAGCCTTGGGAAATTTAAGAGTGAATAGACGAGCCCCGGGCCGGGGTGACACCGATTCGCTCGCAATTTGAGCAACGTCGAAGCGCCTGTGATGACGCAGTCGAGTAATCTGTATTCGACCTTCATGGTAGTCCGCCAGATAACTGATCTCGAATTTGCGGATCTTCCAAAACGCAAACAAAAGAATCGCCGCACATAAGCCTAAAAGCCCCGGCACCGCCACGTACGGTGATACCGGTTCAGCCACCACCGTGAACAACGCCATCACTCCTACCGGCGGAACTAATACGGGGCATAATTGCTTCAGATAAAAGCCAATCGTCAATTTTTGCAGCAAGGGCGGCAGCACTGCATGAAACATTTCCCAAAGCAGGACCACAATCCCGGGCAGAATCGGGTTCTTAAAGACCAGGCTCAGCGCCAGAAAAACTGATCCATATCCCAGACACGCCAGGGCTGTCACTGACAGGTAAGCCACAAGTTGGCCCAATCCCGGCCCGGAAAACACATAGCTACGCCCGGCCGGACCAAAATGTCCATACATGAATGCGAATGCCAAAAAGATGGACATCCCAAAAATCATGATCGAGCTAATAAGCCCAGCCAGAAACTTTCCCGCGATCAATACTTCCCTGCGAACGGGAGAGAGAAAATAATAGTGCAGCGTCTTTTCTACAATCTCGCCGCGAAACAGCCATGTGAACAAGCCGAGGCAACCAAAGAAAATTCCGAACCGGAGATAAAAAACCTGGAATATGCCCGCCAGAATTTCCGTGTCCTGCGCGATCGTGCAATGGCGTCCCAGGGGACTCTTCAAGCGCATGGATTCCGATCAGTCCTACTGGAGCCAAAGCCAAAAGATAGATCCATATTCCACGCCGCATCCACAGCGTTTTCTTGATTTCAAGCGCAGGATGGCAGCCGTCTGGGCTATCCAAAGCTGCCATGGCAATGCGCCTACGCTCGCCGGAGTTGAAGCTGCATGGCTCAGCTCATACCGTGCCTCCGCCGCTGCCGATCAGGTACTGGTACACGGAATTCACGTCGTCATCCGCGGGTGAAACTGCCTGGAGATTGATTTCCTCTTCAGAGATGATCCGGTTAAGCAGTTTGTAAAACTGATCTGCATCAAGCGTGCGGACCAGCACGCCCTGGCCGTCACGATTCAGCTTGGCTTCAACCACATGGTCTTGTGCGAACAACCGCGACGCCAGCAGGTTGGGCGCGTTGCAGCGCACCAGAATCTGCATCGGGTGTTCAGTCACTTCGCTGCGGACGCCTTGAATCTGGCCCTTCAGCCACCACATAGCCATAGCTCATCAGCACAACCTGGTCTGAGATCTTGTCCACCTCGTGCAGAACGTGGCTGGAGATCACCACATGCATGCCTTCCTTGCCCAAAGCTTCAAACAGAGCCATGGATTCGGCGCGCGCCATCGGATCCAAACCATTCAATGGTTCGTCAAGCACCAGCACCGTAGGATGGTGAGCGATGGCCTGTGCCAGCCGGATACGCTGCCGCATGCCTTTGCTGTAAGCAGCCACTTTCCGGTGCGCAGCCTCACCCATGCTTACCCGGCTGATCGCCTCCATGGTCAAGTGGTGCGCATCGATTGCGCTCAGCCCTCGCAACCGGAGATATTGATTGATAAATTCGTAACCAGTCACGCCTTTGGGAAATGAATCAAATTGCGTGCAGTAGCCTACGTGGCGAAAGAATTCCTCTGGCTGGTCAGGAGTCAAACCAAGCACGGCGATCGAACCCTGGGTCGGACGAACCAGGCCCGTCATCAGGTTCATGAGGGTCGTCTTGCCTGAGCCATTAGGCCCAACCAGACTGGTAACGCCCGGCGGCAGCGAGAGATTCACCCGGTTCACGCCCAGCACTTCGCCATAAAACTTGGAAACGTCGTCAAAAACAATTCGATTGTTGGCCACGTTCATCCGCGTTCGACCTCCCGCGCCTTCAAACGACGGTTAAGCAACCACAGCGAAAGAGCGCACATGCCCAGCAATGTTGCCCATGCTGCCCATAACGGTATCAAGTCATATTCACTTCCATGCCTCTGGATTTCCGTGAAACGAAACAGCCGTGACCATACCAGACCAATGACGTAAGGAAAGTTCAAGAGCTGTCCCCAGTGCGTCCGCAAAATCAGATCGATGACTTCACCCAGCCCGGGAAGAAGGAAAAATGTTGCGAACATCAGTCCCGTGGCAGCAATGCGCCATTTCACCCACACTGCCAGGGCCATGGAATAGAGCGTGATTACGGCTATCCAAATAAGCCCACCCACGGTGATGGAACCGGCCAGCCAGAAATTTTCCCAGATCCAGCCGTTCCCTTTCAGTCCTCCCTCAAGCAAGAAAAGAAGAAGCGTGGGAATCCAGGTGATAGCGGAAAGTAAGACCACGAGCACAGACGCCTTGCCCAGCAGATACTCAGTCCGCGAAAGCGGCCGGCTCAGATACAACTGTAAGGCATGATTGGCGAAATCTTTGGTGATCATGCCGGGAGCACCCCACGCCGTCAGCACAAATCCCATCCATGCCTCAATCACAAGCATCATCATGAACCAGCGGCGATCAATCAGCAACTGCTCGCCGAAGTTTACATTCAGTCAGCGCCTGCACTGAAGGCGTGTTCATCACGTAGATGAAGACAATTCCCAGCAGGAACGGAACGCAACATAAGATTGTGTACGCGGTAAATGGGCGAGAGTCGAA
The DNA here is from genome assembly GCA_963824835.1 of Terriglobia bacterium. Taxonomy (GTDB): domain Bacteria; phylum Acidobacteriota; class Terriglobia; order Terriglobales; family Acidobacteriaceae; genus Angelobacter. The sequence goes on along the minus strand of CAWGRA010000017.1, from coordinate 103,559 downwards.
CAGTGAGGCGAAAGCGTAGCGCGAGATCACCGTAAAACGCGACCACTCTGGCGTCAGCCGGCCCGTGTAAGCTTTATACGTGCGTTTATAGACGGCCATTCATCGCTCCACTCGCCTGTGCTTTTGGCTCCGTATTGCCGGACATCGCCTTCAAAAAGATGTCTTCCAGCGAATCCCTTCGGTAATTCATACGCCGTATCTGTACGGAATGTTCCGTAGCCAGGCGATAGAGCTGGCGTAATTCAACCTGCTCAGGCAACACGATCTTCAGTCGCCCTGCCCCGAAAGTCGCGCACTCGCAGCCCAGTCCACGTACCGACTCAAGAAATCCGTTGTCCTGGTTGACCTCCAGTTCCAGAAACTTCAAATTCGCCTTGCGCTCTTCTTCCAGATTGCTCAAGGCCGCGATTCTGCCATCTTTGAGGATGATCACCTCATCACAGCACTCTTCGATATCGTGCAGCAGATGGGATGAGATCAGCACGGTCACCTGGGCGGCGTCGCGAATCTCGCGCACCAATTGCAGCATGCGCTGCCGGGCTTCAGGATCCAGGCCGTTGGTTGGCTCATCGAGAAGCAGAAGCTTTGGGCCATGGGCGATCGCCTGCGCCAGCTTGGCCAGTTGCTTCATGCCCAGAGAGTACGTGCCCACCTTGCGATAACGTGCTTCGCCCAGTCCCACGTAAAAGAACGCCTCGTGGGCGCGCTCCATGGCTTCATCAGCAGGGAGCCCTGAAAGTTCCGCCATATAACGCACAAAGCGGACGCCAGTCATATCGGCCAGGAACGCATCGCTCTCCGGCATATAGCCGATCTGCGATCGCAGTTCCCGCGCGTGCGTTTGAATGTCTTTGCCAAAGATGCGGGCCGTGCCTGAATTGGGACGATAAAAGCCCAGCAGCGTGTTGATAAGAGTTGATTTGCCGGAGCCATTCGGGCCGAGCAAGCCAATGCATCGGCCCGAGAGATTACCATTCAGCCGGTTAAGAATCACGCGTGACCCCAGCTTTATCTCCAGATTATCAAGCTCAATGACCGGCATTTAACTCCTTCTCATTCCATGTGCGGGGTATGGCTTCCCCCGGGATGGGCGATCTTCAACAGGGTTGAAAGCGTAAGCGTGTTGAGGTCCAGGCCGAACAAGCGGCTGTCGCTTGCGATGGTGATGGCCTGCGGATCACCGTATGCACACACCACGCTCGGCTTGGTTTCCGCCGCCAGTTGCTGTAATGACTGCAACTGTGAAGGCGTAAGCTGGTTCATGATCGGCCCCACCACCGGCGCAAGATTCTGATACAGCACCGCCGATACATCCGCGTGCTGGTCCTTCGGCAACAGACTGCGGAAATTATCAGACCGTGATAGTGAATTTCCGCTCTGGCGTGTGTTGATGGCGCTCATCACCAAGGCCCGACTGGGTGCAATCACCATGTAGCCATCCACAAACGCATAGGCAATTTCAAAGTTCTTCCGGCTTTCGTTTACCTGGACGGTGTAGAAGGTATTCCCGCCAGAGGTTTGCTGACTCAGCGCCACCTCAGCAGCACTGTTCTTCTTCTTCTCATTCACGTCCGCAATCAGTTGCTGGATGGTGGATTGCAGGCGTCCGGGACTGTAAACCTCGAGCACAACTTTCCACGATGGCGTGGGAAGAAGCGGACCATCAAGGGCAAATGCAACCTCGCCTCCAAGTGTATCGGCCACATCCTGGCGGAAGCGGACTTTCAACTCCGATTCGTCCTTTGCCATATCGGCCTCTGCGCTCGCACCTGCTATGGCAAGCACGTCGTCCAGCATCTGCGATGGATTTTTGGCCACAAAGGCGGCAGCGGCCCCGGCATCTTTAGAAACAAAATCCAGGGCGCCGATCGGCGCTGGTGCTGCCAGCCATGATGCGATTCCCTGCCTCGGACCGCTGAACGTCAGCTCCGCATGGTTCACAGGCTGGTTGCCAATGTCCTTACGTTCAGCCACCAGATACTGCACGGCCGCGAAGCCGGTTTTGCTGAAGTGTTCATTCTGCACCGCATTCGGATGTCTCGCCGCATGTTCTTGCGTCATGGCTTGAAGGTTGGCCGCGAACAAAAACCCAGCACCCTGTTGATATGAATTCAGAATGCGTTGTCCGAATGGGTAGAGGCGAACCCCCCTCCCTGGCTCGCGGTTGATTGAACCGTTTAAGCGCATTCAGATCAAAAGCCGCCGCCACAAAATCCGGCACGCACCAGAAGATGATCAGACTCACGGCTCTTGCCCGAAGCACGTTGCTGACGCAATTTGGTTTTCGTCAAAAACACGAACGCCCGGGTAATGCGCACCGGAACCGTGGCGCGCCGCTTCCTGCTCTATAAACTGTTTCAGGCCCGGCTTCTGGACCTGCGCAACCGCCAGAGGCTCTGCTTCGTCATTGGCGAGGGAAACTGTAAACGCGATCTCGTTCCCCAGATACTGGCTCAGCGAATGAATCTCTTCGATCGCCGCGGAATATTCAGGCGCGCCCTTGCGGGACTGGACTCGCGTCCACCACTGTTGCAGCACGGCGCTCTCCCGCAATTCCTGCTGGAATATCTGGTTTCCCTGCTGCACAGCATCACCCAGGTTAGGAATGCTGGCGTATAGGACGGTTTCAGCCGGTAATGTTGGCAGTACCGCGCTTTGGTACCGCAGTCCCGGTAACTGCACCGTATCAAGCTTGTTGGAGAGATGCGCAAACTCAGCCAGAAGCGCTAAATGCTGGTCAAGATTCCTGCTCCATGCAATCTCCTGTTTCACAGGCACCGCACCCGCCGCATCCGTACTGAACTGATCGCCGGGATGCAGCACCGCGCTACGCATCACGCCATCCACTCCATTCCCGGCTGCGCGAACTTCGCCTTCAATCACGGAAACTCGTGAACCTTTAATGCCGCTGTTCACGGAAAATACCGTTCCTGTCACAGAGACCTTCACATCATTTGCCGCGACATAGAGATGACCGGTCTTCCGTTTTGCCGCTTGAACAATCACCTTGCCTCGATCCAGGTTGATCGTGGTGTCACTATTCCGAATGGATACTCCAAGCTGGGCACGCTCATTCATCTCAACCTGCGAACCATCGCGGAGCCGCAGCATGGCATGAGCTCCCGTACCCGTGCGCACTTTTTCACCCTCGCCGATTTCGTCTCCGGTCTTGAGCGGCTGTTCGCTACCGACACCCACGCGATACAATCCGCCTTCCAGGGAAACAATGCTCGCGCGCATCCCTGCGGGAACGGCAAAGAACCTTTCGCGCAGAAGATACGCGGAGAAGAGCAGGACAATCACGGCCGCCGCGGCGCCTACCCAGCGGTACCTCCGCAAATCCATCCGAGGCAGTTCCTGGGTCCAGGGCGCAACCGCTGTTGCAGATCGGTTACCGGCATCCGCGAACCGGCGGCAATCAACGCACTCGTGCAAATGAGCTTCCACTAGCCGCGACTTCGCGTCCGCAAGCGCGCCGGCCTGATATTGAATCAGCAGCGTTTTCACGTCGCTGCATCCGCGGATGGAATCGCCAATGCCAGGGACGTCATTCTGCTGGATCTTGCTCCACACCCTCTCCGAGGCTGATTGCAGAATTTCAGGGGACGGCTCATCGGCACGCATTTCAGTGATGGCTCGTTCCAGGTTCATGTTCGGATTCTTTTCCTGGCGATTCATTGTGGTCCTCTCGTGGATGCGTTGAATTCTTTTTTCAGGAGAGCACGCGTTCGATGCAATATCACGGCCACCACAGCCGGAGACGTCTTCATCATGTTGGCTATTTCGCGGTTGGAATAGTCCTCCACAAATCGCAGCACAAACATCTCCGCCCATTTCGGATTCAGTCGCGCCAGCGCCTGCCGCAGCCAATCACGTAATTCCAGTTGTCGTAAGGCATTCTGGCGGCTGAAAACCTCGGCATGCCCCGGACTTTCGTCCAGTGACACCGTAATCGAGTCCTTGCGGGTTCGCAGAATGTCCAGTGACGCGTTGACCGCTGAGCGATGCAGGTAGCCGGGCAGATTCACAGCTCCAGGCATTTCCTCCAGCCGGACAAGGCGAAGGAATACTGTCTGAAGAACGTCTTCCGCGTCGCTGGCATTGCCGGTCACCCGGTACGCCGCGCGAAAGATGAGTTCTTTATGCTGTTGAAAAACCAGGTCCAGTCCAGGCGGTATTGCGCGTTCCGCTGTGCCTATCGAAGCTGCGCCGGTGATGTGCATGGTGGCTTGCAAGTGAGTCGGTGCTCCTCTGCCAATATTGACGAGAGGATTTCGCCATTATTAACCCGAGAGCGAAAGATTTCTAGGCTTCCGTTCCCGAGCTATTGGCTATTTACGCCGGAATCACAAAGAAAGTTCCCCGGGGCCTTGGAATTAGCGCCGGGGACTTGGAGTACATACGATGGGTAAGAGTTCGGATTGCTGCGAAGAGGTGTCCAACGCCTGCATTCGGCGGCGCTGATTGGAACCGTGAGGGGTGTTCCCGCCTTCGATTCGCACCAGTTCGTCCAGCAGTAGCCGGAGTACTATGCCTCTTGTTCCCCCACCAGGTTTCCGTCTTTACCAGAAGCATTTGCCAACTTAGCCTCCATACTGCACAATTCTCACCGGCTTATGGATATCCCAAGCACATTCAACGCAGCCTCCTATTTCATTGACCGTCACATTTCCGAGGCTCGTGATCAAAAGGTCGCTTTTGAGTGCGGCGAGGAACGCGTAACTTACGGCGACCTTCATCAGCGGGTCAATCAGGCTGGAAACCTTTTGCGGAATCTTGGGCTCCGGCGCGAAGAGCGCGTTGTCCTGCTTCTACTCGATACGCCAGACTTTGCCTATTGCTTCTTCGGCGGCATCAAAATCGGCGCCGTCCCCGTTCCCATTAACACCCTGCTCAAGCCCAAAGAATACGAATACATGCTCAATGATTCGCGAGCGCGAATCGCCATCGTCTCCGCGGAGTTGCTGCCTCAGATCAATGCCATCCCCAGGGCCAACCTCGAGTACCTGGAGACCATTATCGTGTCGCGAGGCGCGTCCCTTGACGGCACGCTCTCACTCCAATCCCTCATGGCTGCCAGTTCCACCGAACTCGCCGCCGCAAACACCAGCAAAGACGAGCCGGCATTCTGGCTTTACTCGTCTGGCAGTACAGGGTTTCCGAAAGGCTGTGTCCACCTCCATCACGATATGGTGGTGTGCGCGGAGCAGTATGCCGAAGCCGTGCTTGGCATAAAGGAAAATGACCGTTTCTTCAGCGTGGCGAAACTATTCTTTGCCTACGGACTGGGAAATGGTCTCTACTTCCCTCTTGCCGTCGGAGCCACAGGCATTCTCTGGCCGGGTTCCCCTTCGCCGCAAAACATCTTTTCCATTATCGAACGCCATAAGCCGACCCTGTTTTTCTCCGTGCCTTCCAATTACTCAACTCTTTTATCTTTCCGTCGCGAAAATGGGCCGGAGTTTGATCTCTCCAGCATTCGCTGGGCTGTTTCCGCCGGTGAAGCCCTCCCCGCGCCTCTCTATCACCGCTTTAAAGAACGCTTCGGCGTGGAGATTCTGGACGCCATCGGATCCACTGAGGCCCTTCACATGTTCATAGCGAACCGGCCGGGGGCTGTGCGTCCTGGCTCAAGCGGACAGGTGATCCCCGGCTATGAGGCGCGCATCCTGGACGAACTCGGCAACCCTGTTCCTGAGGGCGAAATCGGCAATCTGCTGATTAAGGGTGATGCGGTTTGCTCCTGCTATTGGAACCAGCATGAAAAGACAAAACAAACCATTGAAGGACATTGGCTACGCACTGGCGACAAGTACTACCGCGATGCTGACGAATATTACTGGTATGTTGGCCGGTCGGACGACATGATGAAGGTCAAAGGGATGTGGGTAAGCCCAATCGAAATTGAGAGTGCATTATTGGAGCATTCCGCCGTTCAGGAAGCAGCAGTCGTTGGCTTTGCTGATAGGAATGAACTTACCAAGCCCGCGGCCTATGTAGTTCTCAAGGACGGCGAGCATGGTTCAACCGCCAAAAGCAAGGAATTGATGGAGCATCTTATGTCTCGGCTGGCTGCTTTCAAGTGCCCGCAGAGCATTGAGTTTGTTGAGCAATTGCCAAAGACTGCCACGGGAAAAATCCAGCGATTCAAGCTGCGCCAGGCATCAAGATGAAAATCGCTTAATGAAAGTCGCTTTGCTGAGAATGCAAACAAGTTAAACAGGTCAAACAATTCCCAATTTATTCGGAAACTTTTATCTCCGACCCGGCGTATATATCACACGAGAAGGCAGGCTCCTTCCAGCGCCTCCTCACACAATTCATCTGGTGGTCGCGCTGTCTCTCCATCGGCACCACGGCCGCCAGATGAATTCAGGCTCCTTCGCAACACAAGGTGTTCAGGAGTAGTACATGAAGATTCTGTTGGCCTTGATATTAGGACTGGCGACCGCTTCTGCGTGGACCGGATTCAAGACTGAAAACAGCCTGCAACTGCAGGTCAACCCCGGACAAGCGCTGCGCCTGGAGTTGAGTTCCGGAGACTATCGCATTGAACCGGGAGCTAACGATCAGATTCTCGTAATCAGCCGTAAGAATTCCAGACAGCCGGATGAAAAACCTCACTTCGGCGTCGATAGCAATGCACAGGAAGCGTGTGTAAAGGTCAATGCTCCCCAGAATTATTCCGCGGTGATTCAGGTACCCAAAAATTCCACCCTGAAAGTCCGGCTCAACGGCGGCAGGCTCCAGGTAAACGGCATCAGCGGAGACAAGGACATTGAATCGCACGCTGGTGCTGTCAGTATTGCCATCGGTGCGCCGGAAAATTACGCCCGCGTGGATGCTTCCGTCAATGTCGGCCACATAGAAGCTCAGCCATTCGGCGCGTCTGAAGAAGGTTTTGTCCGCTCTTTCCTTCGCGAAGGTCCGGGACGCTACCGCTTGCACGCACACGTTGACTCCGGCGACATCACTATGTTTTGAAAATTTCAGTACTGGGTTCAGCGCTTTAGATATCAGGGCATGGGTGAGAAGGCGAATTAGTGCCGAAAAAGCACCAACAATTTGGCTTCAGCCACTGCGTAGGTGAACGTCAAAAGCCAGCACCCTCGATGGTAATCCTCGGGTCCGGCTGACTTAAAACATCCCCAGTACCTGCTCAAGGCCCTCCCTGAACTCTCGCTCAGGGGTGATCAGGCTGACTACCAGATGACCATCGCCGGAAAAGTCATAAAAGTGGCCGGGATGAACATACACGCCATGCTCTTCCAGCAACTCAACCGCAAGATCTTCGTCTGATCTGGTCACCGGGACCCTGAGAACTGCATACCAGCCCGCCTCCACCGCTAGCCGGCTGCACTCCTTCTTCTCCACCAGTTGCGAGTCCAGTTCCGCCAGATTGCTCCGCACGCGACCTATTAGCTGTTCTTGAAAACCGTGCCTCTGCGCCAGAAGTGCAGGAGCGGCAATTTGCACCGTGGCATTCATTGAGAGAAAAGTATCTGCAATCACCTCAAGCCGGCCCAGCGCCTCCCTTTTCTGCTCCTCCGGGCCACTCACCGCCAACCAGGAGAGCTTCATCTGCGGCAGGCCGGAAATTTTGGAGATCCCGCTCATGGTGAAGGTGAGAGCGTCCCCATTGCTCACAAAGCTGCGGGCTCCGTTTCCAGCCAGGTTGAAGTCCAGAAATACCTCATCGGCAATGATTGCGAGTTCGTGTTCAGCACAAAGTGCGTTCAGCGTCTCACGTTCGCTTGGCTTTGTGTAGTGTCCCGTCGGATTATTGGGATGAACCAGAATTATTCCGCGGGTACGTGGCGTTATTGCCTGCCTGAGTGCGTGGAGATCGACATGCCATCCAAGATCGTAAAATAGAGGGTACCGGACCAGCTTTACGTCCTGCAGTTCCGCTAGAAAATCAAACAGCGGATAGCTCGGAGAAGGAATCAGCAGTTCGTCGCCCGGATTGCAGAGCAGACGGAACACGTACGAATATGCCTCGCTGGTGCTGGTAGTCAGAATGAGATCATCGGCTGAAACATGTTCATTGAGGGCAAGGTAATAATCGCCCACTGCCAATCGTGCCGAACGGAGGCCTCTTGGATCGGGAGTATATTTCAGAGCTGACGGGCTGATAAAAGCTTTCAGAATCGAGGCCCCGTCATATCGAAATCCAACTTCCGTTGGGTTTGAAGCGCTCAGGTCAATCAGCTTACGCTTGCTCGCACGTAAGCGCGCCAGGCTTTCCGCCAGACGGGTAGTGTTCAGGTTCCAGTTCGTGCGCGTGGAAAACATTTCGCGCGAGTAGGATACACCTCGAGACTGACTTGACAAGCTAACACTCCTGCCTTTGTTTGACTTGAAATTTTGGTCGGGGTTAGCAGGCGCTTTGCGCAACCCAAGTAGGGAGTGCCATTTCAGACGAGCATAAGAATAGAAGGAGAAAATACGGCCCCCGACTCCCGTAGAATCGAGGACCTGACAATTCAGACTTTCTGTACCGCCTGTGCCAGATTGGTGAGGCTGCTCTTGGCATCGCCGTACAGCATGCCGGTGACTGACTTGAAGAACAATGGATTCTCCAGCCCGGAAAATCCTTTGCCCTTGCCGCGCTTGAGCACAATCACAGATTTGGCCCGGTCCACTTCGATGATCGGCATGCCTGCGATGGGACTCTTCGCGTTATCGCGAGCATCCGGGTTCACCACATCATTGGCGCCGATAACTACGGCAACATCCGTGGCCGCCATCTCAGGATTGATCTGTTCCATTTCATACAGTGACGAATACGGAACATTGGCTTCCGCCAGCAGCACGTTCATGTGTCCCGGCATTCGACCCGCAACCGGATGAATGCCATACTTCACTGAGACGCCGCGCTCTTCCAGCAGATTGCCAAGCTCGCGAACGGCATGCTGTGCCTGGGCTGTTGCCATGCCATAGCCCGGGACAAAGACCACCTGGTTCGCATAGGCCAGTTGAACGGCAACGTCTTCCAGGGTGACTTCGCGCATGGTGCCGGTAGCATCGCCCATGTCCGTACCGATCACCGCGCCAAATCCACCAAACAGAACATTGGTCATGCTTCGGTTCATGGCCTTGCACATCAGAATAGACAGAATGAAGCCGGAGAAGCCGTCCAGTGTACCGGCAATGATCAGCACGTTATTGGAGAGCACAAAGCCCGTGGCGGCCGAAGAGAGTCCGGCGTAGGAATTGAGCAGCGACATAACCACAGGCATGTCAGCGGCCCCAATCGGCATCACCAGCATCACACCGAAAACCAGGGCGCTGGCAATCATCACGTAGAACAGGAAATAGAAAGCCGGGTTCACCAGCCATGTGATGAAGCTGCCAGTCATCGTCAAAAAGATCAGCAGGTTTACAATGTGCTGGCCTTTGAACATGATCGGCGTACCGCGCATCATCTCCTGAAGTTTGGCTGCGGCGATCAAAGACCCCGTTGTGGTAATCGATCCCAGCATCACTTCAAAGCCCAGCGCTCCCATCTTGGCCCCGCCCATATTGGAGCCGTGAATCACAAACTCAGCAATGCCGACCATTGATGCCGCCAACGCTCCAAACGCATGGGACAGCGCTGTTCGTTGTGGCATGGCCGTCATCGGCACCATCGCCATGGGAATGCCGATCGCCGATCCGATGATCAAACCGATCGCAATGTATGTGTAGTTGACGATCTCGGGATGAAACAGCGTTCCGAAAACAGCGGCGGCCATTCCGGCAGCGGCCATAATCATTCCTCGGCGGGCGCTGTCAGGATGGCTCAATCCCTTCAAGCCGAGAATGAAGAGAATGGAGGCGATCAGGTATGTGGCTTCCAGGAAGTAAGATGGATGGCTCACTGACGGACCTCCAGCTTAATCACCTCTTTCTTCTTGAACATCTTCAGCATGCGATCAGTAATCAGGAATCCGCCGGTCACGTTGATCATGGCGGAGGTCACTGCCGCGCACCCCAGTACTGATGCCAGCGTCTGATGATGATCGTATTTGGAACCTGCAATGACCAGCGAGCCAATCAGCGAGATGCCGGATATCGCATTCGTCGCAGACATAAGCGGCGTGTGCAATAGCGGCGGCACACGTGAAATTACCTGGTAACCCAGGAACGCGGCCAGCATGAAAACGTAAAGAGATGCGATCAGAACAGCGGGGTTGAAAACCATTCTCTCCGCCGAACTGCTCCCGGCAACCATATAAATTGCCACTACGAATGCTGTAGGTTGGAACAACAACACGTTCATTCAGCACTCTCCTTTGGTGAAACGTTAGTTTGAAGGCACTGCATGGCCCAGCGCAGCCGCCACTTTGGGATGAACGTTTCCTCCCTGGAAAGCGACGCAAGCGCCTTTCAGGATTTCATCCCCAATATCAATCTTGAGATTGCCCTTGTCGTTGATCAGGCCCAGGAACGTTGTGATGTTCCGTGAGTAAAGCTGGCTGGCATGGCCGGCAACGGTGGCCGGTACGTTCAACGGCCCAATGATGGTCACGCCCCTGTGATTTACCTCTTCGCCTGGCTGTGTGTAAGCACAGTTGCCGCCGGTAGGCGCAGCCAGATCAATGATGATGGTTCCCGGTCGCATGCTGTCCACTGCCTCTTCTGTCAGCATCAGGGGCGCTTTACGTCCGGGCACCTGGGCCGTGGTGATAATTACGTCAGACAGGGCCGCGCGCTTGGTCACCATGTCCCGGCCAAGCTTCAGTGCTTCCGGGCTGAGTTCCTTGGCATACCCGCCCGCATCCTGGGTCTCAATCCCGCCCAAATCAACTTCCAGAAACTTGGCTCCTAGTGACTTAACGTCCTGTCCTGCGGCGGCGCGCACGTCATAAGCCTCAACCACGGCGCCCAGACGGCGTGCGGTGGCAATCGCCTGCAATCCGGCCACACCCGCGCCCAGCACCAGCACTTTGGCTGGCGGCACTGTTCCTGCAGCTGTCATCAAGAGCGGGAACATACGTGGAAGCCGGTCAGCCGCCATGATCACCGCTTTATAGCCGGCAACCGTGGCCATGGATGAAAGAGCGTCCATGGACTGCGCGCGCGTAATACGCGGAACCAGTTCCATGGCAAACGCGCTGAGCTGGCGGCCGATGATCGGTTCCAAGGCAGCCGGTTCATCCAGCGGCTTGAGGAATCCCACAATCACGGCGCCTGCTTTCAGGTGGGCAAAATCGGCCGGCTCGGGCCGGTTACGCAGACCAGAAGGTCCGTACCCCGAAGCAGGGTTGCTCGATCCATTATGGATGCACCCACCGCCTTGTAATCATCGTCCAGATACCCTGCTCGTTCACCTGCGCCAGGTTCCACTCCAACCTCCACGCCGGTTGCGATCAGCTTCTTGACCGATTCAGGTACCAGCGCGACACGGGCTTCGCCAGGCTGTTGTTCAACGGGAACCGCTATCCTCATCCGCGTCATCCTCTCTCGACCGAGTTTGTTGCGAGACCATTATTCCCTAAACTGAACGATTTACGGAACCTATACTTTGCACGTGAGCTCGATTACTTGATGTGACCATGATCACGCCGTTCCAGCGGAAGGCCTTAAGCTGACCTCCGTTTAGCTGCATGTTCTGCAAGCCTCAATGTTCTTTGGCTTATGGTCTTTCGCTTACGGTCTTCGCTTTATGACAGGTTCGCGACTATTTTCTGGGCAACCTGATCTCTGCGCTCCGGTTCCCATTCTTTTTAAGGGAGTCATTGAATGCTGCGAGACCTGTTCTCTCGTTGGCCCGTCATCAAGCAAATCAAGAATGGTGGCAATGGAACTGGCGTGGAAGCAATGTCAGAGCGCACGCGCACTCTTGCGCCGCGTTCCCAGGCGCCAACAGTCGCCAGATCAATCTGCCCGTATTGTGCTGTCGGATGCGGCCAACTCGTTTTCCACAAAGATAATAAGTTGCTCTCCATCGAAGGCGATCCCGCCTCTCCTGTTTCTCGGGGACGGCTTTGTCCCAAAGGGGCTGACAGCTTTGAGCTGCTGACGCATCCCGGCCGCCAGACCAAAGTGAAGTATCGCGCTCCTTATGCCACGGATTGGCAGGAGATGGAACTGGAAACGGCCATGGACATGATTGCCGACCGGCTCTGGGACTCACGCGAGCGGACTTTCGTTGAGGAGCAGGACGGCCAATCGCTGATGCAGACCAAATCCATCGCTCACCTTGGTGGCGCAACTCTGGACGACGAAGAGAATTACTGATCAAGAAGCTCTTCACCGGGGGTTTGGGCATGGTTTGCATCAGCAACCAGGCCCGTATATGACACAGCTCCACTGTGCCCGGTCTGGGCACATCATTCGGCCGTGGCGGCGCAACCACCGCGCAGCAAGACCTCCAGATTCTGATGCCATCCTGATTATGGGTTCCTCCATGGCGGAGAACCATCCGGTCGGGTTCCAGTGGGTGATGGAAGCCCGAGCAAAAGGCGCCAAGATCATCCATGTTGATCCCCGTTTCAACCGCACTTCCGCGATGGCTGATTACTGGGTGCCTCTCCGCGCAGGCACTGACATTATTTTCCTCGGCGCCTTGATCAACTACGCCATCGACCAACAACAAATATTTCCACGATTACGTGGTTCCGTACACGAATGCAGCAACCATCCTGCGCGACGATTTCCAGGACACGGAAGATTTGGGCGGTCTATTCTCCGGCTGGGATGAGCAGAACAAGCAGTACGACCCGGAAACGTGGCTCTATGCCGGTTCTGAATCGAAGGGAGACAAAACCGAGGAAAAGCCCGGACATGGGCAAATCGGGGGTGGCCACGGGAAAGACCGTGGAGGAGAAGCTCAGGAAGTTAAATCGGAAGAACGCGATCCCACATTGCAGAACCCGCGCTGCGTTTTCCAGGTACTTAAAAAGCATTTCGCCCGTTACACGCCGGAGTTGGTTGAAAGCTCCTGCGGTGTTCCTAAAGAACCTTTCTGGAAGTAGCAGAGGTGTTCACGTCCGCATCCGGGCCTGAAAAGACGGCTGCCATCTGTTACGCGGTGGGATGGACGCAGCATTCTAAAGGCGTGCAGATCATACGCACCGCTGCCATCCTGCAAATGTTGATGGGGAATATGGGACGTCCCGGCGGCGGCATACTCGCACTGCGTGGGCACGCCTCCATTCAGGGCTCTACCGACATTCCCACTTTGTATGACATCTTGCCTGGTTACATTCCCATGCCGGCCTTTGAGGAAGATTCCAGGACGTTGCAGTCATTCATCAACAAACACGGCAACAGCAAGGGATGGTGGCACAATTTTGACAAATACATCGTCAGCTTGCTGAAGTCTTACTACGGAGACAATGCAACCTCTGCGAACGAATTTGGATTTAACTATCTCCCTCGCATTAATGGCGATCATTCTGAGCTCGGCTATTGGCTGGACATGCAGGACGGCAAGATGGAAGGCCTGTTCGTAATGGGACAAAATCCCGGCGTGGGCGCGCCGAATGCCCGCTTACAACGGACTGCCATGTCGAAATTGAAATGGATGGTCGTACGCGAGTTGGTGGAAACGGAGACAGCTTCTTTCTGGAAGGATTCGCCCGAAGTGGCAAGAGGTGAGCTCGATCCGAAAACAATCGCCACCGAAATTTTCTTCTTTCCGGCAGCAGGGCACGCGGAAAAAGACGGCACCTTCACCAACACGCAACGCATGTTGCAATTCCATGAGAAGGCCGTTGAACCTCCCGGGGACTGTCGCGGCGAAACCTGGTTCATCTATCACCTGGGCCGTCGCCTCAAAGATCGTGCTGCTAAAGCCCGCACTCGCCGCAATGAAGGGCTGAACGCACTCACCTGGGACTACACCCTCATCGGTGCAACACAGGAGCCTGACGCGGAAGAAATCCTGATGGAAATCAACGGCTATACCTGGCCTGATAAAAAGCTGGTGAACGGATATCGTGATCTTAAAGCAGACGGCTCAACCGCATGTGGCTGCTGGATCTATTCCGGCGTCATGCCTGCCCGAACGAAAACAAGGCCCGCAAGCGCGAACCTAAAGGCCTTTACGGGCATGGTTGGGGCTATGCCTGGCCAAGTGACCGGCGCATCTTATACAACCGCGCCTCGGCTCGGCCAGATGGTCGTCCCTGGAGTGAGAAGAAAGCGCTCGTCTGGTGGGATGAAAACAAGAAGCAATGGACCGGCCATGACACTCCTGATTTCACCAAAGAAAAAGCCCCTGATTATAAACCTGGCAAAGATGCAAAAGGTGATGATGCCATTGCCGGCGATCAGCCTTTCATCATGCATCCTGACGGCGTGGGCTGGATCTGGGTTTCAAGTGGATTGAAAGATGGACCGCTGCCCACGCACTTCGAATCTCTGGAAAGCCTCACCTCCAATCCGCTTTATCCTGAACACCCCACCAATCCTCCAGCCAAGAAACGTGAACGCCCGGATAATATGTATGCCAGAGAGAGCGGCGATGAACGCTTCCCTTACGTTCTGAGCACCTATCGGCTGACGGAGCATCACACTGGTGGCGGCATGTCGCGCATCCTTGCCTCATCTGGTCGAGTTGCAGCCTGCGTTGTTCGCGGAAATTTCGCCTCAACTCGCGGGCGAACTCGGCATTGTGCACGGCGAGTACATCACCATCACGACCATGCGCGGCATTGTGGAAGCACGCGCCATGATTACCGAACGCAATCAAGCCGCTGACCATCGAAGGCAGGACCGTCCATCAGATTTGTATGCCCTATCAGTTCGGCTACAAAGGAATTATCCATGGAGACGTGCCCAATGATCTGCTTGCCATTTCGCAGGAGCCTAACGTGCGCATCATGGAAACCAAGGCACTGGTGTGCAGCGCAAGGCCGGGGCGCGTTCCAAAAGATCAACGTGCGGTAAAAATGTGGGAGCAATCCACCCGGGAGGCGGCATGAGCACCACCGCTTTTCTCACCGACTCTACTTTGTGCATCGGCTGCAAGGCTTGCGAAGTGGCGTGCAAAGAGTGGAACCAGATTTCCGCGGATGGTTATGACTTCACTGGTTTCTCGTATGACAACACGGAAGCAGTGGGTCACTCTACCTGGCGGCACGTTAAATTCGTGGAAAATCCAACTACCATCGGCGTTGGCGGCAATGCAGCCGGCCAGCTTCCCGGATGGGGCTTCTCCTCGGATGTCTGCAAGCATTGTGAAGTCGCGGGCTGCCTGGAAGCATGCCCCACCGGCGCCATCGTCCGGATGGAGTTCGGCGCCGTCTTTGTTCAACCTGACGTGTGCAACGGCTGCTCGTACTGTGTAGTGAGCTGTCCGTTTGGTGTTATCGAGAAGAATGAAGCGGATGGCCGTGCCTTCAAGTGCACGTTCTGTTCAGATCGTCAATTGGCGGGACTCACGCCTGCCTGCGCCAAGGCCTGCCCCACCGAATCCATCAAGTTCGGCGAAATCAATGAACTCAGAAACGAAGCCAGGCTCAGGTTGGAGAAGCTGACCTCCCGAGGCGTGGATGACGCCGTGATTTACGATCCAATTGACACCAGCGTCAAAGGCATTCACGCGTTCTTTCTTTTGCGCGGCGATCCCCGGAGTTACAACCTGCCCCCTCAACCGGAAGTGCCAACCACATATCTGAAGAAAGGTTGGACATCGGCTGCTTTGGCGGCAGGGGCCATGTTTGGCGCAACGTTGCTGGCATTTCTCGGAGGGAGTAGGTCATGAGCCGCGTTCCCATACCAGTCATTCCCAATCGCACGCCGGACCAGGAAAGCGAACGCCGATTGCTTGAAATCCGTAAAGAAGCCGAGACACGCGGCATGGTTTCAGGCAAAGGCATACTCCCCGAAGGAGCTCCATTTCCCAGGGCAACTCCACAGACAGGCTATTACGGCATACCCACTGCTGAAAGAACCGCAGTGGACCTGGGAGGTCCCACTTTACTTTTTCGTGGGCGGCGCGGCGGGAGCAGCTTCCATTATTGCCACTGTTGCCCGCCTGCGTGACGCCGAGCCCGAACTCATCCGGAGCGCCCGATGGGTGGCCGCCGGCCGGCGGCGCAATTTCCCCCGTGTTGTTGATTTCTGATTTGGGTCGTCCAGCGCGTTTCATCAACATGCTGCGGGTCTTCAAGCTGCAAAGCACTATGAACGTAGGAGCCTGGACGCTGGCGGCTTTTTCCAGCTTCGCCGGCGCTGCTGCGTTTGCGAATTTCGTCCGCGACCACTTTGGCGAGTCGCTGCCAGTTCGGTTGTTGGAAGACGCTTCAGGCATTACGGCTGCCGCAACCGGCGCAATTCTCTCCACTTACACCGGCGTGCTTATCGGAGCTACGGCAATTCCGGTCTGGAATGAAAATGTCAGCACACTGCCTCATCACTTCGCAGCTTCTGGAGTCAATTCAGCCGTATCTATTCTGGAACTGATGGGCCACAACAATAAAAGTTTGAACCATCTGGGCATGGCCGCATCACTGTTTGAGGTTTATGAAGGCATTGCCCTTGAGACGCGTCGCACACGCGCGAATGAGCCGGTCCACAAAGGTCGAAGTGGCGCCATTGTTCGCACCGGAGGTGCCCTTTCCGGGCCTGTCCCGCTTGTTTTACGGCTGCTCTATGCCATCACAGGAAACAACGCCTTCCGGCGCGCTGCATCATGGTCAAGCCTGGCGGGTTCGTTGCTGACGCGCTACGGTTGGATTGATGCCGGACATGCTTCCGCAAAAGATCATCGTATTCCGCTGATGCTGGACGAAGCGGCGCCTGAAATCCGGAAATCCAGTCATGAGCTGGTGATCGAGAGGAAGGATGAGAACGACGAAAAGATCGCTGGCTAAAACTCAGGTTTAATGTGGCAGGTAACCTTTTTCCAGGGGCAATTTACCATCCACCTTCAGTACGTTTACCTGACTGGTGATCAAGTGAACATCCACCAGGCCCACCGCTCCCGGCGTACCGGCACAAAGCTCATACATCCGCGTCTGATTCCAGAAGAACCACTGTCTGCTTATGTTTGTTGAAGAACTTCACCGCTTCCGGCTCCGGCATACTGCAAAGTCGAGCAACAATTTGCAGTGAGATTGCTGAGTTCTTGTTGAAGACAAAGACAACGTTTTTACCGCTGGGCCACTTTCTGATTTCCGCCCTGATGATTTTGCGCAGTTCCGGAGTGGTGATGGACTGACGTGATCAGCACGTTGCGCCACCACGGCGATGTGATGGGCGTGGGCAGGTTTCCAGCAAAAAAACAGATACGCCAGAACCAGGAGAACGTTACGCTTGCTCTTCATAACTAAGTTGCTCCCCTACACTGCTCGCCACATCCATGATTTATTCGGCTTCTTTGCACGGCATCATGGAACATATAACAACCCTCACGACTCGCCAAAGTACAGTAGTTATAGGGTAAAGCATTACTGTACGTAAAAACACCGACATCGCGCCCTCTAAAAAGCAAGAATTACAATAGAAACATGGATCCTCTCATCATTGCCGGGCGGCAGTTTACAGCTCGCGCCTCATTGTTGGAACGGGTAAGTACAAATCAGGACAAGAAACCGCGCGCGCCATTGAAGCCAGCGGCGCGGAAATGGTGACTGTGGCCGTCCGTCGCGTAAATCTTGATCGCAGTAAAGAGTCTTTGCTGGATTTCATTGATCCCAAAAAATACTTCCTGCTTCCCAATACCGCTGGTTGTTATACCGCGGATGAAGCCGTACGCACGGCACGGCTGGGACGGGAAGTCGGCCTCTCAGACTGGGTCAAGATCGAAGTCATTGGCGACCAGCAAACGCTTTATCCGGACGTTCAAGCCACCATTGAAGCCACCCGCATCCTCGTCAAAGAAGGCTTCACCGTCCTGCCCTACACCTCTGATGACATTGTGGTTGCCAAACGCTTACTGGATGCCGGAGCCAGCGCCATCATGCCTCTGGGTGCGCCCATTGGCAGTGGAATGGGTATTCAGAACCAGGCCAACATTCAGATTTTGCGTGAGATGATTACCGGCGTTCCGCTTATTGTTGACGCCGGCGTTGGCACCGCCAGCGATGCGGCCTAGCCATGGAACTTGGCGCCGATGCCGTCCTCATGAATTCAGGAATCGCCAATGCGGAAGACCCGGTGCTGATGGCAGAGGCCATGAAACATGGCGTGATCGCCGGCCGTCAAGCTTACCTGGCGGGAAGAATGCCGCGGAAGCTCTATGCAACTGCCAGCTCACCTCTCCATGGTGTGGTTCGCTAGCGGCACACGCTTCGAGTTGCCGTTGCGATTTAGCGAACGGTGTAGTATCCAGCGCAACCCCGCGAGCCGTAGGCTGCCCGGTAATCGTCAATGTGGTGGAGCTCCCCTGCAATATGTCGGACTGGCGCCGTATTGCCTCCCGATGACACAACGTTGCTGAACGCTGTGACCGCGCCGGCCGCTGTATCAGCAACAATCATTTCGCCCGCCGTGGACAACGGGTTAAGGATGATCTGTGCCGGAGTCGCCAAAGTGGTGGCCGCGCCGCGTGATGGTTGCAACTGGAGCCACGTTGAGCGGGCTGGTGCCCGTTGCAACGGAGGCTGCAGTGTAGACCGTTATGCTTCCAGCGCCTCCGGCATTCGATACCACTAGATTCTTGCTCGGATCCAGTGCCACTCCAAAGGGCGCTGAAAGCTTGGTCGCCGCCCCTCCCACGGTTCGGCTTGCGGGAGCCACGCCACTTCAGCGCGCTTACGTTGTCATAGATTTGGATTGCATTCGTCCGGCAGCATCAGCGACATATAGCCGGTCATTGATTACGTCCAGACAAAATGGCCGTGAGATTGAACGACACCGTAATATCACGGTCAGGCACCCGATCGCCAGTTACGGCTGGGTTGGAGATGGTGTTATATACCAGGATGTCCGTCGCATCGAGCACGTAAAGCGCGTCATGCGTTGCGTCATAAGCCACATCAGAAGGTGAAACGAGACCGGAGACCGTGCCACCAATGGTCCGGGTGGGAGCTACGTTGCCGTTGAGCGTGCTTGCCGAATCAAAGATCAGGATTGTTCCAAGATTCGTTGCCGTCCCAACATTCGCCACAAACAGGCGATCATGCACGGAATCAAAAGCCATGTACTGCGGCCCATTCAGCGTTGTGGCGGTTCCACTAATGGTTGCTGACGGCGCCATGTTGCCCGTCGCGGTCAGTCCGTTGGCAAAGACGAGCAATCGAATTGGTGTTCTGGTTGGAAACGTAAAGCCGGTTCGTCGGAACCACAGGCGTTGGTGTGGGGGTCGCGGTTGGAGTGGGAGTAGGGAGTCGCCGTCGGAGTCGGGCTCGGACTTGCGCTGCCGCCAAGAGTTCGCCGCGGCGAAATCACACAACCACGTCATCATGAACAACGCAAAAAACAGCACTACTGCCAGCGAAATTGCATTCCGTCGCACGCGTACACCTCTACCTGTTTCTTTTTGGGCTTTGACCGACATCATAACCCAGTTCTGCTCATATTCGGCTGCATGAGGTTGGGTACAAAAGTCACCGAGTTTTGCTCCCATTTGACCCTAGATTCGCCATCGATAAAACAGTGAATTCCCAAGGTCGCAATAAAAAAGGCGGCCCAAGGGCCGCCCATCTTGTTCGAAAAAACCGGCTTACATGCCTGATTTATGCTCGCCCTTTTGTTCAGTCGGCTTTTTCCTTGATCATGGACAATTTGTCCATGTGGATGCTGTCACCGGTCACTTTGAGCGCTGACTTTTACGTGATGGCCCTCATGGCCTTTGACGGCATCCTGATTGTCGATTGCCAGGACCTTGTTGTCCTTGTCAGTAACGAACACGGCCTTCTCGCCGCCTTCAATGCATTTCTTTGAGCAAGCCGCATGATCAGCCTGCGATCCTTTGGCGCTGGCGCATTTTGCGTCCGAAACCCAACCGCTCATTTTTTCGCTTTTCGCTTTGGGCGCTTTGTCGCTCTTCGCCATTGACATGGAAGCAAGGAACGCGACTGCGAGCAGAGTCAATGCAATCTTCTTCATCAAAATTTCTCCTGTGTACTTTTTCCGCCTGCGCCGCAATAGCTGAACGAACCAGCCGGATCGGCACATCTGGGCCTATCCCCAGCGGAATTCAAGTCCCGGCAGTTGTATATGAACCACCCAGCAACTTGCAACATGGAAAACGGTCAGAGACTTAGGAGTGTAAACTGCCGTGCTTTATTTCTTGCCGGATGGCGGTTGGGCGTTGTTGCCGGGAATGGTATAGATTACCTCTCCGGGGCGGGCATAGCGGAGGCGCTCACGTGCTTCTTTTTCAATCGTTTTGGGATCGGACTTTAAAGCTTTAATTTGCTGTTCTAAGGCGTCATTCTCCTGCTGAAGAGACTGAATCTGCGCGGCCAGTCCCTGTGACTCCTGCCGCTTCTTCCCATACATAATCAAACCGTTGGCGCCGAAAATGGCATGGTAGCCCAGCACCAACATCAGTACCACAACAGCCGCCGTCGCCAATCTTATGGCGTGATTCGTGAATGCGATTTTCAAATCCTTCCAGCAACTTCAACATACCGCTCTTGATCCATTCACCTAATTGAAAATCCATGCCTCGGCCGCTTTGGCCAGTTTCTTCAGGCCTGCTTCTGTTGACGCTTCCGAATACACCCGGACCACGGGCTCTGTTCCTGACAAGCGATAGCAAACCCATGACCCATCATCAAAAATCAGCTTCATTCCATCCGTTCGGACCACTTTTTCAACTTTGTGTCCGGAGATTTCGCTGGGGTCGTTCGTTAACTTCTTAGTAAACTTCGCCTTCACCTCATCCGTCAAGCGGAAGTTGTCTCTTTGCGGATAAAAGGAACCAACTTTGCTAAATAAATCCTGTATCTGCTGCTGAAGTGATTTGTTGCGACGCGCGACTGCTTCGCAGCAAAGCAGTCCTGCCAGCACACCGTCTTTCTCAGGTACGTGATAACGAATGGTCAAACCGGCGCTCTCTTCCCCGCCTATGACCAGCTTGTCCTGCTTAATCAGCTCGCCAATATATTTAAAGCCCACCGGAGTTTCGTGCAGCTCGATTCCGTAATGATCCGCGAGCGCATTGATCATGTTGGTGGTGGCCACTGACTTGGCCACGCCATTCTTCCAGCCTCGTGTTTCCACCAGGTAGTCGAACAAAAGCGCCAGAACATAGTTTGGCTGGATAAAAGTTCCGTCCTGGTCCACAATGCCAAAACGATCGGCATCACCATCGGTGGCGATGCCAATGCGTGCTCCGGCGCTTTTCATCGCCGCGCGGGTTTCATCCAGCAGTTCACCATCCGGTTCAGGAGCATGGCCACCAAAAAGCACGTCACGGGTATCGTGTACCGTGGTTACTGAAATGCCGGCTTCGCGAAGAAGATCGTCTGAATAGTTGCGAGCCGCTCCCCAGAAGGGATCGAATACGACTTTAATACCGGATTTCTTGATAAGTGGAAGATCGATGATCTCTTTCAATCGCGCAAGATAGGCAGGCTTTGGGATCCACATGTTTCTGGCTTCATGCCCTGCCGGTTCGAGTCGGGATCGCAGTTGCGCCGTCCTCCGGCACCATGGACTCAATCGCCTTTGTGACCTCAGGCAGCGCTGGCGCTCCATCTGGCGTGGAAAACTTGATGCCGTTGTATTCCGGGGGATTGTGCGAGGCCGTGAAGTTGATGGCGCCATCCGCCTTCAGGCGCACCAGTTCATAGGAGATCGCCGGCGTGGGCGCAGGTTCCGCGATGATGAGAGGCTTAACTCCAAATTGAGTCAGTACCTCGGCAGCGATCTCAACAAATCGCTCACCCATATAACGCGGATCGCGGCCCACGACTATACGCGCGCCCTCGGCACGCTTCGAAACTGATGTAGCGGGCGATTCCGGTGACGGCGCGGCGAATATTCGCGACCGTGAATTCTTCGGCGACCACAGCGCGCCAGCCAGACGTCCCAAACTTAATTTGTGTGCTCATAGATCAACTCAGGCTGAACCCTACTTAGTTGCATTCCAAACCCCTTTGGTTTCTAGAAAAGCGCCTCGTCAACAGAATACGCCCGCTGCGCCGAGCCAGACTGTTAAACTTTTCCAGGGAGTTTCTTGCGGGAGAAAGACATGACTGATGCGCGCGTTGTGCTCACAACAGCAGGCTCACACGAAGAAGCGCAAAAGATTGCGCGGGAATTGGTGGATCGCCGCCTCGCGGCATGCGTCAACGTCATTCCCCAGATCGAATCCGTCTATCGCTGGCAAGACAAGGTTGAAACGCGCAACCGAGTGGCTTCTGATCATCAAGACGCAAGCCAGCGCGTTTGAGAAACTCCGCGATACCATCAAGGAATTGCATTCCTATGATGTTCCTGAATGCATCATGCTGGAGATTGCTGATGGAAGCGCCGAATACCTGAACTGGATTCTTGAAAATAGCCAGTCAGGCAGAGCTTAAGGGCTCAGCGGCTTTCGTCCCGACAAGTTTAGCCGCCAATAATCCAGCACCCATGGTGGTCGGTCCTGACCAGCCTGGAGAACCAGATGGTCAAGAAACTGGTCGCGGAGATCATCCGGCAAGCGTTGCAGATGGGGATGCAGAATCATCGTCGCCAGAAAATTCCTGTAGTTCGCTTCTGAATCCATCGAGACCGGCGTTTCTTCCAGCCCCGTCTATCACATCCTTAAAGCCGGCTTCTTGCATCTGCAATGAGATTTCATCCGGCATTGAGTACGTGGCAATTTCACGCCAGCCTTCAAAATAAGACCGGAACATCTCCGTATTGATTAGCGCTTTCACTCGATCCCGAAGCCGTTTGATGTTTGGGCCGCCGCCGCATTGAGCCATAATATATCCGCCGCGACGGAGAGATCGGTACAGGTTTGAAAAAAGCCGCGCCCGGTCTCGAATCCAGTGGAATACCGCCGTGCTAAATACCAGGTCAAATGATTCCGTTTTGTTCAGGTCGAGCAAATCAAGTTGCTCCACTTGAACTCTCCGGCCAAAAGCGGCCAATTGTCGTCTGGCCTCGGCCACCATGTTGGCGGACGCGTCCACAGCGAGTACGGTCATCGAGGGAAATCTGTCCAGAAGAACTGCGGTAACCCGACCGGTGCCGCAACCCGCATCCAGAGTGTGCTCGCGGCCACTAAGAGGCAAGCCATCAAGCCGGTCCACAACCTTCAAACCCCAGGAGAACTGCGGATCGGATAGCGCATGATAAGCAGATGAATTCCACTCACGGGGCATCTAAATCGCCGCCAGAGCCTGCTCCAGGTCTCCCAGAATGTCATCCACATCCTCGACGCCAACTGAAATGCGCACCATGCCATCCGTAAGTCCAATTTTCTTGCGGCCCGCTTCGCCCAGAGCCGCATGCGTCATGCTGGCGGGATGAGAGATAAGCGTCTCCACGCCGCCCAGAGATTCGCCCAATGTGCAGACGCGCACCTTGGCCAGCATCTTCTTCGCATTGCGAAGTGATCCGGTCTCAAATGTGATCATGGAACCAAATCCCGTCATCTGTCGCTTGGCCAAAGCATATTGCGGATGATCAGAGAACCCGGGATAAAGACCTTCTTCACCTTCTTGTGTCCGCGAAGATAATCTGCCACCAGTCGACCGCTCTCATCGTGCTTCTCCATACGGAGAGCCAGAGTCTTCACGCCGCGCAGCACCAGCCAGCACTCAAACGGTGACATGATGGCCCCGGCGGCTTTCTGTATGAATGCCAGCTTTTCAGCATGCACCGGCTTGGTACCTACGATCACTCCGCCCAGCCCATCACTATGTCCGTTCAGGAATTTCGTGGTCGAGTGCATCACCATGTCCGCCCCAAGCTCGATGGACGCTGGAAATAAGGAGACATGAACGTGTTATCAACAATCAGTTCGGCGCCGCCAGAATGTGTGATGCGCGCAATCTCGCGGATATCAGAAAGCACCATCAGTGGATTGGTGGGCGTTTCAATCCAGACCAGGCGCGTGTTCTTGCGCATCGCCTTCTTCACCAGCTCAGGTTCGGAAGTATCCACATAGCTGAATTCAACCCCATAATTCGCGATCACCTGATCAAACAGCCGGGGCACACCGCCATATACGTTCTGTCCGCAGATGAGATGGTCGCCTTGCTTAAGGAAGCATTGCGTAACCGCCACGGTGGCCGCCATGCCGCTGGCGAAGACATGCGACGAGGTTCCACCCTCCAGGGCTGCCAGGTTCTGCTCCAGACGCGTACGCGTGGGATTGGAAACGCGGGCATACTCATAACCCTTGTGCTTGCCCAGTTCTTCCTGAACATAAGTGGACGTCGGGAAAATCGGCGGCGCGACTGCTCCGGTGGAAGGATCAGGCTCCTGGCCAACGTGAATTGCATTGGTAGCGAATCCTGGGCCGTTCTTCTTTTTCGGTTTCATGTTTTTCAGCTTCATCTTTTCAGTGATTTCGTGATCCTGTCTCGTATTGGGAAACATTTGCTTCCGCTGCGAAATCGATGAAGCAACTTCAGATTCCGCCTTCAAAAATATTCTTTGACATATATCGTTCAGCGGAATCAGGAATGATCGTGACCACGCGCTTCCCTTTTCCCAGCTTGCGCGCAACCTGTATGGCGGCAAAAACGTTCGCGCCCGCGCTCGATGCTCCCAGGACACCCTCTTTGCGGGCCAGCGCTGCCACCGTGTCAAAAGCGTCTTTGTCCGTGACCATGATGATCTCATCGCATACGGAGCGGTCAAATGTCTTGGGCACAAAGCTGCTGCCAATCCCCTCAACCTTGTGTGGTCCCGGCTTTCCGCCTTGCAGCACTGACCCTTCCGTCTCCACCGCAACACAATGAATGGCCGGGTTCTTTTCCTTCATGAAACGTGCTATGCCGGAAAAGGTACCGCCTGTGCCAACGCCGATGACGATCGCATCCACCCGCCCTTCCATTTGTTCATAGATCTCGGCGGCGGTTGTCTGGTGATGAAAATCAGGGTTGGAGGGGTTTTCAAACTGGAGAGCAGTAAATGATCCGGGGATGGTGGCGGAGAGCTCTTTGACTTTCTTGATGGCGCCCTGCATACCGTCCGCGTCCGGTGTCCGCAAGACTTCTGCGCCCAGTGCCCGCATTACTTTGACCTTCTCTTCGGCAAATTTCTCCGGCACGCAGACAATTACCCGATAGCCCTTGTTTACCCCGATTAATGCAAGGCCGATTCCCGTGTTGCCGGCCGTTGCTTCCAGAATCGTGCCTCCTGGTTCAAGGCGGCCTTCCTGTTCCGCGCGCTGAATCATCCCAATGGCGGCACGGTCTTTCACGCTCCCACCAGGATTCAGGTACTCAAGTTTCGCAAAAATATCCGCTCCGCCTTCCGGCGCGATCCGGCTCAGATGGAGCATGGGGGTCTGGCCCACCAGTTCAGTAATGTTCTCAGCGATCCCTGATTTATTCACAGTCAATGTTTTATTCATAGCAAACTCCCAAGACTACGGGAGTCCAGCCGCGCGGTCAAACCTGACAAACTGAACAACGAACTGATTGAGGAGATATTCGAGTTCTGCCAGACGTTTGGAGTAGTTTTCTAACAGGTTGAAATCTGCAGTTTAACAAGCCTGAGTAGCGAACTGTGCATGGCTGAAGAGCTTGACAGGTCAAGAAAGAAAACAATCAGTGATCCGCATTTACAAATGGCCGGAGCAGTTCACTTAACACGGTCATACGCGCACTTAATAACATGTCCATCAGGGCAGTGTAACGGCATTAGTCTTTAAACCTGATGAAACCTTTTCCATATCAAAGTAATCTAGGTAACCAGCAGGCTCATCCGTCGACTGCTAAAAGAGGGGTGTGCGGATCCCCGGAAGACTGCCGCCCCCTTTTGATCCTGTCGCCTCGCTCCCGAACCGCTAAGAGAGTTAACACCGCCCAAAATTTTTAATACTCCCGTTGCAGCGGGGTGGCGACGTCTGGACGGCCGCAGACAACTGACACCATCTAGCGTGATCAAGAATGATCGCTGCTCAGATCTTCCTGTTTATTACCCAATTACCCGATTACCCAATTACCAATTTCCTTCACTTGCCTTCCAGTATCCTGCGCACCATCACAATTTGGCCTACGTGATAGGAATTGTGGTCGGAGAGAAGGAGCGCCTCGCGTAAGTAAGTCTGGCCTTTGCCGTGAGGGATCGTCTTCAGCAAATCGATTTTGGGGTCGGCGACCATCGCCACCATGTCATCCAGGTCCTCCAGAATGCTGGCGACGCTTTTGTCCCATGCGCGCTCGTCCGGAGGAATTTCTGTTTTGGGCCATAGCCGTCAGGAAACTTGGGTGAGCGATGTTTTGGGTTCAGGGCGAATTGCACAATGTCTGACTGCGCGATCCGCAAGTGCTCCAGCAATTGCCAGGGTGTATGCGGCGCGCCTGAGGCTTGCGACCCGTAATTCCCTGGGAAAATCTCTGAGTGCACTACTGATGTCAACATGTGCCTCTGCTTTGGTAAGCAGATGAATCAGTTGCTGCCGAAGCGGGTCTTTGGATTCCATTCACCTATTGTAGACTGCCCAGGTGTATAACCACCCCTCGCATGGAACGCGGACGCCTCCCGGCGGAAGAAATACTCGCCCGTCGAAACCATGTAATCCTCAAGCTTATTTTTTTAATTTGGCGGCAATACCGCCCATGAGCTGCTCAAGCTCGCAGATGAGATCATCCTCGATCTCAAGACCGGCCTCCCGCATGGCAGCCACGGGATCGAGGCGAAAGAGCCGCCCATTTTGTTCAGAAGCAGCAATCCACGCCTGCAGGCGCCTTTCATGCCTGCCAAGGGCCGCTACAAGGCGATCGGGGTTGCGCGGCACAATGTTGCGTCGGGGGATCACAAACACTCCGGAACTATGAGGCCTTGTGGTTCAATTTGCCATCTGTTTTCGATTGAAGTGTCGAGATGGTTAACGGCCGTGACCCCATCGCCCCAAAGCTACTGTTTGTTGTCAGTTGGTGCGTTGGCAGCCGTCTTCGCTGGCTCAGTTGCGAAGTATCCGCTACGGGTTCGCACTTGCAGGTCTTTATAACCTGGCGCATGTGCGACCACTTTTACGGTTCGATAACCGCCGTTACTGCGCGGGTTGGTAGGCTTATAGGTAATGCTGTATTGATTCCGGATGTCGCGAGCAACATCTCTGCTGATCTCATCCACTTCCTGCAGGTTCTTCGGGAAGAACGCTACGCCGCCGGTTTGAACAGAAAGTGATTCAAGAGCGCGTTTTGCGCGACGCTGCTTCCCTTCCTCACTCAAAATACCTATCGTGTAGATGGTGGGGCCATTATCATTCTGCACCGCGCGGATTGCCTGTTCCAGTGAGTCCCGGCTCTCATTATCTTCCCCGTCCGTCACCACCAGCAGGACCTTCTTCTCCAACTTCGCGCCTTTGAGATGATCAGCGGACGCGACCACTGCGTCATAGAGCGCGGTGCCACCGCGGGAATCCACATGGTCAATGGCTTCTTTCAGGAGATCAACCTTGTTGGTGAAATCCTGGTCCAGATAAGGTTCGTCGTTGAAGTTCACGACGAACACTTCGTCGCGGGAGTTGCTGGCCTGCACCAGATTGACCACTGCTTTGGCATACGGCGTTGCGTTTGGTGCGCATGGATCCGGAGTTATCCACCAGAATGCCGATGGAAACCGGGATATCTTCGCGCTTAAACGAGGTGATCTGCTGCGGCTGACCGTCTTCATACACCACGAAATCTCGCGATGAAAGATCCGTTACCAGGTGGCGGCGCTGATCAAGCACAGTCGCGGTCAAGTGTTACTTCATTCACCCGGCTTGACGAATATGAACCCGCCTTTTTTGTCCGTTGTGACCTGATTGGTGGTATCAACGTTCGGCGACAAATCAGGAATGCGCGGAGCCGGCTTTTTCCCGGAAGGAATGTTCGACGCGCTGTCGTGGTCGAGTTCGCCTGGGGCGTTATTCGCGGGCGTGGCGGGGTCGCCCGGCGCGCCCAAACGGGCACCGCGGGATCGCTGGAATCAAAGTCTGGTGGCAGAGGCGTTAATGGCCCCTGCGCCGGTGCTGCTTGAGATTGTGCCGGCGAGGCGGAGCTCGCCGGAGAATTTTGCGCCCACAAGCAGGCGCTGCCCAACAAAGAGGAAGCGAATAGGAGCCCAACAGCCGATTTATTGCGAAGGTGCATAGTATCCCGTTTTGGCGTAAACATTCAGGTGTGGCAGCCCCTTGGGCGGAATGAGCTTAACCTTGATTTTGCGCCAATGCCCATCCTTTGCCTTGTTGCTTGGACGGTATCCGAGTACATATTGGTTGCGCAGCTCTATTCCAATCTTTGTAGCTACATCTGAAAGTTCGTTGGGATTGCTGATGGTAAATAACCTGCCGCCGGTCACATTGGTGACTTCCCCCAGCAGGGCTGGGCCGGCGATTTCCTCAGGCTGGGTCGGACTGAGGCTGAAAACGCCGATGGCATAAATCTGCACATCGGCTTCCTTCACCATCGATTTGATCTCGCCCTCGGTGTAACGGCTGTGATTGTCACCGCCATCGGAGATGATGAGGAGGGCCTTCTTGGTGTTGTGGGCGTCTTTCATCTTGTTCACGCCCATATAAATCGCGTCCAGCAGCGCCGTGCTGCCCTGCGGCACGGTATAAACCAGCTTGCCCTGGATGTCTTCCACCGATTTCGTGAAGTCCGCCCGCAATTGCGGACGGTCATTGAAGGTGATCATGAAGAACTCGTCCGCCGGATTGGCGGTCTTGAAAAACTCAATCACGGCGGCGCGCGCCTTCTCAATCTTGTCTGACATGCTGCCGCTCATGTCAAAGATCACGCCCAGGGAAATAGGCGCATCTTCATTGGAGAACACCTTTACTTCCTGGTTCTCACTGCCTTCCGCCACGGCAAAGTTCTGCTTATCCAGCCCGGTGACAATGCGGTTCCAGTCATCGGTTACGGTCACGTTCACCAGAACCAGGTTCACGTCCACCAGTGTCGGCTTACCGTGGTTTACACGCAGTCCGGGATCATTGCTTACCCCCGGTGCATTGGCGTTGGGATCGTTAACGTCAGGCTGTTTAGGTTGCGGGTGGCTTTGCGGCATCCGCCGGACGAGGTTCAATGTGAACGTTTTCATCCTGCGCGGCAAACGTAACAGGTAAGGCAAACAGCATCGCCAGCGAAAAAACCCAGCGCCTATGGCCGATTTCGTCAATGCTGATCTTGAAGCCAACTCGGGGGAATGGGCTGAACCATCCCCGCAAAATCTGAAGCGGGGCATCTGGAACCTCTTTTTTTGCGATGTTATCACAGCATTGCCACACGGGAAAACCAGGAACTTAGGATGCCCCCACCTGTATGTTACCTTTGTCCCTGATTCAACAAAAAGTTAGATGTGTAAGCAGCCGGCTCAGGTTTTCCGTTGCGCTTGGTAGAATGCAATCAGTTCCTGCAAACGTGATGGCTGAAATCCTTCCATTTAAAGCATTTCGATATGACACCAACCAGGTGAAGCTGGGCGACGTGTTGACCCAGCCCTATGACAAAATCACGCCGGAGATGCAGGCCAAGTATTACGAACTGAGTCCTCTACAATATTGTGAGGATTATCCTGGGAAAAGCCGGCGAAACCGACACTGAGGACTTCAATATCTACACTCGGGCGGCAGAATACTTCCATGACTGGCGATCCAGTGGGGTCTTGCGGCAGGACAATGAACCATCCTTCTACGTGTATTCTCAGACCTTTACCATTCCCGGACTGCGCGATGTGGCCGAGCGGCGCTGCCTGATCGTCCGCGGACGTATTTACGACTATTCAGAAAATGTAATTTTCCCTTCAGAACAAACTCTGTCCAGGCCAAAACTCGATCGTCTGAACCTGCTCCGGGCGACAAAAGCAAACTTTGGCCAGATCCTGATGCTCTATAGCGATCCCGCCGGCTCCATCCAGTCATTGCTCAAGGAGAAGACTGAAGGCGACCCGGACGACTCCGTACTGGATGAATATGAAGTGCTGCACCGGCTGTGGAAGATCAGCGATCCGCGCATTTATCTGCCGCAATACAGGAACAAATGCGCGAGAAGAAACTGATGATTGCCGATGGCCATCATCGCTATGACACTTCCCTGGCTTACCGCGAATGAAGCCAGAGAGCAAAGACGGGAGCGGCGATCGCAACGCGCCTTATGAGTTCACCATGATGACGCTTGGCTCCATGGAGGACCGCGGCCTGGTGATCTTGCCCACGCATCGCATTGTGCACGGCCTCAACAGCTTTGACCGTGAACGCATGCTGGACGAAGCCAGGTCTTTCTTCGATATTGATCGCATTGACTTGCGCGCCGAAAACCGCAGCGCTACAACTTTGCTGAGCGAAGCAGGCGAAAACGGCACTGCTTTTGTGGCCGTGACCCGGCAGGGCCCTTACCTTTTGCGGGCAAAGAAACGCGTCATTCAGGAAACCATGGCAGCCCTTCCGGAACGGCAGCGCGCCCTGGATGTGGTGCAGTTGCATAAGATCCTCTTTGAGCGCGTGCTGGGAATCTCTGAAGAGTCAGTACGTGATGAAGAGAATGTCCGCTTTGAACGGGATGCCTTTGAAGCCATCTCATGGGTCCGGCAGGGCGCCAATGTGGCGTTTCTCATGAATCCGGCACGCATTGAACAGGTCCGCGAGGTAGCTTTCTCCGGCGGCCTCTTGCCTCAAAAATCCACTGACTTTTTTCCCCAGCTACTGAGCGGACTTACTATCTATGCGCTGGAGTAATCCGCTGACAAACGGTCATGGTGGCACAATATTCTTCTGCTTGGCGCGTGGCGAGCGCCGGCGCTTCAGCAAAGCCTGTCGCCCCTCCCGCATCCCTCAGCCCGCGCCACCGCCCGCAAGCGTCTCCGCAGGAAGCGTCTAAAAGCAATTCGCCAGAATTTATCGTGATCATTGATCCCAGCCACGGTGGCGAGGACAAAGGCGCCAATTATCCAAATAAGCTCGTGGAAAAAGACTTCACCCTTGCCTTTGCGCGAGAACTGCGCAAAGAGCTCGATGATCGGGGCATATGCTGCGCGCCTGCTACGTGAGAGCGATATAAGCTTGCCGATGGAAAAGCGCGCGGAAATCGCCAACGGATATCACAATGCCATCTATGTTGCCATTCATGCGGGACTCACTGGCCAGGGAGTTCGCATTTATTGCTCAACTCTGCCTGCCACAGTCCCAAGCGCCGGGCCATTTGTTCCGTGGTCCATCGCACAATCAGGGGCTTTGCCGCGCAGCAGAATTCTGGCCAAAGCAGTTGTCGGAGAGTTGCAAAAAAAACAGCTCCAGGTCGGCGCGACTCAATGCTCCGCTGCGCCCGCTCAACAACATCATCACCCCGGCCATTGCCGTGGAGTTCTCTCCAAAGGGAGGGGACTTACAATCGCCGGAGAGTCTCAAGATGCAGAACGCGGTTGCCTCGGCGGTGGCCGCCGGAATAGCAACTCACGTGGACAGATGGGAGTACATCCGTGATTCCACAGGCATTTCCAGATCATGATCTCGTTGCTCCTCGTGGCGATCCTAATGGTCGGCATTTACATGATCCAGTTGAGGCGCGGAGAGCAGCAAATATCGCAGCAGAATGCAGTTGCTCGAACGGGCCCGCAAGCGGGCGGCGTCTTTGAATCTATTCACATTCTGGTGGCTTATGACGATGACCAGGCGCTTCGGTGGAGAGATGCAGCAAACCTTCATGCCTGAAGATCGCAGCCAGCGGGCGAAGGCCGTACTGCGCGCCGTGCTGGAACAGTATCTGCAAAAGCCGTCACCTCATCCTGTGGGAAAAGATGCCGCAATCAAAGACGTGTACTTGATTGGCAATGACACTTTGCTGGTGGACACAACTGCCGCCTTTGCTGACCAGCATCCTTCCGGCATCCTGCTGGAAGAGATGACCCTGGCTTCGCTGATTGAAACTCTCTCCGCAAACGTGCCCGGAATTACCAGGGTGAAATTTCTGGTGGAAGGCAAAGAACGTGAAACGCTGGCTGGACACGCTGACCTGATGTCGTTTTATCAGGTCAGTGCCGTCCATGAACTGGCCAAGGAGCTTGAGTGAACAGCGGACCAAGAATAGGCGTGTTTGACTCCGGTTTTGGCGGGCTCACGGTTCTGCACGAGTTGCGTAAGGCCTTGCCTGGAGCAAATTACCTTTACTTCGGCGACACGGCGCATCTTCCCTACGGGGCCAAATCAGTCCGCACAGTCGCGAAATATGCCATTGCCAGCGCGCATTGCCTTGAAGAACAAGGCATTGATCTGCTGGTTGTTGCCTGCAATACCGCCACTGCATTAGCGATTGACGACATCAGAGCGGCCGTAAAAGTCCCCGTGGTGGGAGTCATTGAGCCGGGCGCCCAGAGGGCCGCAGCCATTTCAACATCAAAAAGAGTAGCTGTGCTGGCCACTGAGGCCACCGTTTCAAGCCATGCTTACCGGAAAGCCCTGGAGAAATGCGGGTTGGAGGCCACGGAAAAGGCCTGTCCATTGTTTGTTCCTCTGGTGGAAGAAGGCTGGGTGGAACATCCGGTAACCGAGCGTGTGGCACACATCTATATGGATGAACTTTTTCGCGATGGCGCGCGTGATACTGACGTGCTGGTGCTTGGCTGTACGCATTACCCGTTGATCCGTCCCCTGCTGCGGCGCGTGGTTCCGGCGCATGTGGAGATTGTGGATTCGGCAGAGTCAACCGCCGCCAAAGTCGTGGAATCAGTGGGCACATTATCAGCCTTAAAAAATCCCGGCACCTTGAGGTTTTTCGCCACGGACTCGGTGGAGAAGTTCCGCCGGCTGGGAGAAAAATTTCTGGGATCTTCATTGGAAAGCGTAGAGTTGGTCGACATCGAAAAATGACGAATGAACAGATAACAAAATGACAGCCAAAAACAAAGACATGGTGTTTCGCTCCGACAATCGCTCGCCGGACCAGCTTCGACCGGTAAACATAATTCCTGACTTCATCCATACCGCCGAAGGCTCCGCGCTCATTGAGGTCGGCAATACCCGCGTGATATGCACGGCCTCGATTGACGAATCCGTTCCGTCTTTCATGAAAGGCTCAGGCAAAGGCTGGATTACCGCGGAATACAGCATGCTGCCACGCGCCACCCTCACGCGCACGCCTCGGGAGGCAGCCAAAGGCCGGCAAGGCGGAAGGACGCATGAAATCCAGCGTCTCATTGGACGCGCACTGCGTGCTGCCGTGGATTTGAACCAGCTCGGCGAACGCACCATCACCCTGGATTGTGACGTGATTCAGGCGGACGGCGGCACACGCACCGCCTCAATTACCGGCGCTTTTGTGGCGCTTGGCCTGGCCATGGAAAAATTGGTGGAAGCAGGAACGCTTTCTGCTGCGCCCATTAGAGATTTTGTCGCGGCGGTTAGTGTTGGGATTGTGGAAGGCAACATCCTGCTGGACCTTTGCTATGAAGAAGATTCCCATGCGGAAGTTGATCTGAATTTCGTGATGACCAGCGGACGCAAAATTGTTGAAATTCAAGCCACTGCCGAACAGCACCCTTTCGATGAAAACCAGCTCAAGAAAATGATGGAATATGCCAGTCGAGGGGTCGAGTCACTGATCGCCAAGCAACGCGCCATCCTGCAAAAACTGCCTTTACGGCAGTGACGCACGCCTGAAGGTGGTGAGATTTAAGACGTTGAGATTTTAGTACAATGAGTAATTAATCGCGATTCTATTGAGCATCAAAGGTTTACACATGCTCAAGGGGCCGATCCGCATAACTCATTTCCGCATGTGCAATCTTACTTTCAGCCTGAAAGTCAGGAGGATTCAACCGTGAAACTTACACCTGGAAAATTAGCTGGCATGAAAAACGTCTCTGACAAGCGCGGCGTGATTGCCGCTGCCGCCATGGACCAGCGCGGCTCACTGCAAAAAGCTTTGGCCAAGGAAAAAGGCGGCGAAATTACTGACGCTATGCTTGAAGAGTTCAAGACAATTGTCACGGAAGTCCTCACACAGCACGCCAGCGCCATCCTGCTGGATCCGGAGTGGGGCCTGCCGGCGTCCAAACGCCGTGCCAAGGGCTCTGGACTGCTGCTGGCATATGAAAAAACCGGATATGACAAGACCGGCCCAGGCCGCCTGCCTGACCTGCTCGATCATTGGTCTGTCCGCCGCCTCAAGGAAGCCGGCGCGGACTGTGTAAAAGTTCTGCTCTATTACACGCCGACGGATGGCCAGACCATCAACGACCGCAAGCATGCCTGGGTTGAGCGCATCGGCGATGAATGCCGCGCCAACGATATTCCCTTTTTCCTGGAATTCGTCGGCTACGAAGAAGGCGCGGATGAAAAAGGCCTGGAATTCGCCAAAAAGAAACCGGACATTGTAGGCCAGTCCATGGCGGAATTTTCCAAAGATCGCTATGGCGTGGATGTCCTTAAAGTCGAAGTCCCTGTCAACATGAAGTTCGTGGAAGGCACCAAATCTTTTGCTGGACAGAAGGCCTACACCCTGCAGGAAGCCATGGAGTTGTTCCGGAAAGCGGCGCAAGTTAGCGACCAAGCCTTTCATCTATCTTTCCGCGGGCGTCAGCAACGCTGAGTTCAATGAATCATTGGCCCTGGCTGCCGAAGCGGGCGTGAAATTCAACGGCGTACTTTGCGGCCGTGCGACATGGAAAGATGGCATTCCGATTTATGGCAAACAGGGCGGCGACGCATTCCGCAAATGGCTGGAAAGCGAAGGCGTGAAGAACATCAACAACGTAAATGACAGCCTGAAGGCAGCCACCTCATGGCATTCTTTCTACGAAGTGAAAGAACCTGCCATGGCAGGCGTGTAGAACAAGTTAAAGTAAAACTTTAAGCGGGGCCGTGGCTGCCCCGCTTTTTCTTTTGTGCTGCTCAAATCAGCCGATCGCCAGATCACCCGATCTTCCGATCCTTTACTCCCACTCAATTGTCCCCGGCGGCTTGGACGTAATGTCATAGACCACCCGGTTGATCCCGCGAATCTCGTTCACAATACGATTGGAAATTCTTCTTCAACACCTCATAAGGCAAAGGTACCCAGTCGGCGGTCATGCCGTCTTCAGAATGGACGGCACGGACCGCGCAGGTGTAGGCATAGGTGCGCTGGTCGCCCATCACGCCCACTGACATGATGGGAAGCAGCACGGCAAACGATTGCCATATCTGGCTGTAAAGACCGGCGGCTTTGATTTCGGTCACCACAATGTCATCGGCTTCCTGGAGCAGAGCGATCCGCTCAGGCGTGACTTCGCCAAGAATACGCACCGCAAGTCCCGGTCCCGGAAATGGCTGGCGCTGAAGGACCTCCTCCGGCATGCCAAGCTCGCGGCCAATGCGGCGGACTTCATCCTTAAACAAATCCTTTAAGGGTTCAATCAGCTTCAGTTTCATTTTTTCCGGCAGGCCGCCGACGTTGTGATGAGACTTGATGGTTTGCGAAGGGCCGCGCACGCTGCGTGATTCGATGATGTCCGGATAAAGCGTTCCCTGAACCAGCCATTCCACCTTGCCGATTTCGCGCTCGATGCGATGAGCTTCCTGGTCAAAAACTTCAATGAACTCGTTGCCGATGATCTTGCGCTTCTTTTCCGGATCGCTGACGCCCGCAAGTTTTTTCAGGAAGCGCTCTGAGGCATCAACAGCATCAAGGTTCAGGCCGAGCTTGTCGCGCATGTTGACCTGGACTTTGGCAAATTCGTCCTTGCGCAGCACGCCATTGTTCACAAAGATACAGGTAAGCCGGTCCCCAATCGCCTTATTGATAATCACCGCGGCCACGGCGGAATCAACGCCGCCTGAAAGCCCGCAGATGGCTCTTCCCTTTTCACCCACCGTGGCTTTCACCTGGCGGATGGTTTCGTTGATGAAATGTTGCGGCGTCCAGTCACCGCGGGCGCCGCAGATGTCACAAACAAAGTTGCGCAGCAGATCGATGCCGCGCTTGCTGTGATGGACTTCCGGATGAAACTGCACCGCCCATATACGGCGGGCTTCATCCTGCATGGCGGCAAGGGCATTGCTGGATCGGGCAATCACCTTGAAGCCTGAAGGCAAGGCCTTGGCTTCGTCTCCGTGAGACATCCAGACATTGAGCGAAGGCGGAAGGTCCTTAAACAGCCGCGAAGGCTCGGAAACCGTGATTTCCGCATGGCCGTATTCGCGTTTTGGTCCAGGAACCACGTTGCCGCCAAGCTTCTGCGTGATGAAGTGCAATCCGTAACAGATGCCCAGGACAGGCAGTCCCTGGGCCAGCACGCGTTCATCGGCGGGCGGAGCGTCAGCGTCATACACAGACGACGGGTCCGCCGCTAAGAATGATTCCGGCAGGATGATAACTTTTTATTTCGTCAAGAGAAGCCGTGCAGGGCAGAACGACGGAGAAGACTTTCAGTTCACGGATGCGGCGCGCAATGAGCTGCGTATATTGCGAGCCGAAGTCGAGGATGACAATAGATTGTTCTTCCACGGATGATTTTCTCTTATTCCCACGGTTTGGCAAGCCGGGATGACAAAAGCAACTTACCGCTGATGAACGCAGATGACACTGATCTTCACTGATTTCCAAAACAAAACAGTTTAACGTCACAAAGTGACACAAAGGAGACACAGAAGTAACCGGCGAATACTCCTTCTCATCCCTTGTGACTTTGTGGTTGAAACCAGTGAGTTTGCTGTTCTCCGTGCCTCTGTGTTCATCCGCGGTAGATTTTGCACGCTTACTTCACCACGATATTCACCAGCTTGCCCGGCACCACGATGAGCTTTAGATCTGCTTGCCTTCAAGTGCTGCTTTAACTTTCTCGTCAGCCAAGGCGCGTTCGCGAACAAAGTCTTCCGTGCTATCCGCAGGCACAGAAAGACGGGCACGGATCTTGCCATTGACCTGCACCACGTATTCGACTTCGTCCTCCTTGGCCAAGCGGGATCGAAGACAGGCCACGGATGGCGGAGAAGCGTTGTCTCTTCTCCCCCAGCACTTCCCAGAGTTCGTTGGCAAGGTACGGCGCAAAGGGTTCAAGCAAAAGCACAAGGTTGCGCTGGACGTCAGCCAACACGGCGGCGGGAACTTCCCTGCCGCAATCTCATCTTCGGCGCCATAAAGTTCATTGACGAACTCCATGATGGCGGCCACGCAGGTGTTGAAGTGCCAGCGGCCCGGAAGTCGTCAGTGATCTTTTGATGGTCTGGTGCAAGTTTGCGTTGGACCTGGCGGACTTTGGGTGACCCCGCTTCGCTGGAGACGGAGCGTGCCCCGTCTCACCTTGAGATTCTGTGCGGCGGTCGCAGCGTTGCGCATCACAAAGCGATACACACGGCCAAGGAAGCGATGAACGCCTTCCACGCCGGCTTCCTGCCAATCGAGATCGCGATCAGGAGGCGCGGCAAAGAGCGCGTACATACGCGTTGAATCGGCGCCGTAGCGCGCCACCATCTCATCCGGCGAGACCACATTGCCCTTGCTCTTGGACATCTTGGCGCCATCTTTGATCACCATGCCTTGCGTGAACAGCCGCTCGGCGGGTTCATCATTGCGGACCAGTCCGATATCCCGCATGAATTTGGTCCAGAAGCGCGAATAGATCAGGTGCAGGATGGCGTGTTCAACGCCGCCAATGTACTGGTCAATGGGAAACCAGTAATTGACCGCCGCGCTATCCAACGGACGATCATTCAGGTGCGCGCTGGTATAGCGATAGAAATACCAGGACGAGTCAACAAACGTGTCCATGGTGTCAGTCTCGCGACGCGCCGGGCCGCCGCACTTCGGACATGTCGCGTTAACAAATTCGGGTATGCGGGCAAGCGGCGAGCCGCCTTCCAGCGTAATGGGCACATTGTCCGGCAAGAGCACAGGAAGCTGATTTTCAGGCACCGGCACAATGCCATCTTTTTCACAATAAAGCATGGGGATGGGTGTGCCCCAGTAACGCTGGCGTGAGATCCCCCAGTCCTTCAAACGGTAGGTGACAGTCGCTTTGCCAAAGCCATGCTCTTCCGCATAAGCCGTCATCTTCCTGATGGCTTCTTCGTTTGAAAGCTCATTGAATGGCCCTGAGTTAATGAGCATGCTGTCTTTGTGCGTGTACGGAAGCATCGGCTTTTCCGCTTCACCTGAAGCCGGAGGATCGCCAACCCGGCGCGGAAGAATCACTACTCGAATGTCAATTCCATACTTTTCGCGCAAATTCATGATCGCGCTCATCATGTGCAGGCACTGACATGATGGCCCCCGTACCGTAGCCCATGAGGATATAGTTGGCCACCCAGATTGGGATTTTTCTCTTCATTGAACGGGTTGATGGCGTAACGTTCAATAAACACCCCATGCTTCTCAAGCGCTTCCACCTGGCCTGACTCCCTGGCCCGATTCTGCTCGTTGATAAGGTCTTCAACCTTTGCATAAAGACCAGGATCGTTGCCGATCAAATCAGCCACGAGCGGATGTTCAGGCGCAAGTTGGATTGAGGTCGCCCCGTAAATGGTGTCAATGCGCGTTGTAAATACTGAAATCTTGTCGCCGCCCGGACTTGTGGGTCCATCAACCTTGAAATCGACCAGCGCGCCTTCGCTGCGTCCTATCCAGTTGCGCTGCATGGTGCGCACTTTTTCCGGCCAGCCCTCAAGTTTATCGATGCCATCAAGCAACTCATCAGCATAGTTGGTCGTGCGCACGAACCATTGCTCAAGCTCGCGCTGGACCACTGGCGTCTCTTCATGTCGCCAGCACATGCCGCCCACAACTTGCTCATTGGCAAGCACGGTAGCGCAATCCGGACACCAGTTCACCTTGCTATTCTTCCGGTAGGCAAGACCCTTCTCGTAAAGCTTGAGGAAGAACCACTGGTTCCAGCGGTAGTATTCCGGCAAGCAGGTGGTGACTTCACGCGACCAGTCATAGGTAAACCCAAGTCGCCCCATCTGCTGCTTCATGTGCGCGATGTTTTGCAGCGTCCACTGTTTGGGCGGAACCTTGTTCTTAATGGCTGCGTTCTCCGCGGGAAGACCGAAGGCATCCCATCCCATGGGATGGAGCACGTTGCAGCCCTGCATCCACATGTAGCGGGCGAGCGCATCCCCAATGGCATAGTTCCGCACGTGTCCCATATGCAGCACGCCGGAGGGGTAAGGCAGCATTTCCAGCACGTAGTATTTCTTGCGCTTGCTGTCTGGCGGGTCGGCGGCAAAGAGTTTAGGCTCCGCCTGCCAACGGGCATGCCACTTCTCTTCTATGCGCTGCGGATCATAACGGTCCTCATTTTGCCGTTGTGATGGATTGGCGGAAATGTCTTGTGTCTCAGCCATTATTAGTTCCGAGAGCCGATTGATTGGCCGTAGAGTCGTAACCTGCCACGTCTCCCTACCGCTGCCTGAAGATCGGATCTGGCTTCCAGTTTACAGGATTGTTCCAATTCCATTAAGCCGTTGTGAAAGACCGGAGCCGTGCTTCGGGCGGGAGCCTGGGAGTGCCGCCCGGACAAACACAGGCAAAGTACTCACTCGCGCCAGAAGAGCGCCTTCGTATAATCGGGTTCGTATAATCTGGTTCATAGAATCAACCACACGAATGGCGAAAAAGACAATTCTCGATTTACGGCAACAGGTAGGCCAGTTGCTCATTATGGGCTATGACGGACTGGAGATGGATGCCAAACTCCGTACCACGCTCTCCACATTGCAGCCAGGTGGCGTGATTCTTTTTGCCCGCAACATTGAAGGCGCCGGCCAGACCTGGAAGCTGCTGAGGGATTCGCAAGCTACCACGCCCGTACCGATGTTTCTGTGCGTGGACCTGGAAGGCGGCACGGTTGACCGGCTCAAGAAAGTGATTGCCCCGGCTCCGGCCGTCGAAAACGTCTTTGCCACCGGTGATCGCAAACTATGGCGCATGCATGGCAACGTTCTTGGGCTGGAAGCGCGCGCGCTTGGCTTCAATACGGATTTCACGCCGGTGTTTGATCTTGGCCTTCCGGCATCGCGCTCTGTGCTGAGCTCCCGCACCGCGTCGGCTGATCCCAAAGAGGTGATCGCCTACGCCAGAGAATGCCTGCGCGGCCTGAAGGCTGCCAACGTCCTCGGATGCGGCAAGCATTTTCCCGGACTCGGCGAAGCTAATCTCGATTCTCATCACGCCCTGCCCACCATTCACAAATCATGGAAGAAGATGTGGGCGGAAGACTTACTTCCCTATCGCGAGTTGCACAGGCAGATCCCCTTCGCCATGGTTGCGCACGCCTCATATCCTGAAGTCACCAAAGACAATCTACCTGCTTCACTCTCCAGGAAGTGGATGAAAGACATCCTGCGCAAGAAAATCGGCTTCCGCAACCTGATCATCTCTGACGATCTTGAGATGGGCGGCGTGATGGCAGCGGGATCCATTGAAGAAGTTGCCGTCGAGACCCTGCGCGCCGGCGCCGACATGTATCTTGTCTGTCACAATCAGGAGCTGGTGTGGCGCGGCTATGAAGCCGTTTTGCGCGAAGCGGAAAAGAACCGTAAATTCGCCGAGCATGTTGCCCAGGCGGCCACGCGCGTACTGAACTTCAAAAAGCGTTCGCCTGAACTGCGCGGCTTCTCCAAAGAACCCACCGCACGCGTGGTCCAGACGCTGAAGAAAGTTGTAGAGAACTTCAGCAAAGTCATCGAGGAGCATCAGGCTTGATTGTGGCCGGAGTCATGAGCGGGACGTCAGCAGACGGCATTGACGTGGCCCTGGTCAGCATCACTGGCCGCGGCTTCAATCTGCGGCTGAAACTGTTGGGCCATACGCACACCGCTTATCCCGCTCCGGTAAGGGCTGCGGTTCTGAAGGCGATGAACGCAGAGAAAATCAGTGTGGCGGAACTCTCGCGCCTGAACTTTGTTCTCGGCGAACTCTATGCCGATGCGGTGCGGAAGGCGCAAACCGCCGCCACAATCGGCAAGCTGGATCTCGTCGGGTGCCACGGACAGACCATTTACCATCAAGGCGAGCCAGCCCGCTATCTGGGCAAGTCGATCGCAAGCACATGGCAAACCGGTGAAGGCTCGGTAATTGCCGGGCGTCTTCGTGTGCCGGTGGTTTCCGATTTCCGTCCCGCGGACATGGCAGCCGGTGGAAAAGGCGCGCCGCTGGTTCCCTTTCTTGATTACGCTTTGTTTCGCGATGCGCGACGCGGTCGAATCGTGCAGAACATCGGCGGCATCGCTAACCTCTCGGCGATTCCGGCGGGCGCCAAACCTGAATCAGTAATGGCCTTCGATACCGGGCCGGGCAACATGCTGATGGACCAGCTTGTTCAGAAGCTTTTCAGCAAAGCATACGACCGCAACGGCGCTATCGCAGCGCGCGGCCAGGTGCTTGAACCAGTAATCGCCCGGATGCTGCGGGCTTCATATTTTCAGCAAAAGCCGCCTAAAACCGCGGGGCGTGAAGAATATGGACGTGAGTACGCTCAGGCCTTCCTCAAGCTTTGCGGCCGTGCAGCCAAACCAGATATCATCGCCACGGCAACAGCCCTCACCGCCAGGTCCATCTCCCAGGCAATAACCAGGTTTGTTCTGCCGCGCGGCCATTTCCTCGACTACATTGTTTCCGGCGGAGGCACGCAAAACCGCACCCTGATGCGTATGCTGAGCGATGAGATAACTTGCCTGGGTCTCCAACTGAAATACACGGACAACTTCGGCATACCCAGCCAGGCCAAAGAAGCTGCGGCCTTTGCCGTGCTGGCATATCAGACGTGGCATCAAAAGCCGGGGAATATTCCGTCAGCCACAGGAGCAAAAAGAGCCGGCGGTGCTGGGAAAGATTTCATACGGATAAAAAACGAGAGCTTAACCACAAAGGACACGAAGGAACACAAAGGAATGCCAGGCCAAAGAAGATAAACATCAATGATCAAGCGGAACCAAAATCACGGAATCACGAATACAGTTCAGGAATCGTACCTT
The DNA here is from genome assembly GCA_963824835.1 of Terriglobia bacterium. GTDB lineage: Bacteria > Acidobacteriota > Terriglobia > Terriglobales > Acidobacteriaceae > Angelobacter. The sequence goes on along the minus strand of CAWGRA010000017.1, from coordinate 61,624 downwards.
TGTGTTCCTCTGCGCCCTCTGTGGTTTAAAAACTTCTTCCTTCGTGGCCCTTCGGGTCCTTTGTGGTTGAGCTCTTGCTTCCTCCGTGTTCCTCTGTGGCCTCTGTGGTTTCTTTTGCTTGCGATCATGTCATGCGCCTCCCACCCCTCTCCCAACACGGTTGTGATGCTGATTGAGCAGAGTCCCAGCAATCTTGATCCACGGGTTGGAACGGACTCCCAGTCAGAACGTATTGCCGGCCTTATCTTTGACTCGCTGGTCCGCAAAGACGATCATTTCAACCTGCAACCCTGGGTGGCGGAAAAGTGGGAAATGCGTGACCCCCAGACTTACGTCTTTACCCTGCGAAAAGGAATCCATTTTCATGATGGGCGTCCGCTCACCTCGCGCGATGTTAAATGGACGCTCGATTCGCTCACCAATGGCAGCGTGGTAAGTCTTCGCGCCGCCGCTTACCGGCATATCACCAAAGTGGAAGCTCCGGACGACACAACGCTCATCATTCGGCTGTCTGAGCCTGATGCCACATTGTTGTGGAACCTGTCTGACGGCGCATTCGGAATTGTGCCTTACGGCAGCGGAAAAGAGATGGCGCACAAGCCTATTGGCTCCGGACCATTCAAGTTTGTTCAACTGGATCCAGATAATCAGGTGCTGCTCGACCGCAATGACAACTTCTGGGCCACGCCCGCGAAAGTGGCTCACGTACGCTTCAATATTGTGCCGGACGCCACCACGCGCGCCCTGGAACTGCGAAAAGGCAGCGCTGATGTTGCCGCAACCAACTCGATCAGTGCTGACCTGGTGAAGACGCTGCGTCGTAACCCGAAGCTGGAAGTACTTCAGCAGCCCGGTACCAGTCTGGTTTATCTTGCTTTCAATTTACGCGATCCCATCTTGAAAGACGTGCGCGTTCGCCAGGCGTGGCTTATGCGGTTGACCGCCAGCCGATGCTCACGGCACTGGTCGGCGGTTTTGGCCGTCTGGCTGACAGTGTCTTACCGCCACAACATTGGGCTTATAACGGAAATGTACAGCACTATGAACATTCGGTGGAGAAAGCCAATGCTCTGCTGGATCAAGCCGGGTTTCCGCGCGGCACAGGATGGGACTCGCTTCCACCTTACGATGAAGACGTCAACCGAAGAAGCGTCCCGGCTGATTGCCGCCGTACTGCAACAGCAGTTGCGTGCAAGTGGGAATCGCGCTGGACCTGCGCAGCTTTGAATTTGCCACGTTTTATTCCGACATCACCAAGGGCGAATTTCAGATGTATACGTTACGCTGGGTGGCGGGAAGCAATCTGGATCCTGACATTTTTGAGTATGCCTTCCACTCCTCCAGCTTTCCACCTAAACGCGCAAACCGCAGCTATTATTCAAACCCGCGAGTGGACGAGCTGATTGACGCCGGTCGCCATACCGTGGACCAGGCTGAACGTAAACGTCTGTACGGCGAAGTGCAGGAGATTCTGGCTCATGATCTTCCCTACCTTGATTTCTGGTACATGGACAATCTTACTGTCCACACCACGCGCCTGCGTGACCTGAAAGTTGGTGTGGCCGCGAATTATGACTTTCTGGATGACGTGGAATTGGCGAAGTAAATATGGCTCCAGGTACTTTGAGACTCGTGATGATGTTTAGATGGCGCTTCGAAATAGGGCACTGTTTCTTCATGGGCGAGGCCGATTGGCGCGCCGAGCCCGCCGTAACGGCGCCTCGTAAAGCAACCATGTGATTGACTGTTCGCGGTTTGGAGCGAAGCGGCAAAAACGAAATGTTAATATCTACGATTCGACTCTTATGCAGATTCTCTTCATTGGTGACATCTTCGGCAGCGCCGGGCGCAAAATCGTTAATGACCACTTTGCGCATGTAGTGGAAACCCACAAAATCGACCTGGTAATCGCTAACGCGGAAAACTCCGCGGGCGGGTTCGGTCTCACGCCGGTGATTGCCGACGAGCTTTTTGATCTTGGCTGTGATGTGCTCACCACGGGCAATCACGTCTGGGATAAACGCGAGATCATGGACTACTTCAAATCGGCAGCCAACGACACCACCGGACGCGTGCGACGCGTGCTTCGTCCAGCCAACTATTCGGAAGGCGTACCGGGAGTTGGCTGGTATGAAGGCAAGACCCGCGGCGGCCAGAGCTTTGCCGTAATCAATCTCCAGGGGCGGGTCTTCATGCATGACAATGACGATCCCTTCCGCAAAGCCGACGAGATACTGAAAAGCATTACCGCCAAAGTCATCTTCGTCGATTTCCACGCCGAGGCCACATCAGAGAAAATTGCCATGGGCTGGTATCTGGATGGTCGCGTAACCGCCGTAATCGGCACTCACACGCATGTCCCCACGGCGGATAATCGCGTTCTCCCCAAAGGCACGGCTTACCAGACTGACGTCGGCATGTCCGGCCCGTATGACAGCGTGATTGGTGTGGAGAAGGAACAGATTCTGCAGCGCTTTCTCACCGGCATGCCGGGACGTTTTGAGGCGGCCAAGGGTGATCCCCGGTTCTGCGCAGTGGTCATCAATTGCGATGAAAGCAATGGACGCGCACACTCCATCCAAAGGCTTATGCTTGGCGAGTAAAAACCAAGGCAATTAAAAATCACGCTAAAAAAGGGCAGCCTCGTGGCTGCCCTTTAATGTTTGAAACGATTTCATTTCTTTTTCTTGGTTGCGCCTTTGCGGGACGGAGTCTTCCGCGCCGGGGCTTTTGCTGCCGGCAGTTCGCCCTTCGTCATGGTGAACATGAACGGGTCAGGCGTGTAATCAGAGATCACACCAATGATGTCAATGGATGTTCCCGGGGCCGGTGGTTTGGTCATGGGCTTTTCCATCTGGACACGCATATCCGCCTTGTTGGCGGCCTGGTTGTCTTCACTGATGGCAACGTCCAGCGTGCTTGGATCAGGAGAAGCAATGACCTTAACCGGCATCTTCAGCTTGGCTTCGCCTTTTTCAGTCCTCTGCTTGCTCTGGATGTTCTGCCATACGGTGTCTGCCGCTTGCTTGTTGGCTGGCGATTTGTCACGGCAGGAAAGCACCAGCTCCCAGTCGCTGAAGGAAAGCTGTTCCACGCCGTTCTGTGTTACCGCATTGGCCGCGAGTTCGCAGGTGGTAGGAGCAGGTTTAACAGTGAATCCAGGCGGAGGCGCGGTGCCCTGCCCCGCAGCAGCCACAATCTCATCCCATCCATCTGTTCCGCCGTGGAACTTCTTATAGCGTGACGTCAGGTACGGGGCCATGCTGTTGATGGCAGCCTGGTTATTCTGCGCCTTCGCAATGGACAGCGCATGGGCGCCCCACCAGAACCCGTTCAGGTCCTGGGGATTGCTTTCCAGGTCCGCAACCGCCAGGCGATAGGCGTCAACCCAATTGTTGGGCTCGGCCTGAAGTGACTGAGCGTAAAACGTTTTGGCCGCCGCGTAATCTTTGGACTGAAGAGCGCCAAAACCGGCAGCACCGGCAAAAATCACCTGCATCTGCGTTTTGAACTTCGTATAGTCGGCATCCGCCATACCATCTGGCTTTGGCCAGGTGGGGATAGCATTCAGTCCTTTTTCCCCGAGCTGGCGCAATTCCGCGAACTGCTGCGGGGTCTGTGCCTGCCCCTGCTTGATGGCGGTCACAATGGCCAGCGCGCGCACATTGGCCGGGTCAACCTGCAGGATCTGGTTGGCAATGGCTTCCACTTTGGCAGGATTGTTGATCTGCTGGTAGGCGGCCATGGCCTGCTCCAGCGCTTCCTGCTTCACGATGCTATTCGGATATTGAGCAACAAAGGCTTCCATTGCCTGCGCCTTGGCTGCCGGATCGGTAGTGTTAAGAGCCGTAATGTAGGCGTTGTATTCCGCCGGGTCTTTAATCACCTTCTGGCTGGTGGGCGTTTGGGGCGGTCGAGTGCCGGCTGGATGGTTGTGCGGCTGGCGGTTGTGTGGCTGGCGGTTGTGCGGCTGGGGGCTGTTGCGTGGCGGGGGGTTGCTGGGCTGGCGGCTGCTGCGTGGTTCCCTGAGCCAGGGCGCCCGTGGTTAGCGCAAGCACAATCGTGACAAGCACTCTTTTCATTTTCAAATCGCTCCTTCAGTCCATCAATGCCAAAAATTTTAGGAGGTAAGACACACCTGACCACCTTGGCCATTTACCATGTCTGCCACCTAGATCAAAAACCTGAGCATCGGATTATAAAAGACTGACCCCTCTGGTAGGCAAGCTGCTTAATTCGAAGGCCAGTTAAGGATCAGATGCCACGCTGCTCAGAACTGTTATCTTAAAAGAACCCATGCTGCCCGAAATGGTTGCAAGACGGGCAATATCGCCCCTTCAGGTGTCGTAACATCACCTTTGCGACCGATTGGGACCGGTGGAGACCATGGAGAAAAACATGTCCGGCAAAGAGCTTAGCCAGAAAATAGCCGTCGTTACCGGCGGAGGCCGCGGAATCGGCGCGGCGATCGCCATGAAATTGGCCCAAATGGGCGCCACCGCCGTTGTCTGCGGCCGCACCAGGAAGATCATTGACGACTCAGCCGAACAGATCCGGAAAGCGGGAGGCAAAGCCGAGGCCATCCCCTGCGACGTCGTCAGACTGGAACTCGGTTGCGGCCTTCGCCCAGCAGGTACAGCAGAAGTTCGGCCGCCTGGATATTCTGGTGAACAACGCCGGCATTGGCGGCTTCAATTCACCCTTGCACTCACTGCCCCTCGAAACCTGGGATGCAATCCTCAACACAAACTTGCGCGGCGTATTTCACACCATCCGGGCGTTCGCTCCAATGATGATCGCCGGCGGTGGCGGTGACATTGTGAACATCTCTTCACTGGCGGGTAAGAACGCACTGCCCAACGGCGCGGCATACGCGGCATCCAAGTGGGGATTAAACGGACTTTCCTATTCCGTGGCCGAAGAGCTGCGTCAGCATAAGATTCGCGTATCCGTGGTCTGTCCCGGATCCACGCATACAGAGCTTTCGCCGCATGAAGGCAAGAGCGCTGACAAGATGCTTCATGCTGAGGACATTGCTCATGCCGTGGCCATGCTGGTTACGCAGCGGCCAAATTCCTTTGTCAGCGAAATTTTGATTCGGCCTACGCAGAAGCCGTAAGCGCCCTCTGCTGGCGAATTCGCCTCCACAAGCAAAACGGCCAGACTGTTTAAGCCTGGCCGTTGCGATCATAATTCCCTGCCTAAGGATGATCATCCATCGCAGCGGAAATCTGGGACGCTACCGCGGGCGGGGCTGGAATGCGCACGGGCGTGTTCGTCAGCAACTGCTCTTTACGATAGACCAGGTTGCTGGCATTGAACGTTGCCAGCTCAAAGCCATGGCCGTGCGTGATGGCATCCGTGGGACATGCCTCCACGCAATAGCCGCAGAAGATGCAGCGGTTATAGTCAATGTTATAGACCTTGGCGTAGCGCTCGGCGCCACTGATGCGGTTCTCAGCCGTATTCTCGGCGGCTTCAATGTAAATGCAGTTCGAGGGGCAGGCAGCCGCGCACAGGAAACAGGCCACGCACTTTTCTAAACCGTTTTCATCCCGCTGAAGAACGTGCAATCCGCGAAAGCGCTCCTGAAACACGGCTCCGCGCATGGGACCTTTGCCGTCAGGATAGTTCTCCACCACCGTGGGAGCAAACATCTCCCGCAGCGTTACGGACATTCCCTTGGCTATCCCGGCAAAATCGCGAATGATCGACATGCGAACAGTATAATGGCTCCCCCTGAGAGACACAAAAAACGCCGAAGATACATGGCGCCGTCTTCGTTAAAGCTCAGCGTTAAGACTCAGCGTAGCTAGCTCTCTTTTGCTCCGTAGCTGGTCTCAAATGTTTTGCCCAGGATCTGGTTCAAGTGATGCTTTAAATGGGCAACATAGTCCTCCGCGATAAACGCGAGCCTGGCGGTTGGGTTATTGCCGATATTGCACACGATCTCCCCGGCGTCGGCTGGCAGCACCGAAATGACATGCGCAATGAAGCGGTTGTAGCTGGCCCACAAGTCCACCAGAAAGCTCCAGTCCATCTCGCTGAACTGCTGCAGATCAACCAGCGGCTCCTGATCGTAACCGGGAAATGTGAGGCTTCCCTGCAACGTGGCGCGAACAAAGCGCTGATGGTTGTTGTTGGCAGAGTCCATCAGATGGCCAAGGATATCTTTCTTCGACCATTTCCTGGGACTTGGACGAGCCGTGGTATCGGCGTTGGTCAGCTTCAATAGCAGCGGCTTGGCCTGCGCCACGGTGCGGCCGAGATCCGTGGCGATGGATGAAAAAGGGTTGGTCATGGATCACCTTGCAAGAGATATTACAGTTCACCACGGGTTCACAGTATTGATTCCTGAATTGACTAACGTGCTTGAGTTTCGAGTCACCAGTGTAAGGTTGTGATGGAGCGCCGTTGCAGCCATTAGCCCATCTATGACAGCCAAGGACGTTCCAGCACTTTTGGCTTGTGCGGAAATCATCCCCCACCGTTCAGCCACATCGAGGTTCACATGTAGAATCCGCCCGGAAGCGCAAAACGAGTTCTTTAGCAAGCCAGCTTTCGAGCAACGATCGCTTGTGGCTCACAGGCAGGGCGTGAATGCCTTTTCGGATCTCTCCTATAGCTAGCACACTTAAATAGAGAGTTCCTCGCTGGTAGCCTGAGCCACGAAATTCTTTCGCTTCCGGCCTGTTCTGGTAGCTCCGAAACTACGTTTGTATCCAGAAGTAACCCCTCCTAGCTCGATTTCTCTGCCGTAGTCATCGCTTCGTTCAAGATCCAGGTTTGCACCTGCAAGCGGAGACTTGGCGAAGAACTCAACCAGACTCTGGGCTACTCTTGCTCGCTTCTAAGGCGTTGAAATCCTCGGCTGTACACCACAACATCGTCTTTGCCCTGCCGGGTTACTACGTTAGATCCCATCTGGCGCGCATTTCGAAAACTCGCTGCACGAGCTTTCGCGTCTGCAACTGCCACGCAGTTCATCAGCATTTATCTGACTATATGCATTGTCCGGGTTCATCCGCATTTGAGCCTTATTCGTGTCCATCTGACTGGTGCACTATTCGCGTTTCCAGTTCGTGGCAACCATCTACTCAATCCCAAACTCTTTCCACCTCTTGCTTACCGCAGCTTTCGTTTTCTCGTCCATCAAGATCTCATCCGGCCATGGACGCGTGAATCCCTCCGTCGGCCACTTACGGGTCGCGTCAATTCCCATTTTCGACCCGAAGTTGGGCAGCCGTGAAGCGTGGTCCAGCGAATCCACCGGACCCAGCATGAACTGTATATCGCGCTCAGGATCAATGTTGTTGAACACCTTCAACACCACCTCGCCAATGTCCTGCACGTTTACGTCTTCATCCACCACCACAACGCACTTGGTAAACATGGCCTGGCCCAGTGACCAGATTCCGTTCATCACCTTGCGCGCATGTCCCGGGTATGACTTGCGGATGGAAACGATCATCAGGTTATGAAATACGCCTTCCACGGGCAGGTTCACGTCCACAATTTCCGGCAGCGTAAGCCGCATCAGCGGAAGGAAGATGCGTTCCACGGCCTTGCCCATCCAGGCATCTTCCATGGGCGGCTTGCCCACAATGGTGGTAGCGTAAATCGGGTTTTTGCGGTGCGTAATACAGGTCACGTGAAAGACCGGGTACTCATCTTCCAGAGAGTAAAAGCCCGTGTGATCGCCGAAAGGACCTTCCGTGCGGAGCTCATCCAGCTTAACGTAACCTTCCAGCACAATCTCAGCCGACGCCGGCACTTCCAGATCAACCGTCTCGCACTTCACCAGTTCAACCGGTTTCTGCCGCAGGAATCCCGCAACAATGAACTCTTCCACCTCTGGCGGAGCGGGCACGATGGCTGAAAACGTCAGTGCAGGATCAGTGCCGATGGCCACCGCAACGTCCATTGTGCCTTTTGGTCGCTCACCTGTGGCTAGAACGGCGCCTCCACCGGAACGCGCCATGATATCCACACCGCGCGCACGGCCGCGGGCGGCTTTTCCACGCTTCCCTTGCCGGGGTGAGAATCAGGTTGTGAGTTTGACCACGCGCCCTGGCGCAACAACTGGCGATAATGCTCCGCGGCAACCTTCTGGCGCTGCCAGTGCATGCCCGCGGTGTTGGCATCATAGATCTGGACGCGATACATTCCCACGTTCCGCTTCCCTGTTTTTGGATCACGGGTGATTACGCAAGGCAATGTAATGAACCGGCCGCCATCTTTGGGCCAGCATTGCAGCACGGGAAAATCCAGCAGGGAGAAATTGTCTTTCTTGATGACTTCCTTGCACGGCCCGGTCGGAACCACTTTGGGAAAAAACTTGCCCATGTCCGCCAGCATGGGCAGCATCTTCAGCTTCTCGAGAAAGCCTTCCGGTGACTTCATGTTGAGCAACTGGCGTATCCGCTCGGCGATCTCATCCAGGCTGTCCACACCCAGAGCAAGCTGCATGCGGCTTTCTGAGCCAAACTGATTGATGAGGACAGGAACACCGTTGGCGCCGCGTACATTCTCAAACAGCAGCGCCGGGCCCGCCGGGCACGGCCGTACTTTCTGGCCGCACCCTTGGATACCCGGTCGGCAATTTCAGTGATCTCCAGCACCGGATCCACTTCAGCGCGAATGCGTTTGAGCTCACCCGCGCGGTCCAGCGCGGAAATCCACTCCCTCAGGTCATTAAAGGCCAAGTTGGCCCTCCTCTAAATCTAAATCAACGGAACTGGCGATTATAAATACTCTCACCGGCTACTCCGGCTTCCAACCTGTTTGCGGCAGCTCACATCATATTCCGCCAAGAGCTAATCATCCGTTTCGGGAGTGCCCTTCACCAACATGGCCAATGCGATCCAGGGAGAAAAGCAATACATTGACGCTTTTCTGCGTCTTACCCTCAAACCTACCAATGCCGCCGATGTTTTCCTCTACTCAAATCACTTACGCCGCGAGCAACGGCTGGAATTTGTGGAATTGGCAGACGCCAACCATGTCGTGGTTCGCGCCTTTGAAGTCATCAATCGCATTGCCGGCAACTTTGGGCGATAATGATATTCAGGCCTGGGCCGTCTCCGTTCTTACGCGCTGAGCGTAAACGCATTGCAACGGCACTGAACCGGCTGGAGCAGGTATGCGACGCTCTGGAAGACGCGCATTGCAAAACCGTGGTCATGAAAACGCTGGACCATTTGCCTGATCTGGGCAACGATCTTGATCTGGTCGTGGTGGGTGACCGCAAAGCCCTGCTGAACGTTTTCACCAAACAGTTCAACGCTCATGTGGAAGCGCGCAGTTGGGGCGACCGGCTGGCCAACAAATGGAACTTCGTTTTGCCCGATCTCCGCGAATCGATTGAAGCCCACATCGGCCGGCTTGGGACAGATGGGTGAACATACGCGTCTGGCGCAACGTTTCATCGGCCGCCGCGTTCGCGTGAATATCAACGGCAATTCGTTCTTCATGCCCGCGCCGGAAGAACGCATCTACGCGGCCACGCTTCAGCGCATGTATCGCCATTTTTATTTCCGCGTGTGTGATATTCTGAATGCCGCCGCAGTGGTGGAATCCGGCAAGCTGGATTTTGCGGAATTGCGCCGGGGCGCACAGCTTTCAGGTATCTGGCCGGGTGTCGCCAGCTTCCTCAACATTGTTTCCGGCTATGTGCAGCAGTATCGTGGAACCGGACTCAATCTTCCGGCGGAAGTTCTGGCCGCTGCATCCGTTGGCGCCGACAAGATTTATACCCGCGCCCGTTTCCTGCGTCTGCCAGTGCTGCCTTACGCCGCAAGGCTGTACACGCGGCAGCTCACCGAAACCGCTTTCCGCGGCGATGTTCCGGCAACTTTGCGTCTCAGCCTGCTGCCACCGCTGGCTTCGGCTGCGGCTGTGGCTTTCAAAATCACCGGTAGCGACAAAGGAATCTGGTAAAGAAGCTGCAGCTACCAGGCTTCTAGCTCTCACTCTTGGCTTTGGCTAGGCCGGTCCAAAACGAACGGCTAAACAAGACAGAAAAGGCTGCGATCTTCGTTCCGGGATCGCAGCCTTTCTGTCTTTGGGGCACACACACTCGATGAAAAACTTGCTTTAGCGGTTCCTTGGATTGGACCCGACTTTGATCTGTCTCCGCCCACCGCCGCTCGTGCCGTCCACCCCCACCTGTCGCCGCCACCACCGCGTTCATGCCCCGCCACTTCGCCATAAGTACCTCCGCCACCGCGTACCGCCGCTCCGCCCACTCACGTGCCGCGCGAACCATTGACGAAGCGTGGCCCGCTGCGCTCATTGTCGCATATCTGGGCCGCGCGAAGGCGAAGGCCCTCGTGGCGTTACAATCGGCTTGTTCAATTCCAAACTCGGCTTGCTCGACGGGACCGCTGGAACGTTCGCGGCCCGGGCCGCATTGTCATTGGCGCCCGTCCGCCGGCCCTGAATCGGAATTCGACGGGAACCGCTGCCAGCCACCATTTCCGCCGATCACTGTTTCCACGGTCCACCCCGCCATCAACTCTTTCGCGGTCTACGGGTCCTGATCCTTTCGGCGACTCGCCCCTGACGTGCTCTCAGGTGGCGGTGCGCTTCCGTCCCCAGGAAATTTCCGGAAGCCACCATGATCCTCGTTGGAAGGAGCGCTCGTGCTGGCCCCCGGCCCGGAACTTGATCTGCCATTCGCATTGCCATCATTTCTCGGTACTGTCAACGTTGCCGCGTGAAGCCGGACCGGACGCGCCTGACCGTCCTGCCGATCCAGACGTTCCGGACCGGCGCGAGTCACTCATCGTTGTTGATGGCGAGGTAGAGGGCGAGTTTGAGCGTGATGAAAACTTGGTCCACCCTCCATGATTTTGATCGCCAGAGGTTTTGCTCTCGCAGTGTTTTCCTGAGCCCGAGCTGATGCGGACTGCCCTGCAGCCTCACGTCCTGGCGTGCTGTCCCGCTGTTGCCCTGGGTGTGGAACTCGCCCGTGCGTGTTGCCTCGGCACACGATTGCCTGCAGAAGGAATTTGCGCATTGCCGATATGGCCCTGCATCACGCGCTGCACCTGGTTGGCCTGCTCGTGGAATGCCGGAGCCGCCGCGGGCGGCTGTTTGCGCGCGAAGAACCGGTCAGTATTTCTGGGTTGCAATCCGCCTTCCCCTAAACGGCTTTCAGCGCCGGCATGCAGGCTTTCACGGGTCGGCACCACAGGCACATTGCCGGTGACCACGCGTGATTCGCGGAGATCAGCTTCCCTCACGTTCAATCGACGTCACTTGAACATTGCCGCGGCCAAATTCACCCGCCGGCACGCCTGAGATTCCGGCTCGAACACGCTGATTCGTCAGCGCCAGGTTTACGTTCGAGACAAAAGGCTGGCGTCCGCGAATGCCCAGCGGCCTTACGCGAAAATCATTTCGGCACATTGATCACATTGATGTTGGTGATATTCACCACGTTTACGCGATTGAAGCCTCGTCCGTACCAAGGATAGAAGTAGTCAAACGGTCCGCACGGCAGCCAGCCAATGGAACCGAAGCCAAAGCCGACAGCCGACAACCCATGTCCGAATCCGATGAATGACACGTACGCCGGCGCCCATATCGGACGATAATGCGGGTACACCGGTCCCGGCCACCAGACCCATGAACCGCCCCAGAAAAACCAGCGACCATAGTGATAAGGCGCCCATCCCCAGGGCTCATAGGAAACCCATGTCCATCCCCAGTAAGGTTCATAAACCCAGCGCCCTGACTTGATACGGCGCCCAAGCTGTATCCTGATAAGGCTGCCATACCCAGCCATAACCGGGGATGAATACCCAGCGTCCGTGAGCATCCAGATCATTTGCGCCGGTGTAATAAGGGTTGGTGCGACGCCAGCTTGCAGCGTCGCGAATTTCATTGTCACGATCTTTGTTGAAGCGGTCCCAATCATCTTTTGGTGGAGCGCTGTCCACGCGATACTCGGGATTACTGGTACCGCGAATCGTAATTGCTTGTCCTTGTTTTACCGTAGTGCTGCCCTGCGGAGTAGTGACTTCAGCTTCACCTTCGCGGACAATTACCTCTGTTTCAGAATCAGAATTCACCTGCACGCGATAGCGCCCTTTACGCAACGGACGCACGGAGACATTCGGAGTGTCGATTTCCACATCCGCTTCACCGCCTTTGAACATGCTGTAGCTGGCATATCCCTGCGCAATCTGTAGCTGTATGCGCGTGCGGGTCAGGTCGGCAATCTTGGCCTGGCTGCGCGCTGATAAACGCAGAATGTCGGCATAGTCCAACTGGATTTCCGCGCGTGATTTGTCGCCCGTAGCCACCTGATCGCCGCGGACCAGCGGAGTATTCAGCGTGGCGGTTGACCAGTCACCGGTGTCGCCGCGCTGCATTGATATTTCACCATGCAGCAAGCTGATGCGGGCCACCTCAGATTTAGCTGCGGGGAACTGGGCGTCGTCATGCTGTGATGGTCCGCCATTTTGCGAATAGCTGGGCTGCTGATCTGCTAATTGACGATCTGGCTGCGGCGGGTAACCGTTTGGATCTTGATCGTCAGTCCGGCCTTCGTCTTGTGGTCCGTTCTGTGAGTAAGCCGGCTTTGTGGGGTTCACGCGCGGGCCGCCATCCTGCGGATCCTGCATCGCATTCGCACCGGGGGCCAGCGCCAGAATGACTATCATGGCAAAGTAGATCGCCAGAACCCTCACAAATCCGGGAACCCGTTTTCTTTCCACGCCGGGTCCCAGTTCCCTCTTCCCCTTCCGCACCTGCATCGCCTGCATCATTGCACCGGCCTCCCCGGACCCTGACTTCAACTAGTTAAGGGCAAATCGATGGCCAATGGCGAGATGTGGCTAACTGCACTGTTTCTTCAAGGTTACGTTACTTAACAGAACAAACAGCAGTGCAAGGTGGTGGTTTTCAACCAGTCTGGGCGGTGGATTTGGGCCGAAACTTCAGTGAACGTGTCTCTCGCTGGTAGTTCTTTCCGGAGGCAGAGCTCGCGTGCACGGAGCCAGTTTTGGGAACGCAGTTGTTAAACTCAAAACGAATACATTGTGGAGTTCCCTAATTGCATCCAAGAAAGCTGAGGATTCACACGCATGCGCAAAATAGCTTTAGCAGTTCTTACATTAGGTCTGCTTTTCTGGCGTCCTTCACCGGCTACGACGCAGCCGTTACCTTCGGCACCCAATGTACAGGATCGCGATGACCACCGTGATCAGGATCGCGATGATCGCCGCCGTGATGATGACCAGCGCCGCGGTAATGACAATCGTAACGCTGACCAGCGCCGTGATAATGACGGTGACCACGATCGCGATGCTGACCGCGACCATTTCCGCGATCGCAATGACATGGGCCGCTTTCCCAGGGGCTCTTACTCGCGCACCTGCCGCGACATTCGTATGGAGGGCAACTCGTTGAGAGCTTCCTGCCAGAAAAATAACAGCCGCTGGAGAGATACATCCCTGAAGAATGTCGGAAGCTGCCGCGGACAGATCATCAATGACAATGGCCGGCTGCGCTGCATGTAAAACAAGCTGATTTCTCGCACGACGAATGCCCACCATGGGTCGGATTAGCAATGATAGCCCACTTTTCGCCAGTCTGGCGAGGGTGGGCTTTTCGCTCTTCAGATGCTGGCAAATCTCGGCAATTTCGGCGAACTTGGTTTTCAATCACGCAAACAAATTACCCAGTTACCAATTCGACTCAGAACCTACCGTGCTTCCCTCTTCCACCATCCCCAGCCAAACCAGAAAGCATAAGCTGCCCCCAGCATGGCACATCCCAGTGCCACAGAAGAGTGCAACGACAAACCCATGAATCTCAAGATCACCACAAAGTCTCCTGCCAGGCCGATGCCGAGGAAAATGATGGAACTCAACAGAAGATTTGCTCCAACCCGGTGAAAGTGTTCGGTGTCCTCCCCGGCCTCCGCAATACGATGGTAAGCAGCGGGCGTAATGACCAGCACGGTGGCGATGGCAATTGCGGTAAGACCGGCAAGATGGATTAACTGGGATGATCTCGGCAGCTTCTCAAAACCCTTCATGAAAAAAGTAGTGAGCTGAAATCCGAGCAAAGCCTGTACACCGGGCAGGACCATGCGGCATTCCACCAGAAGATTTTTTACTTTAGTTTCAATCTCAGTGCCGCCGGCTTTTTCGCTGCTGGCTTTCCTCTTCCAGTAGTTTGGCTCTCATCTTTGTGATCTGGGATGAATCACGATGCATCCATGTAAACGCGTACCAGAACGCCAGAGCGAACACGCAAACGCCCACACCGTAAGCTGAAGGATGGGGCAGCTGCATGAAACTGACGATGACGAATCCATTCAGTCCCAGTCCAATCGCCAGCGGCAAAAGTCCCCAATCCAATATGTCAGTCGTAAACTTCTGAAACCTGGCGGTATTTTCTCCACGATCGACAAGGTTATGGTAGAGGGCTGGAGAAATCAGCCATACCAGCGCGAGGGTCAGCACCACTATGCTGGCCGTCTGCGCGATTTGTGCATTGCGTGGGAGTCTGTCAAAGCCGGGCTCAAAGTATGGCCGATAGCTGAACCCGAGCAGAACCTGGCCGCCGAGCAGAAGAATGCGAGTCTCATTGATTCCATTTTCGATGTAGTCTCGCAGTTTCGGCATCGTAGCGTCCGGCAAAAAGGACGCAGAGTTTCAGATGTAAATGCCGCAATCAAGGCTGCCCTGCCTGACCGAACACCCGGATGCTGGATCACACTTCTTCGTCGGGCATGCCCAGCTTTCCCAACCTATACCTCAGCGCATTGCGGGAGAGGCCCAGCAATCGCGCCGCCTGGCTCTTGTTACCGTTCGCCCGCCGCAAAGCCTCGCGAATCATCTCGTCTTCCCATTGCTCCAGCGTCACACCTTCAGGAAGAAACGCGCTTCCTGTAGGCGCCACAGTCTTGCTCTTTGCGGTGTCCAGGTGAACATCTTCCACCTCGATCATCCCCGACGTTGCTCTCGACAAGGCGACCGCACGCTCAATCGTATTCTCCAGTTGCCGTACATTGCCCGGCCAGTGATAGTCAATCAGCATCTTCAGCGCAACCGGGGTGATGCCGCGAATATTCCTTTCATTATCCGCGCCAAAGCGGGCAATAAAGTGCTTTACCAGATCAGGAATATCTTCCTTGTGTTCGCGCAGTGGCGGAATGTCAATGGGTACCACGTTCAGGCGATAGTAAAGGTCTTCTCTAAACGTTCCCTCCTCCAGCGCAGCGCGAAGATCGCGGTTGGTTGCCGCCAGCAGTCGCACGTCAACCTTCAGGGTCTTCGTCCCACCCAGGCGTTCAAATTCATGCTCCTGCAGAACACGCAGCAGCTTCACCTGTATCGGGGCGGGGACATCGCCGATCTCGTCAAGGAACAGCGTGCCTTTATCCGCCAGTTCGAATTTACCGGGCTTGCTGCCAAGAGCGCCGGTAAATGCGCCGCGTTCGTAACCAAACAGCTCGCTTTCAAAAAGAGTGTCCGGGATGGCGGTGCTGTTGATCTTGATGAACGGCCCATGCGCCCTGCGTGAATGCTGGTGAATGGCCCTGGCGATCAGGTCTTTGCCCACGCCGCTTTCGCCGCCAATCAGGACGGTCGCGTTCGTTGACGCAACGCGTTCCACCAGCGCCAGCACCGCCTGCATCGGGGCGCTGCGGGCAACAATGTTGCTGAAATGGTAGCGATGGCCCAGCGCTTCCTTCAGTGAGCGGTTCTCATCTCGCACTCTCTGGACATCAATTTCCTTGGCCACCACCAGTTTCATTTCCGCCATGGTGAACGGCTTCAGCACGTAATCACTGGCGCCCATCTTCATGGCTTCCACCGCGGTTTCCACAGAGCCATAAGCAGTCATCACCACGATCGGTACAGAGGCATTCAGCCGCCTGGCTTCATGCAAAAAATCCATGCCACTCATTCCCGGAAGTTTCACGTCCGTCAGAATCACGTCAAACGAATTGGCATGCAGGTTCTTGAGGGCCGTTTCCGCGTCGGACGCAACCTGCACGTTATGGCCTTCTTCGCCCAGGCTGATTTCCAGCAGTCTGCGCATTTTGGGTTCGTCTTCAACAATAAGAATGTTTGCCATGTGCAATTGATAGTTCAGGATTGATTTAGTCACTCATACTTGATGGAACCAACTTGCAAAGTTTGCACTCAAGCAAGGCCGGATCCCTCTTTACCCGTCTTTGCTGCTGGAAAGATAATCTTGAAAGACGCACCGTGGAAAGATGCACCGGGTTTTGCAGACAGCGGTTTCTCAGACGATGTTTTCGCAGACGAGTTGTTCCCCAGCGTTACTTTGCCTCCGTGCGCGTCCACAATCTTAGACACAATTGCCAATCCCAGGCCAACGCCCGTCTTCTTTGTGCTCACGAAAGGATTGAAGATCTGCTCGCGCATTTCAGCCGGCACGCCCGGACCCGAATCTTCAATCTCAACCACCGCATTAAGTGTATTTTCCGCCGCCTCCGGGTGGATGTTAATCCTCAGATCGCCACCCTCGTTTCCCATCGCTTCACAGGCGTTGAGCACCAGATTGATGAAGACCTGCTCACAAAGCTCTTCGTCAACTTCCACGTGAGGCGTTTCTGGCGAATACTCCCGAATGATGTGCACTTGCCGGGTGGCGCCCTGATCCGCTACCGCCTTCAGGCTCTTCTCTATCAGATCGGAAAGGACAGTGGCGCGAAGGTCCAACTGAGTAGGCCGGGCGAAGTCGAGAAATCGGCTGACCAGCGCACTCAGGCGGTTGACCTCAGTGTATATATAGCCGGAAAGTTCCCGTGCCAGCTCATCCCCGGCGGCAAGTTTCTGCTTCAGTATTTCTGCCGATCCCTTGATCACACCCAGGGGATTGCGAATCTCATGGGCGAGCCCGGCCGAAAGCTGCCCCAGGGCGGCGAGCCGTTCAGCCCGGCGCGCCTCCGCCTGCGCCCGTTGCAGATTACGATTCGCCTCGGCCAGCGTCTCGGATAAGCCTTGATATCGCTTTACCTGCAAGCGCGCATCCATCACAAATCGGTTCACCGTCATCGCGACGAGATACAGGAAGAGCACACGCATGATCAATTCACTGGCGCCTGACCATTCAAGCTTGAATTCTTTCAGGGCGGGAATCAAATAGGAGCAGTACGCTGCCGATGTCAGCGTTGTCCAAAGCAAGGTTCCTAACGGCCCAAAGTAGATGGCAGCCGTGGTGACTGGAACAAAGAAAACAGGCCAGTAACTGCTGATGATGGGCGCGACGTCATGGGTGTGGTTGATCAGTTCAGTCGCCAGCACCAGCTTTGCTAACACAGCCAGCACCGGCCCCCAACTCTTCAAGCTCCGTTCTATGAAGGCGCGTTCCAGCAACTGGAAGACGCCGAGCAAAAGGAGAATAATTTGCTTGTGCGGCTCATTGATGGGAGGCAGTATCGCCAGGCCGGCCAGAAATAAGAGCCACAGCAGGTCAAGCCAGCGCGCGGTGGAACGTTCGTCTGCCATAGGAACGATGCCACAGACTGTATCACAGGCAATCAGGAAGGATTTTGACGCCGATTATCAGGGGACCACAACCATGCTCTGTTGACCTTCACTGATGGGTTTGGCAGCCTGTGAAAATCTGGTTAGCGCTCCCGTAACTGGATCAATACTGTAAGTCACGAGCTGCCCGGCTTCGGTGACATAAGCGAATCTTCCTGAAGCATCAATTGTTACGGTCAAAGCATTATCGGTGATGGATGCTCCGGGAATCGGTGTAACCGTATTTGCCGTCGGGTCAAAAGTGAATCCCTTCACTGAGTTGCCGGAAGCGGATTGAAAAGCCACATAGAGATGCCTTCCGTCGGGAGCTATGCTGAATCCCGCGGCGCCCGCATCCATGGCAAAAGGCGATCCGATCACCGGGGTAAGTGTTCCCGTCAGGCTGATGTTGAAGATGCTCATGCTGCCCTGGTTCATGATGAATAGAAATTTGCTATCGGAAGTGACGGTAAGTTGCCCATCAAAACCCATCGCCGATCCGCCGGTCAGAATTGGCGGCTGCGCCAGGGTCAGATCGCCGTTGCTGCCAATTGAAAGAGCTTCCACTAGCTGGTTGCCGGCATTAAACAGAAAGCGCCCGTCTGGACTGATTGCCATGAAAAGACCCAGGGACGGCACAACAGAGCTGGATGTTTTGGTCAGTAATCCGCTGCTCTGGTCGATTGAGTAGATATCAAACACTCCGGCGCTTGGCTGATAAAGGAACCGGCCAGACAGGTCAATTGCCAGCATGCCATCGTGCGGCGTTGGCGTGGGCGTGGTAAAAACCAGCGGGCTTCCCGGGACGCGCGTTAATGCCCCCGTCTGACTGTTGATCTGCATCTCTGCGATACCGGGAGGGCCAAGCGTGATTCCAAAACTGGACGCTCCCACATTCAAGGCGTATAGAAAACGTCCCTTGGGATCGGCGATCAATTGAGGAACAATGTTCTGTCCCAATCCCGCGTCATTGAAGTCAGCAATTGGCGTTACCACCCCATTGCTGATCTGTCCCGCCTGATATCCAAAGCCCGATTCGAACACGCTGATACCGAAAATAAAACGGCTGGTCGCGCCGACTGGAATCGGCGTAGGAGTGGGCGAAGGTGATGTAGTTGGGGTGGGCGTGGCACTCGGAAACGGGGAAGGTGTTGGGGAAACGGTAGGCGAAGGGCTTGGGGTAGGCTGGGCAGTCGCACCAGAAATCCTGCCACTGGCACATCCAGTGAGGCAGGCCAAAGCAATGCAAGTCAACACCGAGCAGAAAACCAGGAAAAACCATCTACTTCTCATGGGCCCAATTCCTTACACTGAATGCTTCATCACCGCTTTACCAGTGTTCAATGGTCAGATGCCCAGAGCTGCGGGAACGCCGTACGGTCTTATGGATAATCCAGCGGACAAAAAGGTTTTGAACGTTTGAGTACGTTAGTTTGAGTACGTTAAAGGATTTGAGTACAATCGCTTACTGCAACTGCCCACCATGACGAGCGGGAGTAACTCAGTGGTAGAGTCACAGCTTCCCAAGCTGTTGGTCGCGGGTTCGATTCCCGTCTCCCGCTCCAGAACCAGCCGGTAAAACGAGAATCAAATTACTTGTTGATCTGAGCCGGTGACCTGGTGATCTGAGCAAAGCTGGAGTTGATGTACATCGCGTGCCGTGAACGGTTTCGCGGGCGAGGAATCGCTTCCAAAAAAGTCATGCGTGACGGACCTGAACATCAAAGTCCGCCACGCAATATCAGTCGAGTTACATAAGTAATACGCGTGCGCGATTAGAGCATGATTGGAGAGGCATTAAAGAATTTAATTCTTGAAATCTCGCGCCGATTTTCTCGGAAGCTAAACCTTTTGGATCCTGTGATACAGGCCTGCCAGATCGTTATTTCGGGATTGCGCCTTTGTTGCTCTGATTTCCCGGAATTGTGGCACCCGCGGTGGATTTGGTTCCAGCGCCCCTGAAACTCTGATTCGGCGTTGCTCCCCCGCGTCCCGGGCCTTCCATTCCCGGACCAATCCCTGCGGGCGACATATCCTTGGGGCCATACATTGTGCCATCAGCGCGGCTTACCAGCGCACTCGCAGACTCCGGCAACGACATCCCCGATTTCATGGGGGAGCTGGACGTCATAAATGGCATGGCGTTCACGTTTTGTTGCACGGCGGGTCCTTTGCTGTCATTGGCATACGGCGCAGCCGCAGGCAGACTCGATCCGCCGCTCGCGCTGCTGTCTGACTGCATAGCTTCAGTAGTAATCCGTGGCCCGGCCCCGCTACCCGAAGCGCCCAGCGTTGTCTCCGGAAATGATGGACTGATCCCAACATTGTTTCCCGAACAGCCAGTGACCATCAGCAATGCGCAGATTACAACCATGACAAATAAATGCTTCACAGGATCTCCCCAGATTTTTAAATGGCCTGACGTTTTGACGCCTTCAACAAGCAACGCCTTAAGTATAGAAAAAAATCCGCTTCGCCGCTCAAGCTTTTTACCCGCGTTCCCTCGCTGCTAATTCCCTCACCAGCTCAGGTACCAGTGTGGAAGCAGGACCAAGCCGTACTTCGTCAAAGAGGTGTGCATTGGCGGGCTCGTCCAGCCCAATGTAAATGCACCGCACATTCTGCCTTCGGCTCGCCAGTCCTACAAAGCTCGCTACGGGCTGCACGTTGCCTGATGTCCCAATTGTCAGCAGCATCTTACAGTTTTCCAGCTCCTGATAAACGCGATCCAGATCATACGGTTGCTCACCGAACCAGCACACGTTCGGACGCAGCAAGGCCCCGCACTCACAATGCGGCAGCGCTGCCCTGTTATACGCTTTACGATCAGCAATGGCTGGACGCCCGCAATCATCCGCGCATCGGCTTTCAAAAAGTCTGCCATGAACGTGAATGACGTTGCTGCTCCCGGCCTCTTCATGCAAGCCGTCAACATTCTGGGTACAGAGCAGGAAGCTGCCAGACATCTTTCTCCCACTCAGCCAGGGCAAAATGCGCCAGGTTAGGCCGGGCTGCAAGCGCGCGCTGCCGCCGTTCAGAGTAATACTCCCATACCAATTCCGGATCAGCGTGCCATGCTTCGATATTAGCCAGTTCGTAATGGCTTCGACCCCGCCAATTGGTGCCTTGAAAAACAGGAATACCGCTTTCCGCGCTGATGCCCGCTCCTGTGAGTACGAATATCCCGCTGTCTTTAAACATGCGTCATGCTTAGTTGCTCAATGTCCTATAATTTAATCATCTTGAGACGCTCAATCTGCATTTTGTTCTTCTTACTGGTGGCAGCCAGTCTGCCTGCTATTGCGCAACAGCAAGATGCTGACCACTCCAGCCAGATCCTGCTCATGATGCCCTTTGAGAACAACTCAGGCACGCCCGGCATGGACTGGATTGGCGAAGCGTTTCCTGAAGTCCTGAGCACCCGGCTTAAGTCTGGCTCGCTCTATCTCGTTGAGCGCGATGACCGGCTGAATGCGTTTGATCGTCTCGGAATCCCTGCCACGGCCAAGCCTTCACGCGCCACCGTCTATCAAGTGGCACAGGAACTTGACGCTGATTACGTCCTCATCGGCAATTTTAAATCCGATGGCGATACCCTCATTGCGCACGCCCGGGTGATGGATGTTCCCCACTTGAGACTTGGACCTGAGTTGACTGAGTCCGGCCCGCTCGCCAACCTGCTCGCCATACAAACGGCGCTGGCCTGGGACCTGTTGAACTCCCTCAAGCTTTCCGGTGACTTATCAAAAGAACAGTTTGTCGCGCAGTTCCCCGCCGTTCGCCTGGACGCGCTGGAGAACTATGTCCGCGGCGTGCTCGCCGGTAATGCACAGGAGAAGATCAAACGCTTTCAGGAAGCGCTGCACCTTGACCCAAAGAACACGCTGGCCATGCTGCAACTAGGCAAGGCTTATTATGCCAACCGCAATTACAACGATGCGGTAGGCGTTTTCTCCAAAGTTCCCGCCGGCGATCCTTCCGCCAATGAAGCGCAGTTCTTCCTGGGACTTTCCGCTTTCTATGCCGACCAGATGGAAAAAGCTGAAACTGCCTTTCGCGCTCTCTCCACGCGATTGCCTCTCACCGAGGTCTTCAATAATCTGGGCGTAGTTACCGCCCGCCGTGGACAGAAACGCGCGCGCAGCTATTTCGAAAAAAGCGTGCACACCGATCCCAGCGATCCTGATTACCATTTCAATCTGGCCGTTGAGCTTTATCGTGAAGGAGACGCGCAGTCGGCGGCCCGCGAACTCAAAGCCACGCTGGCCTTACAGGGCGATTCGGAAGCCAAATCCTTTCTCGATTCCATTGCTTCCGGTACGCAAATCCAACGCATGCCGCTGGAGCGGATCAAGCGCAATTATGACGAGTCAGGCTATCGCCAGATTTCGCTTGAGATTGCCAATGCCGATGAAGCCCGTCTGCGCAAAGCCACTCCCGCCGAGCATGCTGCCTTCCACGTACAGCGCGGACAGGACATGATGGCGGAAGGATTGAGCGGCGAAGCGGAAAAGCAATTCCGCGAAGCCATATCACTGGATCCCACAGACGCCGCGGCCCACTCCGGCCTTGCGCAGGTCCTTGAGATCAACCAGAATGTTGAGGGTGCGCGCAAAGAGGCCGGCGCTTCCCTGCGCATCAAGCCCTCCGCAAGCGCGCTTCTGGTGCTGGCCCGCCTGGCTGTTTCAGAAAACGATCCGGCGAGCGCGGAAAAGAATGTTGACCAGGCGTTGGCGCTGGATCCAGCCAATGCTGCCGCTGTCGCCCTGAAGCACGATCTGGCCGCCCGTAGCGCTGCCCGACCACGGTAACTTATTGAACACGGCAGCCCTGAGAGGTAACTCTATGCACTTCATCTCGCTCCACCGAAGTTTCTTCCGCCCACTTCTTCTTGTCATAGCCAGCGCGATTCTGCTTGTACCCACCGCGGCTTCGGCGGACGTGGTAAAGGTTGTGGTGGATGGGGTGATCCATCCCCTCTCGGCCGAATACATTGAGCGCGCGGTGGATGACGCTGAGCGCACCCACGCTGACGCCCTGCTGATTGAGATCCGTACGCCGGGCGGCCTCATGAACTCCATGGAAGATATCGTCCACAAAGTCCTTGATTCCAAGGTCCCGGTGATCATCTATGTCTCGCCTTCTGGCAAAGGCGCCTCTTCCGCCGGATTCTTCATCCTGGAATCGGCCGACGTGGCTGCTATGGCCCCGGGCACGAACACCGGCGCTGCTCATCCTGTCCGCGGCGACGGAGTCATCATGGATCCAGTCATGAAGGAGAAGGTGGAGAACTATGCCGCCTCTCTCATGCGTTCCTATGTGAGCAAACGAGGACGCAACGTGGAAGTAGCGGAAAGCGCGGTCCGCCAGTCAAAGTCCTTCACCGCCGACGAGGCGCTGTCACAGCACCTGATCGACTACATTGCCAAAGACCAGGACGATCTCTTCAAGCAGATTGATGGCAAGTCAGTCACACGCTTTGACGGATCGAAGGTCGTGCTTCACGTGGCGGGAAAGCCGGTGAGGCTCTATGCAATGACCCTGCGAGAGAAGATCCTTTCCGTCCTGATGGATCCAAATCTCACAGCTCTCCTCTTTACCCTGGGAATCTTTGCCATCATCGCCGAATTCAATCATCCCGGCGCAGTCATTCCGGGAGTGGTCGGCTTGATTGCTATCATGCTTGCGCTCTTTGCCATGCAGATGCTGCCCACTCGCTATGAATCGGTGGCACTGGTGCTTGGCGCGTTTGTGCTCTTTGGGCTGGAAGCCAAGTTCCAATCCCATGGCGTTCTTACCATTGGCGGCATGATCATGATGGTTTTGGGATTGCTTCTGCTGGTCGATGGCCCCATTCCGGAGATGCGCGTAAAGTTGCTCACCGCGCTTTCTGTGGCCATTCCGCTGGGAGTCATCACCGTGTTCCTGCTGACCCTTGCCATACGAGCGCGACGAAATAAAGTTGTTACCGGCAAAGAGTCTTTGATCGGCGAAATTGGCGTGGCACGCTCACCACTACTCCCACAGGCAAGGTGTTTGTCCGCGGCGCATCTGGAATGCCATAGCTTCGGTCAATATTGATGTTGGCCAGGCCGTGATAGTTCGTAATGTGCAGGGCCTGACCTTACAGGTGGATCCGGCCGCGCAATCTGTTACGCTGGATGCGGCTAAATCCTCAACTTAAGCGCGTGAATTTAAAGACGGGCCGGCAGCCTGGTTACGATAAAATTTCTGCCGGCTCACAACGCAACTAGCCCACTGGAGGCCGTGTGGAATTTCTTCCCATCGTAGTTATTGTCATCTTCGTGATCTACCTCATCAACTCCATCAAGATCCTGCGCGAGTATGAACGCGCCGTCATCTTCCGGCTGGGCCGGCTTCATCCCGCCAAAGGGCCCGGGGTGATTCTGGTCTTCGCTCCGCTTGACCGCATGGTCCGCGTTGATCTTCGCCAGCAGGCGCTGGAAGTTCCTCCGCAGGACATCATCACCCGTGACAACGTGACCTTGAAGGTCAATGCCGTGATCTATTGGGAAGTGATTGATGCGTCACAGGCAGTGATTCGCGTACAGAACTATTACTGGCAAACGCAACAGTTCTCCCAGACAACTCTGCGCTCCGTGCTCGGCGAAGTTGATCTGGATGAATTGCTCGCGCATCGTGACAAGCTGAACGCTCGCATCCAGACCATTCTTGATCAGCACACCTCGCCTTACGGCGTGAAGGTGGCGAACGTGGAAATCAAGCAGGTTGACCTGCCGGACACCATGCAGCGCGCCATGGCCAAGCAGGCGGAAGCCGAGCGTGAAAAACGCGCTAAGATCATCCACGCGGAAGGCGAATTTGCCGCTTCCCAGCGCCTGACTGAAGCTGCCCACCAGTTGGCTTCAGAACCGTTGACCATGCAGCTCCGTTACCTGCAAACGCTGACCGAGATCGGCGTGGAAAAGAACACCACCATCGTCTTCCCTCTGCCCATTGATATTCTTGCGTCCCTTACTCAGGCGCTGGAAAAAGTTAGCGGTCGCAATCTGGCCAAATAGGGTTACACTGGCTGCAAACCAGAGCTGAATCAGGGGGAGAATAACGTGGACTTGGGGACCAGACAGGTGAAGGAAGACTTTGAAGATCAGGTGCAAGACACTGAAATTACGCTAGGTACAGGCAAGCTGCTAGGCATTTTCTTTGCCGTGGTCATCGTCTGCTCCGTCTTTTTCACCATGGGATACCTGCTGGGCAAGAGCACCGCCACGGGAGGTCGCACAGAAATTGTAGGCAGTACTTCCACTGCCGGCAGCGCCGCGGGCAAGCCTTCCGCCGTGGCCAAGACGCCGGAAGCTCCGGCGCCGACTCCTTCATCTGACTCGCAAGCTCCGGTATCAAACTCAGCCAATACGAACGCTCCGGCTGCAACTTCGGCCTCGGCAGTCCCCCCTGCCACGGAAATCAAATCCAGTCCCAACGGCACATTCATGGTGCAGGTGGCAGCGGTCTCCAAGCAGGAAGACGCCGACATTCTGAAATCGGCTTTGCAAAAGAAGCAGTACCCGGTCTTTGTGGCCAACTCAACCGCTGACGCGCTTTATCACGTGCAGGTGGGTCCTTTCTCCAACCAGCAGGACGCAGACACCATGCGCAACCGCCTCTCAGCCGACGGTTACAACGCGATTGTGAAGCATTAGTAAGCATTCAGTAGTCGCATTCAGCCCCGGATTGGCCCGCGCGCTTCTAAGCATTATCCGCCGCGAGTCAGTTTCAGGGCCGAATGCTAAGTGCTGAGTGCTGACTGCTTCTTCTAGCCACCGCGAGTAAGTTTCAGTGCTGAATGCTGAGTGCTGAATGCTTCTTCTAGCCACCGCGAGTAAGTCTCCGGGCTGAATACTGTGCGCCGAGCCTCACGTGCTCTGTCATACCGCACTCTTCCTCAAACATGATTGAAGCTCTTCACGTTAGCGAAAATCAAAGCGCCGAAGGCGCGAATGAAAATAGCCCGGCACGCAGCGCAGCAAGTGCCGGGAACAAAGAAGAAGCAAAACAAGTCCCGCCAGGGACGGCTGATGATTTCCTTCGCAATTGGCCCCAGCGCTTCTAAGCTTTACCCACCGCGAGTAAATCTCAGGGCTGAATGCTGAGTGCTGAGTGCTGAATGCTTCTTTCAATCCTATCAAACCGCTGTTCCTTAAACGGATCGCC
Source organism: Terriglobia bacterium (assembly GCA_963824835.1). Classification (GTDB taxonomy): domain Bacteria; phylum Acidobacteriota; class Terriglobia; order Terriglobales; family Acidobacteriaceae; genus Angelobacter. The sequence goes on along the minus strand of CAWGRA010000017.1, from coordinate 35,912 downwards.
ATACATGTGGTAGCCGTTCTGTTCCCAGAAGCCGGCTGTGTCATGGTCAAGAAACTCAAAACCTCGCACCCACTTCACTGACTTCCAGGCATACAGATGCGGCACAATCAGCCGCAATGGAAATCCATGGTCAGCCGAGAGCGGCTGCCCGTCATGATGCGTGGCCAGCAGCACATTGTCACGATCCAGGTCCGCCAGCGGAACATTTGCCGTATAACCCTGTTCCGCATGGACCAGGACAAACTTTGCTTCCGGCTTGGGCTTGCGCCAGCTTCAGCATCTCCTTGAATGCACGCCATCCCAGTCATTATCAAAGCGGCTCCATCGCGTAACGCAATGGAAATCGCTGTGACTGTGAAAACGCGGCAGGGCGCCAAACTCCTTCCACGTCAGCTTGACTGGGTTTTCCACCAGCCCCCAAATGCGGAAGTCCCAGCGCGCCGGATCAAACATTGGGACCGAACCATAATGCAGCACCGGCCACTTCAGCGTTAGGCCTGATTAGGCGGCAGCCGCCCCGCATCACGCATTTCGCGCTCTTTTTGCTTTCGTTCGTTGCTGTCAAATAAGCCCATGTTTCCCGACCGATGCTTTGCCTTTGTATGAGATGTCCCGCTGGCCAAAAGGATACACAAGCCCAACTCCGCCGGGGTTGACATCTTCTTCAAACATCGATATACATCTATGTATGCCCACGCTCACTGACAAGCAGCTGGTGGATGCCCTGAAGGCCATCGCCGACCCCACGCGACTGAAAATCCTTCGCCTGCTCAAGCAAAAAGGCTGCTGCTCCATCGGTAAAGGTGAAGGCATGTGCGCCTGTGACATTGAAGAACAGGTAAAGCTCTCACAGCCAACCATCTCCCACCATATGGCCATTCTGCGCAAGGCTGGCCTGATCCACGCGGAAAAACAAGGTCTGTGGATGTGGTACCGGCGCAATGAAAAATCTCTCAAGGAGCTTGGCCAGGCCGTGAACACCGGCGTCTGATATTTTTTTGCCCGAGCTATATTGACATATATCTATTTATAAAGGAGCCGTATCATGAACCCGAAATTCCACCTCTCGCTTGACGTTGAAAGTCTGGACGATTCTGTCCGTTTCTACGCCACGTTATTCGGCGTGCCGCCGGCCAAGCTCAAGCCTGATTACGCCAAGTTCGATGTGGATAAACCCGCCCTCAACCTGACCATGCAGTCCAGGTCCCACTGCTGTCTTCAGGGGCTCAATCACATGGGCCTGCGCATGGACACACTGGACGAAGTAAATTCCGTAAAGACCCGGCTCAACGCCGCGGGATACAAAACCGAAGACGAACTTAACACTACCTGCTGTTATGCCGTGCAGGACAAGTTCTGGGTGCGGGACCCAAGCAAATACCGGTGGGAAGTCTATGTGGTGAAATCAGATTCGGAAACCGCCACCGCAGAGGCCAGCCAGAAGGCCTGCTGCGCATGACATTCCCGGCAAATAAAAAAAGGAACACCCGGGCTGAGTGTTCCTTTTTCGCATTGCGTAAAACCAGATCAGTGAGTTACTGCCACAAACATGGGCGAATCCAGCAGTTTCTGGAAGCTGTGATCGTCGGCCTTAAAGTGCACCACCAGCTTGCCGGCATCAGAATCAACCGTGGTGTCATCAATGGCAGTTTTCTCCGTCGGCGTGGCGTTCATCTTCTTGAACAGCAGACCAGCCTTCATCACGGACGACAAAGTGGCAGCCGTCATATTGTCAGAAGTGGCCACGTTTAAATTGAAGTCAACGCCATGATCGAAATCCATGGTGTAACGCGAGCCGGTCAGGCGCTGCTTGATGGTTTCATAGTCGGCCAGATCGGAAGCGCCGCCCAGTGCGGACTTCATCATGGTCTGCGTGCCCAGTTGATCAAGCACGCTCCACACGGTGCCCTGGTCCACGGAGGTGATCATGTCAGTGACCGCGGTATTGGCGTTCAGGCTGCGTGCGCCGCCGTCGCGGGCGTCCAGCGCCGCTTTCAATGCTGACGAGTCGCCAAACAGCATGGTCCAGTTATCCAGGAAGGTCATGGAAAGACCGCCGGACATGGGATAAACAAATGATCCGTTCACCTTGTTGCCTTTGATCTTCTGCTTGGTCAACTTGAGTGCGATGGCTTTGCGCGGAAATGTTCCCTGCGCGATTCCGATGATCTGAAGTCCGTTGTCCTTGTTGCGAAACGAAGCCAGCGTGATCTGGTCAATGTCGCGGTCCGGCACCACGCCCACATCTTTCAGCGCGTCTTCGAACTGCTTCATGTTCGCAGGCAGGAGTTTGGCCTTCATCTGCATGGCCGTATCTGAGTTCTTCATCCGCCGGTAGTCCACGTTAATGATCTGCTGGACATCCTGCGGGATCACTGAACGGGCAGCCGTGGCAAGCGAAGCCGCAAAGCTAGGCACGCCGCTCAGTAGAAATACAAGAGCGAACACAATATTGCGTTTCATGGTTTACCTATTTTAATCCGGTTTGCTGGATTTTAAGATGCACAGAGGTGCAGCTTTGGATGCTCTTTTTGCCTCGCCTAAGGTATTCACCTCTGGAGTTGAGCAACTTTTGACCGGACCTCGTCCACAAAGTCGCTGTCTTTGATCGAACCCAGGTTGATATCCACATTGGCCAGTGCGCCGACAATGGCCGCGCTCACCAGCGCCCCGGCGACCGTCAGGTCAGACGCCATGTTGGGATTCGTAATCGGCTTGAGCGACGTGACAATGTCGCCGACTTCCCGTCGCCTTTAACGCCGTCTCCAGCGGAACAGACGTGGCGCCCTTGAGCGCATCTTGTATGGCGATTTCACCGTCACCGTTGCGTTGAAGTTTTAGCCTGCTTGTAAGCCGCCATCACATGGCTGTAACTTTCAGCGTCAGCATCAATCCCGGCCTTGAGTTCCTCCCGCAACTGCGACAGCCTTGCCAGGGCTTGGCTTAATTCCTGCTCGTATTGCACATACGCCTTCTTGCCGCGTGACATCCCGGCCACCATGCTGCCCAGTGCCGCCGCCATGGCTGCCGCCGCTGCTGAAGCGCTGCCGCCTCCGGGAGTTGCCGTGGGAGCAGCCAGTTGTTCAATGAAAGGCTCGGCTCCGGCACGCAATCCGCCCACAGCCATCTTGCCGCCCATCACTCCGGCCAGCCGGTTCTCCAGAATCATGGACGAATCAAAGTTCTCCACCTGCAAGAACCACTCGGCGGCCTGCTCCAGAGCTTTTTTGGGGATGAGCCCGACGATCTCACTGCTCACCGGCATCACGCCATATCGTGCGGCTTCGCGCTTCACGAACTCGAACACGCGCGCGATGGGTGTCTGCTCAAAATCCGTCAGGTTCATGGAGACCTGCGCCAGCCCGCGAACTTCAAATCCCGCGCCTTTCACAAAGCGCAACCCGCCGGTTGAGTTGCGCACCGCTTTGGCGACCTTCCTGGCAATGTCAACGTTTGTCGTATTCAGAAAGACGTTGTAGGCGATGAGCGCCTTGCGGGCTCCCACCACGGTTGCACCGGCCGTGGCATGGCAAAGCGGGTCGCCAAAATCAGGGCACCGTGCCGGATTCGTCTTGATGTCTTCACGCAGGCCTTCAAACTGTCCGCGACGGATGTTTTCCAATCCCTGGCGATCGGGATGCGTGGCTGCCGCCTCGTACAGGTATATCGGAATCTTGAAGCGTTTCCATATCTCTTCGCCAACGTGGCGGGCAATGGCGACACAGTCTTCGATCGTCACACCTTCAATCGGAATGAACGGAACCACGTCGGCTGCGCCAATACGCGGATGCGCCCCCTGATGTTTGGTCAGATCAATCAGTTCTGACGCTTTGCCCACACCGCGAATGGCGGCTTCAGCAATCGCCTCACGATCGCCGATCAGGGTGATCACGCAGCGGTTGTGATCGGAATCCATCTCGCGATCGAGCAGATAGACGCCCGGAACTTTCATCGCGTCAACGATGGCGTCAACAACGGCCTTATCGCGGCCTTCAGAGAAATTAGGAACACATTCGACGAAAGTCATAAATTTGGTAATTGAGTAATCGGGTAATCGGGTAATTGAAAACCTGCGATTGCGAGCAGACTATGCAAACGCATGGCCCCAATTAACCAATTACTAAATTACCAAATTACTCATTTACCAAATCATCTAAACCAATTCATTCCCACCAGAAACTGCACCGTGTTTACTCCGGGATTCGGCACGGTCAGCCCGGCGTTGGAAATGTGCTCATAGCGGATGCTCGCTGTAAATGCCCGGCGCTGATTGTTGAAGAACTGGAAGCCGAACGTTCCATGCGTAACAAAGTTCACCCGCGACGTATTGTTCGGCACCACATGATTGCTGAACAGCACGCCGCCACCCAACTCCAGAAACGGAATGGTCCGGTTGGCACTGGTGAAATTCCATTTCAGGTTAATGGGATTGAAAGCCGCGCCATAAGCATTCGACGCCGGCGCCGGTTGCAGGACGTAATACACGGGCATCAGATCGGCGGAGTACTCGAAGTTGCCGCGCACAAAGCCGCCAAAATGATCGTCGGTCAGCACCTTGCCCAGACGCGCACCCGCGTCGATCACCTTGGTATCTTTGGTTCCACCAGGAACGCTGAACCCGCCGCTGGCCCACACGCCAATGTCCCATGGACGGCCGTCGAGCGGCTTGGTGGTTTGAGCCGAAGCGAGCCCGGTCAACAGCACGAAGAAAACTGTGAATTTCATGTGTTCCTGGGGGTGAATTGATCTGATTTAATGTAGCAGTCATGGCTCTTGAATGGTTAAAGAAATTATCAAAGAAGACCACGAGCACGAGGGTCGTAGTTGCTCAGCACGCCAATGATTGGCACGCTGGCCTGGGCAAAACTGGCCTAAGCAAGGAAGAATTTTGTTCACTCTGCGCAGACGCCATACAGGACCTCTTTAAGGAGGCCACCATCGAGCGAGGTGCGTCTTGGGACGAATTAACCGTCACGAGGGTTACCAGCAAGCCACTCACGGTTTTCCTGGAAAACATATGGCGTGAAACGAGGAACAATCCTGACGTTCGCGTAAAGCAGGTGGAACGATTCCTACGGTTGTTGGTAGGAGCTGCGGGGGAACAATCACCGACGAGAAAGAGTTGCATTGTTCCCATGATCAAAGATGAAGCTTATCTAAAGACTATCAACGGTAATGCGGTTGCGTTTATGACTGAACACTTCGTCGGCGATCTCTGGATTGTCTACGCCATCGATAAGCCTGAATCCATGAGCACGCTGGCCAAAACCGAAGCACTTGAAATGGGCCTGCAATTAAGCGATCTGCGGCCACTCGCCATTGAAAACCTCAGACGGATCCTTCCTCCGGTCATGCAACACGGTGACGGACCGGTTTACCTGTTGACGGCTGGTGCTGACTACGTGGCCAGCTTATTGTTGTTCGACGACGTATGGACGGAAATTCAGGAAACAATCGAGGGTGACATTGTGGCTGCCGTTCCCAGCAGAGGCACCTTGCTCTTCACAGACAGCACATCTAAAGAAGGCATTGAGGAATTGCGTGCCTCGATCACAAGAATCACCAACTCCGGCGGTTATTTGGTTTCTTCCACTATGTTTCGTCGTAAAGCTGAGAGTTGGAAACCGTTCTCTTGACCTATCAATGCGCTGCCTTGGCCTTCGCCAGCACCGTCGCCGAATGCTGTGAAGCTGATTCATAATATCCAAGGAACCGCTGTGGCTCGGCGGCCTTGTAGTCGGCCAGATTGTGCGCCCAACGGAACCCGATCGGCTGATACCACAGTTCTGCTTCCACCTGAAACGGCCCAATCGCATTTCCAGTATCCACCACGTAGCGAATCACGCTGCCTTTATCGGTGAAGTTCGGGATCATCTGCCGCTTCGCCCACCACGGCGATGTCTTTCTCTGCTGACCGCTTATCGAAGCCCGCGGGCAACAGGCGATTGTCTTTCAGATAGCCCACGGCGTTCAGCAGTCCCGTAGTCACTTTGCCCTGCGAATCGCCCAGGATCGGCTCAAAGATCTCCACCTGTTGCGGGCTGGTGATTTCGCTGTGGTGCGGCTCGAATTGCAAGCGGGTCCGCATCGTTCCTGTTGCCCACGATTGATCCGTCAGGATTGAGCGCGCCGGATTCGAACACGACTTTCCCGCCGCTATCACGCACCACCACGTGCAGCCAGGCGCGGCGCGATGGATACGCCGTGGGCAGTTTGTGTCCAGTCAGATTCTCCACCAGCACATCAATCGACAAGCCCCGGGCGGTGGTCTGCATGGTGGGAATGCTCACGCGTGCCGATTGCGTCTGCAAGAACTTTGTGGTGCGCTCTGCCGCCGCTGCGAGCTCTTCCGGCAGCGCCTTCACGCTCAGCTCATCGCGATGATCATTGAGCATGCGCTCCAGGAGAAAGTTGCCGCCCACGAACACATGGCGATGCATGCCCTCACGCGGCTGACCGTAGAGCGCCGTGATCGCCACCGCTTCCTTCACCTCCGGCATATGGCATGACTGGCATGTGTTGTTCTTTGCCGGATAGTCGCTATGCAGCCATTCCTGATACGGCATCTGCTCCGGAAAATGTCCAATCTCCTTGCCGCCGGGCCAAGCGCGTTCGTGATGAGCGTGTGGCAGCTTCCGCACAACGCCGAATCGCGAATCTGGCTTCCCTCCACCGGGAGAAAGCCTCCCGTGGAAGACTGCATGATGCGTCTGGTGACCGGCATCCACCGCAAACGGGCCGTACTCCGGCCGCACACTGTCGTTCTTGTTGCCGCCGTTTGGCGGACTGGCGATCACCACGTTGCCGTTGAACGTTGCGCTGGTGCCCAGGCCCGTCTTTTCCATCTGATGGCAAACCGAGCATGAGACGCCATCGGCTGCCGGATCATGCTCTTTGGGAGCTGCCAGCGGCAGATGGGAAAAAATCTCCGCCTTCCTGCCCCTGCGCTTTGGCCGCCAGATGGATGAGCGGCATGTGGCAGGTTGAGCACTCATCTTCGATCGCCGCCGTGGATTCCGGATGATCGATCGACTCGCGCCGCACGCTTCCCTGCCAGTAAGGATCGCGCGAAGAATTGGCCATGATGCTGGCCCGCCACTCGAAGCCGATGGAGATGTCTTCGCCCGAACTGGTCTTCAATCCGTTGTGGCAGGCCACGCAACGGTCTGAGGTGCGAAACTCCGCATCCACGGCCTTTGAAACCTGCTTGATGCCTGCTTTCGGCTTCGATGCCGGCTTTGCGGCGATGACTGGCCAGCCACGATCAGCGGCACCGTCAGAGCGGCGGCCAGAAGAAAAGCAAGCAGGAGTGCAAGCTTCATTTCCAGCCCTCCCACAACTTACCGTCCGCCCAGTCCCAGAGAACGTACATCACCACTTGCGGGTTACGTCCTTGTGTGTTCGTCATGGGCGCGCGCACGCCAATGGCAGCGCGTACATGTTGCCGCTGGCTGATGGTGACTTGCATCTCCGGCAGCACGTCCCAGTTTGTCTTGGCTCCGTCCTGCAGATCTCGATCAGCCAGAAACTCCACCATCGGCGACCATAGACGCCCCAGGCCATGATCTTTGCGCAAACGACTGTCCCACCGCCGTTCGCCAGAACAGGCTTTGCGGCGCGATGTCGGTATGCCGGGGCAGATCCGCGCCCATCTGAAATTGAATAAAGGTATTGGTCGGAAAGAGCTGGTCAAAAGCGGCGAAGGTTTCAAACGTCGTCGTGCCGCTGCCGAAGCCGAGCTTGCTGTTGCCTGTGGGCGGCAGCACGCCTGCCTGAAGGCTCAGAATCGACCCCGTGCGCAGACTGGAAAACATCTCGCGCTTCACGGCGAATGTTATATCTCCCACGCCGCCGTTCCAGCTGTGGTTCTGGTTCTGCGCGTTGAACGGAACATCCACCTCAATCTGGTTGTGGACCCCGAAGCGCTGCTCGTGAATCACGTCCGTTGTAAAGCCCGGAGCGCCGCGTGGCGTTCACCGCCGTGGAGATCACCACTTCATCTTCGGGAAAAGCCTTTTCCGTGACAATGGCCCGCGGCAGGTTCAGCTCTCCGCGCGCCCAATGCTTGTTGGTGCAGAACTTGCGCATGTAGGCGATCACGTCATCAATCTCGCCCGAGGTAAGCAGCTCACTGAACGAGGGCATGATCTGGGAAAATCCGCGTTCCGGCCCGCCGTGAAGGATCACTGCCTTCCACGCCGAGTTCGGTTCCGGCGTTGTCCCGCTGCAATCCGTGAAATCAGGAAAGGTATCCGGACGCTTGAATTCCGTGCTGGTCTCAGGCGCGCCTTTGCCTGTATCGCCATGGCAGGCGATGCACCCGCCTTTGTAGATACGTTCGCCGTTTTTCGCGTCAGGCGGTTTGGCGTAGCGAATCGTCTGGGAATGGAGAGCGGATGCGCCAAAAACAAGCAGCGCAACCAGGCAGCCGAACAAAGCAGCCGCTGAGAAGGACCATCGCGCAGTCCTGATGGAATGGAAAGATCCCGGAAATTGTGTGCTCATCGCGGCCAGTGAAGTCGGACACTCTCCGATCGTCGAAATACTTAGGATGCTAAGAATAACGGATTGCGCCTTCAGCGACGCCAACAAATGTTTTGCGCGAGCCACAGGATCAGGGTGCCGCGTCATCCTGGTCCTCAGGACATTCCTGTTGAATAGCAAGCGGAAGTTTCACGCTGAGATGCCATTTGCCATCATCTTTTAGTTGTTCGATTGCATTTCCAGTGTGTGATACCCGCCATTTCCCGCTTCGCTTTGGAAGCTCCATGAAAGAAGTTCATGCCCGGTTTAGACGCGGGAACGTGTGTAACATCCTTGATGACGGCTCCAGGTTTTTCCGCCATCAACGCTCTCATGAAGAAAGATTGGCCCCGAGTCGTCTTCCGATTGCACGTCCATGTGGCGGACCCATGCTAAAAGGTGTCCGGTCGCCTTTTCACGCGCCATACCCAGGAGTTCGGCAGCGTCGCCATAGATTTCAGACTGTGACCATTGATGTTGTTCAAGGCCGTAGATGAGCAGGAACGGAGCGGAGGTGGGGCCTTCAGCATAGTACTGGCCGCCAATGAGAAGTTCATCACCTTCGCTCACGATGAACAACAGATCGCTACCTTCTAACCGCGGACCGTCGGCCGCCCAGGTGTTGCCGCCATCCGTAGAGACTATGGGCTGGACCGGCCGGTATGGGCCGCCACACTGGTCGAATCGCGCCAATAACATGATCGTATTTTCATGGGCCCAGAGGCCATCCACAAATGTCTCCTGTTGGCTCGTGCCCGGTGCAGAACACATTGCAATAAAAATGGCAGCGAAGAACGCTGACCGATTTTCTTCATGCGAAACATTGTATCGTGAGTCTCTGGTCATTCGCGGTAATGATTCTACCGCGGCCTATCTCCGGTTTAGGATATTTCTCTTCTGAAAATACGCCATCAGTTCGCTGGATGAATTATTCATCTCCACGTCAAACGCCTTGATCTTGCCGGTGAAGTAATTGAACATCATCACAGCAGGAATGGCGACGAACAATCCCAGCGCCGTTGTGACCAGCGCCTCGATATTCCGCCTGACACGGCGTCGCCATGCCGGTGGCAGCCGCTGTCTTCTGGATCATGGCAAAAGCATCAATGATGCCGATCACCGTTCCCAGCAATCCGACGAACGGAGCCGTTGACCCGATCGTCGCCAAGACCTGCCAGTCCTCGCTCCAGTTCGGCATGCGCAATGGCTTCAGCGCGATCCAGCGCCTGTTTGCTGGCTTCAATCTGCTCTTCGGGAGTTGCCGGAGACGCGCTCTGGGCGGTAAATTCCTGCAAGCCGGAGGAAACTACTTTGGCCAGGTGGCTCTTCCGGTTGCGCTCCGCCACGCGAATGGCTTCGTCCAACTTGCCTTCACGCAAAGCTCCCGCCACCGCCGGAGCAAACTGGCGAGACTGCTCTGCGCGCCGACCGAAAGCGAGACATCGGTCAATCATCACTCCAATGGACCAGGCCGACATCACCAGCAGAAGTGATGGCCACGCTGCGCGCCGGCCATTGCATGTTGCTCCACATCCCAACCGGATCAAAGCGCACTGCCTCATCGTCTACCGTTGAGTTAGAACTGTTCACAAGATGGCTGTAAGATATCAGATTGACAGTGGTTTGGGAGCGACCATACGCCACCTACCGCGCTTGCAGAGTTTGCTCGTCATTATCGATCGGGCTTGTTCAAGTACATAGGTTCATGCTGGGCAATCCGGTTATTTCTCCGGTGAGCAGCGCGTTCCATCCTCGTAGAGCTCTTTTTGCAACTTTTCAGGCTTTTCACCCGGCTCAGCGCTTTTCGCACTGTTCCGCATTCTTCTCTCTTTCGCGGCTTTCGTCCATCTCCGCTTCTGACAAAGGTATTCGATTCTCACCCGCGCCCCCGCCACCGCACGTTGCTCGCATTCGCCGAGATGGGAGCAAGCTGCGCGTCTGTGACTTGTTCCTTCTCTTTCATGAACTGCATCAAGGCCTCGTGTGCGTCTCCAGCCAGGTGAGACATGTGCAGAATTTCCTTTATCACCTCGCATTGACCCTCCTGCTTTTGCGGCTTGCTCCTGTGATAGATGCGAAAAAACAGGTCTAACGAACCGACGTGGCCAGGGCGTGTTCGCGTTCATTCGAGGCTAAACTGCAGGTCGGCTCGCTGGAGATGACAACCATTGGCCAATTGCGAATTGCCATTGCTAACTGCTCGCCGCTCCCGAATCTGCGTGCCTCTGAAACGTGGTTACGTTCTTCATCGCGAGCATGAAATAGCCGACAACCGCGGCCAGAACCAATCCGAAGCCGGCCAAAGCCACTGAGACGCCGAGGAAAGGGATCAGCTTTCCCAGGCTCAGGGCTCCCAAGGGGATTCCCGCTCGGAAAGCGAGGTTATAGACGCTCATGACGCGGCCGCGCATGGAATCCGCGACAATCAGCTGAACCAGTGACAACATCAGTGACGCGGACGCCATCACAGCCGCCCCGGCCAGAAAGATCAGGACGCAGGAGAGCGGGAGCCACCGGGAGAAGGCAAATGCCGCAATCGCCACACCGAGCGCAAACAAGCTGAACAGCGCAGCGCGACCTTGTCCCTTCAACTTCTCCGCGGCCGCCACCATCAGCGCGCCGGAGATTGAGCCCGCGCCCGAGCAGACCAGCAAAAGCTCATACGTGCCCGGCCCTCCGCGAAATATGGTCCTGACGATCACGGGGAGAAACCCGGTCAATGAGAAGCCAAACAGTGTGGTGCAGAAAGCAAGCACAACCAGCGGCGCCAGACCTTCACGGTCCCTGATGAACTTGATTCCCTCCTTCATGCTTTTCAGAACGGATACCTGGGTCTTGGGCGCGATGAAACGCACGTTGATCACCATGAGGGAGATGATCACGGCGATATAGGAAACACCGTTCAAACTGAAACACCATGTAGCGCCCAGAGCGGTGTAGGCCAGGCCTCCAATGGTGGGTCCGATGATGCGCGCAAGATTGAACTGAATCGAGTTCATGGAGATTGCGTTGGCCAGGTCCTCCGGCCCCACCAGCGTTGGCAAAAGCGCTGAATACGCGGGGCCACCGAACGATTGTCCAACGCCCACAATGAAAGAGAGAGCTCAAAATATGCCAGACCTGTACCGTGTGCGTGAAGAACAAAAGCGCCAGCACAAAGGCGCAGGTCATTTGGATGTACTGCGACTAGAGCAGCATCTTCTTTCTATCCAGGCGGTCAGCAAAGACACCACCCACCAGAGAAAAGAGCATGATCGGCAGTTGTCCCAGGAAAAGGTCCAGACCCAGATAAAACGCGTCCCGGGTGAGATCGTAAACCAGCCAGCTCTGCGCGAACTGCTGCACAAACGTGCCGATGGTGGAAACGCAGGCTCCTATCCACATGATGCGAAAGTCGCGATACCGGAACGCCCTGAATACGCGTTTAAGGAACTCAGGTGGTTTGGCCACTGGAGTACCCTGGACTGGAGAACCGGGAAGGAGGGACAGGCGGGATGTTTTCTAGTTTTTCGATGGTGAGACCGGCGGCGTTACAGATCAATCAAGATCGAGTTTACCCTAATTGCAATTGTCTAACGCGGCGCCGTTTGGCTGCGACGAACCATCTTCCTTGCGGACGTTGATCAGCCGGATCGTTTCAAGAATTACATCGCCGGCGATCTGCAGACTCTTAGGGCTGAGCTTGTCAATCGTGTCTTGCGTGGTGTGGTGGAAAGAGTTGTTGTACCCGTAGTCAAGATCAACGATATCGGCCACCGGTACGCCAAATTTGGCAAACGACATATGATCGTCGCCGATGGCGCTGCGCTGAGCGAAGAAATAGGACTGGTAGCCCAGCCGCTCCGCCGCGTGATACACCACCTGTTCCAGCCACGGCGTGGAGTTGGTGTCATTCATGATGTCCAGGTCTTTATCGCCGATCATGTCCGCCAGCATGAATGCCTTGATTTTTTTGTTAGTGCCATCTGCCTGCCATTTTTGCGCCAGATGACGGCTGCCGTACAGCGCGTCATTGTCACTCCAGCGGAGATCTCCGGCACGGGTGGATGGAATGGATTCTTCGCCATCAAAGAAAGCCAGCCATACGCTATAGCCGTCCAGCTTCTTACCGCGAAGCTGATCGGCAATGGCCAGCAGCAGCGCGGTACTGGATCCACCATCATTGGCGCCGATGAAAGTTGGTTTCGCGCAAAGGATAGTTTGTATCAATAGTGCGAGCCAAGCACGATGATGCCATCTTTGCTGCCGGGAAATTTGGCCACAATGTTACGCATTTTGATCTTGCCGGCAGGCGTATCGGCAATGAAGTTGTCATCCTCCACCTGGTCATTCTTCAGCTTGGAGTGGAGATACTGGCCCGATTTTTTCCTGGCCGGCGCTGCCATCCCAGCGCGGACCGAAGGCGATGATCTCTTTTATGTATTTGAAAGCGCGTTCAGAATCAATATGCAGCGCGGGGCCGGCCGGTTCAGCGGCCTGCGTAGCCTGGGCGGCTTGAATGCTGGAATTCACAGCGTCATTGGCATCAACAGTTGGCGTGGGCGAAGCAGATGCCATGGTCGCGGCATTACGTTCGCAACCAAGAACGTCACAACCAAGAAACAGGAAGAGGCACAGCGAACAGACGATCGCGCTCAAACGCAGACAAGGATTCACTCACATGCTCCCGTAAATCCTTATCAGTTTACTTGATTCGGGCTATTGCTTGCGCTTTTCAGCTCTTGCACGCCGCTGCTTTGGATGTACGAAATAGACAATCACAATGCTCATCAGGTACAGCACGATCATGGGAGCAGCGTAGATGGTCATGTTCATAATGTCCGTGGTGGGCGTAAGAATGGCGGCAATCACAAAGAAAATCAGGACCGCGCCGCGAATATGCTTAAACAGGAACTTGGCGTTGACCACGCCCATCAGTCCGGCGAACCCCAGCACAATGGGCAGCTCAAAAATCAGCGCCAGACCAAGCAGGATGGTAAGGAACAGATTGGTGTACTCGGTGATGGTAATCATCGGGCGCATGCCGGCAGCCGTTCCGGTCCCGATCAAAAACTCCAGGGCGACTGGGAAAACGATCCTGATAGCCGAACCACCCGCCGCCGACAAACAATGAGACTGAGAGCAACAGGAACGGCAACACAAAGCGCTTCTCGCGGCGATAAAGCCCCGGCGAAATAAACATCCAAACCTGATACAGCAGAAATGGGCAGGTAATAAAAATACCGGTGATCAGAGCCAGCTTTACGGAGAGATTGAAAGGATCAGTGGGATTGAGAAAGGTCAGCTCGGTGGGCAGCTTGTGGGCCGCCAGTGCCTCCTCAATGGGCTTTCTCATCAGCCGGTAGATGTCTTCCCACCGGTACCAGCACACGCCGAAGGCAATGGCAACAGCCGCGGCCGACATCATGATGCGCTTGCGCAGCTCTTCCAGGTGCTGCAGCAGGCCCATGGTGGCCATTTCCCGTTCTTCAACAAATGGGCTTTGTGGTTGGTCCAGAATCTCAGGCATCGTGATGGTCCTGCGGGACCGTGTTCTTGATACGGTCGGTCAGCCGGTTCAGCGCACCGGTGAGCGAAAGATCTTCGTCCCCGGCCAGTTTGGCCACCTCAGGCGCAATGTGCTTGCGGGGGTCCACATCATCCAGTTCAAGCTTCCGTATCTCCTCATGAATCTGGCCCTGGAACTGGCTGCTGGCCTTCTTAAATTCGGCCATGAATTTCCCCAGCGTCCGGGCGATTTCCGGCAGCTTCTTTGGCCCAAACAACATAAAGGCCAGTAACAACAGGAAGATCATCTCTGAGCCGAAGTTCATAAGTGAGTAAACCCATCATACCGCAGAGTTTCTTAAAATTGTCTCGGGTATTTGATTAAGTTTTCCAATCAAGGTTACTAATTCGTCCGCACCCCGTCCCACATTCAGAGCATCTCATTGAGTACGAAAGTGCTTCTCCTCCAGGGCCGGAGGAACCGACTGGGTTACGTGCATCAGGCTGTACCCAGGGTAAGTTCCCTGACTTTGGGGGTGATATACTTGCTCACATCTACACCGCTGGCTTGGGAATCATGTTCAGCGTTAAGGACGATTCATGTCTCGTGGTACACGCCGTTCACTCTTCCTTGTAACACTCGTCATCATAATTTGCGGATTTCTGGGCGCGGGGTTCAGCCAGCGTGCTTCCGGTGGCTATCCGGGCGGAGCGTCAGATACTGACGTTCGCCAGGGCCTGCAACACTTCTCAGAAGTGTACGCGCTGGTGGAACAGAATTACGCCGAGCCGGTTAACGCCGATAAGGCCATTTACAACGGCGCTATTCCCGGCATGCTGCACGTGCTTGACCCGCACTCGAACTTCTTTGATCCCAAGTCGTATTCCCTGCTGCGCGAAGAACAGAGCGGCAAATATTACGGCGTGGGCATGCAGATTGCCCCGCGTAACAACAAGATCATCGTGGTCGCGCCATTTGTGGGAACGCCGGCCTATAAGGTCGGCCTGCGCCCCGGAGACGCCATTCTTGCCGTGGACGGCAAGCCCACGGACAACATGAGCGTGAGTGACGTGGCTGACCTGCTGAAAGGCCCTAAGGGCACCAACGTCCACATCACCGTGCTGCGTGAGCAGACAGAGAAGCCCCTGGAATTCAACGTTGTGCGTGATGAGATTCCCCGCAACAGCGTGGACCTGAAATTCCTGATCCGTCCCGGCATCGGCTACATGCATATCACCGCCTTCAATGAGACCACGGAGCAAGAAGTGGAAGACGCACTCAGCGGCTTTGGCGAACTCAAAGGCCTGGTGCTTGATCTGCGCGGCAATCCCGGCGGATTGCTCAATGAAGGCGTGGGCGTGGCTGATAAGTTCCTGAAGAAAGGCCAGACCATCGTCTCGCATCACGGACGCAGCTCACCGGAAAAGGTCTATCGCGCCAGCCACGGCAACGGCGGGAAGGAGTACCCGCTGGTGGTGCTCGTCAATCGGGGTACGGCTTCGGCGGCGGAAATCGTCTCCGGCGCCATTCAGGACCATGATCGCGGCCTGATCGTGGGTGAAGTCACCTTCGGCAAAGGCCTGGTGCAGACGGTCTATCCGCTGTCTGAGAACACCGGACTGGCGCTGACCACGGCCAAGTACTACACGCCCAGCGGCCGCCTCATCCAGCGCGACTACAACAATGTCTCGCTCTATGACTACTACTACTCGCGCGCCGAGGAAGATAACCCCAACACCAACGCCAACACGTCAACGGCTACCACGAGCTCGAAAGAAGTGAAGCTGACTGACAGTGGACGCACCATGTACGGCGGCGGCGGCATCACTCCGGACGTGAAGGTGGCTCGTTCAAGGCGTCGCATTTTGAAGATTCGCTGCTGATCAAGTATGCGTTCTTCAATTTTGCCCGCCATTACCTGAACGGCAAGCATATTGACAAGAACTTTGAAGTCACGGATGCGGTCATGCAGGACTTCCGCAAATTCCTTGACGACCAGAAGGTTCCCTACACTGAAGCCGATTTGAAGGAAGGCAATGACTGGATCCGGGCCAACATCAAGTCTGAGCTGTTCATTGCTGAATTCGGCCAGGAAGAAGGGCTGAAGGTCCGTGCGGAAAACGATAAGCAGGTGCTTGCGGCTCTGGGCCAGCTGAACAAAGCCAAGGAACTGGCGGACAACGCCCGCAAAGTCCTGGCCCAGCGCGCCGCGGCGGCTTCGCAGTCAAACTCAAACCGATAATAGCTTTCAATTACCGATCAGGCCCGCCGCAAAGCGGGCCTTTTTGTTGTTTCTTTATCCCGAGTGGAACGCAGGGTCCCTAACCAATTTCCATGAACGCATTTTGTGATTGGAGCGCAGGCGACCTCGCCTGCGTAAAACCTAGCCTTCACCACGGAGACACGGAGGAAACCTAAACGTTTTCTATCGCAGATTTGCGCTGATGTCGGCTCAGAGGTCATAGCGGATTTCCCAGGAGTCTACATGATCGAGGAGCAGTCGCCTCCCTTGATGTTGAACCCGAGGAACTGCGGATTTTTGGGCATTATCGAATCCGCAGGCGAGGGCGCGCGTGCGTTCGATCTCTTTGAGGGGCAAAAGTTCTTCCGGCCCCCCTCTTCCGCGACCTTAAAAGCAAAAATGCCCGCCGATATTCTCAGCGGGCATCTTCGATTGTTGTCCGCTAAATCCGCGTAAGTACTGAGTGGTGCTATCCAGCCACTTCTTCCAGCTGCTTCTGGTCGAAGTCAAAGTTTGAGTACACGTTCTGGGTGTCGTCAAAATCTTCAATGGCTTCCAGCAGGCGGATCATCTGGTTGGCGGCAGCGCCTTCCAGCTTCACATAAGTCTGCGGCACCATGCCAAGCTTCAGAGTGCACCACCTCAGCGCCGGACTTCTTCACCGCATCCAGCACCGTTTCATAAGCGCTGGGCGGAGTGATGATCTCCCAGTTATCGCCGTCATCATTCAGGTCGTCGCCGCCATGCTCCAGGACGATGTTCATCAGGTCGTCCTCTTTTGCCTTCTTGGAGACAACGATCGAACCTTTCTTGCTGAACATCCAGGCCACGGAGCCGGATTCACCCAGGTTGCCGCCGTTCTTGCCGAACATGTGGCGGATCTCGCTCACGGTGCGGTTGCGATTGTCAGTGGTTACGTCCACGATCACCGCTACGCCGCCGGGACCGTAGCCTTCGAAGGTGATTTCTTCGTAGTTCACGCCTTCCAGTTCGCCCGTACCGCGCTGGATGGCGCGCTTGATGTTGTCGGCAGGCATGTTCTCAGCCTTGGCAGCAGCAACCGCCGTACGCAGTCGCGGATTGCCTTCAACGTCACCGCCGCCGCCCTTGGCAGCCATGGTGATTTCCTTGATCAGGCGGGTGAAAATCTTGCCGCGCTTGGCGTCCAGCGCGCCTTTTTTGTGCTTAATTGTGGCCCATTTTGAGTGGCCGGACATGGTAATTACCTCAACACTCAGGATTTTTTTCGGCAGCCGAACTCGCGACCCGGCAGGCGTAACAAACGCATGAAAACAAAGTGGATTATACCATGGCCGGATTGCTAAGATGCATTGTGGACTCAGCCCAGACAGACCATCAACCGGACCAGACATCCACCCCGGAAACCGCCCCAGCAATGCCCGTGGGAAGCCTTTGGAGCCGCCAGTGGCTATTCCTGCGCAGGCGCTGGTGGAACGCTGATTCCCTTACCCCAACGCAGCGTGTCGCATCCTTTGGGCGAGGCGTGATTCTGATCGCCGTGGCTGCCTTTGGGACGCTGATTGTCGTCCATAACACGCTCAACCTCAATGCCAGAGGTATGGATGCCATCGCCAAATTGATGGCGGAGTTCCTGCTGATCCCAGTCGGACTGCTGGCTCTCGACCATCGCCGGCTACGGCGTCTCGCAGATTGTCCGCAGCTTTGTGCGGAACTCGACTGTCGGCGTGCCTGGCATGCGTTCGGCGATCGGGTCAGGACCTGGGAAGAAGCCCAGTCGAGAAGAAATTCCAGCTCCGCGAATGAAAGACCAAGGACCGTAGCGAACTAATCTTCCTGATACCACGTGACCGGCACCATGCAAAATGCTCTTCGAGATCGCCAGCGTGCCGATGGCGATCCCTGGCTTCTCACGATATGACAAGCTCGACCGATCGCCGGACGTTCTGTCGTTACCACTGGGCATATTCGAATTGACACAGCTTCGGCTCTACCAGGACGCGCCATCAGTTCGCTCAACAGACGCTAAACGAACACCGCTTCATACCCGACAAGTTCTAAGCGTTCTGACTCTGTCCGGTAATTTGCCGCGTTGCTTCTGAAACGCAAACACAATCGCCAGCAGCGGCGGCGCCAGCAACACGCCCCAGAATGGAATGATGATGCCCAGCACAATCGGCGTAACCAATGACGCCCAGAACGGCACCTTGGCCGTCCGCTTCATGAGGTACGGCTGAAGAAAAAGACCGTCCGCGGCCATGATCACCGCGAAGAGCATCAGCACGTAAAAGAATCGATAATGGTCCGAGCTGAGCGCGCCCAGTATCGCCGGGCCAATCACAGCAATTGCTCCGCCAAAATTGGGAATGAATTGCAGTAAGCCCGGCCAGCACCGCCCACGCCGGAGCCCACGGAATACCGATGATCAACAATCCAACCAGCCACAGCGCCGCCACGGCCAGCGAATCCAGGCACTGCGCAATAAACCAGTTCTTCAGCGCCGATCCCGTGGTCCGCGCATGTCTGCCAAGTCATTCCAATCCATAAGTTAGTTTACCCACAATGCGGGGAATGCCCTGCATTTAGCTCTTGTGTTTCATCAGTGTTAATCCGCATTTATCCGCGTTCATCAGCGGTAAGTTTGTGGCTTGATGGTATCGCGCTTCATCCGCGTTTATCCGCGGTAAGATTTTGCTGTCTTTGCGGTTAAAATGGATTTATGAAATTCGGCGTCATCGTCTTCCCCGGCTCCAATTGCGATCATGACAGCTATCATGCGGCCATCACCGTCAACCGGCCAGCAAGCCACCATGCTGTGGCACGACTCGCATAACCTGGAAAACTGTGACGCCATTGTCGTCCCCGGTGGCTTTGCCTATGGCGACTATCTCCGCACCGGCGCCATCGCCCGCTTTGCGCCCATCATGCAGGAGGTCTCAAAGTTTGCGGCCGCGCGGCGGACTGGTCATTGGCATCTGCAACGGATTTCAGATTCTTTGCGAAGCCGGTCTGCTTGCCCGGAGCGCTGATGCGCAACGCGGGACTCAAGTACATCTGCAAATTCGTGAACATCCGCGTGGAAAACGCTGACACGCCCTTCACCAACGCCTGCAAGCCCGGTGAAGTTCTTCGCATTCCCATCGGCCATATGGAAGGCAATTATTATTGTGACGAGCAGACGCTGCAATCACTGCAAAAGCAAAACCGCATCGTTTTTCGCTACTCCACGCACGACGGCAAGCTCACCGCAGACGCCAATCCGAACGGCTCGCTCGATAACATCGCGGGCATCTGCAATGAAGGCCGTAACGTGCTCGGAATGATGCCCCATCCTGATCGCTGCCAGTGAACCACTGCTCGGCTCCTCTGATGGCGCTAAGATTTTCAAATCCATGGCTATGGCCACGGTTGCCCGCTGATTCAGCGGTCAGCGTTTTCAGTCAGCTCTCACCAGCCCTCCCCAAAGCAACGTCCAGCATCAAAATCTCTTGACCGCACCCCTGAGGTCAAACAGGAGGAGATTTTCATGCGTTTTAAGAGCATTGTGGTAACCATGGCGTCTCTGCTGCTCGCCCTCTGCATCGGCTGCAATACCAATAAGGCCAACACTCCGGACGTGAAAGACCAGGTCTCCAAGGCTCTGGACAACGCCGGCATGAAGGACGTCAAAGTCGATGTAAACAAGGACAAGCAACTGGTTACTCTGGGTGGCGATGTCAAAACCCAGGAAGACAAAGAAAAAGCTGAAGACGTGGCCAAAAGCGCCGCCAATGGTTTTGTGATTTCCAACGAAATCGGCGTTCGTCCTGAGGGCGTTGAAGGCGCTGCCAAAAAGATTGATTCCAATGTTGATGACGCGATTGAAAAAGACTTCAAGGCCGTAATCATCGCCAACAAGCTTGAGAACCAGCACATCCGTTATGACGCGAAAAACGGCGTGCTCACCTTAAAGGGCGACGTTGATACACCAGGCCAGCGTACCGAAGTTGAGAAGCTTGCGGCCACCGTTCCCAATGTTCAGCAGGTTGTGAATGAACTGGACGTCAAAGGCATGAAGAAGCACAAGTCAGCTTCGTAACGCGGAACATAATCCCTTATATCTAACGGACGGCAGACATGCCGTCCGTTTTTATTTATTCCGCTCCCTTACAACGCGACCTGTGCAATACAATTCATTCTTCGCAATCATAGGGAGAATGATGAGACGCTTTTTAGTCACCTTGGTCCTTGCTACTCTTGGCTTCGCGCAATCTCAGGCGCCCAAACCCTCTTCAAAACCTCTTCCCAGCATCGCGGATAAGACCGCTAACATGCAGGCCTTGCCCGGTTTTATCCCCGATTACTGGGACGCGCGCGAAGGCGCTCTCTTTCTCCGCATCGACAAAGATAAGTGGGAGACACCATTCATCCTCTACGAATCTCTCCCCAACGGCGTTGGTTCCAATGACATTGGCCTGGATCGTGGCGAGCCGGGCGAAAGCTACGTGGTCCATTTTGAGCGTAGCGGCAAACAGGCCTTCCTGGTGGCTGAAAATCAGCAGTTTCGCGCTATCACGGACGATGCTGACCAGCGCAATGCCGTCCGCGGCGCCTTCCCGCAATCTGTGCTCTGGGGATTTGAGATTGCCGCCGAAGAGAACGACGCCGTACTGATTGACGCCACTAAATTCTTCCTCAGTGACACGCACGGGGTCGCCGCCACGCATTGCCCGCGCCAATCAGGGAAAATTTACAGTCGATGCGTCCCGCTCAGCCATTTACCTGCCGCGCACGAGGAATTTCCCTGAAAACACTGAGATTGAATCAACGCTTACCTTCGTGAGCAGTGAACCCGGAAGTTCGATCCGGCAAGTCGCGCCCGAACCGCACGCCATCACCGTCCACCAGCACATCTCCTTCATTCAGGCTCCTCCTGCCGGCTTTCATCCTCGCGCGTACGATCCACGGGCCGGCTATTTCGGTATCCAGTACATGGACTTCGCCACGCCCGTTGACCAGCCCATTGAGAAGCGCTTCATCGCGCGCCATCGTCTGGCAATGAAAGATCCTTCCGCCGCCAATCAGCGAACCTGTGAAACCCATTATTTATTACGTGGATCGCGCCTTTCCCGAGCCTATCCGTTCCGCAGTCCTGGAAGGCGCAGGATGGTGGAACCAGGCGTTCACCGCCGCGGGCTACAAAGACGGGTTTCAGATCAAGTTGCTCCCTGAAGGCATTGATCCCATGGATGTTCGCTACAACGTGATCGAATGGGTGCCGCGTTCCACCCGCGGATGGTCCATCGGCAATGCGGTCACTGATCCGCGCACGGGAGAGATCATCAACGGCCATGTGCGCATTGATGCCCTGCGTATTCGCCAGGTCTTTCTCATCGCCCAGGGGCTGCTCAATCCCTTCGGCAAAGATCCCACCGCTCTCGCCAAGGCCAACGCCATGGCTCTCTCACGCATTCGCCAACTGGCCGCGCATGAAACCGGACACACCCTGGGACTCATGCACAACTATGCCGCAAGCATCGTCAACCGTTCGTCCGTCATGGATTACCCGCCACCCACTGTTACCGTGGGCGCGAACGGATTACCTGATGTTTCCGACGCATACGCAGTCGGCATTGGCGCGTGGGACAAGACCGCCATCACTTACGGATATCGTGATCTTCGCTCCGGCAGCAATGAAACCCAGGCGCTGGACAAAGTATTGGATGACGCGTTCGCCAGCGGCCAACTTTACCTCACGGACCAGGATGCACGACCACCCGGCTCAGCCAGTCCGATTGCGCATCTCTGGGACACCGGCACGAAATGACGTGGAAGCGTTACAGCAGGTGATGGCCGTGCGCGACTCAGCGTCTAAAGACATCTCTTCGAAGATGCCATCCGCGAGCACACTCCCATGGCGACGCTGGAAGATGTTCTGGTTCCGGTTTACCTTTATCATCGTTACCAGCTCACAGCCGCCGCCAAATCCATTGGCGGCCTGAATTATTTCTTTGATCTTCGCGGATCGCATCGAAAAGATCCCACCATCGTCCCTGCTGCTCAGCAGCGAGAGGCCCTGCACGCGATCCTCAAAACTCTTTCGCCCCAGGAACTCGCTGTACCTCAGGCGCTGCTGGCGATCATTCCTCCGCGTCCGCCGGAGTACTCCAGCTCAAAAGAAAACTTTACGCGCCGCACCTCGCCGGCGTTTGATTCCCTTGCTCCCGCCGAAGCCGCGGCCGATATCGTTGTCCGTCTGCTGCTTCAGCCTGAACGCGCCCAGCGCATGATTGAATACCATTCCCGCGACGCAAACAATCCCGGCTTCGACGAACTCCTTGACGACTTTTCTAGCCTCAACCTGGAAAGCCCACTCGAGCAGGCTACAATGCAGCCATTCAACGCACCGTCAACGCCGTTGTGCTCAGCCACCTGATGTCACTTGCCAACAACGAGCACGCATCCACACAGGTCCGCGCCATTGCATTCTTCAAGCTCGACCAACTGAAAAAATGGCTTGCATCCCAGGAACCTCTGCTTAAAGGACTCCGCAACCCGCGCCGAGTTTTTCTTCGCCAGAAATCAGATCGACCATTTTGAGAAGAAACCCCGCAGAGGTCCATGACGACAGCCCATCTACTCCTCCCGCCGGCGACCCGATTGGCTCGGATGAATGGGAGTAGATGTGATTTGCTCATTTGTGATTTCTGATTTCTACGATTAGTGATCTGGTCTCCGGTGCGGTTCTGACCTGAGGTTAAAGTTTTCTAATGTGATAGCCCGGTCACAGGGAGTGGATTCTACGGTCTGCATCAACTCTTTCCTCAGGTCGATAATCTTGTATCGAGATCTTTTGATCAGCCATGGGCATAACCAGCAACTAAAATCGCAGTTCGATCGCAAACGTACAACTGCCGCGAATCTCACTCGGATAAATCACGAATCCAGTCAAAATCGTAACTCAACTTGGCTGCGTCATATCCGCGTTGATTCGCGGCATGAATGCTTGCGACTTACAGGTTCTTCTTCGCCCAGGTATTGATCTTGTCCAGCGCCTTGTCCAGGTTCTCCATGGAGTTGGCAATGCTGAACCGCAGATAGCCTTCGCCAAACGCGCCGAACGCCGTACCTGCCAGACACGCAACGCCCGCCTGCTCCAGCAGAACATCGGCCAGCTTCTTGGAAGTCCAGCCAGTCTTGGTGATATTGGGGAAAGCGTAGAACGCGCCGTGCGGCAGACGGCAGCTGAAGCCCGGGATCTTGTTCAGCCCGGCAATAAACTTGTCACGCCGCTTATGGAACTGCTCGCCCATGTGCTCCACGGACGACTGGTCGCCATTCACAGCTTCAATGCCCGCAACCTGCGTGAATCCGGCGCTGCATGAGTTCACGTTGGTCATCAGCCGTCCAAAGTGCACGGCCAGGTCTTTGCGCATCACGCCATAACCCAGACGCCATCCAGTCATCGCGTAGGTTTTGGAAAAACCATCCAGCATGATGACGCGGTCTTTCCATCCGTCCAGTGACATCAGCGAGAAATGCGACCCTTCAAAAATCAGCCGGCTGTAGATTTCATCAGACAGCACCATGATGTCGCGATCGCCGATGGCCGCAGCCACGTCACGCACATCCTGCTCCGTCATCACTGATCCCGTGGGATTATGCGGAGAGTTGATCACAATCAGCTTGGTGCGGTCCGTGATCAGGTCAGCCAGTTCGTTCGGATCAAGGCGGAAGTCCTTCTCTTCGCGCAGCTGAATCGGCACTGGCCTTGGCGCCGGTGAAGTTGATCAGCGACTCATAAATCGGGAATCCCGGATTCGGATAGATGACCTCATCGCCTTCTTCCACCAGCGCGGTGAAAGTGAAGTAGATGGTCGGCTTGCCGCCGGGAACAACCACCACTTCCTCCGGCGTCACCTTCACTCCGCGTGACTTGGTCACATCCGCGGCAATGGCCTCGCGCAACGCCGGCAGACCGGCTGAAGGTGTGTAGTGCGTCCAGCCGCCGCGCATGGCTTTCACGCCGGCATCAATCACATTGGCCGGGCTGTCAAAATCAGGCTCGCCAATCTCCAGGTGGACAATATCTTTTCCCTGCGCTTCCAACGCGCGTGCTTTGGCCAGTACTTCAAAGGCCGTTTCCATTCCTAAGCGGCCCATGCGCTTGGCCAGCTTAAGTTCCGTATGCGTAGTAATTCCTGTGCTCATTGACTCTCTTTTTTAAATGGATGAGTGAATAAAAACTATTCGTTGACGGCTTGTTCCTGGCTCTGTGAACGCAAAACGTGCGCAACCGTATAAGGCACACGTCGAGCAGGCTCCTGGAAATTCCTTACCTGTAGGTCGCCCAGCAGTCCCAGCGCCAGCATCTGCCCGCCGAACACGATCAGCACCGCGGCGGCAATCAGCAGCGGCCCGTGCTCACCCATCACGCTGACGTGAAACAGGAACTTGGACAGCATCAGCCAGAACGCCACGCCCAGCCCGCCCAGCATGGAAAGCATGCCCACGCTGCCAAACAGATGCAGCGGACGATACATATATTTCAGCAGGAACCGGATCGTGATCAGGTCAAAGAAAACACGGAAAGTGCGGGATATGCCGTAATGCGACGCGCCCTTGGGCCGCACAATGTTCTTGATGGGAATCTCGCAGATCGAAGCGCCATACCATGACGCCAGTGCCGGAATAAACCGATGCAGTTCGCCGTACAGCGGAAGCTGCGCAATGATGTCGCGACGATACGCCTTGTACGTGGTCCCAAAGTCGTGGATATTCACGCCGCTCAGCTTTGACATGGTCCAGTTCGCAATGCGGGAAGGAATCCGCCGCATCACAAAGTTGTCCACGCGCTCTTTGCGCCAGCCGCTGACCAGGTCGTAGCCCTGTTCCAGCATCTCAATAAATTTCGGGATCTCGTCCGGATCGTGCTGCAGATCGCCATCCATGGCGATGAGGTATTCACCCTGCGCGTGTGCAAATCCGGCGGCCAATGCTGAAGTCTGTCCAAAGTTGCGGCGCAGTTTCACCACCACCACGCGACTGTCAATGGTGACAATTTCGCGCAGCAATTTGTAGGTGCGATCCACGCTGCCGTCGTCAACAAAGACCAGTTCGAACGTCTCGCCCGTGGCTTCCATCACGGCTTTCAGGCGATCGTAGAGAGCCGTAACGCTCTCCTGCTCATTGTGAAATGGGACGACAATCGAATACTTCAGCATCACCCCAAATTATACATCCTGCAAAAACCGCCTCGGGCGGCTTCAAATTCGTCGAAAAAATCTTCCTCTGCATTGCTTTCGTATGGCCCAAAAGCCACAGTTTCAGATATTTAGCAGGAGCTCTGCTCTCAGGTGCCGGGTTGGTACCAGAGCCCTTGGTTCTCAATCCCGAGCAAAGCGAGGGATCCCTACAATCTTGCAGCAGTTCAGGCCTATGACGTGGTCGAGCATCGATCAAATGCGTCTCAGCACAAAGTCACTGAAATCGCTTGGTTGGCATGGTTCCATCCGCGTCAAGCCGCTTCAAAAGCGCGGTAAAAAATCCGTTCAATCAGCGCCACCAGTTAGCATCAGCGCAATCAGCGGCAAGCGTTTGCCTTCCGATGTCGGCGATGTCGCGCGATCACGGCGATGTCGGCGATCCGTTGTCCCATTTCGCCCTGATCTTCACCGTCTTATCCAGATCATCCTCCACTTCCAGAATCTTCAATCGCAAATCATGGTCCAGGCTCGGCGATTTCAAAAACTCCCGCACCTCCGCCTGCGCCGCCGCGGATCCCTGTCCTCCGATAAAGGAGTTCAGCCACGCCAGCACAAAAAAAATCTTGCGCTGCTGTTTCACCTGCGGCAACGCATCCAGGGCCTGCTTCAGATAAGGAAATGTCAGCTCAGACTGGTTCCAGTAATTGAACGGCCCCAGGCTCTGCTCCACCCAGTCTTCCGGACGCGCCGCATCATGCATGTAGCCATCAAAATACTCCTGTTTCGACTTCCCATCCGGACTCGCCGCCTTTGCCATGAATGCATACTTCTTCCCATCGCCGGTCGAATCGCGTTTCTCCTCCGCTGCCAGAATCGTCTCAGCGTCCTTATCATCCAGCGCGACCAGCGCCGTCACCATGCTCCATCGGTCCAGCGGACGCAGTTCCACTCCCGGCGCTACCAGCTTTCCGGAAAGCAATTCTTTCAACGTCTCGCGACCGCTCTCCGTCTGCGCCACGCCGCGCATCCCCCGGAACCACACAATCCTCATGTCTTTGCTTGCGGCGTGGAGCATCTGGTCTCGCGCCAGCGCTTCAGCCTTTGGTGCAATTTGCGCGCGCGTCGGTTCATTCACATACCAGTGCAGCGCACCAATCGTATGACCAATAATGTTCTGCGCTAGCGCCTCATCCCTTTCGCTCGGCAACAATCGCAGAGCCAGGTTGATGTATTCCCGTGGATCAAGCTCCGCTTCGCGTACGGAATCCCACAAAGATCCCCACAGCAACGTCCGCTCAAAGACGTCATCAATACTGCCCAGGTTGGCCATCACAGCCTTGCGACTCACCTCATCCAGAAGAAAACGGCCATAGGCATAATCCTGGTTGTTGCCGAAAACGTATTCAGGACAAATTAGCCGTATTTACCGGATTCGCCAGCGATTTTGCCTCATCCAGTCTCATCCTTTGCGTGTGATCGATCCCACCGACATGAATCAAGAGCTCCGTTGCAATTGGCCATAACCAGCCTTCATTCAAAACATCATGCTGTCGCAGGCCGACTCCGTAAGTTCCATCTGTGGAACACCGAACGTCCACATCCACCTGCGGCATCCCTCTATGCTTGATATAGGCATCCGCCCACGGCCCCAGCTTCTGCCCGGACACCTTCTCAAGCGCGCCCACCAGGTCTGCCCAGTCCGCATTCGCATACGCATGATCTTTCAAGTACAGCCTCAGACCATCACGAAACTGGTTCTCACCCAACACGTACGCCAACTGCTTCATCACGCCCGGCGCTTTGGAATAGACAATCGCGCCATACGCGGACTTGGCGTCTTTCAAATTGGGAATGTTCTGGTAGATCGGCGTTGTACCCTGCGTCTCATCAATCGCATAGGCTGCCGGTTTAATCGACTGATAAAAGCGCTTCCACACATGTTCATCTGGCTTCAACGCATCTAGCGCGTGGTACGCCATGTACTGCGCAAAGCCTTCTTTCAACCAGAGATCATCGAACCAGCGCATCGTCACCAGATCGCCAAACCACTGGTGCGTAAGCTCATGCAGCAAAAGAATGTCGCGATTCAGCCGGTCACTATGCGTCGGCGCCTGGCGAAACAGGATCGACTCCTCCCGCACAAACGTCGCGCCGGCATGCTCCATGCCTCCGTAAGCGAACCCCGGCAACATCACCATGTCATATTTAGGAAACGGAAACGGTTGCTCAAAATACTTCGAGAGATACTTGATGCCATCCGCTGTAACCTGCTGAACCTGCTCCGCCTCTGCCTGCGCTTTCTCCAATTTCGATTTGCGGACATACAGCCCTGGCAGTCCCGGCCTGTCATTCACCTTCTTAAACGGCCCCGCGGCAAAGGCAAACAGATACGTGCTAATCGGTTTGGTCTCTGCAAATACATGACGACGAACACTCGCCGCTCCCCATTCTCCAATGAGTCGGAAACGCTCGTTTCATTCGCAATTACGGTCCACTCCGGCGGCGCGGTCACCTCCAACCTGAACTTCCCTTTCAAGTCCGGCTGATCAAAACATGGAAACGCCATCTCGGCATCCATCGGCACAAACAGCGTGTACAGATATTCGCTACCGTCATCCTTATCTTCAAATCGCGTGATTGCCTTCCCCGCTGTGGCGATCGGAGCACTGAAATTAATCTCCACATGGTTTTCGCCCTCGTAGCAGGCCCGTCAGTTCTATATGCCCGTTGTCGGTCTTCGATGGAATATGAATTCCATTTACCGTGCAGTCGCTTACCGTTCCCTCGCGAAAGTCGATCAGAAGCGGCCCAGCTGACTTCAACAGAAAGCTGATCGCTTCATGCCCCGGCATTTCCTCCGCCTTCGGAAAAGAGCATAGCGCAGTTGATAACGAACATCGCTCACCCGTTGCGCGCGCTCCCGCGCCAGCTCACGCGGAATCCCCACCGGAGCGTTCGTCGTACCGGCCCCAGCTTGCGCCATTAAGCTGCCGGTCCAGGCAATTACCAGAGCAATCGATGCAAAGAATTTCCCGGTTCGCAACCGCAGTCGCTGAATACCCACGCCACCTCCCGATGTCACTCCCCGTTTGAACGCTTCACTTATTCAACAACTTACCTGGCTTGATACATCTTAAACTTTACAAACTTTATTTTGACTCCCTGCCATGCCTTATGTAAGCTATGTGCCTGAGATGAAACATATCTCCACCACCGCTGCCCGCACCAACATGGCCATGTGCATGTGTTGTTGTATGTGTATGTGTATAAGTGAGCGGCCGGCGCGACGCAATCTTTCTTAAGTATTATCAGAGATTTGAGATACCGGGGCCGCTCACGATGAGCGGCCTTTTCATTTTTGGCTGCTCTTCTGAGTCGGACCCCTCGCATGAGAGGACAGCATGTCAAAAACTAAGCAGCCAATCGCCATCTATTACGAGCATCCGCATTGGTTCAAGCCGCTCTTCGCCGAGCTTGACCGGCGCAAGACTCCCTACGTCCAGGTCAACGCGGCCCAGCACCACTTTGACCCGGCCCACCTCAATGGCGACGGCAACTATTCCCTGGTCTTCAATCGAATGAGCCCTCGGCCTACCGTCGCGGACACGGCCAGGGCATCTTCTACACCCAGTACTACCTCGCCCATCTTGAGCAGAACGGCAAGCGCGTCGTCAACGGCCAGAAGGCCTTCCGCTTTGAGACCTCAAAGGCCCTCCAGCTTTCGCTGCTTGAATCTCTCGGGCTGCCGTATCCCAAGTCGCGCGTGATCAACAGCCCGGCCGACGCAGTTGCCGCTGCCGAAGGTCTTCGCTTCCCTATCGTCATCAAACCGAACATCGGCGGCAGCGGCGCAGGCGTCAAAAAGTTCAACACTCTTGACGATCTCAAAGCCGCCGTCGAAGCCGACAACGGCGATATCGACCTTGGCCTCGACAACACCGCTCTTGTTCAGGAATTTATCCCCGCCCGCGATGGTCACATCGTGCGCGTGGAGGTTGTCGGCAGCAAATTCCTTTACGGCATCAAGGTCCATCTCACCGGTGAAACCTTTGACCTCTGCCCCGCTGACATCTGCCGGACCACTGGCGGACAGGAGCTTGCCCGCGCCGCCTGCGCCATCGACGCACCCAAGAACGGCATTCGCGTGGAAGGCTACACCCCGCCCGATGAAGTCATCCACAACGTTGAGCGCATCATGCAAGCCGCCAACATCGAAGTCGGCGGCGTCGAGTACATCATTGACGATCGTGATGGCCAGCTCTACTTCTATGACATCAACGCTCTCTCCAACTTCGTGGCTGACGGTCCCAAAGTCATCGGCTTTGATCCCTTTGTCCGGCTCGTGGACTACCTGGAACGGGAGGCCGCGTAATGCGATACGGTTACTGGCTTCCCGTTTTCGGCGGATGGCTGCGCAACGTTGCCGATGAAGATATGCACGCAACGTGGCCATACATCAGCCGCCTGGCCCGCCGCAGTGAAGAGATTGGCTTTGATCTCACGCTGATCGCCGAGCTCAACCTCAATGACATCAAGGGCCCTGAAGCTCCCTCACTCGACGCCTGGTCCACCGCCGCCGCTCTCGCCGCCGTCACCATCGTCTGGAACTGATGGTCGCCGTGCGGCCCACCTTCCACAATCCGGCGCTGCTCGCCAAGCAGGCCGCCAACATTGACCACATCAGCAATGGCCGCGTCTCGCTCAACGTCGTCTCCTCTTGGTGGGCGGAAGAGGCAAAAAAGTACGGCGTGCAATTCGATCAGCATGATGACCGCTATGCCCGCACCTCAGAGTGGCTTGATGTCGTCGATCAGGCCTGGAAGCAGGACCACTTCACCTATCACGGCAAGTACTATCCGGTGGACGACCTGTCCTTCAGCCCAAACCGGTCTCCCGTCCGCGACCGGTGATCTATGCCGGCGGCGAATCCGAAGCCGCGAAGAACCTGATCGCCCAGAAGTGTGACGCCTACGTGATGCACGGTGATCCGCCGGAGCGCATTCGCGCCAAGATCGCCGACATGTCTGAGCGCCGTGAACGCTTTGGCCTTCCGCCCATGCATTCGGCGTCGCCGCGCTATGCCATCGTGCGCGATTCCGAAGCGGAAGCGCAGAAAGAACTCGCCGCATCACTGACGTAAAACAGAACGCGCGCCGGCTACGGCAACTACCAGCAATGGCTTGCCAATACGCAGCTTGAACAGCGCGTCTCGCTGGAAGACTACTCCGTCTCCAACCGTGGCCTCCGCTCCGGCCTGGTTGGCACGCCGGAACAAGTCAGTGAACGCATCGCCGAGTTTGAAGATGCCGGCGCCAATCTGCTCCTTTGCAATTCAGCCCGCAACTGGAAGAGATGGAGCGCTTCGGCGCGCAGGTGATTCAGCCCGCCAGCAAGCCGGCAGTAAGAGTTATCAACGGGTTCGCGTCCCGCGAAGCGAGAAGAGCAGCCATCGGGTAACCGCTGGCCGCTCAACTCAACAATCAGGCGAGTCTGTGAAGTAGCTCCTTCCCGGACTCGCCTTTTTGTTTTTTGTCTTTTGCTTTCGTCTTTTATCCCGAGTGGAGCGAGGGATCCCTACCGTCACACGAATCCTTGCGTCAATAACGAAGTGCCCTCGCAGCAAAACGACTCACGTTATCCCAATGCTCGTTGGAAAGCACCTGTCACCGCCGGAAACCCGTCTCACCAGCTCCACCGTCTTCCTCTCGCCGCCGGGAAACATCTCCGCATATTCCAGCGGATTGCACTCCACTACCTCATCCGGCCTCTCATAATGTCCGGGAAGTTTCACTCGAAGTGAGAGATCCGCCCCGCGATCCAGCAGCAACTCTGTCACCGCCAATCCCCAATCGCCATACTGCGTCACCGCATGAAAAATCGCCGTCTGCCCGCCGACGCCAGCTTCATCCACCGTCGCTCGCGCATTTACATCCGCACCACGATCCAGCAGCATCATCGCCGCCTCCAGATGCCGTACTCCGCCGCCACATGCAGCAGCGTGGCGCCCCGCAGTGTGAGTCTGCGCGCCTCCGGTCACCCCGAAATCAAATTCAGGAAACCGTCGGTGTACCAGCCCCGGATCCGCATCAATCTGTGCCGCCAAGATCAGTCCTGCCCGCGCAGCAATTCATCAGTGGTGCGAAGTCGTACCTGGTCACGCCGCCCGCATCGATCAGAAAATCGATGCACTGGCCCAGATTCTCCGATCGCGCATATCCGCCAATCACATGGTCCAGCGCCGTTCCCGGATATTTGCGCCCTTCACGTGCAACATTCGGATTGGCGCCGTGATCGAGAAGCCATCGCAGGCCGTCCGGATCCAGCGACTCGCAAGGCGCAAAGATGATCGGGAAATGTCCGTGCCACAACGCGTTCACATCCGCGCCATGCGCCACCAGCAGTTCCATCATCGGGATGCGATATCCGTTGAGCGCGGCGCGCATCAGCGGCCCGTCGCCCCCCTGGTGCACGTCCGATCCGTGTGTCGATCATCCATTCCGCCATGGCCAGTCTCGCCGGCGCTCGGCGGCTCCCACGGCACGCGGCATTCGGCAACCCACGTGAGCGGCCCATCTTTGCCGTAGCCAAGCGGAGCGCGGTGCAGCGCCGGGTTGCGCGTCATCATGGCTCTTGACGCGCTCGAGGTCGTTGGTGTCGATCGCCTGCTTGAGCTGCCCGATCTCCTCGAAGCGACTCGACGTGAGCCTTGAGCTTCGGCCAACTCGCAAACCCATAGAGGCGCGCGATCTTGAACTGCGCATCGGCGAGCGATGTCGCCGCGCCGGCCTTGAGCAGGTCCTTGGCCTGGTCCTTCAGATGGCGGAGATTGGGACGGTCGGGAAGCGGGCGTGGCGCGCGGTTGCGAATCGGTCGACATGGCGACCTCCTTTCATCGAAGCGCCCGTTGTCCGCACATCGGGCTGAAAGAAGGTTCGCGAAGTACTTGATACTGACAGGTGGGCTTCTACCCTTTCCGCGGACCGGATGCGTCCTTAACGCGAAAATGATTCTAGCAGAAACCCAACACTGAAATTAATCGTGATGCAGTTCCCAATGCGGCATATACGTCAACCGAATTTGTCCCGTAACGTCGTGCTGCGCTCCAGGCTTCACCGCTGGGATCAGATAGCGCTCGTATTGCACAAACGCGTCGCAATCAGGCTTGGATTTACCTGCCAACGCAACCTTGTGCTGGCGTCATTCTGCGTTCCGCCGCCCGGCAACGCCAGATTACTCGTCTTGACCAGCCGGTAACTTACTGCCACATCCGTTACCGGAGAAAAGTGATAAGTACTCCATCCCTGATATCCGCGGCCGTCGCGCCCGGTCTGGTTGCCAAACAGAAGCCTTTGTTGGTATTGGAGTCATGATACTGGTCGTTGAAGTAGAGGAATTCTGGCCCTTTATCGAAAGCGTGGTCAGCTGCGTGGACGTCGCCTCCGCCCGCAAATCAAGCTTGCCAACCCAGGAACATGGGTCAGATAAATTCCGGGATTGATCGCCGCCCGCCGCGGATTCGCCAGCGGCGAAGGATCATCGTCAGAATACGAGTCACTGTAAACGTTAGCCAGTGTCGCAATCCGGGCACGCTTGTAGGTGATATCAAATCCAGCTTTTCGGTCACCGGATCGGTAGGATCCAGAAAATTTCCTCCGTTGGGACTGGTCACCGAGTCGAAAGTTTCTTTCCAGAGCTTCTAAGCGTAAACGGATGTCCCACTCCCGCCCACAAAGAGGCACGCGTGAAACCAACCTCCAGGTTTTCTGTGGGATGGAAGCTGATCTTCTGCAGATTGAAAAATGGCCGCGCCGGAAATTGATGACCAGAGAGTTTTGCAAACATGATCTTCGCCACGGATCTGGCCCAGCAGCTTCAGAAAACCCGGCAGCACCAACGGAGCGGTGCGGGAGAGCCGTACCGAATACATGGGATCGGCATTGTCACTAACCATCAGGGCGCCCATCTCACCCGGCCCGAGCCACAAGCTTTGCTTGCCAATGGAAACGGCATACTCGCCTAGCTGCACCCCGGCATACATATCGATGGGATAGAAACGATCGATGGAGTTGACCGCAAGGGCGTCTGCACCGGATTTGCATCTTCTGCCGCGATGAACGCTTCCTGCGCCGGAGTAAGCGCACCTCGTCCGGGAGCATGCTGATATTCGCCTTGCGTATAGAAGAAGAAACGTCCGGCTATCGCGCTGGCCGTGGCGCCCGCGATCAAGTTGTTGCCTTCATCAAAGGGCCGGCCAAAATCATTCC
This sequence comes from Terriglobia bacterium, assembly GCA_963824835.1. Taxonomy (GTDB): domain Bacteria; phylum Acidobacteriota; class Terriglobia; order Terriglobales; family Acidobacteriaceae; genus Angelobacter. The sequence continues at coordinate 2,231 of CAWGRA010000017.1, read as the reverse complement.
ACATGGTCTGGCCGAAGTGGTAGCTGTTTCGCAGCGGCGTTCCGGAGATGCGCCCGTATCGGGTATATACCGAATCGATCTTCGCTGAGTAGTAATGCTGATCGTCCTGCGCTGGAACTCTTCTTTCAGCTGCTGGATGTCCGCCGAATGGCGGAATCTGCGGGAAGCGTATTCGCTAGAGTTCGCGCTTCACCGGCTTTCGTTTGCATTCGCGTCGCGTCCAGGGTCGCAGGCCGGTATCTGCGTGGGAATATAGCCCATGGCCGCCAGACTTCCAGCGCGGGATAAATCCAGCTACTCAAGATGGAAGGCGTCGGCGATGCCCTGCTCGCGACCCATGCTGTGATCGGTCGCTTGTTAATCAGAAATCCTTATGTTGCAGCCAGCGGAACCAGCCACGCCGTCTCCGTGGCTTTGACTTTGAATCGGGCTTGTCCAGATTACCTCCTGGTCTCAGGGAAGATCCGTGATTTCAGCGCGCTTAAATCGTCAAGATTCGGCCGGTGGCAGAATGTGATTGCTTCTTTTTCTGCTTCTGTAGTCTTGACGGGAATCGCCTCGGGCGTCGGCGACGGAGTCGTCGTTGGCGATCCCGCTTGCGTTGGCGATGAAGACGGTGTCCGCTTTGCCGAAGGTTGATTTTCCCACGCGCAGCCATATCGTTTCAGTGACAATCGCGGCAGAAGCGGCTCACGGTCATTAAGAGCATGAATAGCTTGTCTTTGAAAAATCCGATCTTTCGCTGAAAGATGAAGGTGCGATTTTAAGACTGGAGTACGGATGGCGATCACCGGACTGACTTTAGCTGATAGAACCATGCCAGTCGATATACTGTAAGCGAAAGGACTGATATTTGCAGTGAAATGAAAACAGGAATCCCATCCTGCAAAGCAAAATAAGCCGACGACACTGAGCACACTAGCGCCAAATTTTTGACCCCTGACCAGGGTAGGCACACTCTTCACAAGCGCGAGTAGGGGGCTGTGCCACACCTTGTGGCCGTGTAGGTTTCTAATTTCGAAAGTACCTACCGCCTATCAATGAAAATCATGCGACCACGTTTCCGCTGACGTCACCTCCAGCGGCATCACCTTTTCCGCTTTCAGGTGCACAATTCCATCCACATTCTGTACTTTGCCCCGGACCTTGATAAAACGCTCCCGCAGAACAACCATCGGATCTTTACTATAAAGATCCGGCATCACAATCACGTTTGCGTTTCCTGTTTCGTCTTCCAGAGTAATAAAGATTAATCCCTTCGCCGTTCCCGGACGCTGCCGTGTGATCACGCATCCCGCCACCACCGCTGACTTGCCGTGGCGAATCTGTCGCAACTCAGCCGCCGAAGATATACCCATCTTCCGTAACTCTTCCCTGCGATACGCCATCGGATGCGGCCCCACCGTCATGCCCGTGCCATGAAAATCAGCCACCAGGCGCTCTTCCGTGTTCATCCTGTATAGAGGAGACGTTTCATCCGGCTCCACCACGTCACCCAGCAGCGGACCAACATTGCGCGCTGCCTTTTCAATTTGCCATAGCGCATCCCTCCGATGCAGTTGCGCCTCACGACTGATAAAGTTCAGTGCCCCGATCCGCGCCAGCATGGCCAGGTTCGCCCGCGAAAGCTGTGGCACGCGCCGCGTTAAATCTTCCGTGGACGAAAATGCCCGCTCACCACGCGCTTTCACCAGCGCTTCACCCGCCGCCGTGCTGCAATCCCCGCACGTAACGCAATCCCATTCGCAGATTCACCGCATGGCCTTTGCCTTCCAGCGTGCAATCCCACATCGAACATGTCACATCAATCGGACGCACCTTCAACCCGTGCCTCTGCGCATCCTTCACCAGAGTTGACGGCGAATAAAATCCCATCGGCTGGTTATTGAGGATGGCCGCCGTAAACGCCCCCAGATACCTGACTTTCAGAAACGCACTCGCATACGCAATCAGCGCAAAGCTCGCTGAATGCGATTCCGGAAATCCATACAGCGCGAATGACGTGATGAATTGCACAATGGAGTCCTGTGCTTCCGGCTTGATTTCGTTCTGCGTCATCCCGGCCCGCAGCTTTGATTCAATCTCTTTCATTTTCCGCTCTGAGCGTTTATGTCCCAGCGCGCGCCGCAGCTCTTCCGCTTCACCTCCGGTAAAGTTGGCGCAGATCATCGCCATGCGCAGCAGTTGTTCCTGAAACAACGGCACGCCCAGCGTGCGTTTCAACACCGGTT
>CAWGRA010000016.1:0-81959 GCA_963824835.1 Terriglobia bacterium | reverse complement strand
AACTAGACCGCAGATTGACCAGCAACAGACAGCTTCGCCCTGGTGCCGTTCCAGGAGTAAGCGCTTGATGGATATCATCCTCGTGATCCCGTCGTTGGTGATAACAGCCCCGCTCATGCTTGCCATAGCCCTTGCAATTCGAAGCGCTTCGCGCGGCCCGGTACTGTTCCGGCAGTGGCGATGCGGCTTAAATGACGGGCAATTCCAATTGCTGAAATTTCGCACCATGGAGTATAGGAGTGCAGAGTGTAGTCCGGGTGTGACCCGCAGAGGTGACCTCCGTGTTACTCGGCTGGGCAAATGGCTGCGAAGGTGGAAACTGGATGAACTGCCACAGTTCATAAACGTGCTGCGTGGAGAAATGTCGATAGTGGGACCGCGTCCTGACCTGGAGGATTTCTGGCAGCAAGCCACTGGGTTTGACCGCCACGTACTTGCCGTGAAACCTGGTCTGACCGGAGCTGCGACCCTGGCCTTCCGCAATGAAGAGGAGTTGCTCGCACAGGTTCCCGAATCTGACCTGGTGGGATTCTACGTTCGTGATCTCCTGCCACGCAAAGCTCGCCTCGATTGTGAGTATGCAGCGCACGCTAATTTCATGAGTGACTGCGGTGTTTTGCTCAACACAATCGCCCGTATATTGTTTCCCTCTGTGACTCACGATTGCCTGCGGAGAAAACGATGATCACGTTTCCTGATAACAAGCAATTCGCCTTTACGATCTTCGATGATACCGACCTTAGTACGATTGAAAATATCGGCCCATATACCGGTTGTTAGAAGATGTGGGCATGCTCACAACCAAGTCAGTGTGGCCGCTGGCCACCGCTGAAGATGGGAAGCTGGGTGGGGCAAGCCTTCAAGATCGAAAATATCTCGACTTTGTCCTTGCGCTTAAGAATGCCGGGTTCGAGATCGCGCTCCACAATGTCCGCAACACCTGCTCAGTACGCGAGGATGTGGAATCGGGACTGGAGGAGTTCCGCAGGCTCATTGGAAACTATCCGCGGATACATACCAATCATTCGTACAATCGCGAGAATGTCTATTGGGGATCGGCCCGCTTCTGGCGCATCGCGCCACTCTATCGTTCTCTGACAAGATTTCGTCATGACGAATTCGAAGGACACCTCGAGGACTCCAAATATTTTTGGGGTGATTTATGTCGCAAGCGAATTGATTATGTACGCAATTTTGTTTTCCGGGAGATCAACCTGGATCGCATCAATCCGAGTATGCCCTATCATGACGAGCAAAAGCCTTTTGTGAACCTGTGGTTCAGCAGCTCCGACGCTCCGGACTGTCCGTCGTTTTGTGAGTTGCTTAAAGAAGCGAACCAGGATCGACTCGAGGAAGAGCACGGCATCTGCATCATGTACACACATCTGGCATGTGGGTTCGTAAATGATGGATTCGTGAATCCACGAGTTGAATTTTTGTTGCGGCGGCTGACCGGGAAGCGCGGCTGGTTTGTCCCGGTTTCAACGTTACTCGATTTTCTTCGGCAGCAGCGCCAGACCGGATCGATTTCCAGGTCGGAAATCGTCAGGATGGAGCAACAGTGGTTGTTTGATCGCGTGTTCAGTGTTACAACGCGAGCCATGCAGAAATTGCGTTCGCATTCTGGACTGGTTTCTCAAAACCGACGCTACGACCAGGCTTCGTCGCTCCAAGAGTAATCCCTTCCATGGTTCTCCGACACATGATCGGCTCTAAGCAGCGATCTACGAGGCTGCCCGAGGTTCTGGCATTCAGGTCGCAGCTTATATCGATGCGCCAAGGTGTGACACTATTGAAGTGACATCCACGTCTGCATCCGGTGCGGTAGGCACGCCGGCCGAGGCGGGGGTCTCTCTCCCCTTTGCAACCAATACCGCCCTTCTCATTGCTTCACAACTGGTTCGGTATGGTTTGACCGTAGCGACATGGGCTGTCATTGCAAGATTACTGGGCCCGAAAGGTCTCGGCGAGGTACAGTTCGCTTATCTTCTGCCAGGATCGGTTTTGTTATTGACCAACTTTGGTTTACCAGTAGCCAACATATATTTTCTGGGCAGACAGGCCTATCCGCTTTCCCAGATGTTAGGCAATGTACTCCTTAGATGGGTGATCGAAGCGTGCACTGTCGTCCCCCTGCTACTGCTGGCGCGTGGACTAATCCTGAACTATGTCCCCGTGAGGACGGAGATATACGCTGCTATCATTTGCTGGATACCGCTGCAGATCTTGAACTCGTATCTGACCTCGATTCTGACGGCCCAAATGCGCTTCTACGCGCAGTTCTGGATCAACCTGGTGCAAGGGACGGCTGTAATCATCGCAGTGCTGGTGGCTGTGGTTCTTCTTGGGTTGGGAACGGTCGGTGCAGTTGGAGGATTAATTGCTGCAACCTGCGTCATAGTACTGGTCGAACTCTGGTTCCTGCGCAATGGTCTGGTGTTGCACCAATTGAGGCCTCCAGTGACGTTGATCCGGAATTGCCTGCGGTTTGGCCTCCGCGGCTATTTTGCAAACCTGGCCCAGTTTGTAACTTATCGGCTTGACAGTCTTATCGTGAGCTATTTATTGGGCATGACTGCCCTGGGCATTTATGCAGCCTCCTATACAGGTGCGGAGATGTTGCTTTACTTCCCCAATTGCCTTGCCACAGTCATGTTTCCAGCAACTGCCGCGTCCAGCATTGCTGACGCTAACTGGCGGACCGCCCGGGTCTCAAGGTTGACTTTTGCATTCGCCTTGCTCGGATCGATAGCATCTGCCGCAGTTGCACCGTGGCTGTTTCGAGCAGTCTTAGGGCCGCGGTTTACGTATTCCGTTGTGCTGTTCTGGGCTTTACTGCCTGGAATAATTATGCTGGCCGGCGCAAAAATCATCACTGCTGACTTACTCGGGCGAGGACTTCCACAGCATTCAAGTCGTGGATCATTAGGCGGTATGTTAGCGATTGCCGTACTGGATGTCTGGCTGATACCCAGGTATGGGTTAATCGCTGCTGCTCTTACATCATCGGTCGTGTATGGCTGTCAGGCTGCATACTGGGTGAGGTGTTTGACACGAGTGAGTGGAATGAAGACAAGCGATCTGCTGCTTGTGACACCTGAAGACCTGCGCATACTCGCATGGAGCGTGTCATTGCGAACAAGACCCTTATATGCGCGTCTCCGCTCATTTTTTGCGAGCACGTGAGAGCGGTCCTCAGGTCTGTTCCGAAATCCTGCCGGCACATTCTTCATGTGCGTCTGAGACAACAAGGCGATAGATATAAAAAGCTGAAGCTGCAGCTGAATGCATCAACGTCAGTGGCTCAAAATCAAACGTATAAATCGGGCCGTCCATCACTTTACGGAATGAATAACCTGAACACACATTTGGATTGGTACCCACGAGCTTCACGGAGCCGCGTCTCACGACCTATCTTTAGTGTGTTAGTGACATTCACGGTAGTGGTGTTGAGCATCGCAATCGCTCGCGAAAACTGGCTCTTGCTGGCTGGCGGTGTAGCGATCCCCTTGTTGTTCCTGTGGCCCGTGCAAATGTCTCTGGGTATATTTGCGTTCTTGCTCCCGTTCGACTCTGTCGCGATTTTGGGAGCCACTACCACCGGCACCACGCTCAATTGGATCAGTGGCGCGCTGACAGCAGTAATCCTGTTCGGGATGGGTGTTGTGAGCGGAAGATTGGAAAAACCACCGCAAGCAGCGATTTGGTGGGTCCTGTTCATGACCTGGAGCGCCGCAACAGTCTTGTGGGCATTGGAACCGGACAAAGCATTGCAGCGCTTGCCAACGGCATTCGCGCTGCTCCTCCTATATGCTGTGGCTGTTTCTTTCCGCATGACCCGTAAAGAATTCAACGGGGTGGTTGTGCTGACCATTCTCGGAGGGTTGACTGCTGCTACTTTCTCGTTCCATCAGTTTCTAAACACTGGAGGCTCGCTTAGATCCTCGCTGGCAATGGCCGGCAGAGAGACTGATCCGAACCAATTTGCCGCGAGTTTGCTCTTGCCGCTGTCTTTAGCAATGGGCGCGTTCTTCACATCTCGCGGTTGGCTCAACAGGCTCAGTGCAACGGCTGCGTTGGCCCTGATTGGCTTCGGGATTCTCCTTTCCATGTCACGAGGGTCAGCACTGGCTGTCGCCGTTATGATTGGTGTTTATCTTTATCGTGGTGGGATGAACCGGCGCACAATTCTTCCAATCGCCGTTATAGCCCTGTTGCTCCTGGCCGTACCAAGCTTGTTCTTTGTACGAATCCAGCAGGGAGCGGCAGATAAAGGCGAGGGTCGTCTCGATATCTGGCAAGTAGGCTTGGTCGCCGTGGAACACAACGGCGTCTTTGGCGCTGGGTTAGACAGCTTTCCCGCCCTCTACCAAGAGTATGCTGCAAATGCACCCATATTCCGTGGATATCGCCGCGGTCCACACAATATCTATCTCGGCATCACGGCCGAAATGGGAATTATTGGGCTGCTGCTCTTTCTGGCTGCCGTGAGATCGCAACTTAGATTCGCACGACACGGCAGGCCCGCAGAGCCAGATATTTTCTTCACGCTTGTCGCATGCGAGGCCGCTTCTTATGGGATGCTGACCGCTGCATTTTTCCTTGACGTTCTGTGGCGCAAGACATTTTGGATGTCATTCATATTGCTGGCTTTAGCCTGCAGGCAATCTCAAATTACTTACCTGGACGAGAGACATTGAGGATACTGGTTTTATCGCCTCTCTTCCCCATTCCTGGTGAGCCTGCACTGGGGGTGTTTGTCCTGGAACAGCTCAAAGCGCTTCGGCAGATTGGTGTAGATGCAGTGGTTGTGAAACCGATCCCGTGGCCTCCTCCGATGTTGAGATTTCTTCCCCGGGTTCAAAAGTACGCAGTAATACCGCGAACAATGAACGTTGAGGGATTTCAGGTCGAATATCCGCGGTTTCCGGTCCTCCCTGGCGGGCGCTGTTTTCTGCCTACGGCTTGCTTTGTTATCTATGTTGTCGCTCCACTGTGCGGCGCTTCCTGACGGAGCATAAGGTAGATCTTATCCACGCTCATACGGTAATGCCTGCTGGATTCGCGGGCGTCCTTCTGGGCCGTGAATTCCACCTCCCGGTCGTGTGCACGGGGCATGGTTCGGACATAAGCCATTATCCACGGCGCAGCCGGGCGAGTTGTCTGGCCACAAAGTGGAGCCTGAGACACACGAAGCAGCTCGTCACGGTGAGCCGTGATCTGAAAAGAAAAGTCGCGAGCCTGGCGAGCGTAGACAATGTCGAGGTGGTGGAGAACGGAGCTGATGATAGCCTCTTCACTTGCATCAGTAAACGCGAAGCTCGTACAAAGGTGGGGCTCCCTTTCGATAAGAAAATGATCTTATTTGTGGGTAATCTAGTGCCGATCAAGGGTGTCGACATTCTTCTAAAGGCAATGTCCAAACTGGAGCGAAGGGATACAGTCCTGTGTGTCGTGGGACAAGGCTTCCTGCGGCAAAGCCTTGAATCGCTCGCGGCCCGCCTGGGTATCGCCGAACGCTGCATGTTTGCGGGGGGGCGACCACACAGGGAAATCCCTTCCTGGCTCTCGGCGGCCGATTGCCTGGTTCTTTCAAGCCTAAGTGAAGGATTCCCGACCATATTACCAGAGGCAATGATGTGTCGCGTTCCTATCGCAGCGACGGCCGTGGGTGGAATACCGGAAGTGGTAAAGCATCAACAAACTGGGCTGCTGGTTGCGCCCGGGGACGCGGACGCGCTGGCGGAGGCCATCAACGCAATTCTAGAACCAGGATACTTTGTGCCCCGAATGATCGAGCACGCTGAGCATACGGCAAAGAGCCTCCTCACGTGGCACGCGAATGCAATAAGAATGAAGGAAATCTACGCGCGTGCGGTCAACGCAGGAAGACCTTGATCAACTCAGTCATCACATGTGTTTTGATCATAACCTGGGTGTACTGGCCTGGCGCTCTGTCAAGTCATCAGCTCAGAAAGATCTCAGCCCACGTTGGTACTGCTCCTCCAGTTAGTTACTATGTGAGCCCTGACGGCAACGACCACAGTGACGGCTCAGTTTCGCACCCTTTCCGATCGATTCAGCGTGCGGCTAATCTCGTGATGCCGGGTGATGCTGTGTATGTTGCTCCTGGAGTCTATGACGAAGCAATTGAGACAAATGTTAGTGGGACTGCGAGCGCACGTATTCGGTTTATCTCAGACCACAGATGGGGGGCCAAACTGCAGGCGAACGGGGTGAAAGGCATCTGGTTAAACCAAGGCAGCTATGTCGATATTGACGGGTTTGAGATTACCGGCAGCAGCGATCAAGGCATTCTCAACTACGGATCGTTTGTACGGGTAATGAACAACTATGTCCATGACATTCAGATCAAATGTCAATCCAGTGGCGCCGGAATCAACCATGCGAACTATGGCGCAAGCGACAATGAGACCGTCGGCAATGTAATTCGGACCGTCGGGCCAGATCCTGGTTGTGAATCGGACCATGGCCCTGGTATTTATCATGCCAATTTAAGAGGAAAAGTTACGAACAATGAAGTGTCGTATGCGAGAGAAGGAATTCAACTGTGGCATGCGGCGACAGCCGTCACCATATCCGGAAATGTGCTCATGCACAATCGATCCGCCGGCATCCTTGTGGGCGCGGGATGCCCGGGAAAATAACAGCAGACGACTGCGTAGTCAGCGAGAATACGTCTGCTTATAACGACAATCGGGATTCGTGAATTCGGAAAGACAGGAAGAAACAACTTATACTTAAAGAACTCAGTTTTTGCCAATGTCGTTAACTGGATCCTGCAGAACGGGAACTCACCTCAATAAATTGGATTTCACGGCAAATCACCTGTTCACGGCGGCTATAGCGGCATTATGTCACTGACGCACACGACAAATGGAACATGACCGGGGTTCTTCGCTCCACAGAAACCAGGGAGTTCAGCTTTCGCTGGCAAGGCTTCGCATACCTTGAGGGTGTTCTGGCTGGTATCCCTTCGATTCAAAGGCTTGCTCAGGAGATGTTGCTGGATATTCCTGGCACCGCCAGCCGGCTAAAAGGCATTTACTTCATGTATGTTCATGACAAACGCTCGGGGACCCACTATGCGTTCGTCGACAGCAGCGGCCTGTTCCACGCGTTCTATCCGCGCGGCATGTCTCCACCTCATTTCTTGCGCTGGCCTCGAGTGAGGGACTGAAGAGTAACGACCTGGATGCGGAGGCTCTGGTTGAGTTTTTTCATTTTGGATATATCGGATTTGGAAGAACGTTCTTCAGCTGGATAATGAAAGAGAAGCGACCGCATTATTTGGCGGGGCCGCAGGGGACAAGATGTATCTGATTGCAAGCCACTCTCCGGCATTCATGTCCACCGGCGCACACTGCCTGGACGTATTGATGGCCTACTCCAGCCTCTGTAGGAGGAGAAACAGTCAGCATGGACTCACCGGAGGAATCGATTCGCGCCTCCTGGCTGTCTTACTGAGCTATTTTGGAGTACCGTTTGAGGTCGCAGCGTCCGGTGTCAGAGGAACCACTGACTTGGTGATCGCGGAGAAAGTTGCGAAGGTACTGGACCGCCATTTTCACATTACATATCACCATATCGATGATTTCGAAAGCACCGTACCAGAAATATTCGGCTTAGGCGATGGGTTATTCGACGTCGTGAGATATCATCGTGCGTTTCAGCTGCAACGCGACCGCATCAGCAGGGGAGTGAGTCTCGTAATGAGTGGCACTGGGGGTGAGTTATTTAAAGACTTTTGGTGGTTGCAGGACTTCCCGTCTACTGCAGGAAACAGGAAGAGCCTATTTGCAGAGGCTATATTCTTTACGGATTGCTCCAGTCGAGCTGAAACATTCATATCTCTCCAGCCGCTACAGTGGCCTGAGCCATACTTATCGCCAGCGACTTCTGGAGAAGCTGTCAGCGCTCGTGGTCCCCGGCAATACGCAGACATATGACCAGATTTATTACAACTTCAAGATGCGCGATTATGCGGGCCGCTTCCTGACCAACACGGCGCATCTGGTGCCCTGTTACGCGCCCTATCTGGAACGTGGAGCTGTTGCATACGGGTATCATTTGCCCCGCTCAAGCCGCTTCTTCAATAATTTTCATCGCCGCACCATGACACGTCTCTGCCCGGAAGCAGCAAATATCAAAACCACGGAAGGAGGGGTCAGCGCCTCCTCAAGTACGCTGAAGATCGCAGCCGATCTTTCGAAATACCTTGCCAACAGGTTTGGCAGGTTAACGAGAAAAGTCGGGCAGAAGGTAACCGTGAAGACGGTCATATCTGCGCGACCAAAGTCCAGATCATCCAGACCTCTATTCTCATGTTCGGGGAATTATCGCAGAACGGAAGTCGCTGCAACACCTGAAAGAAACGCAGATTATCGACAAGAAAACCGAGCTCAAGGAAATAGAAGATCGATATCTTGGCAATATTTTGACCCTGGGCATGCTACTCGAGGCGATTGAGAGTTCTCCAGGTCGAGAATCGCGGCTCTCGCTCAGCAGTTCGAGTCTACAGAATATAGAGTGCTCAACAGTTGATGCGGTTAAAGGCTTCAAAACATCACTTCACACAGGGCGAGGATATTCGCCCTGTGTGAAGTAAAACTAACAGGAATCACTCCCAAGGCCACGCCGCGGCCGGGGACTCCATTCGAAAGCACCCACATCCCAGTTGGGTTTCTGGGGCCGGGCACCACCGTTGAAATCGTTCGATGGCGCGTCAAGGCTGGATCCTTTATCGATCGCAGGGTCTTGTGGATTTGAGATGGTAGTCGCCGTTGCTGTCGGCCGTGTAGTTTACGAATTGGGGGTCAGCGCTGATGCGTCCTGAATCGGTATGCCCGAAGAGAAACATCGTATCCGTGCTGTTCCCATAGATCAGATTGTTCACGTATCGGTTATTGCTGCCGACACAGGTTTGCCCTGAATAGCAGTATTCGCGGAATCCGATGGCGTTTTTGTAAAGAATGTTATTGGCGACGATGGTATTGTTCTCAACAACTCCACCCCGGACTATCACCATCGCCAATGATTATTCCAGCCTCTCCATTATTGAACACGGTATTCTGAGAAATAATGACATCGGTAGCTGCATGCCAAAGGTGAATCCCATAAGCGCCATTGTTAAAGATAATGTTATTCAGAATCTTGCCACCTTTCATGGCGTGGTAAATACCATAACCATGAACCGTTCCACACGTGGACGCAACCCTGATGTTATACAGCATGTTTCCAATCGTATCGTTGTCAACAGAGGTGTAATTGCTATGGTTGACTGCCTGCCCGCCATTTGTACAATCAGCCACAATGTCGTGAATCTTATTCGCCAGGACCCTGACATTGGAACCGTCATTTTGGACGCCTATGCGAGCGGGAGCAAGGCCTGTGATTTCGAAACCTGCAATATCAACATAGCTGCCGCTGTTGTACCAGATGCTAGCCGCTGCAGGAGAACCGGGATAATAGATCTTTGCTCCCCATTGGGCATCAGAGATGTAGCGGATGCGGGCGCTGGCCGTTCCGCTTGTGCTGGTAGAAACAGGCCCGTTATAAGTTCCCGGGGCAACGTGAACAGTGTACCCCGCCGCTACCAGACTGGCGGCATGTTGAATTGTTCTCCAGGGGTGAGCAGAGGAACCGTCATTCGAATCGCTGCCGGATGTAGAAACATAGAAGTCCTTTCCGTTCGATGTGGTGGAAGCGGTTACAGTAGCTGCGGCATTGGCTGCAGCCGTGGTGTCATAAGCGCTTCTGGCCGTCACGGTGACCGGATTAGTCGCCGGCACGGCGGCCGGTGCCGTATAAAGGCCATTCGAGGAAATGAGCCCCACGGTCGAATTTCCGCCGGTAATTCCTGCAACCTGCCAGTTGATGCTTGTATTGGTTGTTCCCGTCACCGTCCCGGCAAATTGCTGGGTGTGGCGCACCGGCTTGCACCGTCGCACTGGTGGGAGAGATGGCAACTGAAACAGCTGGCGTTGGAGTTGGACTTGGCGTCGGGGCGGGAGTGGGTGTTGGGGTCGGTGTCGGGGTTGGGTTTGTACCGCTGACCGTGACGGTAAACGATGTCTTGTAGACTTGTCCAGCGTTGTCCACGCCTGGACGGTAGCAATCGTGGCCGCCACCGGTCATGCTGACGTAAGTGTTCAGTGTGGCTGCAGCGGTCGAATACACGCTTTGATAATCGACATAGATACGCATCGCCGTGATTTTACGATTGGCAGGCGCCTGCGCCGACGCCACGAAATGAACCGGTGACGCCACAGTAGATCCTGAAATGGGCGAGGTAACGTTCACCTTACCTGTTGTTTGAGCTAAGCCGATCGCGCTGAGTAGAAAGACGCTCGCGACGAACTGAAGTGTTTTCTGCAACTTTGAGCAACTCCTGGGGGAATGTTTTCGAGCTGCTCGTAAGCTAAAGAGCGCACTACTCTGGTTACACCGGGTGACTGCTTGAACTCTTTGCTTAAAGGACCTTAATTAAACCGATTCAACCTCCGTAGACGTACTTTAAGGACATATTTTTTCCAAACAGCAGTATTAGCTTACAACCTTCGGGCCGGCGATCCGAGACACGCGTCTTAGATAGCGCAGCGCGTCGCTGATAATCTGAGCCGGTTGCGCTAAAGGTTGAACCGTGAGGCGTGCAGGGAGCAGTCGCATGATGTATGAACTTCAAGCCGAGTAACGGCCTAAATCCTTCGCTTAGATCTATGAAATTGCTCACAGTTGTCGGGGCGCGTCCTCAATTCATTAAGGCCGCCATGATGTCGCGTGCTCTCATGCGTTTCGGCGTGACCGAAACAATTTTGCACACGGGGCAGCACTATGACTTCAAGATGTCCGAATTGTTCTTTGATGAATTGAGCCTTGCGTGTCCCAAATACAACCTTGGGGTGGGGTCTGGAAGTCATGGCAAACAAACCAGCCGCATGCTCGAAGGAATCGAAGCAGTCCTGCTCGATCTTCGCCCTGATATGGTGATGACGTACGGGGAGCACGAATTCTACTCTGGCGGGAACGCTAGCAGGCGGCCAAACTCCATATTCCCGTATCCCACGTCGAGGCCGGTCTGCGCTCTTTCAACCGCCAGATGCCGGAAGAGATTAACCGGGTCCTGGCTGATCACATGGCCGATCTTTTATTCACCCCAACCTTAACCGCGGTGCAGAATCTGCAAAGGGAGGGTATTGCCCAGGAACGGATTATCCGCTCCGGCGACGTCATGTATGATGCCATGCTTCACTTTGCGTCAAGAGCAGAAGCCGGTGAGCAGCGTGTTAGATCACTTGAAACTGCAGAAGGGAGGTAACTACGTGCCACATTACATCGTTGCGAGAACACTGATGACCCTGCGTCGCTTACACGCGATTCTGGGAGGTTTGGCTGAGGTAGCACAGCAAGTTCCGGTCGTGCTGCCCCTCAGCCACCCGACCCGTAAGGAAATCTCTCGGGCGCAGATTTCCCGAGAGGTTTTGGATCGGCTTGCTTTACTCGAACCGCTCGGATATCTCGATATGATCATGCTGGAAAAGCACGCTCGCTTGATCGCCACTGACTCGGGCGGCATGCACAGAGAAGCCTATTTTAATCGCGTACCATGTGTCACTCTTCGAGAAGAAACTGAATGGCTTGAATCATTGGAAGGAGGATGCAATCAACTCCTGTTTCCGGCCAGTCAGGAAATAGTGGCGACTCGCTTACTCGAAGCCCTGGAAATTACGCCCATCTTCCGGTGCGACTTTTACGGAGATGGCAAGAGTGCCCAGGCCATAGCAAACGCCGTTGCACGCTGGGGCTTGACGAGACAAGATATGAAAAGACCGCGACCGGAGAGTTCCGTATCGGTTCGCACCTAGGAGAAATTGTCGTATGCACAAAATCGCACTGTTAGCGTCACTGGTTGGCATGGTACTCGTGGGCCGGCTCTTGTACACCGCGCGCTGTAGAAAGGATCACGACTATTATTTGCCCTTCGCGCAAGCTCGCCTATAACTGTTATGCACAAGCCTGAAACACAGACTTTGCCCCAGCTAAGGGTCGTTCATATGACGTCAGTGCATGACGCATTAAACATCCGCATCTTTCAAAAAGAGTGTCGGACGCTGGCGCGCGCTGGATACGAAGTGATCGAACTTAAAATGAACCCTTAACCGGGCTCAAGGATGGGGTACGCATTTTCGGTTTAGGGAACTGCCGGACCCGCCTCCATCGCGTTACCAGTAAGATGATTGTCATGGCACGGCAAGCTTTCCGTTTGACGGCGGATGTCTACCACTTCCACGATCCTGAAATTCTACCGCTAGCATTGGTGTTGCGCGCTTTTCACAAATGCGTGATCTATGACATTCACGAGGATGTGCCTCGCACCATTCTTTACAAACATTACATTCCCAGATGGTTGCGTGTCCCACTCATGCGACTGACCGAGTTGATAGAAAATACCGCGGCACGTGCGATGTCGGGATTAGTCACGGCGACTCCCGCCATCGCAAACCGTTTCCATAGCATCAACGAGAACACAGTGACAATAAACAATTATCCATTCCTAACTGAATTTGCGCCTGTCGCACAGAAGGCCTGGTGTAAGCGGAAATTGTCGATCGCATATATCGGGGGCATCGCGGAAGCGCGCGGGATTCGGGAAGTCTTGTCAGCCATGACAAGATTGCCCGAGATTGGGGCTGAGCTCGAACTGGCAGGATGGTTCTCAGATCCTTCTCTTCAAGATGAGCTTACCCACAGCCATTCCTGGCGTTATGTCAATTGGCGCGGCGAACTGGAGAGATCCGATCTGGCTGATCTCCTTGGCACCGTTCGTGCTGGTCTTGTTACTTTTCACCCCGAACCGAACTGTATCGCCGCTCTACCCACCAAACTCTTTGAGTATATGTCAGCAGGCATTCCCGTGATAGCTTCGGATTTTCCACTATGGCGGAACATTGTCACGACTGCCGGCTGTGGGCTTCTCGTTAATCCTTGTGATTCATCGTCGATAGCAGAAGCAATTCTTTACCTTCTCACGCATGATGCAGAAGCGGAAGCAATGGGTCAACGAGGCCGGGCCGCTGTCGAGCAACACGCTAGCAATTGGCAAACCGAAGAAGGCGGTTTGCTCAGGTTCTATGCTTCCCTAACAAACTCTAAA
This sequence comes from Terriglobia bacterium, assembly GCA_963824835.1. GTDB lineage: Bacteria > Acidobacteriota > Terriglobia > Terriglobales > Acidobacteriaceae > Angelobacter. The sequence continues at coordinate 68,785 of CAWGRA010000016.1, read as the reverse complement.
AGACCGAACCGCCGACGAAGGTTTAATGTTCCTGACGTCCGGTAGGGGGCATTATTTCACCTCATGCTGGAAACACTTGATCTGTTCGCACCCTCTGAGAGCGACTTTCACGCTTTTATTTATTCTGCGGCAAAGCTCACTTTTTTCTGGCTGAACGACACCGCTTACACGCGATGATCGACCCGAGTTCCCGTGGACCCCAAAGAGAAGGAAGCCTGACGATAGCAAACGGTGTACCGTTGTTTCCGTGATCGTGCCTGTCCTCAACGAAGCGGGCCCACATAGGAGAAACATTGCGCTCTGTGTCGGATGAAGATGTTCCAAACTGCTCTTTGGAGATCTTGATCATCGATGAGGCTCGACGACAGTACTCGTCGAGGCAGTCCGGCGCGGCGCAAGCATGCACCCATCGTTAAGCTATCGATACCCCGGTCGCACGACACCAAGAGCGCTGAATATCGGGCTGCTGCGTCAGCCGGTGATTATGTATGCATCTTTGGGGCACATGCCAAGTATCCGCCTGACTACATTCGTGTCTGTATGGAGGAACTCAATCGAAACACGTCTGCAGGCTGCAATGCGGTCCGGCTTATTACCGCCTGCGCAGGCATGCACCTCAGCGCGCGCCTCGCCGCGTGGTGTATTGCGCACCGCTTCACTTCATCAGAAGCTGAGTTCGCACTGATCCTGGCGGTATGTTGACACAGTATCCATTCCGGTGATGCCGTAAACATCTTGCTTGAAGTCGGCGGCAGATCACCGGAAGGTCCTAACCCACAATCAAGACATGATATGAACCAGCGACTCCGCGCCTTGGGTCACAAGTTGTATCTGACGCCGCGCACCCAAGCCACTTACTATGCGAGACCGGGAGTCAAAAGCCTGCTCGACTATGCATACAACACGGGGCTGGCGGAATGGCAGGACGCCCGTCTCAGCCTCGCGGCTATGATCTTTCCGTCACTTTGTGTCCCTTTAAGTTCGTCCTTGCGCTCATGGTTTTGGGATGCGTTGCCGTCTACTCGTTCTCGATGCGTCAGTCTCCGGCCTGGTCCTGGACTGTCGCTGCTTGGCGGCTTTTGTTCGCCGTAAATCTCTTAATCGGGATATGGGCCGGCATCGTAAACCGGGCGCTACAGGTAACGAAGGCAGCTCCCTGCACTTCTCGATGCCCCCACTCATCCTTGCCTTCCACCTTGGACACGTCGTGGGACCGGCCGAAGTCTCTTCCAGCTTCGGCACACCGGAATCGTAACTCTTTCGAGCCGAGGATACAAGCAACCAAATAATACGGGAAGCTCTAGAGGGAGGGAACAGTCATGCATATCGCACCCCGGTAGTCGTCGTACCCAAGCCTGTGCATCCATGGGCTCTGTTTTGAAGCCGAGTGTGGGCAGGACTTTCGCTCGAAATATCGAATCTGGCCCTGGGAAACCTGAATCCTCTGTATCGGTTATCGTTTCGTCTCCCTATGCTGACGTTTCAACAAGTGGAAGAGACAAATCCGAGCTGGGGGCGCGTCAAGCGCAATTCCCAGACCGGCTGATCGATCAGACCAAAGAATGGATTCGTTTCGTCGCAGAGTCGGAGGAGTGCCACGCCTGTATTCGCCGAAATACGCGATGGCTCGTCCGAAGTGGAAACTGTTTTTGTGGACTGATCATTACCCGCTTTGGAATAAAGATTTCTGGTAGCCCATTCCCAGGGTGGACTCTACGACATGGGCTTTGAAGAATCTCGAGCCGAACGTCCAAGATGGATGGCGTTAGAAGCCCTGAAACGTTTTGCTTTCCACGTATGAACTGCCTTTATCTTGAGATAGCGGATCGCCTTGCCACGGAGGAAGACGGCGAGCGGCGCGGGTTCACACAACATCTCTTTTTCACAGCTTCGAAATAGATACCTTAGAAAAATCGGAAGACAATCTTTGCCGTAATGAGGGCCCGTGCCGAACATGCCTAGGAAAGCGCAAAAATGTGGCGTTGTGATCGAGGAATCCTGCGGGGCGAATTATTCGCCGACCAATACTGACGAACAGCTCGCAGGATGTGTTCGCCAGAAAAAGGTCTGGCCCAATTACAGCCGGGATTTGGCCCGATTCGTTCATTCATCATTTGCATCCCACCGGTCGGCTTTACTCCTAAGGGCCCGTGATCCCGATGGAAAGTGCATCGCTACCGGGGCCTGTAGACAGGTACGGACAAACAGCCTTGCCCGATTTTTGGGAAACTGCCAGTTTACGTTCCGGTCGATCATCTCCGGCCGAATCAGGCCCTCTCGCCAGATGGCACGCGATACGTTACTGGCGCGCCCGTGGCATGGAAACTTTCGATTGGGGTGGCGAGGGCACCTACAAAGAAAAATATGGCGGCCACAAAGAGTTCTGGTACACATATTTTGCAATTTGCCATACCAGAACTCTGCCGACGTTCGCGCGAGCAGGCTCTTAGATTATTCATGTGCAAGCAACGCGTTGAGGGCCTGGTTGTCCAAACGAAAGAAAGCGTCCGCGATAACCGGAATTGACGTGTGAGAGATGCCATGGCAAGCACATTCTTGCAGCAGCTCTGTGGTCGAGAAGCCCGTGGAGGACGAGAAGTGGTCATCCAACCTCCGCGACGCTGTGTCAACGATCAGAGCCAGGAGACAAGGAGATATGCCTGAAGGCGTGACCCGGAAGAAGGTCTCCGGAGCCAGGCACATCCACTTGCTTGCAAAAACCGGCGGGCCACGCAGAAAACTGCACGTGCAGCACGCGAGGAATGGGATATAACTGATGGAAAAAATGCACACACCAACATCGGACAAATCATCGAGCCATGAATCGTGGAGTAATACATATTCATCTGTTTCCTTGCCGCTTGAGTCAATGCCACCGCACGAGAGCTCATCACATGCTCTGGCGATTTGTCTGCAAGCGAGGTTACAGTTGGACGTGAGTTACAAACAGAGAAGGGCAGAGCAGTTTGATGCAGCCCCGCGCCGCCGGGGAAGTTTGATGTGTGACGTCCCCATTGGAGTTCTCTGATGAGTTTCGTCCTCGTCCCAAGGAGCCGCACTTGCCGTCCTGATGGCGGGTGGAGTTTACGTGCCTCTTTATCTGGTGTACCCAGTCGAGCGCCTCGAGTTCACGTCCAGGTATGTCGTAGTTAAAATAGGATCATTATCGCCATTGCTTGTGGAAGCTCTTACAGGATGGAGTGCTTCGGTCCATGCTGACGATCCGGGGATACACAGCGCGCGGGATAAAATCAGCATGCAGAACCGGGTGCTCATGCACCTGGCGACATCATGTATACGTCCGGTTCCAACCGCCAGCCGAGGTGCCGGCAGGTCGTAGCACTGGTGGTTGATCCAATCCGGTGAAATGGCACATAGAGGCATTCCGGCGTCTCAGCGACCTAACCGAGCCAGCCAATACGCCAGCATCGGGGTTTGATGCGGCAGTCGGGAAATCTGGCCCTACCTGGTCGCCGGAGCCAGCGTCTCCAGAATCCATGACTCCACTAGAAATAGTGCGAGCGCGAATTGGCGCGGTTGGTTGAAGTACAATCAAATTCAGTATCGCGTTCGCTCCTCATCCTGATTGCCTGAAACAGCTGATCGAGAGCTAAATTTGGGGCAGAGATGTGTATTTGCGAGTGCTGCTTACCGGAGGAGAAAGCTGCATTGTTGCTCTTCTGTACATCATTGCCGTTCAAATTGAGTGAGTATTCATGCCCCGACACAGGCCGTAGATCGTCGTTGCGACTTCCGTGAAAGTGCACTCCACCGGCGATTCCAGTGCAGCTTTCCAATTGGCAGAACTCATTCGAATAACGCTGATCATATGAATCCTTACGAAACGTATTACGGGTTCAAGGATTTCGCGAGTTGTACGTGGCGGCGCAGGACTGGCGCGCGGGGATGCGATCTGATTGATCCTCCACGTCTTCCGTCGCCAGCTCATTTCCGGAAGACCGAGGCCTCATATAAAACGGGGCGACGTCGCGATTCACATGCCCGGCGGCGATATTGTGGTTGTTGGTAGAAGCGACGATCAGATCAAGTCACGGGCTTCCGAATCGAGCCGACGAGATTGTTGCCGCGCTGAATAGACATCCATTGGTGCAGAGCAGCGCCGTCAAGCTAGTCGGCAGCTTCGATGACAAGAAGCTGGTTGCATACATCGTTCCGGCCGCGGAGAAAGCTTCCGAGCGCTAGACTTGCTGAGGTTTGGGCGCTGTTCTTCCTGACAGATGGTGCCCACGTCGTCGTGCGCTGTCAGATGTTCCGCTGATGACAGCAAACGGCAAAATCTGACAAAAGCGCGCCGCCGGAATCCTGCGGCTTCAAGCAGTATTGGAGATACAGCGTTCCTCAGAATCTTCGCCAACAGAATATCAGCGGGAATTACTCTCACTTCTGAAGAAGCTGCTGAAAAGTTGACGACATTTCCCTAGGCCAGAATTTCTTTCTTCTGGGAGGCCATTCACTTCTGGGGCCGAACTCATCGCTCATGTGAGGAAGGTTTTCGGAGTCGAACTTGCGCTTATCGATCTATTCGACAACGGAACGGTCATTGCAATGGCTGAACGAATCGAACTGCTTTCGCAGAACCGACCCATGAAGCAGAAGGCTGAGTAAACATGTCTGCTGTACATCAACCCACGATCGATCACCGGAATCTTAGCCTCTATCGTCTATACAATCCGGCAGTCCTGGCGGACCCGTATACTCTGTATGCCCGTCTTCGAACTGAAGACCCTGTACACTGGGACCCCTTCCTCCATGCCTGGGTCGTTACGCGTTATGCGGATGTGGTGACGGTATTGCAGTCGTTTTCGGCAAGTGTGCCCCGGCACCGCAGAAACTTGAAGCAATTGGACTCTCGGCTTTGCACAGTATTGGGCAGATCATGGTGCTCCAGCATCTGTTCATGGACCCGCCTGATCACACCCCGCTTCGCGCAGTATGCTCCCAGGCATTTACGCCTCATCGAGTAGAACGGCTTCGGGCTCGAATACAGCAGATTGTGAATACTCTGCTGCGAGCCGGTCCTTTCACAGTTGGCAGAATTGAGTTGATGGCTGACCTTGCCAATCCACTTCCCGCAATCGTGAGCGCTGAAATTCTGGGATTGCCACCCTCTGACCACGAACAGCTGAAAGCATGGTCTGCTGATTTCGCAGAAGTGCTTGGGAATTTCCAGCACAATCCTGATCGCAGCTCGTCAGATGTTGCGAAGCCTGAATGACAGCACCGCTTATTTCCGCGCAGCCATTCATCGAGAGCGTGAGAGACAAACTGCCGATTCGATGATCAGCGTCCTCGTAAACGCGGAGATCGATGGGCGGGCTCTAACTGAAGAGGTGGTCATCGCCAATTGCATTCTGCTGATGGTTCGGCGCCAGGAGACAACTCCCAATCTCATCGGCAACGGCATGCTGACCTTATTACGCAATCAAGGCGAGTTCCAGAAACTGCGATCCAATCCTTCTCTTCTGCCGTCAGCCATCGAGGAGATGCTTCGTTTTGAGGCGCCAAGCCAGCACACGACTCGAATTTCACAGCAGGACATACGATTAGGGGACAAGAACATTTCCCGGGGGCAATCGGTCATCGCGGTCATGGGTGCGGCCAATCGCGATCCGGAACGATTTCCCGATCCGGACCGATTCGACATTACGCGCACCGACAACAAACATCTCGCGTTCGGAGCAGGCCCCCACTATTGTTTTGGCGCATCCCTGGGCCGAATGGAGGCGAGTATTGCTTTCAGCGCCTTGTTCGGTCAAATTTCTGAGCTAAGTCTTGCAGGTTCTCAATTTATCTGGCGCGATAACCTGGGGCTCAGGGGACTCAGCGAGCTGCCACTCCTGTTCAGCGTGTAGCCTGTGTGAAGTAAATACAAGCGAATCGTTGCGTCGTAAGATGCCGTTGAACGTGGTGGATTTGATGGTTTGCCAGACTTCCTGAAACAAACCCCTCACTTGAAGCACTGCTGTCTGTCGACGAGGTGCGCCGCGCGATGCGCTTCCGATTTGATCGAGACGCCGCGAATTTTGTGGCACGGCGTCCGATCTTGCGAATGATTCTTGCGAATTACACTGGTGTGCAGCCATCCAAATTGGCCTTCACTTACAGTCCGTTCGGAAAACCTGCTCTCGATCGGAACGTTTACAACCTGCGATTCAGTTCGTCGCATTCAGGGGAGTTGGCAGTTTACGCAGTCTCCCGCGGAAGAGTTGTTGGGGGCGATATTGAGCGTTTTCAGCAAACGCTTTTGGAAGTTCCGAATATCACCAAATCATTCTTTTCAAAAGACAAATCGCATCTCTCAAGATTCGGCACCCATCAGAGAGAAGAGGTGTTCCTGCGTTTGTGGACCCAGTTGGAAGCCCGTGGAAAAGCGGCTGGCACTGGAATCGTCAACCCCCAATTGCGGGGGATTAAGCGTCTTTTTTGGCAAATGCTTCAGCTTCACCAGAATGGTTCCGATTCCAGGGTATGTGGTGTCAGTGGCCGTCCATAGACAGGGCGCCACTGCTCTCGGCGGAGCATGAAAATTCAACTCCTGCCTGATACGAGCGAGGTCCGTGGAGCAACCCTGTGCAACTAGTGCCATACACCGAAGACCTTGAGTCTGGGGTTCGAAGCTTCAATCAGCGATTGCGTGCTGGAGGAGCAACCGGTTGGAGTTTCCCCGAGAGCCACATACCCAATTTCCCAAAGTGGATGGCAGAGTTCCGTATCAGGAATTCTTTGTTGCGGTGGATGCTGGCGTAGTTCGAGGAGGCTATTTACTCACACATAATCAGTTCGCGCTGCGCGGTGGGGAGGTGGAAGTCGCGTGTGGACCGCACTACAATGTGTCCGACGGTTTAGTCGATCGTGCGTATGCGATGATGGGAGTCATTCAAACGCAAGATGCGCTTCGACGCCAACCCTTAATGTATGCTCTGGGGATGGGGGCCATGGATGCCCCCCTGACAAGATTGCTGACAGCAATGGAGTGGGTTGCTTTTCCTGTCCCTTTCTACTTTCGCGTACTTTCATCGTCGCGATTCTTTAACAACTTAGCGTACTTCCGCAAGGACCCGCGCAAACGCATCGCCTTGGACCTTCTTCATTACTCAGGGCTGGGTTTAGTAGGATTGCGAGTGGCCCAAACCAGATTGCCGCGCATCAGAAGGAATTCGCACACTGGAAACGTTGTGGATTTCTTCGGAACATGGGCCGACGAGATATGGGAGAGATGTCGTTTTCGCTACTCATTAGTTGGAATGCGAGATTCGTCAACTTTGAATAAGTTTTACGCGCTTCAGGATTCACGTTTTATCCGACTTCGCATTTCGACCGATACCCACGATATCGGCTGGGCTGTGGTGCTGGACAGCCAGATGCGAGACGAGCGGCACTTGGGAAATATGCGTGTAGGTTCGATTGTCGATTGCTTCGGCGCACCAGAAGCCGCTGAGCACGTCCTGAACTGCGCAACCGAGTTTCTTGAGCGACGAGGAGTGGACATATTAATCACAAACCAGGCCAACTCAGATTGGTGTAGTGCTCTTCACGCGAATGGTTACCTGAAAGGACCATCGAACTTCATCTTGGCGCTCTCGCCACAACTCGGCAACCGCTTGCAGCCGCTTAAAAACCATGCGGCGCATATTCACATCAATCGCGCAGACGGAGGCTCACCGGCTCTGGGGCCTTTGTTGCGGCGCCGGCCCGGGCCGAATCTTGGGACCTGAAACGCACAGGATGCCAACCTGAAGTCCGTTCATTTAAGTGAGGTTTTGAGAACAATGTTGAAGTTGCACCAGGTCAACGCCACGCCTGAGTGGTGGCGACGCCTTGAACAATTTCCCGACCGCCTGACGTTCCACACAGAGGCGTGGATCCGCTTCATTTCGGATACCCAGAATGCGACGCCGGTTTTCGCCGAGGTTTGCGATGGCTCCTCGGTGGTGGGCTGCTTTCACTCCCTGATAATTCGATGCTTCGGTTTAAGAATCCTGGCGAGCCCCTTACCGGGGTGGGCGACCGACTACATGGGATTTAACCTTCAGCCGGGCGTACCGCGGTGGCTCGCATTGCAGGCACTCGAACCTTTCGCATTCCAGGATTTGCGCTGTGCTTACTTCGAGGTAGCAGACCGCCTTTTTACCCCCGAAGACGGCACGCGGCTCAATTTCGAACAGCGTATTTCCATCAGCTACGAAAATGACCTTACCGGGTCCGAAGATGAGATTTTTGCTGGAATGGCGAGAGCCTATCGCCAGGAGATTCGAAAAGCCGGACGTTGCGGAGTGGTGATTGAGGAAGCAGAAGGCAACCATACTTTCGCAGCGGAGTATTACGAGCAGCTCAAAGAAGTGTTTCGTAAGCACGGTTGCTGCCGACGTATCCATTGGATACTGTATACAAACTTATTCATCACCTCCATCCGACAGGAAACCTTGCGCTTTTCCGTGCGCGGGATGCCGGCGGAAATTGCATTGCGACAGCGATTTACCACGGCCTGAACAAATATTCGCAGCTTTGGGGCAGTGCAAGCGCGCATCAATATCTTCACTTGCATCCGAATCAGGCGCTGCACTGGCATGCTCTTCGCTACTGGCGCAATCGCGGCGCCCAATACTTCGATTGGGGCGGGGCGGGGGACTATAAAAAACAGTATGGCTGCCGGAAAATTGAGGTAATCAGGTTTGCCAAATCACGCCTTCCACTTCTATCGAGGCTGCGCGATCAGGCGCAGAAAGCCTATTATCAACAACTACGCTGGCGTTCTTGGTGGAAACGTTCAGGCCGCAAAGACTTCAAGACGTCCGATGGAACCAGTTTGGAAGCTGAAACCTTGATTTACGAGATAGTCGAACGTCGCGGATTAGTGCTAAGAACCTCATGGGGCACAGCAAATGTTGAAGTTTGAACGCATACGATACAGTCCGGAATGGTGGGGAAAGCACGTTGCAGCAATTTCCCGACCGCAACATCTATCAAACGGCGGCGTGGCTTAATTGTCTTGCTGAAACCCAAGGCGGTGAGATTGTCACCGCTGCGCTGCTGGATGGCAATTCGACCGTCGGCTAGGCGCGGAGGCGTATTATCGTCAGCTCCGCTGCCGGACGGTGCAGACAAGAAAGCTCTATTCCCTTTCATGGAAGCCCCAGCATGACAACAGCTACTTTGTGGCCGATCATAGATATATATATCGCGCACCGCGCACCGAGATTCAGATGGCCCGCGAAAGAGGCTTCTGCGCGACCGCGACTTTTCACGCATCTCAGGAACAGATTCCATCGTGATCTGCGTCCCCACGCCGTTGGATGAACACCGGCAGCCAGACCTGAGCTAGGTCTGATGGCTGCGGGATTGTGTAGCGTTTTCTTCAACAGAGGCCCGTGAAGGGCTGGTGAGAAGAATCCGCCGCACACAGGCGAAGCCGATCAACGGTTCCAGCGTGCTGGTGCTGGGCGTGTCCAATAAAAAGGATATCGACGATCTGCGCGAATCCCCGGCCTTGACCATCATCGAACTGCTCAAGACACAGGGAGCGGCGGTCAGCTACCACGACCCATTCTTTCCGGTACTGGGCAAAGGCCGGAAATATAATTTGCAGCTCCGGTGCGTGCCATTGGAAAACCTGGGTGCTTACGATTGCATAGTGATCGTCACCGATCATTCGAGCTATGACTACGGCGAGATCGTGCGCCAGGCGCAACTAGTTGTCGACACGCGGAACGCCACGCGAGGCATCCGTTCAGACAAAGTAGTTCGCCGACGGGCCGATCAGTCAGTGGATAAAAAGGAGTTCTCATGTATCGTGCAGTCAATTGCAGTTATGTTTTGATTATTGTTCTTTTTCTCGCGATTGCCGCATCCGCCCAGTCCACGGTCCCGGAAGGGGTCGTCCCGTCGACCGCGGGAAGCACAGTGGGCAAGCCTGTAGGAGTTGCCGGGACCAATCAATCATCGGTTGCACCTGCTACCCAACCGACCTTGTTCACCAGGGCCAAAGGAGATGGTGAATTACGTATTGGCAGCGGGGACCTGCTTGAGGTGAACGTGTTCGGCGCCTCGGATTACACGCATGTACTCCGCGTAGCTGATGATGGTTCCATCAGCCTCCCGCTCATTGGCCAGGTACAAGTTGCCGGGCTGACCAGCCGTGAGCTGTCTTCGGACTTGCAGAAGAGACTCAAACAGGGAGGTTACTTCAATAACCCAGAAGTGGGCGTTTTCGTAAAGGAATATGCGAGCCAGGGAGTATCTGTACTGGGTGAAGTGCAAAAGCCGGGTGTTTATCCGCTGCTCGGTTCGCGAACACTTTTTGACATGCTTTCGCAGGCGCAGGGCACAACGCAGACCGCTGGGGACAAAGTGTACATCACACATCGCGATAAGCCGCAGCAATCGGAAGTGATCAAGCTCAATTACGACCCAACCACAGCGCAGAGCAATGTTCGTATTCTGCCGGGCGACACGATTATCGTACAAAGGGCAGGTACCGTTTACGTGGTTGGTGATGTGCAAAAACCCACTGGAATTGTAATGGCCAATCCTAATCTCACTGTTCTGCAGGCAATTGCGATGGCACAGGGAGCTAATCCTAACGCAGCACTCGACCGCTCTAGAATCGTGCGCAAGACAAACGACGGGCAAACCGAGATCCCTGTCAATCTCAAAAAAATGCTCTCTGCACAGGTTCCTGACGTCAAAGTGCAGCCGGATGACGTGATCTTTGTTCCGAATAGCGCTGCAAAAAGTGGCTTTAAACAGGGCTTGCGAGCGGCGGTTGAAACCGTTACTGGCGTCATCATCTACCGCAGGTAACCCGTCAGGTTAGCGTCATGTGACCAGCTTCAATTCCTTCGCATGATCGCGTACACGAACAAAACGGCTCGAATCTTGAGGGCGGACGATCGAGCTTGTTGATTGAACCGGATTGTGGCGATGATCCGAGTTGACCATACAGACACGTTAGCAGAAATCCACGTAACGCAGAATGCGACCATGGATCGCCGAGGCTCCATCTCATTTGTCATGGCTCTACGCAGCCAGAGTTCGTGGCGCAATTCAGCACTGTAGTTTGGACGGTTTACCACGAAGTGAGGAAATTTTGCTTTTGGCGTGTGCTTCAGGACTTCAAGAGGCTCCCATCCAAAGCAGATCTGATCCTCAATTTAAGTTTCAGGCGAGTGGTTCCGGGCGAAACCACAGACATCCTCCACTACCTGGATGAGGAGCAGCCTCTGACGGCAGTGCCAGAATTCTGGAACAGGACATTGCGACGAACCTCTGGAACCATTCACCACTCGGCAACGGCGCGCATGATCAGGCACATGCTTCCGGTGGATAAACGCTTCGATCGACTTGTAATCATCATGGACGGGCCATTCACAGTCAAAGCGCCTGCACCTGCGCCCTGGCTCTCACCTGCGAAGCCGAGACAAGACTATATCGTTCTCTCCTTGTCGCCGCTTGATCCGCAATATGGATCGGACCTTTTATCCACATCAGGAATTATGACGAGAGCCAGAAGACAATTGATTGTGAAACAAAGGTTACGTGCAGCTTGCTTGTCAATCATAGGTCCAGCATTGGGGCTGAAAAACTGCAAATGGGATGACTGCTTCATGTATATGGCAGTTAAATCAGTCCGCCAGTTAGACAGAATGAGAAAGCTTGGCAGTGAACATGCCCCGGAATTAGCAACGCGCGATGCGGGAGAAGTCTCATTCTCTGAGACCGGAGATCCATCCCGAATAGAAGAACTTGTTTATGCATATCGAGAGAGAAAGGAGATGTCCGCCTGAAACTACTTAGGATATTTGTCACCTAGATTTTGCCTGACCCTGTCTTACTTCTACATATTGGACTGCCTTTCAGTCCCTCCCGGTCCCTTCAACCTGAGTTCCTGCCTCGCATTCAGAACACCTGCCTTTAAATTGACGCAATCGGGATATTTCTGTTCGTTGAGAGCAGCTCGATCAATCAGCTTATCAGAAACCGATGGCTTGACTCCGGATCATTCCGTGCGCAACGCCTGAAAAGGATCAAGCGCCACGACAGGATCGCAGAATTGATTGATCAGTTCCATAGCATCGCCCATGACCGGCGAGCCTGCCGATTACGATGATCGAGAGGTTTGCCGCATACTGGATCGAGCATTCGAACATGTTCCCGAATCGCGACCCGCTTGAATGTCTTGAACGAGAACGATTATGGGGCCGGAGCAGCGCCAGCCTGATTCATGTGCAGGAACCAGTTCTCTAAAACCACAGTGCGGCAGAACCATTCTGTCCGCAAGAGAAGCCGGGCCAGACCGTTGCGGAGATGGGCAGGAAGATGGCTCGCGAACGCCTGGGCATGGTTCGGTTTGTGGTTGAACCTTTCTGCCAGCATCGCAGCGTAAGGGCGCAGGCGTTCTTGTGTGTATTGATGTTGCGCAGATGCAATGACTTGAGCGGCAAGGAGACCAGATTCAATCGCCGGTCGAATTCCTTCGCCGCTCTGGTTATAGGCTAAACCTGCCGCGTCGCCGATCAGCATCATTGAATCATCAATCAGTTTGCGCCGAGAATTCTCAAACAGCAGATAGGCGTGACCGGAGAACCGGACCGGCAACTCAAACTTTATCTTGCCGGTGGCCCGCAACAAGGTGACGAACCGTTCCACGTGCTGTGACAGCCCGTGCTGGTCTAAACGGCCCAGCCCGATGTTCAGAAAGTTGCCTTTACGAAAACACCATGCATAACCCAGCATGTCATTGCAGAAATAAAGCTCAGGAACTTCCGGCTGAATGGTACACAAGGCCGCCTGACTTGTGGTCATCTCAAATTCAATTTCCTGCGCGACAACGGGTTCCTCATGATTTGTATTGCCCATATACCGGGATATGGGACAGAAATGGCCACCCGCTCCAACCAATAACCGCGCTTTAATCTCTCCATTCACGATCCAGGAATCGCCGGAACGTTCAAGGCCTGTGACAGGAGCGCATTCCCGTAAAGGCGCGCCAGAGCGATGCAGCAGATATTCATCAAATTCACAGCGCCGGATGCCATAGCTGATCGCCCGCGCGTAGCGAATTTCTGATTCTGGCCCTGCCATGGAGCCGATACGAAATCCTGTGATGGGCTGGAGGGTACGGTTGTGCGCGTAATCATTGATGTCGATAGCCAGTGACTCAATAACCCATGGGGTTATCCAGCCCCCGCAAACCTTGTTACGAGGGAAGCGGGATTTATCGAGGACCAAGGTCTGTAACCCGGACGAGCGCAATCCCCAGGCACAGGATGATCCCGCCGGGCCACCACCAACTATCAATACGTCGCAGGACTGCATTCAAGTTCCTGTCGCACTTCATGGCCGTTGGCGTACAAATGCTCGCGGGTCATTGGTATGGATTGGCAATCCCTTCCGGCGAACACCAATTGAAATAGTTGGAGAGTTCCAACACGAAAAGCCGCAATTGAACCAGCAAGATATAAACGCCACATTCTGGCAAATTCCGGTCCGAAGCGGCGTGCCACCAGATCATAGGAGCGTTCAAATGCCTCCAGCCAGCATTCCAGAGTCTTTGCATAATGAGGTCGAAGATTTTCAACATCCAACACGCTGAAATCGTGAGGTTCGAGTGCCTGAATGGCTTCACGCAGGCTGGGAGCGTAAGCGCCGGGGAAAATCCGTTTACGGATCCAGGCACTAAAAGGATGCGGCTGATTCCTGCCGATAAAATGCAAGAGTCCGCGACCCCGATCTCCAATGGCTACGGTGGATCACGCGGCTGAACTCCTGGTAATAATCGCGTCCGATATGTTCCAGCATTCCAACCGAGACGAAGACATCAAACGAACCGCGGATGTTGCGATAGTCATCTTCCAGAAATTCGACTTGAGACGAGAGGCCTTCGCGCTTTGCCGCGGCCCGGGCAAACTCAATTTGCTCACGAGAAATATTGAAAGCCTTGACGCGGACTCCAAAGTGCTTAGCCATGTAAAGCGCAAGCGCACCCCATCCGCAGCCGGCTTCCACTACTTGTTCGCCCGGACGCAACCACAGTTTGCGGCATACAAGTTCCATCTTTGCCGACTGCGCTTCCTGCAAAGTGGCATGTTCATGAGGGAAATAAGCGCACGTGTACACCATTTGCGGATCCAGCCAAAGTTGATAGAAATCCGCTGGAAGGTCGTAATGATGGTGAATGTTTTTGCGAGCATTGGTTAGAGTGCCTGCCTGCATCCAGTTAAGCCACATGGATATGAGTTTGGTAATCTGTGCTGTTCCGGCACCTGATAGAGCATTTCAAGCGAGCGTATAAGGTCGCCCTCAATCTCGACGCGTCCCTCGCAATAGAGATCTCCGAACTTCATTTCCGGATTAAGCAATAAAGCGATCAGGGTCTTTCTATCGTTCACTCGGATTGCGGGTGACTGCGAAGAACCATGATTGAAGTTGACGGACGGCTCTGGGTATTTGAAGCGAATGCCAGCAGGATGAGTCATTTTTTGCATGGCATTCAGCAACCAATGATCAAACCAGGTTTGAGGCATATTAATCGCTTCTCCCGGGAACTTGAAATAATCGCCATCGTGGCCAGAGCGACGCTAATTTGGTTGCGGCACAATCAGGGCCGGGCACCTTGACGAACAAACCGCTTCATAAGCAGTACCGCCAAGAAAATGGCTTGCAAATCCGAAAGCAACTCCCAATCCACGCGCTTCGACATAATGCGACGGACCAGTGCGTCAGCAAGGCCATCAATCCGTCTTCCAGCCTTCCTGCAACCGCAGCTCAGCCCATGGCCGGTCAAATAAGAACCCTTTCTCTGGATCAGATTCAACATAGAGCGCAATAAGTTGTGCCTGATGATCATGAGAATTCCAGCCGGATACTGCAAAGCGGTTACTGAAACTCCCAATAAATCAGTGGTATACAAGAGTCGTTGAAGTGATTCTGCGGAGTGGCCTTAGTTGGCGTGATGACCTTGTCCATCACGGTCGCAGATGCCCAGACAGAACCGGGTGTCTATGCTGAGATGATGCGGCTTTACTTTGCGTTGAATCGAATCGTTCTTCAATGCTCAGGGCATACTTGCGCAATACGTGCCCGATCCTATTCTAAGGAAGCAGACAATCCCGGTAGAGCAGGTAATCGTGAACCAGGGCGATTATCCGGAGCGCCAGGATAAAGGCCGTTATTTTGCGACAAGCATTGTTAGAAAACCAGCAACCCCATGCAACTGGAGACATCTAGGTTGGGGGTTGTGCGCATTTATTTTGGTCGGAGGTTACTGATGCCTGTTCTTCGTACCTGCAAAAGCTGCGGTCGAACAAACCGAGTTCCTGCGGAGCACCTGGCTGATACCGGGCGATGCGGAGTTTGCAAATCTTCTTTGGATCCCGTTGTTGAACCGCTGGAGACTGACCCTGTGCTGTTCAAGAGATCATCGAAAAAGCTCGTGTACCGGTGCTGGTAGATTTCTGGGCGTCATGGTGCGGCCCCTGCCGCATGGCAGCTCCTGAAGTTGCGCGTACAGCGGCCGACATGGGTGGAGAAGCCATTGTGATCAAAGTGGACACTGAACGCAATCCAGCGTTGGCTTCCCGCTACAACGTACGCGGCATTCCAAACTTCATGGTTTTTTACCAGGGCCAGCCCGTGATGCAGCAGGCAGGCGTGGTGGACCATACCCAAATGGAAGGCTGGCTGAGATCTGCTGCGCAAAATGCCTGATGGCAGCATCTCGAGAAGTCGTCTAGCCGTAACAGGACGGGTCAACCATTTTTACAGCTTATATGACTCAGCGCATGGCGGGCGCTTTGCGAACTTCAATCTGGCCATTGCGAACCCGGGTTTCAAGGCAAGGCTGCGGATGCACAGCCGGTCCGTTCAGCACACTGCCATCCTCAAGAGAAAAGCGTGAGGCATGGTAAGGACAAACAATACTGTCACCCTCCAGCTTGCCTTCTGAAAGCGGCCCGCTGAAATGAGAGCACGTTTCAGCCAGGGCAAAGATGCGTTCTCCACGCTTGACCAGCAGAATGGGCACGCCATTGTGATCGGCACGCCTGGGGGTGTCCTCCGGCAATTGTGATTCAGCCAAAACCGGCACAAATTCTTGCGGAAAAGTTTGACCAGAGGTACGGTCAACACCTACACGGTTCTCATAGACCATACTGCCACCGAGATGGGCTGAGTATGATACGAGAGCATAGCCAAAGGCGGACGCGATGCGGCCACCGGCGCGCGCATTTCTTTTTCGCAGGATCAGTGAGGTAGTGAAAAGAGCGGTTGCACTTATGTTCAGAAGCGCATGAATCAAACCTGTTCGGCGCGCCGGCGGATCAACATCAGACCAGTCAGCCAGGCCGGTTAGAGCCGCCCCGGCAGCCCCGGCCAATCCGATTGCTATGGATGTGTCGGCGGCCAGAGCAAACTCGTCGCGATTGCGGGTCACATCTAAAGCATCAAATACCATGGCAACGGTCCATGCGCCGATGGGCACATCAGTTAGTGCAACGTGGAGGGGCTCCCCCAGCCATGTACCATTCAGAAAGTTTCTGATTTTTTGAGCGGTGGGGTTTCCGTTCGCATAAAGAGCCTTGTCGAGCGCTTTTTGTATTTTTTCTTCGAGTGCCGGGGTTGATGGTGGGTTAGATTCTTCAGTTTCAGGATGGCCGAGAATGGCCGGATCTGCAGCAGGATCTGGGTTCGTCATTTGCTCTCCCCTTCAATCGCGCCACGTCGAACCGTGACTATACTGTTGGTGAGATGCGAAAAAGCTCAAGGGCGACAGCCCATCAGGGTTGCCACCCAGAAGGAACGCGCACCAATACCATGCCTGCGGCCGGCGTCCACACCCATTTGTGTATCTTCAAATATCAGGCACGATTCCGAGGGTAACGCTCGGGCCTTGTGCCGCCGTCAGGAATGCCTCTGGGTCAGGCTTACTCCTTACGTAATCTCCGCACAAACCAACGTTTGAAATTCTGGAGCAAGCCGATTGCGCGCAGGGAAGCCGGATGTGATTGATCTCGACTTCTGAGCGTGCCTGTTAACCTGGCGCCTTCACTGTTGCAGTTCGCGGAAGAATATTCTGGTTCAGCCGAAACAGGTTGTGGGGATCATAATGTGATTTCACTGCTACCATGCGGTCCCAACGGTTCTGATAGGCCTCGGGGACACGGTCCTGCTCGTCGCCGCTCATGAAGTTCACGTACACTCCGGGCGTCATGGCTGGACGCAGTTTGCTGAACTCTCCACGCGCCCAGGCGATGTTGACGGCGTCAGCGGAAGGTTGGTCCCAGGCCGCAAGCAATGTCAGAACAAAGGGAGCACTACGGTCGCCGAAAGCAGTTTCATCGGCGGCGACCTGACCGGCCGCACCGCCAAGATAGGCGAGCTCAATCATGGTGTCAGAAGAGGGAATTGTGGCAGCAGCGTGGACTAGCAGGTTAATGGTGCTGTGATCAAGATGCTTGAAGTATCCCGATTTGGTGTAGTAGCGGCGACCATGCGGGAAGTCAGAATCTGCCATCATCTGCACATCGAGGAACGGGAGCAGGTTGCTGCGGACAGAACCTGGGTTGCACAAAGAGAGCGCGCGATTGAGGTAAGGGCGTCCGGCTTCAGGGTCGCCAGTCCATAACAAAGATGTGCTGGCAACCGGTCGCCCGCGCAGCTCAGGCGGCACGGTTCCCGTATTTGGAGCAAGGCGGAGGTTAATGTTCCACTTTAAGTCAAAGGGCGCGTCCGCCATAAAGTCTCGCCAATATTCCAGCAGGGGACCTATGTCATGCTCGGGGGTGAGTCCTTCGCCGAGCATCACAGAGGTGAGAGGGTGAAGTTTTACTTGAAATTCAGTGACTATGCCAAAGTTGCCGCCGCCTCCGCGTAGCGCCCAGAACAGATCCGGATTTTCGAGAGCGGTGGCGCGAACAATTGAGCTATCCGCAGTGACCAGCGTAAAGCCCTCCACGTTGTCACAGGATAACCCGAATCGGCGAGTCAGCCATCCTGTGCCGCCGCCAAGAACAAGTCCGCCAGCTCCGGTATGGGAAACCACACCTGAAGGAAAAACCAATCCAGCTTTCTGCGTTGCAGTATCAACGGAGCCCAGCAGACATCCGCCGGAAAAGCGCGCACGCCGAGACTGGGGATCCACATCAACGTGACGCATAGGCGAGAGGTCGATGACCAAGCCGTCATCGCATGTGCTGAAACCGGCGAGGCTGTGGCCGCCACACCGTACTGAGGTAATGATTCCGGTCTCAGCCGCGGCGCGGACGGCGCTTTGCACGTCGGCAACATTGGCGCACCGAGCGATCAGCGCCGGAGTGCGAGCAAACATTCCGTTCCAGACGGCGCGCGCGTGGTCATATTCAATGTCACTCGGACGCAGCAGGTCGCCTTTAAATCTGGGACGAAGCAAGGAGTAGATCTCATGAGTGGGGCCGGCCATGGTGTGCTCTCCTTTATATATGGCCGTGCCGCCGCGAACGCTGATACAAGATGGAAATTCCCGCAAGGAAAACTGAAAACGCGGGCACCGACCACTCCAGGCCGTCCACAAAGAAGGTGGTTACTGAAATCGCCAGCAGCAGCACGATACCCAGCACGGTAAAGAATGGATGGGCCCGCAGACGCATCGGTAGGCTTAGCAACCGCTCACGGGAAATGGCGCGGCGAAAACGAAGATGCGTGTTGAGAATCACCAGCCAGACAAACAGCATTCCGGCCACAGCAGTGCCATACAGCATGAGGAAAGCATTTTTGGGAGCAAAGATTGCCAGCAGGATTGCGGCGATGATTCCCGCGGTTGAAGCCAACAACGCGCGATGCGGCACACCATTGCTGCTTACCTTGCCCATCCATGCCGGGGCATAACCTCCGCGGCCCAGAGAGAAAAGCATTCGCGTGGCGAGATAAAGGTTGGTGTTCACGCTGGAAAGCGCGGCGGTAAGGACGACAAAGTTCATGATGGCAGCCGCATATGGTATATGTGCGGCGGCAAAAGCACTCACAAAGGGACTGCCGGAAAGAGTACCGCCTCCCTGGTTCCAGGGGACCATGGTGACCATGATGGCGATGGCGAGTATGTAAAAACCAATCAGCCGATAAACTATATTGCGCATGGCGCGAGGAATGGTAATTTCCGGACGCTCAGCTTCGCCGGCTGTTACTGCAATGATCTCCACGCCCATGTAGCTGGTGACGGTGATGGTGAGCGAAAGCCATACGCCTTTCCATCCTGCGGGGAAAAACCCTCCGTGCTGGGTGAGGTTGGCGAGCCCAATTGCGTGTCGCGAGCCGACACCGAAGATCAAAGCAATGCCAACAATAATGAAAGCGACGATGGCCGACACTTTGATCATGGCGAACCAGTATTCAAACTCTCCCAGGCGGTTCACCTGCATGGAGTTGAGCGCCACCAGAGCCGATGAAACCAGTACCAGCCAGATCCATTGCGGAACATTCGGGAGCCAGTAAGAAATGTAAATGCCTGCGGCTGTAACTTCGGCGCCAATGGCGATGATCTGGGCAACGCCATAGGTGGCGCGAACAGAAAAGCCTGCCCACGGATTCAGATACTTCTCCGCGTAAACGCCAAACGCTCCAGCCACGGGATGGACCACCGCCATCTCCGTGAGCACGTAGGACATGATGAGAGCAATGCCGGCGCCCAGGATATAAGAAAGGATGACTGCGGGTCCGGCCAATCGGATGGTCACGCTGCTGCCCAGGAATAATCCAACCCCAATGGCGCCACCGATGGCCATCATGGTGAGCTGCCGTTGGCTAAGCCGGCGATGGAGACCGTCAGCTTCCGGTAGAGAGGTTTTCTCAGCTACGGCGGCCACGGCTAAAGGTTCAGATTGAGGTTTAATCATGGCTGCCAACTCTGGCGGTTTCGCGCACCAGAAGGTTGATGTTTGTCTTGAGGACCTCAACTACCGCTTTCACATCGTCCATGGTGTTGTAAACGTGGAAGGAGATGCGGAGACCGTCATGCCGATTCGATGCCACGATGCCGTTTTCGGCGAGCTTTTGCACCAGTAAGGTTGAATCGTTCGCCTGCAGGACCACCAGTGGTCCGGCGCTATCGGCAGGTGTTTTAACGCAAATATCGAGCGCCGCGCGCGGAGCGTAACAGTTCCTGGGTAAGTCTCCTGACGTGGTCTGCCACGTTTGCCATGCCGATTTCCTGAAGCAACTGGAACCCCGGCACAGCCGCATAGACGTTGGGCACGGAAGGCGAGCCAGACTCAAACCTGCGCGCGGTGGGCGATAAGTTAAGGTTTTGCGGATCGAAGGCAAAGGGGTTGGTTTGGGCAAACCATCCCGTGATTGTTGGCACCAGCGATTGAATCAGATTTTTGCGCACATACATAAACGCCAGACCCGGCGGCCCAAGCAGATACTTGAGTGTTCCAGTCACGTAAAAATCCAGGTCCATCGCCTTCACGTCAACAGGGCGGGTCCCGCAATCCTGGTAATCATCGAGCATCACCAGAGCTCCTGCGCGATGAGCAATCTGAGTAACTGCGCCGACGTCTGAGCGAAAACCATTTTTGAAGCAAACGTGCGTCAAGGGAACGATGAGCGTTTCGCGATCGATCATCTTTTCGTAATTAGCGGCGGGGATGCGATTCCCTTCGGCAGGAACAAAGCTCACGTCGGCGCCGCGGGCGCGTTGTGCCAGCCAGACATGGCCCATGGTGGGAAACTCAAACTCACCCATCACCACTTTTCTGCGATTTTTAAAACTTAGCGCGCTGGCAACGCTGTTGATGGCTGCCGAAGCGCTGGTCAGGATGGCGACCTCATCCGGGCCGGCGTTGATGAATTCGGCAAACGCGACCCGCGCCGCCTCATACTGTTCCACCCATGTCTCCCATGGGGACCCCTGCTCATGCCAACTGGCGATGTAGTCTTCCATGCCGTGCTGTACAGCATCAGAGAGCGCACCCTGAGAACAGCTATTGAGATAGATCTTGCGCTGGAAGATGTTGAAGCGGGAACGGATGGCCTGTATTTGGTTATCGCTCAGCATGGGTTCCTTATAAATCTGATATTCAGCGGGCGATTGCTGCCAAGGCCCTGCCAAACTTCTGTACTTCTTCCAATGTGTTGTAATGCACCAGCGACGCTCTGACTGCACCGCTTTCCCGGGTCAATCCTAATCGCTCCATCAGACGCGGCGAATACATGTGGCCATCACGAACCCCGATGTTCTGGTTCGCGAGCTGTTCGGTGACTTTCATGGGTAAAACGCCAGGAAGATTAAAGCACAGCGTTGGAGTCCGCTGTGAGATTTGATCTTTAGCTGTCACGCCATAGACGGTTGCGCCGGCCTTTGACAGCACATCGAGCATGGCAGACGATAGCTGGGCTTCATAGTCGCGAACCGCCTCGGTTCCAGCCACCAGAGCAGCGCGCCGTGACTTTGCGGCCGGGTTGATCACACGTCCCAGGTCTTCTAAATAGCGCACGGCGGCATCCATGCCGGCGACGTTCTCATAAATATAGGTGCCAATCTCCAGCTTGGCCGGAGAAGTATCAGGCACAAACTCTTCGCGAAAGGTGGGAAGAGCATTCAGGGTTTCGAGGCGTCCCCAGAGAAATCCCATATGAGGCGAAAAGATTTTGTAGCCGGAGCAAACCAGGTAATCGCAATCAAAGGCCTGAACGTCAATGGGGCCGTGCGGCCCATAATGCACGGCATCAACAAATACCTCGGCACCGGCGGCATGTGCACGCCGGGAAACTTCGGAAATGTTAAGGACTGATCCAATCGCGTTCGAAGCCAGCGTGCAGGCTACGATGCGCGTGCGCGTAGAAAGCAGCTTGTCCAGATCTTCGGGATGAAGCCGGCCATCGTCACGGAAATGCCACCACACGATCTTTGCGCCTTCGCGTTCAAGGGCCAGCCAGACGGCGATGTTGGCTTCATGATCCAGATCCGTGATGATGATTTCGCGGCGGTCCTTGAGGGACTGGCCAATGGCAATGCTGACCAGCCGCATGAATGAAGTGGCGTTCATGCCGAAGGAAATTTCGTCGGGATGGCGGGCGTTAACCAGTTCGGCTACGCTGGCGCGGGCCTGCGCAATCGCTGCGTCCACTTCCTGTGACTGTCTGTAGCGGCCGCCTCTTTGCACGTTTCGGTGCAGAAGATGATGAGCCACGGCATTCAATACGCTTTGTGGTGACTGCGCTCCCGCGGCATTATCAAAGAAGATAAAGTCATCCTGCAAAGCAGGGAACGCGGAGCGAACATGGTCTATGGGGAACTGGGGCATGGCACAAATAATATACCCGGCCCTGTTTCAGGGAGTAATTGCGATGACCCTGAGCGGACTACCTGACCCGTTCACGATCTTGAGTGGCGCTGCAATCACCACGGCGCCCACAGGTGGAAGCTGGTCAAGGTTGCAGAGCCCGGCCAATCCGAATTTGCCGCTGCCATGCATGATGTAGTGGTTCGGGAACGGAGGATCGAAGGTTGCCGCGCGTCCAGCATCTGTGCCCACGGTCTCCACTCCAACGCCTAAAACATTGCGTTCTTTTGCCAGGAACTCCGAACATTCTTTGACGAAGCCGGGCGTGTGCGGGCCGTCTTTCTGAAGATTGATGTAATGCTCGGGATCAGTGCGTTTTGACCAGTGCGTCCGAAACAAAAACCACGCACCGGCGGGGATCTGGCCGTGCTGCTGCTCCCACTGCTTCACGCGATCTACGGTGAGCAGGAAGTCAGGATCTTTTGCCACCTCGGCGCTGACGTCAACTACGCAGGCGGGCCCGACGAATTTCTGCGGGTTGATCTGGTCAACGCTGTTTTCAGGCAGGTCTTTGCCGCTTACCCAGTGAATGGGCGCGTCAAAATGCGTGCCCGTATGTTCGCCGGTTTCAAAGCCGTTCCAGTACCATGCGGGGCCGCGTTCATCGTATTTGGAAATTTCCCACAAACGAAACTGCGGCGTGTTGGGCCACTGCGGCGGCAACGGCAGCAATGGGCGTTTCGGCGCTAAGCGGCTGGGTGAGATCCACCACCCGCAAAGCGCCATTATTAAGTTGCGAAACCAGTTCTGCAAGAACGTTTGCCATGAGCTTTTTATACCCTAGAAGGTCGCGCGCAATGCAAACTGGACCTGTCTGGGGTTATACAGCGCCCTGGGCGTTCCATAGTTCTGGTTGGGCGAGCCCTCCAGGAATCGTTGCGTTGCGGAGCAGCCTTGAGCGGTCGGGTTAAAGTTGCAGAAGTCAGCCGCGTTATAGACCGTGTTGAAGAACCTGACGTTGACGGTATTCAAAAGATTAAATGCCTCAGCCATGGCTTCCAGGTTCAGGCGTTCCGAGGCTTTGAACGTGCGTGAAATCCTCATATCCACGGTTTGATAAGTATCGCCACGGAAGGTGTTACGTCCCTCAATACCCACGCGATCGTTATTGCCGAAGATGTCGCCGTTCGCGTCAAAGCCGGCAAATTTGGTGAAGTAATTGGGAGATTCCAGCGTAACAATGGTGCTGAGCTGGAAGTTGTTGATGAAGGCGTTGCGGTTGTTCGGGCCGTCCAGGTGCCGTTAAGCACAAAGCGCTGGCCCACGCTGTCAGAGGAAATGCGCACGTTCCGCCCTAAGGTTTTCGCTGTCCTGCGGAATCAGCACAAAGCTGGGATTCGGGCCATCATCAATACCCTTCGACCACGTGTAGCTCACGCCGGTGCTGAAATGATTGCTCATGCGCTTGTTGAAATTGACCAGCAGACCATTCCATGACGAGTTCCAGCGTGAGTCCGCTTCAAAATAAACCGCGTAAAGAGTGGGGAATCCAGGACCGGCGCTGCGCGAACCAGGAACACCGGGCGCGGCAAAGTACGTGTTCTTCGTGCCGGTTTGTCCGCTCGAGTTGTGGACAGTGACCTGGCCGCTGGGATCAGGCTGGTTCACGTTGAAGAAGCTGCCCAGGTGAACGCCTTTGGATCGCAGGAAACTGATATCGAGCGCGGAGTCTTTGGTCGGTTGAAATTCAATGTCCCAGGCTGGTCTGGATTCCGTAGGGCGATTTGTGGTTCTTGTCGAACCGCGCAATCACGGAATCGCCAAAGAAGCCGCAACCGGCCACGGTGCCGCCAGGGCAAAAGCCCAGCGGAGACGCATCAGGATAGGTTCCTCCCATCATGCTGGTCAGCGCGATCTGCGTAATGTTAGGCGCGCTGGCAAAAGCAAACAGACGCGTATTGGCATTCAGATTGTTTTCATTCGGGCGGCCGGGGAATGTTCCGGTGGTCCCGCCGCAGGAAGGCGCCTGACACGCAAGACAGCGGCATGGGGATGATTCCATGGAACAGTCCGCCACCGCCGCGAATCACCATGTTGTACTTGCCGCCCAGGTTGTAGGCGAAGCCCGCTCGCGGATCGAATTGCTTCTTGTCGCCATCCAGTACGTTGGAAGGGAACGTTTCATATTGGTAGCGAAGACCGGCGTTCACGCTCAAATTGCTTTTCACCTGCCAAGTGTCCTGCGCGATAGAGTCCGCCATAGTTGTGCGGAGTATCACCTTCGGCCTGATTGCGGACGGCACTGGAGATTCTCTGTCCCTGGAATACTGAAGTATCAAAAGTGGGTTCGGTAAAATTAGGCGCTTTGAATCGTTCGAAGAAAAGTACCTGAGGCGCGCCGGCCTGCAAGGCTGAAAGGACACTGTATGGCGAGCAGGCAGCCAAAGTCGGCTTCGAACGGATAAAACAGCGGAAACGATTCAAGCGTATCGACATGGCTGAAATCGCCGCCGAAGGCGACAGTGTTCTTGCCATGCTGCCAGGTTACATTGTCCACAATCTCCGTGCGTTTTTCCTGGTAGAAATCAGGATTGCCGCGGTTCACACCAGCGGTAAACGTGTTCAGTACTTCCAGGTGGGGCTGGGTTGTGACCGTGGGGAAGTCGAAAGTGCGGTGACCATACTGCGCGCGCAATTCGTTCACCAGATGGGGCGTGAAGTTTGACGAAAGGCTTCCCACCAGGGACTGGTCGCGAAGATTGTTGTCCTTGAAGCCTGACGGCAGATCAAAACCGTCATTCAGCGGTGAAACGTTGGTCAGGCGCCCATCATTGAAGAAGTAGCGCAGAAACAGGTACTGATGCTCGGTGAATGAGTGGTCCAGCTTGAGCAGGAAATTATCGTAATCGCTTTTACGGTTCTGGTTCAGTTGTTCCGCGGGCAAGCCAAGATTAGCCTTGAACTGATTGATCTGGGTGCAGATTGTTGAGGATGACCGAATTGTAATACGGGTTCTCACTGCGGCGCTGCCCTTCATAGTTGCCGAAGAAAAAGGTACGGTTTTTTCGATGGGGCCGCCGAGAGTGAAGCCAAACTGATTTTGCCGTAGCTTGTTCAGGCCGGGGGCGGCAAGTCCGCTAGTGGCATCGAAAGCGTCATTGCGGAGATATTCGTAGATCGAACCGTGCAGATCATTGGTTCCGCTCTTGGTGATGATATTGACAATGCCGCCGACGGCGCGTCCGGCTTCAACGCTGTAAGTATTGTTCACGACGCGAAATTCACGCACGGCGTCAGTTGACGGCGTGGTTTTCTGGACGCCGGAAGCCGTAGAGATATTGTCGGCGCCATCCACGGCAATAAAGTTGTAATGAATATTCTGGCCGGCAAAGGAGAGCTTGGTCACCGGCTCGATGATCACATCAGTGCTTCCAGAAGTTGTGTCACCAATGGTGACGCCGGGCGCCAGCAGCGCGAAGTCAATGAACTGGCGGCCGTTTACCGGCAGGTTCTGAATCTGCGCTTGTTCAATCACGGTGTCAGTGGATGTTCTGGTGGTCTCAATCAAAGCAGCTTCACCGGTTACTGTGACCTGCTGTTCCACCTGCCCGGGAGCAAGAGAGAAGTCCACGGTGGCACTTTCACCAATGGTCAGACCAATTGTGCGGGATTGAGGCTGGAAGCTTCCCGACTTTACTTCCACCTTGTAATTGCCGACGGGGAGCTGGGCAATTTTGTATTCGCCGGCGTCATCGGAGACAGTGGTCCGTGTGAGGCCGGTATCAGTATTGGTGGCTGAAACACTGGCGCTGGGCAAGACTGCGCCGGATTTGTCAGACACCCTTCCCTGGAGCGAAGCAGTGATGCTCTGGCTGAACAAGGCTGGGCATAACAATAAAGTGAGAACGGCACTCATGACAAAACGACGTTGCATAATGATCTCTCCTTGTGCGCGACGAGAAATATATGCTTCGCGTGCAAGATTGGCAAGATATTTGACATCTAAAATATTTAGACCTAGAATTTCGCCAGTCCTCCGGCAGAGGCCACGTGAGCCGAGCGTTGCGCCTGGTTCCTTTAAAATTCCAATTGGGCAGTAAGAAACTGGAACAATTGAGGCGAAAATGGCCGAGCGATTTTTTAAAAAGGAAGTTCAGAAGCTCTACCTGGGCGAAGGACAGGAGTTTCGTGGCGAAGGCATTCTCGCCGTCACCAAAGCGCTCCTGCAATCAGGTGTTTCCTACGTTGCAGGCTATCAGGGCGCTCCCATTTCCCACCTGATGGACGTGCTCACTGACGCCAATGACATCCTGATGAGCTGGGCGTCCATTTTGAGCACAGCGCTTCGGAAGCTACTGCCGCAGCCACCCTGGCCGCATCAGTTAATTATCCCCTGCGCGGAGCCGTCACTTTTAAATCTACGGTTGGGACCAACGTTGCGTCAGACGCGCTGGCAAACCTGGCATCAGGCGGGGTCAAGGGTGGCGCACTCATCATTGTGGGGGAAGATTACGGCGAAGGTTCCAGCATCATGCAGGAGCGGTCGCACGCGTTCGCCATGAAATCGCAGATGTGGCTGCTTGATCCCCGACCGAACCTGCCCTGCATTGTTCAGGCTGTGGAGCAGGGATTTGCTCTTTCTGAGGCGACGAACACACCTGTCATGCTGGAACTGCGCATTCGTGCCTGCCACGTACATGGACGGTTTACCGCCAAGAACAATGTGCGCCCCAAATTCACGCTTAAAGATGCTATGGAAAATCCAGTTCGAGATGCCAGCCGCGTGGTCCTTCCCCCGGGAAGCTTTCTTCATGAACACGAGAAAATCGAGAAGCGCTGGCCCGCCGCGCAGAAGTGGATTCGCGAAAATCGCCTGAATGAAATATTCGCCGATGGCAGAGCAGGATTTCGGCATCATTCTGCAAGGCGGCATGTATAACGCGGTGGTGCGGGCACTGGAACTTCTCAGCCTGGCGGATCCCTTCGGCCATAGCCGAATACCTTTATATGTACTGAACGTTACGTATCCGTTGATTGATGAAGAGGTAAAGGAGTTTTGCTCCGGCAAGCGAGCTGTGCTGATGATTGAAGAAGGCCAGCCCGATTTCATCGAGCAGAATCTGCATTCCATCCTGCGCCGCGTCGATATACCCACCCGAGTCCACGGCAAAGACATGCTGGCCATGGCCGGCGAATACACTGCCGCCATCATCATCAAAGGCATTCTCAAATTTTTTGAGACGTATGCCCCGCACCTGATCGAAAGGGAAAAACTTCCCAGCGTTGTACAAACCGCCGCACCCACATTGGCCATGCTGCCGGTATTGCAGAACCAGGTACAGCCACGGCCGCCATCGTTCTGCACCGGCTGTCCTGAACGCCCGATCTTTACGGGTTAAAACTTGCGGAGCGCGAACTTGGGCCACATCATGTTGCTTCTGATATTGGCTGCCACCTGTTTTCCATTCTGCCGCCGTTCAACATCGGCGCGCATACCATGGGATACGGCCTGGGCTGGGCAAGCGCCGCTGCATTCAATACCGAGGAGACCAGCAAACGAACCATCAGCTTTATGGGCGATGGAGGCTTCTGGCACAACGGATTGACCAGCGGCGTGGGTAACGCCGTGTTCAACCAGAGTGACAGCGTGCTGGTGATTGTGGACAACAGTTACACTGCCGCCACCGGCGGGCAGGACATTCTATCTTCTAATGCCAGCAATCCCATTCGCACCACGAAGCTTTCCATTGCTGATGCCGTGCGTGGCGTCGGCGTGAAGTGGGTGAAAACCATTACGCGGACATACGACGTCGGCGCGGTTCGTGACATTTTTAAAGAAGCGCTCACCACCAAGGAAAAAGGTCCCAAGGTGATTGTGGCGCAGAGCGAATGCGCACTGAACGAACAACGCCGCCTGAAGCCGTTGGTCAAAAAGAAAATTGAAGAAGGGAAGCGAGTGGTGCGCGAGCGCTTTGGTGTGGATGCCGATACCTGCACGGGCGACCATTCCTGCATACGGCTCTCCGGGTGTCCATCGCTCACGATCCAGCCTAATCCTGACTTGTTGCGCAAGGACCCGGTGGCGACCGTTCTGGATAGCTGCGTCGGGTGCGGCGTCTGTGGCGAAGTGGCCCATGCCGCCCGGTTATGCCCTTCATTTTTTCGTGCTGAGATTATTTCCAACCCCAGCGGCTGGGACCGCCTGAAGGCGCGGATCAGACATGCCGTGATCAGCTTCTTGCAAAGCCGCATTGATCGCCGATTGGCGAGCATCACTCACTGACAATCAGCATGGGGAACATAGAGACGCCACAATCCGCAAAAGATAACTCGGAGAGCACTATGGCCCGGTCGATCAACATTGCCATTCTGGCCATGGGCGGCGAAGGCGGCGGCGTACTGGCTGACTGGATTGTCGATATGGCGGAGAAATCCGGTTACCTCGCCCAGGCCACTTCTGTTCCGGGCGTGGCCCAGCGGACTGGATCGACCATCTATTACGTTGAATTGTTTCCTGAACAGGCTGCGCTTTTCGCCGGGAGAGATCCTGTATTGGCGCTGATGCCGGTTCCGGGCGAAGTTGACGTAGTGATTGCTTCAGAGCTGATGGAGGCGGGACGTGCGATTACACGCGGCCTGGTTACGCCGGACCGCACCACCCTGATTGCGTCCACCAACCGGGTCTATTCCATGACGGAAAAGATCGCTATGGGCGATGGTCGGGTGGATGCAGATACGTTTCTCAAGGCGGGCGCGGAAGCAGCGCGGATTTTTATTCAGCGCGATTTTGCCGAGCTGGCGGAAGCCAATCGCAGCGTGATCAGCGCCACACTGTTCGGCGCCCTGGCAGGTTCGGGTTCGCTGCCTTTTACACGTACGCAGTTTGAGTCAGCGATTGAGCGCAGTGAAATTTCCGTGGCTGCGAGTTTAAAGGCGTTTGCGGCTGGATTTGCTGCGGCCACAGGCACGCAAGAGAAGCGCATTGAACTCGGCGGTAAAACGGTGCCGAAACCGGGACCGGCGCTAGCTGGTCTGGCGGCGCGCATCACCAGCAGTTTCCCGCAATCCTGCCATGGGATTTTGCAGGCAGGGATTGAGCGCCTGGCAGATTACCAGGACGTCAGGTACGCTGCGCTGTATCTCGATCGGCTGGAACCAATCAGGGACCTGATTCAATCAAATTCTGTCGACACTTCCGATGTGCTTTCGGAGGCAGCCCGCTATCTGGCGTTATGGATGTCCTATGAAGACGCCATCCGCGTGGCCGATCTAAAGACGCGGCGAACGCGCTTTGAACGTGTGGAGGCGGACGCGCGGGTTGCCAGCAACCAACTTCTACAGATCAAGGAATTTCTTTATCCCAAGGTTGAAGAAATCGCTGACATTATGCCGGCAGCCCTTGGCGCATGGATGCTCCGTACACAATGGTTCATTCGCCTTATCAATCGTCTGGCGGGGAAGGGCAAAATTCTTCAAACAACTTCTCTCAGCGGATTTTTGCAACTCTACATGCTTGCCGGCCTGCGCGGATTTAGGCCTCGGACTCTACGGTTTAAACGGGAACAAAAGAGAATCACTGACTGGCTGGAAGAATTGAAGAACGTAGGAAAGTCCGATCCGGCGCTGGCGCTGGAAGTGGCTGAGTGTGCCAGGCTGGTCAAAGGATATGGAGACACATACCTGCTGGGCACGCGCAACTTTGAAAGCCTGATGAACGCGCTACCCCGGCTGCGACGCATGGAGAATCCAGCAGCAAGGCTAAAGTTTTGCGGGAACTGGCGCTGGCTGATGATACTGGGAAAAAGCTTGAGAACGCCCTCGTCGAACTCAATCGACCTGCGGGAGGCGTTCAATGAGGATCGTGTGTCTAGGCGGAGGCCCCGCAGGTCTTTATTTTTCCATCCTCGTGAAGAAGGCGAATCCCTCATGGGACATAACCGTGATTGAACGCAACCGCCCTAATGACACGTTTGGCTGGGGGATTGTTTTCTCTGATAAGACCATGGACGGTTTCCGCACCATTGACGAAGAAACGCATCGGGAGATCACGCGGGCGTTCCGCCACTGGGATGATATTGACGTCTTTTTCAAGGGGGACAAGATTACCTCCGGCGGACACGGTTTCTGCGGGATCGCGCGTATCAAGCTGTTGCAGGTACTCCAGCGACGCGCGGTTGCTCTCGGGGTCAAGCTGAAATTCCAAACCGAAGTTGCCGATCCGGATGATTACGCCGCTCAATTCGATCTGGTGATTGCTTCTGATGGAGCATCTTCCGTTACACGCAGGAAATACGAGCAAATCTTCAAGCCCAACATACAGACCCGTAAAAACCGCTTTGTCTGGCTTGGCAGCCGCAGAAAACTGGATGCGTTCACCTTCGACTTCAAGGAAACCGAGTGGGGCTGGTTTAACCTGCATGCATATCGCTTCGATGATGAGTGGTCAACGTTCATTGTTGAGACGCCGGAGAGAAACTGGCTGGCGGCGGGGATCGACAAAATGGAGCAGGAAGAGTCCATTGCACTTTGCGAGAAGCTTTTCGCGGAGCGACTGGAAGGCAATCCCCTGATCTCCAATGCCAAGCATCTACGCGGATCCGCGATCTGGCTGAAGTTCAACCGCATCTTGTGCGAAAAATGGTTTCACAAAAACATTGTGCTCATTGGAGACGCAGCCCACACCGCGCACTTCAGCATTGGATCAGGCACCAAGCTGGCCATGGAAGATGCCATTGCGCTGGCGCGGGTGCTCTCCACACATACCGGCAACGTGCCAGAGGCGCTCCAGCGATACCAGGAAGAGCGGGAGATTGAAGCGCTGAAATTGCAGAGCGCGGCACGCAATCGCATGGAATGGTTTGAAGAGGTGGAGCGTTACGTGCATCAGGAGCCGGAACAGTTTGCTTACGGTCTTCTTACCGGCAGCCAGCGCGTGGGCCATGCCAGTTTGAAGCTGAGGGATTCCGCCTATGTGGATCGGGTGGAGAAGTGGTTTGCCGGACGCAGCGGAGTAACCCGTTCATTGCCGCCGATGTTTACGCCGATCTCAATCCGCGGCGTTACGCTGAAAAATCGGGTGATCTGTTCTCCCATGGCCACTTACATGGCGCAGAACGGCGTGCCTAATGATTTTCATCTTGTCCATCTGGCGGCGCGTGCGATGGGCGGCGCAGCCATGGTGGTGACGGAGATGACCTGCGTTTCGCCGGATGCGCGCATCACACCCGGCTGTCCTGGCATGTGGAATGACGAACAGATGAAGGCATGGAAGCGCGTGGTGGATTTTGTGCATACGCAAACGGATGCGAAAATCGCCTTCCAGCTTGGACATGCGGGACGCAAAGGTTCCACACGCGCGGGATGGGACGCGATTGACCAGCCGCTCAAGACCGGCAACTGGGACCTGGTCTCAGCTTCGCCATTGCCTTACATCGAGAACCTCTCCCAAATCCCACATGAAGCCACACGCGCGGACCTTTGCCGGATTAAAGGTGATTTTGTTTCAGCCACGCGCCTCGCCGTAGCTGCCGGATTCGACTGGCTGGAATTCCATTGCGCGCACGGTTACCTGATGTCCAGTTTTATATCGCCACTTACGAATAAGCGGAGGGACGAATTCGGCGGCTCGCTGGAAAACCGCTGCCGTTATCCGCTGGAAGTTTTTTGCGCCATGCGGGCTGAGTGGCCGCAAGACCGCCCGATGAGTGTGCGCATCTCCGCGCATGACTGGGTGCCGGGCGGCCTTACCCCTGAAGACGCAGCGGAAGTGGCGAGGATGTTCAAGGACGCGGGAGCTGATGTGATCGATTGCTCCTCCGGGCAGGTGAGCAAGGCGGAGAAGCCGGTATATGGGCGTATGTTCCAGGTGCCCTTTGCGGACAAGATTCGCAACGAGGTCGGCATTCCAACCATCGCGGTCGGAAATATTTTTGAAGGTGATCACGTGAACACGATCATCGCCGCAGGCAGGGCGGATTTGTGTGCGATCGCGAGGCCTCACCTGGCTGATCCAGCGTGGACTTTGCATGAAGCTGCCAAGCAGGGCTTTACTGATATCACCTGGCCCAAGCAGTATCTGAGCGGGAAAGAGCAACTGGAGAGAAATCTGGCGCGCGCGCAATTGATGTTGCAGGTATAACCACGAATGGAAATCGACCAGACATTCAATGGGTTGGCGGATAAACACGCAGTTGTCACCGGCGGCGCGCGCGGAATTGGCGCGGCAGTGACCAAGGCGCTGGTGGCTCATGGCGTGAACGTCACCATGCTCGGTCGTAGGGCTGCTCCTCCGGTAGATCTGGCTGATGGCGGTCATCTCTATTATGCCGTGGCGGATGTCTGCGATCCCCTGGCGGTGGGCAAGGCCTTTGATTCGGCGCGCGCCCGCTTTGGTCCAATCCAAATTCTGGTGAACAACGCAGGCCAGGGGCGTTCAGCGCCATTTCTGAAAACCGACCTGACGCTATGGCACAACATGATGCGGGTCAATTTAGATGGCACGTTCCATGCGATTCATGCAGCGCTGCCCGGCATGCTGGAAGCGGGTTGGGGACGTATTGTGAACGTGGCCAGCACGGCAGGGCTTATTGGCTATAGCTACGTGACCGCGTATTGTGCGGCCAAGCATGCTGTGATCGGACTTACGCGTTCCCTGGCACTTGAGGTCGCCACGAAGGGAGTTACCGTGAACGCCGTGTGTCCTGGTTACACCGAGACCGAGATGCTTCAGCGGACCATTGACGCCATTGTGGCTAAAACAGGGCGCTCTGGGACGGAAGCGCGGGCGGAATTAAGCGCGCGCAATCCGCAGAAACGCATGATTGAACCGGAGGAAGTGGCCAGCGCGGTAACTGTGGCTATGCCTTCCGGGGAGCGCCTCCATCACCGGCCAATCGATTGCGATTGCCGGCGGTGAGGTGATGTGAGAGGAAGAATGGCAAGCACTTCAACCGCACGCAAAAACACGAATGGCAACTCCAAGAACGTGATTTTTGATCTGGAGACACGCGCCAAGAAGGGCGACCATCAGGCTTTGCGTTTGTGGTTGCGGATGCTTTCCTGCACGGTGCGCATTGAAAACAAAATTCGCCTGCGTCTGCGTCGTGAGTTCAGCACGACTCTTCCGCGCTTTGACTTGATGGCCCAATTGGAGCGCAATGCGGGCGGACTGCGCATGAGTGAACTTTCCAAGCGGCTGATGGTCTCCGGCGGGAACGTGACAGGAATTACTGACCAGCTTGAACGTGAAGGCATGGTGGAGCGCACGCCGTGTCCCGGCGACAGGAGAGCGATGACCGTTACGTTGACAGCAACCGGTCTGAGGCGTTTCCGCGAGATGGCCGCCCGTCATGAGCAGTGGATTGTGGAGTTGTTGAGCGGGCTGAGCCGGGACGAGAAAGAAACCATGATCAACGAGTTGTGGAAGCTAAAAATGCACATCGACGGCACAGTCGCTGTAGGTCATAGGCCGGACCAGCGTTTGAATAACGGAGGTGTCCGATGAGCGACGGGACCAGCCCAACCCTTCCAGCTTTTTCCGGCCGTCCGCTGGCGAATTACTCCGCCAGGCATTTCAAGTACAAATTCCAAAGTGGCGTGGCCTGCATCACGCTGGACCGGCCGGAGCGGAAGAATCCGCTGACGTTTGATTCGTATGCCGAATTGCGCGAACTGTTTCGCGCGATGGCACAGGCGACGGACATCAAGGCAGTGGTGTTGACCGGGTCAGGAGAAAATTTTTGTTCGGGTGGCGACGTTCATGAGATTATCGGTCCGCTCACGAAGCTGGACATGACCGGTCTTTTGGCGTTCACGCGCATGACTGGCGACCTGGTGAAAGCCATGCGCGGTTGTCCGCAGCCGATTATCGCCGCCATTGATGGTGTTTGTGCGGGCGCGGGAGCCATATTAGCCATGGCGTCTGATTTGCGCCTTGGCACCGCTCGCAGCAAGACGGCGTTTCTATTTACCCGGGTAGGACTTGCCGGTTGCGACATGGGAGCGTGCTCCATTCTGCCCAGGCTCATTGGGCAGGGCAGGGCCGCGGAACTTCTTTATACCGGCCGCAGCATGGCGGGAGATGAAGCAGAACGATGGGGCTTTCTTAACCGCTTGTGTGCACCGGAAGAACTACTTCCTGCCGCCATGGCGCTGGGTGCGGAACTGGCCGCTGGTCCAACCTTTGCTCATGGCATGACCAAGAAAATGCTGCATCAGGAATGGAACATGGGTCTGGACGAAGCCATTGAAGCGGAAGCGCAAGCCCAGGCCATCTGCATGGCGACCAAAGATTTCACTCGCGCCTATGAGGCATTTGTGGGCAAGCAAAAGCCTGTATTCAAGGGAGATTGATGAGCTACGGCAGCCATTTCGATTGGCCGTTTCTGGAGCCTCGCCACAAAGCGCTGGCAACGGAACTGGAGCAATGGGCTGGTCAAACACTCTCTGACGAAGCCTCTGACCATTCCGTGCGCGCGGTGGATGATGCCTGCCGTAAACTGGTGCGCCAGCTTGGCGATGGTGGCTGGCTGAAATATGCTATCGGCGGTACGGCGTACGGAGGCAGCGACAACACCATTGATACGCGTGCTCTCTGCCTCATTCGCGAGACATTGGCTCGCCACTCCGGCCTTGCCGACTTTGCATTTGCCATGCAGGGACTGGGGTCAGGCGCTATCTCCATCTTCGGTACGCAGGAGCAAAGGCACCGCTATCTTCCTCGGGTTGCTGAAGGCTCGGCGATCGCGGCGTTCGCCATTTCTGAACCTGATGCCGGCTCTGACGTTGCCGCGCTCCAGTGTGCAGCCAGAAAAGACGGTGATTTCTATGTCATCGATGGAGAGAAGACCTGGATCTCCAACGGAGGCATAGCCGATTTTTACCTGGTATTCGCACGGACAGGTGAAGCACCCGGCGCCAAAGGAATATCCGCTTTCCTGGTGGACGCCGACACACCCGGCCTGGACATCACCGCAGCGCATCGAAGTGATGGCCCCGCATCCGCTTGCACACCTTACGTTTAAAGACTGCCGAATTCCGGCAGTTCAACGGCTGGGAAATTCCGGACAGGGCTTCAAAATGGCCATGGCAACGCTGGATATCTTTCGCTCGTCAGTTGCGGGCGCGGCGCTTGGTTTTGCCAGACGGGCTTTGCAAGAAGCGCTGGCGCGCGCAACATCGCGTAAAATGTTCGGCCAGGTCCTTGCGGATTTTCAGTTGACGCAAGCCAAACTGGCGAGGATGGCAACGGACATTGACTCCGCGGCCCTACTCACGTATCGCGCAGCATGGCTGCAAAGATATGGGCCACTCCGTGACGGTGGAAGCAGCCATGGCCAAGATGACAGCGACTGAGATCGCGCAGCAGGCCATTGATTCAGCGGTGCAGATTTTTGGCGCGCTGGGCGTGGTGAGCGGACAAGTGGTGGAGCGGCTTTATCGTGAGATTCGTCCATTACGAATCTATGAAGGGGCCACGGAAGTGCAAGAACTGGTAATCGCCCGAGGCATTATCAAAGAGTATAAGGAAAGTGAACGTGGCTGAATCCCGGACCGCTATTCAAGGCTCCCCGCACGACAAGCCGTCATTCCGAACTGAGGTCCTGGTTCGTTTTGCCGATTGTGACCCTGCCGGCATTGTCTTTTATCCCCGCTTTCTGGAGATGTTTAACAACCTGGTGGAAGACTGGTGCCGTGACGGGTTGAAATTCTCTTTTGACGAAATTGTGATTAAGAGAGGCTGGGGCCTGCCCACGGTCCATCTGGAGGCTGACTTTATTGCGCCGTGCCGCTTAGGCGAGGTGCTGACGGCGGACCTTTTTGTGCGCAGCATGGGAACAAGTTCGATCAATGCGGACATTGTTTTGTCTGGACCGGACAAGAGCGAGCGCGTGCGCGGCAAGGTTGTTCTGGTGTTGACGGACCGGAGTTCAGGCCGGGCGATAGCGCTGCCCGGGGAACTTCGCAGCGGTATCTCGACATTTGTTATTTCCGGCTGAATTGATGTGCTTCCCAGGGAGATTGAGGAAAAATGAAACTGCTGCAACCACCGGATTGGCCAAGGCCCAAAGGCTACGCAAATGGCATTGCCGCCAGGGGAACATTGGTATGCTTGAGTGGCATTGTCGGCTGGAATTCAGAAGGAAAATTCGTGTCCAATGATTTCGTAGGGCAGGTGCACCAGGCTCTGCAGAACATTGTGGCCATTCTGAAAGAGGCACACGCCAGACCTGAGCATATCGCACGCATGACCTGGTATGTGCTCGATAAGCAAGCTTACATATCATCCGCAAAAGAGATGGGGAAGGTCTATCGCGAAATCATCGGCAGCCATTATCCTGCGATGTCCGTGGTGGAAGTGTCTGGATTAGTTGAAGCCAACGCACAAGTGGAGATTGAAGTTACGGCCGTGGTCCCGGACTAAAGGGCGGTATTCTCGCTACCCATGTTAGGCTCTCTTGTCCCGCGCAAGGGAATAAGTCTTGTACTCACCCGAGAATGTTAATGACCATCGGCGTTCGCCTCGGAATCCAGTGCTTTATTACGTTCCTGCTCGCGCAAACGGGACCGCTGAAGCTTGCCAGTGGCTGAATGAGGCAATTCGCTTACAAACTCAATTGCACGCGGATACTTATACGGCGCGAGTTGTGCTTTCATGTACTCCTGGAGTTCGCGCCGCAGTAGATCATCTCCAGAGGTGCCTGTTTTGAGCACCACGAAGGCTTTCACAATCTGTCCGCGATCGTGGTGGGGAGCGCCAATAACCGCGCACAAGCTGATTTTGGGATGCGCCATGAGCACGGATTCAACCTCCAGCGCTGAAATCTTGTAGCCCGCACTCACAATCAAGTCGTCGGTACGTCCTTCATACCAGAAATAGCCGTCATCATCTACCTGATACAGATCACCTGTAATGTTCCAGCCATTTTGCACGTATTTACGCTGCTGGTCAGGAGCGTCCAGATAGCGGCAACCTGTTGGTCCGCGGACCGCCAGATGCCCGACGGTATTGGCGGGAACGGGCTTGCCAGATTCATCGAGCACAACAGCTTCATAGCCGGGTACCGGTTTGCCGGTGGCGCCGGGCCGTATATCTTTCCCGGCCGCAGAAATGAATATGTGCAGCATTTCTGTAGAACCAATCCCGTCAATGATTTGAAGTCCAGTTGCTTTTTGCCACGAGTCGAAGACCTCAAGCGGCAGTTGTTCTCCGGCTGATACACATTTAGTGAGGGACGACAAATTGAAGCGCGGAACCAATTCAACCATGCCGCGGTAGAGAGTGGGTGCAGTGAAGCACGTAGTGCACCCATGACGCTCAATGGCTTGGAGTAAGATTTCAGCGCTCACCCTGGGCAGCAGCAATGTGGAGGCGCCCACCCGCATGGGAAAAAGCAGCAGGCCACCCAACCCAAAAGTAAAAGCCAGTGGCGGGCTGCCACAGAATATGTCCGGCGGCGTGGGGTTGAGCACGTGTTTTGAAAATGTGTCACATACGGCCAGCAGGTCGCGATGAAAATGCACGGTTGCCTTGGGCTCGCCGGTGGTACCGGAGCTGAAGGCGATCAGTGCCGGGTCAGATTGCGAAGTGGAACGATTGGTGAACTCGGCGGACTGATCCGCAAGCAACGCCGGAAATTCCAGGCCAGTGGGATTGTCATAAACGATGATTTTCTCAAGCACCGGCGCCGACCCTTGTGCCTTGTATACGTCTTCCGCGTGTTCCCGGGCGCAGATGGCATACTTAGTGCGTGCTTTGCTGATGATTGCAGTAAGTTCGTGATGGCGGAGCTGGATCATGGTGGTCACCGCAACGCCTCCGGCCTTGAGCACGGCAAACCAGCTTGCGGCCAACATGGGAGTATTCGCGTCGCGTAATAGAACACGCTCGCCCGGGGCCAGACCCAACTTCACCAGCAGGTTGGCCATGCGATTGGCATGATCCAGAAGTTGCTGGTATGTCCATGTGAAATGTTCAGTGCGCAGGCACGGATTAGCGCCGTGACCCTGAGCGACGTGCGAATCGAGCAGTTCCTCCGCAGCATTGAGGCGCATGGGATATTCAAGCTCGGGAAGACCATGGGTTGACATTACGGGCCACAGGTCCTGAGACGGCAGGTGTTCACGGACAAAGGTGTCAACATGCCCGCTTTGTGAGTCAGGGTTTGAAGAGCAGTCAGGGACGTTCGATTCAACCCGAGTTCTTTGGGTGGACGATATTTTTTCCCGGCCGTTTGACATTATCTAATTTGCCCCATGAATCGCAAACGCATGTTTCGGCCAATCGCTGCCGAGATCATTGACACCTAAAGTATTCGACCATACACTCTATCATCCGGTTCAAGAAAAGAACGCAAGTTCGATGCTGCGATGGCTGGATCGGCGGAAACATTTCATTGCTAATGAAGCAAGCTCAAATTAATCAAGCAAGCTTAAAGAAAGCAAGCTGAGGAAGTTGGGAATGGCTACACCTGAACCGCTGATCGCCGCTGCAAAACTCGGGGAGACGGGTTTTGCGCTGATGAGTACGCGACGCCTGCTCACGCTGGCGGGCATTGGCATGATTCTTGTGGGCATGATCTTTGGCGATATCTTTGCCGTGTTTGTGCTGCACCAGAATGCTGCCCACGTGGGAGCGGGCCTTGGCTGCCGCTGCTCATTCTGCTGCCGCCGGTGAGACTGCTGCGGTCGCTGCAAATTTTCAAAACACCGGGGCGGCGCTTGAAAATCGCGGCACCAAAGTAGATACACACGTTCATCTGATTGCCTTTGGCTATCTGGCGCTAATGCTGGCGCTGCTACAGCCGTGGGTTCGGGTTTCTGCCGCATCCGGCCGTAAGCTGGCGTTGTTGTTTATTTTCGGCGCTGTGCTGCTTCCACTTGGTGTTTTTCTGATTCACTACGTTGGCCTGGCCTACAGCCCCTTGCAGGCGATTGGCTGGGCTAGTATCTTTGCCGACCTGGGCGGATTCATGGTGCTTGCTGCCACGCTGGGCTTTGGTGTGGGGATTGTCCGGCATTTTCAGACGCGACACTCGCCGCAGCAAGACCAGCTTCTCAGCCATCACAGCGCACCTACGCGATGGCTACTTGCCGGTGGACTGTTTCTTGTTCTTGCCGGCTTTCTGCAAGGGGCCTACTACGCGGGGGTGAATCTATATCGGCATGAAGATGCGGATTACAAGATTCTCGTGAGCATGAGCTCCGCCGCCGCTGCCCGCAATCATGCGCAGATCGATCAGGCCCTATCTGATTACGGCCAGCTTCAGGGCGACAAAGCGGTGAGTATTGCCGCGCATGCGCACGCAATCGAGTTCGGACTGCTGGCCATGTTGCTGGCTTTCTTTCAACCGTATGTGCAACTCAGGGAAGCATGGAAGCGCCGCTGGGCCGGCGTACTGCTGCTGGGATCATTACTGCTTCCAGTTTGTGTGCAAATGGAAATGAAATTAGGGCTGCTGGCGGGAGGCGTCGCCGATCTTGGGGGACTGCTGGTAATCGTGGCGCTTTTGGCGATGTGGATCGGAATTGTGCGATATACGGGCAACATTGATGCCATGGCGCAGGGAAGACAAGCATGAGCGCGAAACAGGTCCTTCTAATCGGCGGACTCGCTCTAGCCATTCTGGGGATGAGTTATGGGCTATGGTACGCGGCATTTGCCGAACATCAGGCACTGGATG
Organism: Terriglobia bacterium; assembly: GCA_963824835.1. GTDB lineage: Bacteria > Acidobacteriota > Terriglobia > Terriglobales > Acidobacteriaceae > Angelobacter. The sequence continues at coordinate 28,830 of CAWGRA010000016.1, read as the reverse complement.
GGATCGGGCAGTCGCTCACGGCAAGCTTTCAGGCGGCAGCCGGAAAAGATTCTTCGGCTGCGGAAAACTCGCTGCTGAAATATCGTGAAGCGAAATACAGATATGATCGCCAAGTGGATGTGCACGGCCACTGGCTGGGCCTTTCCATGCTGCTGATTGTTGTGGCCATCGGCTACGACCACGTCATTTTTTCTCAAAAGCTGAAAACGCTTCTGGCGTGGATGCTGCTGATTGGCTCAGTCCTTTTCCCATTCGGAGTATTGATGCAGACCTGGAGCCATGGTCCGGCGTCCAGGTATGTAGCGGCGCTTGCGTCGGCAATGGTAATCATCGCCCTGGCCGCCATGGTTCTCGGCTTCCTGCGACGTCAAACCGCATAAGTACCGTGGTGCTCGTCGCGAACGCTCAGTCTATGTCCGCTCAAGCCGAAAGTTTACCTCCCTTTCAACTTGGTATCATGGATATATATACGCGGATGCCTGGAGAGTGCGGCTTGCGCAGACGAGATTTGCTGGGCGCAAGCACTGCTCCCGCTAAACACCGATGGAACCGCAATACTGACGGAGTGAATTGCGCGATGTTGAAGGAATTTCACAAACCAATCCTTGAAGGCCAAGGCGCCACCGACTACGAAAGATACCTGCGCACTGATGAGCTGCTTTCGCTGCAGACCCCAACGGAGAATCTTTCCCATCCTGACGAGCTTACATTTCAGGTGATCCACCAAGCCTCTGAGTTGCTGATGAAAGGGGCGAGTTGGGAACTGGAGAGGGCACGAGGGGCGCTGATGGAAGGAAACTATCCGAACTGCACTCGGCTCATGCGTCGCGCCCTCCTGATGCTTGAGTACCCGATCTCGATGCTCCGCGTGCTGGAAACAATCACTCCTTACGATTACCACGTCATCCGCGCTGGCCTGGGACACGGGAGCGGGTTGGACTCACCGGGCTTTACTTCTTTGCTCCACATCGGGCCGCGAATCGGAGAAGCTTTTCAGGAACAACTAGCCAGACAAGGCCTTACAGTGGATGAAGTCTATCGCCGACATGAGGAGTTCTTTGGCCTGCATGATGTAGCGGAACGCATGTTCGATTTTGACGAGTGCATGCAATTATTCCGGTTTCACCATCTGAAGCTCGCACAGAGGATTATTGGGGGTGGCGTGATTGGCACAATGGGCACACCCGTGGAAGTGCTGCAACAACGGATGCAACATGCTTTCTACCGTGATCTATGGGACCTGCGCAACCAGATCACCGAAAAGCATTCACCGGGTGGCGCCGCTTCAAAGCCAGTAAAGTAATGGCCGGCGCTATTGGGCGAGGAAGCATCGCTTGCAAATACTCATCGTCTCTTCTGTCAGCTTCTTTCCGCGAGGTTTAAGTTTTGCGTACTTCGGCGAGCCCTGGTTGCAGTGATCGTTGCTGCGTCAGGAAATGCAGAAAGCCATGGATCCCAAAGCCGGTTTTGGCTGACGTTTTAAATACCTGCATGCCAGGGCGGACTGCCTGGATGTTTGCCATGGCAGCCTCTTCATTAAATTCCACGGCATCGGCGAGATCCATCTTGGTGAGCACGGCAATATCTGCGCTATTGAAGATTGTGGGATATTTCAGGGGCTTGTCCTCGCCTTCAGTGACTGACAGCAGCACGACGCGCAGATTTTCTCCTAAATCGTAAGAAGACGGGCAAACAAGATTGCCTACGTTTTCAATAAAGAGAAAATCGAGGTTGCCCGGCCCCCATCCCTCGAGAGCTTTTTGCACCATGGCCGCTTCCAGATGGCACAAGGTTCCGGTGGTAATTTGTTTTACCGGAGCGCCACTGCGGGCGAGGCGGGCGGCATCATTGTCCGTGGCCAGGTCGCCAACCAGCGCGGCAACCTGAAACTGCGGTTGGAGAAGAGTGAGCGTTCTTTCAAGGAAGGTGGTTTTGCCTGTACCTGGACTCGAAACCAGGCTGACAACGAACATGCCACGCCCGCGGAACTGCTCTCGCAGCGCGCGGGCAACGATGTCATTCTGTTTGAGAACGTTTTTTCTTACTTCAAGTAAACGCGGCTCTGCTTTGTGTATGGCGTCGCTCATTGGATCTCCAGCGCTGTGACTTCGAGTTCCTTACCATGAACTACAGTGGGCGTGGTGGTTCCGCACTCAGGGCAGACAAACCACTGCATAGAGGCCAGAATACGATTCAGATTGCAAGCTGGACAAAAAACTTCAACCGGCACATCTTCAATGATGAGGCGCGATCCCTGCAAAACGGTTCCGTCGCAGGCAATGGCGTAGGAGGAGAGGAGTGCATCCTTAACGACTCCTGACAATGGTCCGAGCTTCAGGTAAACGGCATTGACGCGGGCATTGCGAGCGCCAGCTTCTTCTTCGGCCATCTCAACAATGCTCATTGCGATTGAGAGCTCATGCATTGCGCAGGCTCCTCAATTTGCTCCCGGGCAATTCGTTGTTTGTTTGGAATGCGGCGATGGCGGCCTGCCCCAGACTAATGCCACCGTCATTGGGAGGGACAGCATGGTTGGTCCAAATCGTCATCGGCCCGCCCGTAAATAGAGCTTTGAGGGCTTCCAATAAAAGGTCATTCTGGAAAACTCCGCCAGAAAGCACGATAGTATTGAGATCCCGAGACTGAGCCAGCGACGTAAGGGCATTGCTTAGTCCACAGGCGATGCCGCGATGGAACGCTCGTGCGATCTCGCCAGGATCACGCTGGCGCAGCCGATCCTGAAGCACAGAGCCGAGCAGGGGACGAAAATCCAGTTCGTCGCCAACAAGGGGGAATGGATAAGAGTCTTCATTGTGAGCTTTGAGGGCAATCTGTTCCAGCCAGATTGCCGCCTGACCTTCGAATGTTACTTGCACCGTGAATCCCAGCAGCGCTGCCGCCGCGTCAAACAATCTGCCCATGGAAGTGGTGGCGAAGCTGCGTACGTTTTTGTTTACCAGTTGCCGGGCGACGATATAACGTTTGCCGAAACTAAAAGGCGCAGCTTGCATATCCGGAAGATTAGGGATCTGGGCGAGAAATCCTGCCGCGGCCTGTACCGGGTAGTGGGCTGCGGCGTCGCCGCCGGGAAGTGCGGCCTGGCGGAGATGCGCCACGCGAGTGAATCCATGCTTCACACTGCCGGCGAAAAGCTCGCCGCCCCAGATTGTGCCGTCATCACCATAGCCGGTCCCATCAAAGCTCACGCCAAGTACCTGCTGGTCCCATGCGCCTTGCTCCGCGAGCACGGAAGCGAGATGAGCGCGATGATGTTGTACGCTGATGCGGCGCGTGGCTGGAAGTGACAGCGCGTACGCAGTGGAAAGGTATTGGGGATGCGAGTCATGAACTACGATCAGGTCATCCCAGCTTACGTCATACATTGCGATCAGGTCATGAATCACTTCGGTAAATGCGCGGTGAGCCTGATAGTGGTCAAGATCCCCGATGTGCTGGCTGACAAATGCCTGTCCATTCACTACCAGAGTGACCGTGTTCTTGAGATCGGCGCCAATCGCCAGGATCGGCTGTTGGGCCGGTAACGTGGCCACCGCGCCTGGCGCATAGCCGCGACCACGACGCAGAATGACTGGACCGAAAGCGCCTAGGCGCGCAACAGAGTCATCTACTCGGCGTGCGATGGGACGTTCGCCGATCAGGAATGCGTCAGCAATCCCGCTAAGACGCTCGAATGCATCTTGATCTTCATAGGCGATTGGCTCGCTGGAGCGGTTTGCGCTCGTCATGACCAGAATGTCAGGCGCGCCCGCGGCAAACAGGAGATGCTGGAGCGGAGTGTAGGGAAGCATGACGCCCAATTCCGAATTATCCGGGGCCACTCCGGGAAGTTCGATTTTTGCCGCCGCCAGAACAATGGGCCGCGCCGCTGAAGTGAGCAATGACTCGGCATCCGCGGAAAGCTCTACCAGGCCGCGAGCCACCTTCAGGTTTCTGGCCATCACAGCAAACGGTTTCTCCTTGCGATACTTCCGCTCCCGCAGGGCCATCACAGCGGCGGCATTCAGCGCATCACAAGCCAGGTGGTATCCGCCCAGACCCTTGATGGCGAGAATCTCTCCCATTTTCAGGCGCGCAGCGGCAGACTCGATGGCGTGGTTTAAGCTGGCACTATTTTGTCGAGCTTGTTTATCGCCGGCTTCGCGCAGGTAGAACGTGGGCCCACACGCCGCGCAGGCCACAGGCTGAGCATGGAAGCGCCGGTTGGCTGGGTTGTGATACTCAATCCCGCATTGCTCGTGACGATCCAGCGGCCAGTCTTTCATCGTGGTGTTTGGCCGATCATAGGGAAGTTCACGGATGATGGTGTAGCGTGGTCCGCAGTTGGTGCAATTGATGTATGGATAAAGGTAGCGCGGGTCTGTGGGATCGAAGAGCTCGGCGAGGCAGTCGGCGCAAACGGGAAGATCGGGTGAGATGCGGACAGTAGGCCGATCAAGACGAACACTTTCACGGATGGTGAAATCGTTCAGTCCTTCTGGTTGCTCTTCTACAACCTCAATCGCAGCGATCTGCGCGGCTTGCGGCGGGCTGCTTTCAGATCATTGATGAAGTCCCGCAAGCTTTGTTGGCTGCCTTCCAGATGAATCTCCACGCCTTGATCGCCATTGAGTACCCAGCCGGCGAGCGCGTTGGCGCTTGCAAGGCGATAAACAAACGGACGGAAGCCTACGCCCTGCACAACACCACGGACGCGAATTGAGCAGGCGCTGATCGAAGACATTTCAGCGGGGGCGGTAACTCGAGATTGCGTCATTCGATGGGGCATCATTTTATCGGTGATTGTTCAATAGGGCTTAGTCGATTGAACAACCATGGCCCTGCCATCCGACCTGCAGCACCTTGCCATCTTCCACCAGCACCGGAACTTTACGAAGACTGCTGTCTATCTCTCGCATGCGCTGGCGGGCCTGGGGGTCGGCTTCCACGTCATACTCCACAAATTCCCCTGCGGTTGAATTCCAGCCAGTCACGCATGTCCTGCGTGTGCGGGCACCGCTCTGTACCGTACAGCTCCAGCTTAGCCATGGCCGAGTACCTCAAACATTTCCCGCATTACGTGGTAAACGGACGCCTGTACTTCCTGAATGCGAGGGATGTAGTCACAATGCACAACGATGGGGATAGTCGGCCAGGCCACGGCGCAGTACTCTCGCCACCGTCATAACCAAGCAGAGCGACGGTGAGCAGCTTCTGTTTGCGGGCCTCCTCCAAGGCCATGATGATGTTGCGCGAACCGCCGCTGGTGGAAATGCCGATCACGACATCATTCGGGCGAGCCTGGGCTATCAGCTGGCGAAGGAAGATGGCCTCAGTCCCGATGTCATTGGCCACGGCGGTGATGTTGGCTGGCTCCATTAGCCAGCGAGACGGCAGCTACTTGACGATAACCGGCAGGCGGATCAACGCAGTCCAGTGCCCAGTCATTGGCGTCAGTGGCTGATCCGCCATTGCCGAAGATGATGAGTTTGCCGCCGCGCTGGAGCCGTTCGTGAATGGCTTGCGCAGCGTGGGCAATTTGCTCGGACTGCTCCCGGGCCATGCGTTCCCGCAATTCGGAATCATCACGCACCTTCATCTGGATGGAGGCGGCAACCTGGCTGACCACGTCCTCGGTTTCCTGTTTCTGCTGTCCGAGATAGGGTAGAGAAAGCCGATTCGCCCACGTCATGTCCCAGTTCGCGATGTTCGAAGAAGACGTGCACGGTTTCCCACAAGGTGTGGTAGAGAATTTCAATCAACTCCTGATGGATGAATGGATCGTGCGTAGGTGATTCCAGGCAAAAGATCCTTGACCACCGGGCAGAGCGAACGTCATTGCATTGCGCATCTGAGCGGATGCCAGAGCCGCCCACACCTGTGGTCGCCGGCAGGAGGGCCAAACCCATCACCATGTCTTCCGGTTGGAGAATGGCTTCCAGCCAGGGCCGAAACCTGAGCGAGAGATCGAGAGCGGGCAAGAGCGCGCTTGCCTACGATGACCGGGTGCACAAATTCAACGGAGACATGTTGCGCGTCAGTGGCATAAGAACCACGACCGAAGGCGAGCAAACGGCCACCTTTAAGGAAACGTTCAGACATTTCACGGCAGGCAGAGGCCAGGCGCAGGGCATCGCGCGAGAAATACTGCTCAATGATCTGGTTGCGGGCCAGCAGTCTCTCTTCAATAGTTGATGCCAGAGCGGTTTTTGAGGTGGTTGGCATAATCTAGAGCCCACTAACAGATACGAGGTAACGGGTCGCCTACGAGCATGTCAATGATTCGAGTTCCGCCGTAGCCGGTGGTCACCAGCACGGCGGAAGCAGGATGTTCGCGAACCTCTCCGATGATGGTAGCGCCCTCGCCGCCGCTGGTCATGGTCAAGGCGTTGATGCCGCATCGGCATATTCAGGGGCGATGATGGCCAGAAACTGGCCTTCATTGGCGATGTGGAGCGGGTCAAGCCCGAGCAATTCACACGCTCCGCGCACACCATCATCCATTGGGATCTGCTCTTCAAAAATAATGATGCCCAGTCCGCAATCACGAGCCAACTCATTGAGTGAGGTAGCGACGCCTCCGCGTGTTGGATCGCGCATCCAGCGGATTCCAGGAGCAGCTTCTTTGGCCAGAGCCTGCACCAATGGCAGAACACAACGCGTGTCCGAACGCAAATCAGCTTCAAAGTCGAGATCTCCGCGCGCCAGAAGAATTGTGATGCCATGATTGCCGATTGGCCCGGAGAGAATGACTTTGTCGCCGGGGCGAACCGAAGCTGCGTCCACGCGGACACCATGGCATGAGTTCGCCCACTCCGGTGGTGCTGATGTACATCTTGTCAGCCTTGCCGTGCTCCACAACTTTGGTGTCGCCACCCACTATGGAGACGCCGGCCCTTCGCGCAGCGTCAGCCATGGCCCGGATTTCTGCTTCAAGCACGCTGGTCGGCAACCCTTCTTCCAACACGAACGTGGCTACCAAAGCCCTGCCGATGGCACCGGAGACGGCAAGGTCATTCATAGTGCCATTCACCGCGAGGTCGCCGATAGAGCCGCCGGGAAACTGGATTGGCTTGACCACAAAGCTGTCAGTGGTGATCGCCATGGGAGCGCCGTTGATCTGCACGTGGGCTGAATCCGAGAGCGACTGCGGCACTGCGCCGGCCAGCAGCGGAACGAACAAGCCCTCAACCAGTTTGCGGCTGGCTTTACCGCCCGCGCCGTGCGCCATCTCAATCTGCTTGTCACGAAAGCGCACGACGGGTGGGGCAAGATCAGCGGCCTTTTTCCCGACATCCAGGTGTTCGCCGTTCAGGCTGCTGTCTGAATGTTCGTCAGCAGGTCTTTGCGATGTTCGTAGCTGTGATACGCTGCGCATGAGCCCTCGGTAGAAACCATTAACGCGCCAATTGGATGTTCAGGCGTGCACTCCCGGCCGAACAGTTTGCACTGGGCCGGCTTGAGCACACCCTTCAAGACTTCGCCGCACTGGGCGGCCCGCGGATCTGTTACCCGTACTCCGGGCACGTGGAAAAGCCGTTCGGCGTCCCACTGCGCGTATTCGTCCCGGATGCGCAATGCTGATTGCGAAATAAATCCAAGGCCGCGCCACTCGAAATAAGGTCGCAGTTGAAAAACTTCTGCCATCGCCCGCAAAGCAGCGCGATTGCCTTCCCAAGGCACCACGCGCTTGTACTGGTTTTCAACGCGTGCTTCGCCTGCACGCATCTGGCGCAGGATCATGACAATGGATTGCAGCATGTCCAATGGCTCAAAGCCGGATACCACAATCGGTTTGCGTTCATTCATTGCGATCCATTCATATGGGCGGCATCCGATGACGGTGGAAACATGGCCGGGACCAATGAAGGCGTCAAGGCGCATGTCCGGCGAATCCAGAATGGCGCGAATGGCGGGAATGATGGTTACATGGTTACAAAAAACAGAGAAGTTCTTCAGCCCTTCCGCCTTCGCGCGCATGAGTGTAAGCGCTGTGGAAGGCGCTGTGGTCTCAAAGCCGATGGCGAAAAACATGACGTGCTTGTGCGGATTGTTGCGGGCGAGCTTCAAAGCGTCTGATGGCGAATAAACGATGCGAACTTCAGCGCCGCGGGCTTTGTGCTCCAGAGGACTGCCATGCGTGCCGGGAACGCGCATCATATCGCCGAACGCGGCAAAGATCACATTGCGATCTTGGCAATGGAGAGCCCATCGTCAATTCTTCCCATGGGCAGCACGCAAACCGGGCAGCCCGGGCCGTGAATCAGTTCGATATTCGATGGCAATACGTCCTTCAGCCCAAAGCGATAGATAGCATGGGTATGGCCGCCGCACACTTCCATAAACGGTAATGCTTCCCGGTATCGGCCAGCCGCCGAACTTCTTCTGCCGTCTTCGCGATGATTTCCGGATCGCGAAATTCATCCACAAATCGCATGTACGCCCTCCCGGATCGTGCGGCTAATTGGGTTTGTCATGAACGCTCGGGTCTTCGAGTCCGTACCCAGAGACCTCTTGCATGGCCTGCTCGGCTTCACCGAGCATCTGTAATATGCGCATCTGGTCGAGCGCATCCTGTTCGCTGATCTTGGACATGGCGAAACCAACGTGAATCAGCACCCAGTCGCCAGGTTCAGGCATGTCATCCTGAAGCAACCCAAGATCCACCTTGCGACGCACGCCAACTACTTCCACTGTCCCCAGGCTTGGGCTGCCCGGAATCAATTCAAGAACTTTTCCCGGTATTGCCAGGCACATAAATGCTCCGCTTACTTAAAATGAGATGCCATTATTGTTCCTGCTGCTTTCCAACCTGACCCTGTGGCTTCTGCCATGTGTTGTTCAGGATGCGGGCCAGCAGGTTTTCAATGACTCGTACCGCTTCGTCCAGAACAGATTCCACAGGTTTGCTCAATCCCATACGACCCTCTTCACCGCCGAGGGATTCCGGTTCGCAGCCGACTACCAGGACACGATTGAGCGGGGCGTTCATTGCCCGGGCCATACGAATCACGTTCACCGGGTTCATGCCGTGGGTATCAACAACGTTGCTCTGTTGCTGACTGGCGCCATCTCTCAGCTCAGGCTCGAGGACGAAGATGGTTCCCGGGACCTGTCCCTGTGGGCAGGCGTCAACCAGGATGGTGGTCTCATAGCCATCCTGCAATGCGTAAACAAGATCGAAGCCGCGAATCCCGAAATCCACTACGCGAACCTCTGACGACAGTTCACGCGCTGCAAGGCGTTTGACTACTTCCACACCAAAGCCATCGTCACCCAGGAATATGTTGCCAATTCCGGCTACCAGAATGCGCGGCTTGGGTTTGGCCTGTTGTGCTGGCTACGCAATCAGATCTGCGGAATTGGCTCAACCTCATCAGGATCGAAGAAGAAACGATGTCCGGGCTGGCGCAACAGGCCGAGGTCGCGTCCCGGATCGTCGTCCAGCACTACGCAGACATGCTGCTTGCCTTCATAATCCTGCTCAAGAGCTTCGATCACGGCAATCTGCCCGGCAAGCGCAAGGTCCATAATGTCTCCGCCTTTGCGCGGCTTAAGCCGGACGCGATCTCCAGCCTTGATATCAATTCCTGCGATGGTGACATGGTCCAACAGGTTCTTGTCTTCCAGCAGTTGCCATTCCCATTCGTTCATGAGGCCTCCTCTTTGAATGGGCGCACGGACCTGACCACGCCGTGAAGTTTCATGAACTGTTCGGGAGGCAGTGCCTCAGTCCTCTCCAGTATTTGCCGCGCCCGGTCATCGGATTGGCGCATTTCCAGCTTTTCCTCATCAGTTAAGGTCATGATTCGCAAGGAGAGGATTTCATCGATTTCCGTTCCATCGAAGAGATCACCGGCGCTCTCTGGCGCGATTTCAGGGTAGTCGTAAAGGATGATGGGGGAAGAGAGGATCGTGTCCTGCTCTCCCGCAGCTCCGACCAGCACCGGCCACGTTCCCACGTTGCTGCACTGTGCGACTAGATCCCGGAGATCGGCGGGCGGCTCGAGCAGTGAGACGAAATGGCCGCTGGTCGCGCCCAGGACCACATGTGCGGACAGCAGAGAAGAGGCGAGAGCTGCTTCGCGAGATGGATTGCGGTCTCCATGTTAAAGTGCGTCAGATTGTGCGTGCGAATGGTTACACGAAAAACATCAGGCAAGAAGAGTTGCGCCGACACTTCAACCCCTACTTGAAGTTCGCCGTGTTCACGAGTGATTACACCGGCGATCCGGCCCAATGAATCAAGGATAGGCTCCAATTCTTTTCCTGCGGAAAAGGTGAAGGTGTGCAGTGTAGGCTCGAAGGTCAGCGTTTCGCCAAACACGAGAGGCAAGACGATCTCTCGTTCCACGGCTTCCTGCCAGGGATCGAAGAGCTTTCCATCAATTTCAAGACGATTGACCTGCACAGGCTGATGCTCGGGGGTGATTTCGTCAATGGGGAGATCGAATTTGCCGATGGTTCTTTCCACAAACTGAAGGAATCTCACGCGCAATTCCAGCGCCGGAGTTACCGAACCCGCAATGATGCATTCCGTCTGGGAGAGGGAAGAGTCAGCGCCGCTCTGGGCCTCAGCGTAAGCGGCGGGATATAGCACCCCAAAATTCCAGCGCTGCTGGTTCTTGATCGACGATCGCCGGTATGGGTATAGCAGATAACCTTCATAGAGAACGGCTTTGGCGATTTGTTCCACTGCGGCCAAATTCATTTGCTCACCGCCTTTCGCTCCGGCAGCTTTGGCTCTGATAAATTTGATTGTGAGACCCCGGAGGCGGGAATCAAGGATTCAATCAGGGCTTCCCAGGTGGGGATGCCATGCTCAGTCTTGTATTGATTCAGGCGATCAAAGACGTCACGGCGCAAGCAGAGCCACGCGCTGTTTGGGTAGTAGGCCTCCATCATGTCCCGCCAGACCTTCACCGGGAGCCTGAACTTTGCTTCCACCTGCCACGAAATAGGCGAAACCTGAAGCAAGCCATCAGCTTCGGCATAAAACACGGTGCCACTGAACATAAAGATGAGAGGCACTTCACCGGCGTCAAGGCCCGCGAAGTATTTTGTGGCTGCCACATTGAAATCAAAGGTGCAGGGTACGTGAAGGTCAACCAGAGTAGTGTCTCTAAACTCCGGTACCACGCCACTGGCATGGGTCCAGAGGAGGTTTCGCAGGGTGCGGCTCCAACGTTCGGGCTCACCAAAAATGTCCTGCATGCGCTTCTTTTCCTCAGGAGTGTAGGTGCGACGCGTGACTTCAAGCTGAATCTGGCATCGCAGGACAATCGTGTGAATCAATTCGGTAGCGGGTTGATTCGTGACGCGGAGCTTGAAAGCCAGCGCCGGCGCGGTGGCGTAAGGGACCACGGAAGCGCTTTCGACCTGAATGTTCAGCTCAGGCATGCGGCCCCTTATTGATGGCGTCGGCGTTTACGGTGACCGCGTTCTGCCGGAGATCAGAAAAGAAATGCGCGATTTCCTGCCAGACTTCCGTTCCGCCTGAAAGTCCCTTCCAGTGGGTCCGTATGAGCCCTACCAGCTTGTAACACTGGTCCATGGGAGCAATGAAATACTCGGCCATGCCCGCGTCTCTGGAATAGGCAATGCGATTGACCAGGAATGCTTCGATATCGGATTGCATGGTTTGTAACACGGGATTATCTTAGAGCAATTTCATTCCATGCTTCCAGTGACAGCAGACTCTCCGACGGCGCCTGCGGGACTGGGATACAGAGCTATAACTCGTTCTCTCAACAGTGGAAGAAAAGAAAAAGGCCATGTTGATGGGGATCAACAAACCATCCCACTGGGCGTCTGTCAGGTGAAAAGATTCCAGGAGTTGAGCGCGGCGAGGAACACGCTTGTAGCGGCCATCACTCCTGCCGTCAAAAAGCAAAGCACAGGCATCGCAGGCGCATAGCAGTTTACGGGCGGATGGCTCGATGAGATGGGAATGTTCATGCTGCAAATCAGCGCTACATAGCTCACAGCGTTCCCCGGTGCGGTGCTTACGAGCGAACCGGCGCAAGAGGCCAAACGGATTGGCCGAAGTCTCATCACTGGTCGCGTTGGGATGAATTGGGTTCCCGCTCATGCCGCTCATTTAATCTCCGGCTTTGCTTTCCATCAGCGGAGCCGGCGTGCCAAGCAACTGGTTTAGGCCCACAAAGCCGCTGGCACTCTTCGGCTCCAGTCCTTCAATCGTGAGCGAAGCGACTTCGGGCGCGGCTGCAAAGACCCCTTCTTCAATGCTGGCGCGAATTGTGCGGGCCGTTGATCCGCAAGCATGTGCATTGGTGCGGGCATGGATGCGGACGTTACCTTCGTCAATTCCGAGAAGTTGGACTTCAACATCCTGCTTGCGCAGCTCTTGGCAATCTGGGCAATCGCCTGCTGTACGCGTGCCTCCATGGGTTCGGGATGGAGCCCGTGCAACACCAGCAGACTACTGATGGTGGGGTCCGCTCCGAGCAGGTCAATGAGTTCGGCTCCCGCGGCGCCTTGCGAGAAAATGATTTCCATCATTCTCTCGATGCCTGCTCCGTGCAGTTCCATGATTCGTTGAACCAGCTCACGGGTTGAAGTTCGAGCCTGTTCGTCAGCTATGCCATCCAGTCCGGCGATCAGCCGGCCGATCTCCTGAATCTCGTTCTCGAAATTCTTTTTCATCCGCCAAGCATCACCTTTTCCGAAACGGGATTTAGAAGAGGGCAGCGGGGAGCAGAATGAATTCACCGCCATGCCCTCGATCTCATTTTTCGAAATGCAGGCCAAACATCGGGGAATGGTGCGTTTCCAGTGTTTTGCCATCTCCCAGGTACATGTGAACACCGCAGGGCAGGCAGGGGTCAAAACTCCGCACCGCGCGCATGATATCAATGCCCTTGAACTTGTCTGGTCCGTTCTCCTCAAAAATGGGAGTATTTTGTACCGCGTCTTCGTATGGACCCGGCGTGCCGTAGATGTCACGCGGATTCGCGTTCCAGGGCGTGGGAGGATATGGATGATAATTGGCAATTTTTCCGTTCGCGAATCACCACATGATGTGAGAGCACGCCACGAACGGCTTCGTGGAACCCGCAGCCAATCGCCTCTTCCGGCACTTTGAAATCAGTCCATGTGCGTGTGCGTCCCGCATGCAATTCGCCCAGGCCTTTCTCAACAAAATGCAAAGCGCAGCAGGCGGCGTACACCTGAAAATAAGTGCGCGCGCGGTCACGCTCAATGGCATTGCTCCATTTGGGAATCTTCCACTCGAACTCAACTTCAGGCAGGGTAGTGGTTTTGGGCAGATACATCTTTACGCTGTTACCGGTTGATTTCACGTAACCGATATCCACCAGTCCAGCAAGTGCGGTTGACCAAAGGCGTGCAATTGGTCCACCACCTGTATCAATCGCCAGATGATCTTTGGTCCGCTTGTCATACCAGCGCGGCGACATGACCCACGTGTATTTATTATCAAAGTCGCGCTTCTGCGGACGGGGAAGGGTGGTTTGATTCCAGGGATGTTTTTGGTCAACCGGGTTGCCGAGGGGATCTGTTTTAACGAAGGTTTCCTGGTTCTGCCAATCGTCATAATAGGAACTGCCGAGGAGAATGCGTATATTGAGATTGATATCAACCAGATCAGTGGTTACCTGTTTCCCGTCAACTATGATTCCGGGGGTAACGTACATGGCCCGGCCCCACTCGCTCATATTCTTGTAGGTGTAATCGCAGACTTTGGGGTTGTTGAATGATCCCCAACATCCCAGGAGAACACGACGTTGGCCGACCTTTTCATAGCCGGGAAGAGCTTCATAAAAGAAGTTAAATAAGTCGTCATGGAGGGGCACGACCTTCTTCATGAACTCAACGTATTTCATCAGGCGCACTAGATAATCAGTGAAGAGTTGGACGGTTGGCACCGTTCCCACTCCGCCGGGATACAGCGTGGAGGGGTGAACGTGGCGACCTTCCATCAGGCAGAACATCTCACGCGTGAGCCGGCTCATTTGCAGCGCTTCCCGGTAGAATTCGCCGGTGAAGGGATTGAGCGCAGTCATGATGTCCGAAATCATCTTGTAGCCGTGCAGTCTGGCACCTGGTGCTTCTGTTTTCTGGGCTTTGGCCCACACGCTGGGATTAGTTTCCTTCACCATCTGCTCGCAGAAGTCCACGCCGACCAGGTTGTCTTGAAAGATGTTGTGGTCGAACATGTATTCGGCGGCTTCGCCAAGATTCACGATCCATTCAGCCATGTCAGGCGGGCGGATACCGAAGGCCATGTTCTGCGCGTAGGTAGCGCAGGTGGCGTGATTGTCACCACAGATACCGCAGATCCGGCTGGTGATGAAGTGCGCATCGCGGGGGTCTTTGCCCTTCATGAAGATGCTGTATCCACGGAAGATTGAAGATGTGCTGTGGCACTCCGCAACCTGGCGATTGGCAAAATCGATTTTGGTAAAGATGCCCAGGCTGCCCACGATGCGGGTAATCGGGTCCCAGTTCATTTCCACCAGTTGTTTTTTCTGTGTGGGGACTTCTCTCTCTGTGGCAGTAAATGTGCCCATCGCGATGCTCCTTAAGATTTCGATAACTGTCAGAACGTGGTGGGGTGATACCCAGTGCTGAGATTCTTTCCTGGGTGCCGCCACTTGGGCTCCTTGTTAACCGTTGAATTTGTGATTGAGCGCAGCATGCGTACGGTCTTGCCATACGCCGCGATACCGACACCGGAAACCTTCGACCCTGGAGGAGCGTCCATGAAAGGCATGAATTTATCCGGGAAGCCGGGCATGGTGCAGCCAATACAAATGCCGCCCACATTAGGACAGCCGCCGATTCCGGCCATCCATCCCCGCTTGGGAACGTTGCAATTCACAACAGGACCCCAGCAACCCAGCTTCACAAGGCATTTCTCGGAGCCGTAAGCTTCGGCGAAATCAGCCTGCTCATAGTAGGCGCCACGATCACATCCATCATGAACCGTGGCTCCAAAAAGCCAGGTGGGACGGCCTCGATCATCCAGCGGGATCATCGGCGCCAGCCCCGCGACCTGATACAGAAGGTACAGTACCGTCTCCATGAAATTGTCCGGTTGAACCGGGCAGCCGGGAACATTCACAACGGGCAGGCCTGCCTTGGATTTCCATTTTTTGCCCAGATAATCATTCAGGCCCATACAGCCCGTTGGGTTACCTTCCATGGCATGAATGCCGCCGTAGGTTGCACAGGTACCAGCACCAATCACAGCCAGGGCTTTTGGAGCGAGCCGATCAATCCATTCAGTGGTCTTGATAGGCTGGCCAGTTTTATCGTCTGTCCCCACCGCCGCCCAGTAGCCCTCCTTCTTGATTTTTTCGTTGGGAATAGAACCTTCCACCACCAGGACAAAGGGATCCAACTTGCCCTTCCAGGCGTCATAGTAGAACTTCATAAAATCGCCGCCGGTTTCATAAGCGAGAACCGGGTTGTGCAGGTGCACTTTGGGAAGTCCGGGAATTGCACCGAGAAGAACATCTTCAATGCTGGGTTGTGTGGCGGCTGTTATGGAAACCGAATCACCATCGCAGCCCAACCCTGCTGTGATCCAAACAATGTGGATCTCTGAAACCGCGGGTGCTTTTTGAGTTTTGCGTCCGTAGGGTGCTACTTCAGGTGCCATAGCGGAGTCTCCTATGCAGGCAAGCTCACTATTAAAGTGACCAGCCCATCACAACAAAGCTGTGCGTGAGTCAACAAGAGGGATAGGCCTTATTGTTCCCTCGTGGGAAGTACGATTGCGAAATTCAGGCAAAGCCCGATGCGAGGGCTACGAGGAGTAAGGCAGTTACCTGCTAAGTCGAATCCATCAGCTCTCTTTTTGCTGGGCGACAACATTCATTCATTGACATACGAAGACGGATCGCCGCTGTTCTGTGCTTACGGCTACTCCTGGGACATCTTCCAGAAGATTGCCTGCTGCACCAGTTCGCGGCCGGTGCGCAGCAGAAGCTTCTCCTTGATATGTGCCTGGTAAGTTTCCACGGTTTTCACGCTGAGGTGAAGCTCATCAGCTATCTGCCGGGTACCGTGGCCATCTCCGATGAGGCGAAAGACTTCAAGTTCGCGATCAGAAAGGTCTCTGATGCGCGATTGGCCGCCCGGCGATCCGCCCATGTACTGCTGCAGGACCTTATTCGCCATGCGCTCACTCAGGTAGATTTCTCCGTTGAGAATCCGGCGTATGGCTATCAGTACTTTCTCCGTGGCTTCCTGTTTCATGATATAGCCGTTGGCGCGGGCCCGTAGGGCTCGCTCCGCGTACGTAGCTTCGTCATGCATGGAGAGAACAAGGATGGGAAGTTCGGCAAAAACAGTGCGTACGTGCTTCACGAGTTCAAGCCCGTCAGGGCCGTTTAGAGAAATATCCACAATGAGGATGTCGGGCTTGCATTCCACAATGGCCTGGAGTGCGGTCTGCGCTTCTTCGGCATGGCCACAAACCTGGAGATCATCTTCCGCGTCAATCATCATGGCGAGTCCCTGACGCACGATGGGGTGATCATCCACCAGAAACACTCTGCTATTACGCGCCATGCCGGGGGAATGAGAATTCAACATTGCCTCCTGCTACCTTGTGGTTCTCAAGGGAAACTTACATGTCACGCTTGTTCCGTGTGCTTTTTCACTACGTAGTTCCAGTTTGCCGCGGATCATGTCTGCCCTGTATCTCATGATCTGAAGGCCCATGCCTGGGTGGTCATTGGGGGGCTCAACCAACCCCTGGCCATCATCGCGAACCAGGAGCGTGCCGCGATTATCCGTTTCGGACAGACGGATGAGGATATCGCGGGCCCGTCCGTGCCTGACTGCGTTGGTGACTGCTTCCTGAGCGATATGGTAGAGGTGCGTGGCCACATTGCCATCTGTGATGAGCACGGGAGGATCGCAATGGAATTGGCAGGAAATTCCAAACAGATCCTCGATTTCAGCGGCGTGGAGTTGCAATGCTGACATCAATCCATGCGAATCAAAGACAACTGGAGCAAGCCCTTTTGCCAGCTCTCGTGTACGCGAGATGGCATCATTGACCAACTGGACGACCTTAGCGGCGTCAGCGGCTTCGGGCAGTTTTTTCTCCGCCAGCTTCTGTTGCTGCACTTTGGCCATGAATGCGATTCCCGTAAGATGCTGGCCCAGACCGTCATGCAGGTCCTGGCCCATTCGCCGCTGCTCGCGCGCGCTGATATCCAGAATGGTTTTCTCCAGGCGCTTTCTCTCCGTGATATCGATGCCGGATGCGATGATGCAAGCGGGTGTAACATCTGTGGCCGGCAACATGGTGGTGGACCAGGCGATCAGGCGGCACGCTCCATCGCGCGTGATCCAGTTGCTTTCAAACTGCCTTTCCAAAACGTCCGCCGTGCTTTGGACACCATTCATGCCGGGGATTTCGTGGAACATGCTTTCAAAATGCTTAATCTCCTCTGCCGAGTGCAGGAACTCCCAGATTGGACGCCCGCAAACTTCGCTGAACAAATAGCCGGTGGTTTGCTCACAAGCACGATTGAATCGGATGATCTGACCGCTCTTGTCCAGCACAAGCACCAGTGCACCGACTGTATTCAGGATTGCTGAAGCCATGTTGCGCTCTTCCTGGAGTTGTTTTTCAGTGTGCTTCAGATCAGAGATATCAAAAGCCACTCCGTGAATAAACCAGGGACGGCCATCCTCACGGCGCATCATGCGCGCGTCACATTGAAACCAGACGACTCTGCCATCACGAGCCAGGATGCGATAAGCCGAACGTAGAGGCCTTCCGGTGAGAAACATCTTCGCGGCTTCCGTGCTCCAGCGATGCTTGTCCTCGGGATGGATGCGCTCATACCAGCGCACCGGATCCTCAAGCCATTCGTTACTGGAATAGCCGAGCGCGCTTTGTATCTCCGGACTGACATAGGCCTCGCCAATTCCGCGGTCCAGGTACGCCATGAACACAACAGCCGGGATCTGCTCAAGGAGAGCGCGATATTTGGCTTCAAGGTTTGGACGACGCTCTTCTTTATCGCCTTCTCTGTAAAAGCCGGTTTTTGGAGCAAATGAGGAGTCTACGTCCGGGCTGGAACTGCCAGTATGGGAAAATGCGTCAGCCAGCTCGCGGAGAATTGCTTCCGCTTCCGCAACGCTTTCATTCTCGCGTGATGGAGCTTCCGCTTGATGCTCCGGCTGAGATCGGTGCGCTGGTCTGACCGAAGTCAGAGCGTCAACCATCTCGGCAAGCTGGTCTCCACGGAACACGAGATGAGTAGAATCTGGCATGTCAGTTCAGCACGGCTTACGTTCGCGTTAATCGATACAAATGCCACCAAGGTTCGGGCAGCCGCTGATCCCTGCATCCACGCTTGCCCACATTGCACTGGACCACGGGGCCCCAACAGCCCAACTTTTTGCTTTCGCGATTGCGGAAGTGCTTTCCATCGCGTTGGTGTCTACCCCTGACTGGCAGGGATCACATGGTGGAAATTCGGATGTAGCGCTTTAAATCAGGCAGCATTGCAAGCAGAGCGATGGCGCCGAGGGAAGCGGCCGTCCAAATAATTCTCTTTTTCATTGTGATCCCCTTTCTGAGTAAACTTTAGGTCTTGATGCAGAAAACTGAAGCATGGTTCGCTGCGGATTCAGGACTGATTCCGGGAGGAGTTCCTCCAGGCAGGCAACAGCATCTCACGCGGCGTAAGGCCGTTCCCAATTGAGAACGGCGCCGCACAAATGCGTTTTACGGTTGTGCCGCCGCTTTCGTCTTGTCGCCAGTGAAAGCTGCTGCCGGATATGGAAAAGTTTTAGGCGCGGGAATTGTCGGATCAACGTGGGCGCGCAACGCAGCGTCACATACGGCGTACCCCCAGTTCACCAGCTTCTGTTTCAGAATTGTTCCCATTGCTTTCAACCGGGTGGGCGTGCTGGCCAGTTCCATGGTGCTATCGAAAGGACAATCCATGGCGTTGGGCAGATTGTAATCGGCAATGTTGGTGCGGATACCCCAGTACGCGCCCGCTCGCTGCTGGCTTTGGAACGAGCCAATCAGCCATCGCTTGCGCAGGCTGCCCACCTGATTGTCAATCAGCGCCAGAATGCGCACGGCATGCTGCATCCAGTCCTTATGCGGATCAGGGTCGTCAGGCGTGGCGCCCCCACCATCAGAAACCAGAATCGTCTGGTACTCCTTCCACGCGGTTTCCAGTCCCAGGTTGTCATACACGCCGCCATCGCAAAGTACCACGTCCGTGTTGAATGGTGGCTTCTGCAAATCACCAGCAGTCGTCTGATCAAAATCCTGCGGTTGTAGTTTCAACTGCACCGGCGATAACACCGGCGGGAATGCTGATGATGCACCCACCGCCACCGCCAACTGCACCGTGGGATTTCTGATCAGCCCTACGCGATAATCACCCATAAACGGACGGCTAAACCGCCACAGAACCTTGCTCTGTACATTGGTGGCGTTGATGACGAAACGTGGACCTTCATTATCGGCAGGCAGGTCCTGCAAAGTTGCATGGCCGAAGAGATGATTGCGATAGGCGTCCGCCACTTCATCAGCCACACTCTTGAAAGGATTCACAATGCCTTCCACCACGGAGTAAACATCAATTGTGTGGCTGGCAAGTTCAAGCACCGGATTGATTACCAGATCAATCAGGTTGCTGGCCACGCCCTGATTATCAAAATTGAGCTTCTTCCATTGCAGCCCCAACATCCCCGCGGTAATTGATCCCCCTGAGACACTGGAAATTCGATTGATCTTTTTCAGCAGCCCGGTTTCGTTCAAACGCCACAATGATCCCAGATGGAAGACCATGGCCCTGTATCCGCCGCCGGAAAGACAAAGCGCAATGCCGGGAGTCGGTTGCTTCTGCTCATCTCCTGGAATCTGACGAACTGGTTGAAGATTAGAAGTGTCCATGGGTGTACTCCTCTGCCACTCGGTGATTCAAAGGCCAATGTCGGCTCAAAGTCTATACAAAGCCTGAGTACCCGATTGTTGCAATAGCGCCACGCCTTTAAACAAGGGATAACTGTCTGTTCCCCTTCAGAAAACGTTGCGTTTGGTCCGGGGTTTCACCCAGATAAAAATGCCGCAGTTCAGGCTGACCCCTTTTCTACTCCTCGGATCAGATGTCCTTTAGCTTGCGGTCCAATTCAGAAACCGGCCAGTTGGCATCAAGAGCGTCCGCTATCAAATTCAGTTCGTTCTGTCCTTGCAGCAGTTGATGGCGGTCGGGCTTAACCCGGATTAGAAACAGGTTTCTTTGGTGGAAATTGCCCCAGTAATGGGTGGCAGACTCGTATGCAAGACCTGCGACAGGTTCAGCAACCGGATCAACAAGCCTCTTAAACTGTGCCCAGAAGTCTTTCTCGGCAACCGTTTGCGTAGCAGCGCCTCGAAGCAGGGCCGCGAGTTTCTTTTGGGTATTTAGCTCCATCATTCACCATGGCCAGTGTTTTATATTCACGAGATTGCTGCCGGGCCCAGACGGGACGCCCGGCTTCTTAATCGTGATGTCGATGTGCGGGCGAACGGCCCCACCGGCTTCGGGTATGCCGTGAACGTCCAGTCCTATCCTGCTTCCTGTGGTGGGAGTGTTCAGAATGTTAACGCCGCCGCCTCCGGCGTTTTCGTAAAGCTGCGGCCTGACATTTTCCGCCGCATATGCGACAGTGGCGACGGTCGCTACTACTTGGCCTATCGCTCTCGGATCGCCGCTCGCAGCGGCCTTAACAGTGCCCACACCGCTATTCGCAATATTCTGGGCTGTCTGGACCGGATGGGCAACGGCGTTCGCAAGCCCCTTCACGGTGTCCACCGGGTGTTCAACAGCACTTACGACTGGCGTGATCGTCGCATCGGCAACCCCTTTCAACTCCTGCCCTAGGAAACTCGCAGAAGCACTAACCTGCCAGGAAAGAGACCACCCCTGGCTTTGCGCTTGCTGCGTTGGATTATCAGGCGGCTTGATCGGATGGTCCGGATCTGCATTGTCTTCGAAATGTCCGTCAACATCCGCTACCGACACTGGATCATTCCTTACATACAAATACAGGTTTAACGACTGTGGATCTCCAAATTCCGCATAGGGCACGGTCACCGGCCGGGCGCTCCAATCCGGCGTCATCCACCTGCCCAATACTGCTGGAGAAATAGCGTGCGCCAAAATCATCGAGCCCGTCTTCCGGTCGCGCTCTTTGCCGGTAAATCGGTAATGGTTGGAGGGATTATCAGGAGAGCAACCCACCTGTTCCCCGAACGGATTAAATGTGCAATTGGATATTACGGTGCCAGCGCTATCCGTCATGATTCGGGCCGAGCCCAACTGATCGTCCTGGTAATACTGCGCGCCGCTTCCGTTCGTGGACGTGTCTTTGGCGAGGCGCTTGCCGTAACCGAAAACGTAGTCAGTCCAGGCGCCAGTACTGGGATTTTTTTCGGCAATCGCATTGCCTTGAAAATAAATGTACTCTGTGGCAACGCCATTCGCGTCTTTGCGAACACGTTCGCCATCAGGACCATACGTGTATGTTGCCACGGCACCGTCCACGGACTTGATTCTGGATTCCGCATCATAGGTGTAGGCGTGGCCCTTGTTGTCGATCAGCAGGTCACCTGCAGCATCATAGCAATACTGCGCCACTGGGCTACAATTTGGCGGCGATTGATATCCGGTTGGATAGATCATATGCTGGCTGGAAATTCGATGTTCCCGACTCCTTCATGTTTCCCCACGCATCATACGAATAGGTGATGTTGAAGGCATTATCTGCCTGCGATCCGGTCGCTATCCGGTTGAGGGAGTCATAGGAGAAGGTCTGGTTCCGGGTTGAGCTTAGTGCGTCAGCGATGCTCAGGATGTTGCCGTTGTTATTGCCTGATGAATCGGCGTAGCTGTATGTCTTGCTGAAGAGGGTCGTCGCGCCCTTTGCATCGGCGATTGAGCTCACCTGCATGCGGTTGTTGTATCCGGTGGTCTCAATCACGCCGTTGCCGTATGTGCCACGGTTCATGGCTCCGGTGGGCCAGTATCCCCAGTTGCTTGGCGATGTACCCTGGGGAACTGTGTAATACGGCACATTCACTAAGTTGCCAGAGAAGCTGGCAAGTGTCACGCCAGTCATGCGCCCCGCGGAGCTATAAGTGCTGGTTACCTTGCGACCGTCGGGATAAGTGAGTGATGTCATCGCGCCGGCGGCGTCGTAAGAGGCTGACACGGTTGTGTTGAAGTTGGCACAGTTACTGGGAATGCAGTATACCTGGGCCGTCACGCGCCCCAGCGGATCATACACGGGATCATAGGCAGCATTTACGTCATTCGAAGCGTGAGTCAACCGCCCGATGGAGTCTCCGTGATTAGGAGCGCTGTAAGCAAGGGGCGGAGTGACATCATAGTAGTACTCCCGAGGCGCGGACCCGTCAGAATACTGCTTGATCGTGAGCCGGTGAAGCTGCTCGTACCCAAAAGTAACTCCGATTCCCCGGCCGTCGACCTTGGAAATCATATTGCCATCGTTGTCATATTGATAAGTTGTGGTGCCGCTTTCAGGATTCTTTGCAGTCAACAACCTCGATAAGGAGTCATAGGTAAAGCGTCGCACACGCCAGGGGCTGGTGGCGTCCGAAGCAGGCGACGAACTACAGCCGGTGCCAGAGGCATTGCCGTGTTGCTCCACACAGAACAAATTGCCGAGAGCGTCATAGGAATAAAGCGTTATATACGGCGATGCCAGACTGGACGGGATAGGGCTGCTACCGCCAAGAGAGACATTGCATGCTTGAGGATTGGAGGACATTGTGCAGCCGGCAGAGAAGGAAGGAAGCGAGAAATTGCCCGTTTGCGTGGTGGCTGAGGTGATGGACGTAAATTGCGGCCCCAGCACATTGAATTGAATGGAGATAGTGGTGCTGTTAAGCGGCACACTGAGCGAGAATGCGGGATTGCTTGTGGGCAATTGCGCCTTGATTTTCGCGACGAGATCAGCAGCAAGTGATGCGCCACTGTTGTCCTGCCCCGCGCTGTTTCCATAGTTTGCTGTCGCGGTGAGGCCTCCAACTGAAAGTGTGACGGTTCCCGCATCATAGACAGTGGTCGGGGACACAGGCGCAAGTCCACCTGTCAGGGTTGCCCCCGATACGCTGGGCGCGAAGGATGCAACTGTGAAATCAGTCGTGTCGTAAGACGACGCGCCGGTTCCAAGAGTAACGCCATTGCCGGCCGTACCGGTGGTTTTTGCGACCAGAGAGATACTGGCTGTCGGCGGGATCGCGCCGGTGTTGACCACCACACTGGTGTAATCCGTGGTAGGTGAATTTGCTCTGATGGAGGATGCCAACGTGTTTGCGATTGTAGACACCGAATCGCTGCCGCCATACGTGTAGGTGAATGGTTGACCATTGACATACACCGTCATGGTGCCGGAATCATACACGGTTGTGGCTTGCGTGAATTCCCAATCAACGCAGCGTGTGCCAGCGAAATCAGCGCAATAGCGGTCACCTGGGTACGTCCGTGAGGCCTCAGATCCGGCAATAGTTATGCTCCCAATCGCTTGTTGGCCGGTACTGCCGCCGGCGAGTGCACTTCCCAGGGAGCCGCTGATGTTAACTGATCCGTTGGCGGCTGCACCGGAGAAGGCATCTCCGGGTTCGTCCACTTCAACCAAGCGGCCCGCGCCGTCCATACGGCTGCGCCGCTGGCGCCCTGTTTCATCGGTCACGGTTGAGACATTGCCGGCATAATCAGTGTGCGATTTGTTTCCGTCCTGCTTGATAACGTCAGTGGTTCGTCCCAATGTGTCATAAGAATATTGAGTGGTCCCGTCAGTTGCGGCGACAACAGAACGATGCGGGTTGGTTGCGCTGGCTTTCCGCCCCAACGCATCATAGGTGATTTCCGAAGTGACGTTGCCTTCTGGATCATTCAGAATTGCCTGCGCTGTGCGGCCAAATCCGTCCATGATCACTGTGGAGACAACATCGGGACTTGGAGCACCCGTAACAGTTTTCGTGATGCTCAGCGGCAGAACGGAGTCATTATAGCTCCAACAACTCCTAGCGAGGATCTGCCCGCCGTTGTCCAACTTCTGAGTACACAACGGACGATTCATCTGGTCATACGTGCTGGTGGTTCCGCTGCGGCCGGCAACGATGTCATTTTCATCTTTGGTGCTTTGGCCGAGGCTGGTACACGGGAAATAGCTGGTCTTGTTGCGCTGAGTCTTCGCATTGGTAACGGTGGTTGGAAACGCAAATGTGGATGCGGCGGTCACGCAACCCGAGCCACCCCAACTATCGGCATAGTCGAACGTGGTTTGACGTTTGACCAGGAATACAACGCCCTGCTTCGGAAACATGGGATGGTAATGCCGCCCCGCTGAAGCGGGGCTCAATTCGATTTTCTCCCGTTTTCCCAGCGCTGACGCGCTGGGCTCAATAATTTCGCCCTTCGGGCTGGCTAGGAGCTTTACAGTCTCCCGTTTTCCCTGACGCGCTGGGCTCAATAATTTGCCCTTCGGGCTGGCTAGGAGCTTTACAGTCTCCCTTTTTCCCAGCGCTGACGCGCTGGGCTCAATAATTTCGCCCTTCGGGCTGGCTAGGAGCTTTACAGCTCTTAGCACGATCCGCGAGGATGTTAAGGATTTTCTAAAACCCGGAGATAGAGCCGGGGGTCCCCACCTTCTTAAACTAAAGATTACTTGCGTTTCGCTGCGAATCTGCCAAGCTTTACCACAGAGGACACAGAGGAACACCGAGGAAAGGGTGTATCGGGTGATCGGGTGATCGGGTGATCGGGTGATCGGGCAACCCAGAAAGCTTAACCACAGGACACAACCAAGCAATTAAGCAAACCAGGCAAACCAAACTTCAACAATTCTCCGGGCTGAGAAAAGTGAAGGCCGCAGGTGACTTATTACTTCGAGATGCCGGATGGAACCCGGCTGAACCAGGAACAATACAACGAACAGAGGGCAAAGCAGATAGACGCGGAAATAGCGGCTGAGCACCAGGAGCAAGACGAGGCGGCGCGGCTGGTGGCGGAGCTGAGCGAGGCCTACAAGGCGTGCTCGGGGTATATGAAGAGCCATCCGGCGCTGGTCCGCAAGGTGGGCGATGCGGAAGCGCAGGAGCATGATCTCTACCTGAAGCTACGGCAGAACCTGGAGCGGGCGGACGAGGCTCCACGCTGCGAGAAGGTAAGAGTGGATGGGACGGTATGCGAGTGTCCGCGGATGAAGGGATACAGCTATTGCTATGCCCATGAGCGGATGCTGCAAGCGCGGCCCAGAAAGCTGGCATTGCCGGCGCTGGAAGACGCGAACGCAATCCAACTTTCGATCATGATGGTGCAGAAGGCGCTGATTGATGACGAGATCAGCGAAAAGAAAGCCGGGCTTCTGCTCTACTCACTCCAGATTGCAGCCAGCAATGCTAAACAGACGACGTTTCTCCATGAGGAAGACAAGGAAGTGGTGACGGAGATGCCGGAGGAAGAAGCACCAGCCAAGGCAAAAGCCTAAATCAGAAGAGCCTAACCACAAAGGACACAAAGGAACACGAAGGGAAGGCGGGAAACACCTGCCACGGAGACGCGGAGGCTGTGGCATCGGGTGATTCAAGATCGAAAACTCACAACGGAGGCGCGAAGAAAACCGGAAAACCTATTGCCGCAGATAAATGCGGAGGAACGCAGATTGGGATCGGTGAGCTAAGTCCTTTAGAGCTTGGGATGAAGGGGGTGGGGTAGGCTGAGGAAAATTGAAAATCTGGTGATCGGGTAATCGGGTAATTTGAAAAGCAAAACCTGTGATCGGGTGATCTGGCGATCGGGTGATCCGGTGATCGGGAAAGCAAAAGCTTCACCACGGAGACGCGGAGGCGCGGAGAAATACGGGATCGGGCCTGCGGACTATTGAAAATCGGGTAATCGGGTAATCGGGTAATTTGAAAAGCAAAACCTGTGATCTGGTGATCGGGTGATCCGGTGATCGGAAAAGCAAAAACTTCACCACGGAGACGCGGAGACGCGGAGAAATACGGGATCGGGCCTGGGGAAAATTGGAAATCGGGTAATTGGGTAATTGGGTAATTTGAAAATCGGGAGATCGCCGAGAGCAACAATCAGCAACCGGCATTCAGCAATTGGCATTCAGCAGTCAGCTAATCAGCAGTGAGCGTTCAATCCTTTGGGACGGAGGATCAGGCGACGGCGGATTTGCCCTGAATGGTCCGGCCGCGCATGGCAAGGTACGCCGCGGCTGCAATCAGGATGAGACCGCCGCCGCTGGTCATGAACAGCACGCGTACGCCCATGATCTTGGCGAGGTAACCGGAGAGCAGCAGCCCGAGCACCTGCGACAGCGAGATGAGCGACATGAAAGTACTGCTGACGCGTCCCATGAGCGG
The DNA here is from genome assembly GCA_963824835.1 of Terriglobia bacterium. Lineage (GTDB taxonomy): Bacteria > Acidobacteriota > Terriglobia > Terriglobales > Acidobacteriaceae > Angelobacter. The sequence goes on along the minus strand of CAWGRA010000016.1, from coordinate 2,417 downwards.
TGGCGGAGTTTCCTGCTGGGACATGGTTTGCGCCGGAATGAGCACAAAGGAAATGGCAAAGCCCATGACAAATGTGCTGACGGCAGCAAGCGCCGTAAGGCGAATGGCGCCGAGCAGTGCCGCGGAGAAGCCGAGCCCGAACAGGCCGCCGAGCACTACCTGCACGCGCGAGAGCTGGGTGAGTTTGGGAACAAGCTGCGCGCCGGCGATGAGTCCGATGCCCACCATGGCGCTGATGAAGCCGAAGGTGAAGGAGCCGGCATGCAGAGAATCACGGATATAGATGGATATGAGCGGGCTGAAGGAGCTGAGCACGAACATGGCAACGCCCATCGCCACGAAAACAAAAGTCAGGCCGGTGTGGGTGAAGATGAAGCGGTTGCCTTCAAGAAAATCCTGGGTCAGCGAATTGAGTGTCTTTTCACTGGACTGGCGCTGCGGCCTGATGATGGTCAGGCTGGAGATCATGAAGGCGGAAAACAGAAAGCTCGCTGTATCGAGATAAAAACACGCTTTTTCGCCGACCGCCCAGATCAGCGTACCGGCGGCGAATGGCGATAGCAGTCGCACGATGTAAAACGCCTGCATCATCATGGTATTGGCGGCGAGCAGGCTGTCTGTGGGCACAATGGTGCGCGTGGTAACGGACTGCGCAGGAGCAAAAAAGCTGGATAAGGTGCTGAGGATGGCGAAAATCACGCAGATCTGGCCAACGTCAGTGACAAAGACCAGCATGGTGATGAGCACGGCGCGAATGACGTCACTGGCAATCATGACGCGCTTTACGTTCCAGTGGTCCACAAACACGCCGGCAATGGGACTGATGACGGCCAGCGGCAACACATACGAGATGGTTACGGCCGTGACCTGCACGGCGGTGCCATGCAGCTTGAAGGTGATCAGGCTGATAACGCCGAAAAGGGCGAGGAAGTCGCCAAAGATGCTGACAAACTGGGCCAGCCAGAGCGTGCGAAACGGCTTGTGCTGAAGAATCGTCTTCTGCGTGTAAGCGGATGCGGTGGGTGAAGTGGCCATGAGGGGATTTGGTCCTTACCTTGAGTCAGTAGCTTACCTGAAGCGACGGCTTGGAATGAATAACATCTGGCCGGCGGCCAGGGATGGCTCTTACGCGACGACATATTCTTAGAGACGCAGGCGTGCTACATTAAATAAATTATTGGAATCTTTAATAAAGGCGTGCACCGCCAAGACGTAAGTGGTTGATAAATGACAGGTGCAATTTAGAATATGTACCAATGGCCGTACCTATTTAGAATTAGTACACTCCCTTGGTAATAGGAAAAAAATCCGAGATGGATCCCATCCCTGCCTCGCTCCTGTTGATAGTAGCCACTGAGGCCGCACTTCGCCTGCGCTTAGACTGGCTGGAGCGTGCTGGTTACAAAGTGAGTCCCGCCGTCAGCCTGAAAGATGTGGAGCAGGCATGTCACGATGAAGCGTTCGACATCATATTGGTGGCCGACGCGGTTGAACCCAGAATGAAGAAAGCCATTGGTCTTACGGTACGCCATTTTTTCCCGCGAGCGCCCATTCTGCAAATGGGAAGAATCCGTCCGGACATAGATGGCGATTGTTTTGTCACAGGCGATTCACGCGAAGACCTGCTGAACTCGGTGAAAAAATCCTGCGAAATGACGATATTCCTCCGGCCGTGTTGTAGATGTTGTTGCGCGACTCTCATTGGCTTCTCCCACCGAATTCGGAAATAGTTTGGCTTGTTTTTGGCATCATTGAAGTCATGCGCTGTTAGGTGCGGATCGTGGTTCGTTTTCTGGCTATAAAGAAAAATGCAAAATGCATGGATCCTTCGACTTCGTCGTCGCGTTCGCTCCGACTTCGCTCAGGATGACAAGACGGGAAACTGTTTGGCTTCGGCGAACACCCACGCTGCCTTTCCGAATCCCAAGCTACTAATGAGAGGCTTTAACGGTACAGTCGAGAGCTGTGCCCTTGTAAAGCATTTATCTTGGCAATTCAGGCGCATGCATGGTGGCTATTTGCTCGTGCCGATGGTGTCGCCACTGAGGACCAGTTCCACGCGACGGTTTTGCTGACGCCCTTCCGCCGTGTCATTGCTTGCGACCGGCGCAGTTTTACCGAGTCCACGGGAAACAATGGAGCTGTCAGCGATTCCTTGCTGGACAAGGTAGTTGCGGACGGCATCAGCACGCTTCTCAGAAAGCTGCTGGTTGTATTCGTCACTGCCGATGGCATCGGTATGGCCTTCTACTTCCAGATGCAATCCTGGATGCGCCAGCACGATACCGGAAACTTTCGCCAGCCGTTCACGCGCTCCGGGCAAAAGCTCAAAGCTTCCGGTCTTGAACAGAACGTCTGACATGTTGGCGATGAGTCCGCGTGCGGTGTCACGCGTGGAGAGGACGGCATTCAGCTGG
>CAWGRA010000015.1:0-82908 GCA_963824835.1 Terriglobia bacterium | reverse complement strand
CGCCGGTACCCTATTCGCCGTTTCTGCTCGCGGCCGGAGCGCTCAAGTATTCGCCCAGGAAATTCCTGATGGCCGTGGGGCTGGCGCGCGCCATCCGCTACACGGCCCTTGCATGGCTGGGATCGATGTACAGCAAACAGATCTTTGGCTTTTTTCACAAATACTACAAACCGCTTTTCTGGATTCTGATCGGGCTCGCCGTGATAGGAGGCGCCGCCTTGATCTGGTGGATCTTGAAGCGCAAACGTGAAGGCAAGCCGGTGATTCCGGAACCTAAAGAGCCAGCCAAAGCGGCGTAAGGCATGTCGCGTGGCCGGCATAACGCGGCTTTCCGGTTCCCTGTTCTAAGGCAGCCAATTCCAGTAAAATAGTGGTTTCATGTCCCTCACCAAACAGCAGGCCCTGGACTATTTCCACTCTGACGATCTGATCGGTCTCGGCATGGAAGCCGACGCGCTGCGCCGCAAGCTGCATCCTGAAGGCGTGGTCACCTACATCATTGACCGCAACATCAACTACACCAACTTCTGCACCGAGTACTGCACCTTCTGCGCCTTCTACGCCCCTGTTAAAGGACCGGGACGCAGCAAAGGTTACGTGCTGGATTTTGAGACCATCTACGAGAAGATCCGTGAGACGGTGGAAGTTGGCGGCACGGGCGTGTTGATGCAGGGCGGTCTGCATCCGGACTTGAAGATCGAGTGGTATGAGCAGATGCTCAGCGGCATCAAGCAGCGCTTCCCCAAGGTCCACCTGCACTGCTTCTCGGCTTCCGAGATCATTCATTTTGCCGAAATCAGTGGCCTGAGCATTGAAGACACCATCCGGCGTTTGCGCGATGCCGGCCTTGATTCCATCCCCGGCGGCGGCGCTGAAATTCTCGACAATGAAGTCCGCTACAAGATTGCCCGCCTCAAGTGCCTGACCGAAGACTGGCTCAACGTGCACCGCACCGCCCACAAGATCGGCATGCGCACCACGGCCACCATGATGTTTGGCGTGGGCGAAACGCTCGAGCAGCGCATCAACCACTTCCAGCATGTGTACGATCTTCAGGAAGAGACCGGCGGATTCACCGCGTTCATTCCCTGGAGCTTCCAGCCCGGCAACACCGCATTGGGCGGCCGCCACTGGGACGAAGCCACAGCCGTGGAATACCTGAAGACGCTGGCCGTCGCGCGGCTGTTTCTTTCCAACATTGAAAACGTTCAGTCCAGTTGGGTCACGCAGGGCCTGAAAGTCTGCCAGATGGGATTGCGTTTCGGCGGCAATGACGTAGGTTCAGTCATGCTGGAAGAGAACGTTGTCCGCTCTGCCGGCGTAGCCAACTGCACCACGGAAGAAGAGCTGCGCCGCATGATCCGCGACGCCGGCTTCATGCCCAAACAGCGCGACACGCTGTATAGACAGTTTTTTTTGAATTAAAGATGCCGTATCAGATTTGGTAATTGAGTAATTTGGTAAATGGGTAATTGATGAGCGGCCATGGCTTCGTACGCGGCGGCTCTCATTTAAGGAAAATGCGGCTACATATCGCCTTCAATTTACCCAATTACCAGATTACGCAATTACTCAATTTCGTTTACAATCTTCTTTTCTGATTTCCCCTCGGGAGTCCTCCTCTGAGTCCGCTATTTGCCAACTGTCTATTGCTGCTCGGCACAGCCCAGCAAAAGGGCTGGTGCACTATTTCAAGTCGCAATTCCTGGACCGGACATTCCGCGGCCTCTACTCTCCCAACGCTTTCGACATGATGCTGCTCGTCCCCTATTTTGTGGTGATGGTCATCCTGGCCGGCTATGGCATCCATCGTTATGTGCTGGTGTACATGTATTACCGCAACCAGAAGAACCGCACCACCGAGCCGCCCAGCCATTTTGCCGAGCTTCCCCGCGTCACCATTCAATTGCCCATCTTCAATGAGCAGTTCGTGGTTGACCGCCTGGTGGAAGCCATCTGCAAGATCGAATATCCCAAGGACAAGCTGGACATCCAGGTACTGGATGATTCAACCGATGACACGGTCAAGGTCGCCAAAGCCGTGGTGGACCGCTACGCCGCCCTGGGACATCCGATCACCTATATTCATCGCACCAACCGTGAAGGCTTCAAGGCCGGCGCGCTGCAACATGGCATGCTGACGTCAAAAGGCGAGTTCATTGCCATCTTTGACGCCGACTTTGTTCCGCCTGAAGACTGGCTCATGCGCGTGGTGCATCATTTTGCCGATCCCAAAATCGGCATGGTGCAGACCCGCTGGACTCACCTGAACCGCAACTACTCCTTCCTCACGGAAGTGGAAGCCATTCTGCTCGATGGACATTTCATCCTGGAGCATGGCGGCCGCTCCCGCAGCAAGGTCTTCTTCAACTTCAACGGCACGGCAGGCATGTGGCGTCGCCAGGCAATTGAAGATGCTGGCGGCTGGGAGCATGACACGCTTACCGAAGATACGGACCTTTCTTACCGGTCGCAGCTCAAAGGCTGGCAGTTCAAATACGTGCAGGACATTGAATGTCCGGCGGAGCTGCCCATTGAGATGACCGCGTTCAAAACCCAGCAGGCGCGCTGGGCCAAAGGCCTGATCCAGACCGGCAAGAAAGTTTTGCCGCTGGTCTTCCGCAGTGATGTGCCCTGGCGCATCAAGGTGGAAGCGTTCTATCACCTCACCGCCAACATCAGCTACCCACTGATGATCATTCTTTCCACGCTGCTGCTGCCGGCCATGATCATCCGCTCGTTCGGCGGATGGTTCCAGATGCTGCTGATTGATCTGCCGCTATTTCTGGCGTCAACGTTTTCCATCTCCAGCTTCTACCTCGTCTCGCAGAAAGAACTCTTTCCTCGCCGCTGGCCACGCACTTTTCTTTATCTGCCGTTCCTGATGTCGCTCGGTATCGGCCTTACCCTGACCAATACCCGAGCCGTGATTGAAGCGCTGCTGGGCATCAAGTCATCATTCAAACGCACGCCGAAATATCGCGTGGAATCAAAAAAGGACAAAGTCCTGGGACAGCAGTATCGCCGCCGTCTGGGCATTGTTCCCTGGCTTGAACTGCTGGTGGGGACCTACTTCTTCCTGATGTGCGCCTATGCATTCAGCAGTGAGAATTACTGGACCATCCCATTCCTCCTGCTTGTTCGTTCTGGGCTACTGGTACACCGGCTTGATGTCACTGTTGCAGGGCAGGTTTGAGCGCCGTACCGCCGGCTCGCCAGAGCCTCATACTAAGCCCTTCCCCGTAGGCGTCTAGGCCTTTTCCCGCGTTCCGGAAGCTCTCCGGCTCTGGTATCCTTACCCAGTGTTGATGAAGGTTTTATATGGGATTCTGGTGCTTTCCCTGGCAGCCATCATGGTTGCCGTGGGAGCCACATGGTGGCGACTGCGCTGGCACCTGCGCCGCCCTCATCACACGCCGTCACATGACCTTGAATCGCTGCCCCAACGACACCGCGGCACAGCCGATAGAGGACGCGGAGCATGCCGCCTCCGCGGACAACTCGCGTTGATTGCCGCATCCGAAATAAAATTTTCAGAATCTTGTCCATGTCACACGCGCTGAAGCTTGTGTGCTGCGATAATGGTGAGCGTAGGATTTTTTTTTTATGTCGACTTCGTCTGTTGTTCCCCAAATTCGCGAAATCAGCATTGCGCACAGCCCTGATTCCGATGACGCTTTCATGTTTTACGGCCTGGCCACGAACAAGGTCCGCGTACCGGGACTCAAGTTCAGCCACACGCTGACCGATATTGAAACCCTCAATCGCAAAGCCATGGATGGCTTTTATGACGTGAGCGCCATCTCCTTCCACGCCTATCCCTACGTCCAGGACAAGTACACGCTGATGTCGTGCGGAGGCAGCGTCGGCGAGCAATACGGCCCCATGGTGGTGGCGCCGCGCGCCATCAACCTGGAAGACCTGAAGCGCATGAAGGTCGCCGTCCCGGGCACCATGACAACGGCCTACCTGGCGCTGAAGCTTTTTGCTCCGCAGATTGAAACCGCCGTGGTTCCCTTTGACCAGATCATTCCCCAGGTGCTTGCCGGAAACTACGAAGCCGGATCTGATCATCCATGAAGGCCAGCTCACTTATGATCGTTCCGGCCTCAGCAAGATCATTGATCTGGGCAAGTGGTGGCATGAAATCACTGGCCTGCCTCTGCCTCTGGGCGGTAATGCCATCCGCCGCGACCTTGGCCCTGAGTCTGATCGCCACAGTGCAGCAGGCGCTGCGTGACAGCATTCAGCATGCGCTTGATCATCGTGAACAGGCCCTGGCCTATGCCATGCAGTTTGCGCGCGATCTTGATCCCCACATGGCTGACCGCTTTGTCGGCATGTATGTGAACAATCGCACGCTCGACTATGGTGAGGATGGCAAGGAAGCCGTTTCACGCCTGCTGAACATGGGTTATCGCGCGGGAATCATCACGCGGGAGCCACACGTGGAGTTTGTCTAGAAGCTGCCGGCAGCCAAAAATCGGAGTAGATGTAAAAGCGCAGAGCAAAAAATTCTATTGTCAGCGAAAAAGGGCGAGGCCGAGCTTGCGCGCCGAGCCCGCTGCTACAGGAGCTTGCACCATCGCGGCCACCACAAATGCATCCCAGCGGGTTGGAGCGAAGCGACAGAAATGAAAAGGGGAGCAGCAGATAACTGCCACTCCCCAATTTTGTTTTCAGGTGAAATGTTAGTAACGGTTGCGACCGCCGCCACCGCCGCCGCGACCACCGCCGAATCCGCCGCCACGGCCACCACCGCCGCCGCCGCGTCCGCCACCAAAGCCGCCGCCACCACCGCCGCGTCCGCCGCCGAATCCACCGCCGGCACGGGCTTCCTTAGGACGTGCTTCGTTTACGTTGAGAGCGCGCGAGCCGATTTGTGCACCATTCATCCCGCTGATCGCTTTATCTGCTTCCTCGTCATTGGCCATTTCCACAAATCCAAAACCTCGCGGCTGGCCTGTGTCACGGTCCTTCAAAATGGTAACGTTCTCAACCTGGCCGTATGCGGAAAATGCCTGGCGGAGTTCGTCTTCTGTAACTTTGAAGTCCAAGTTTCCTACGTAGATGTTCTTCATGAGGTCCTTCTTCGGTCTAAACAGGCGCGCTATTGATCGGCGTGACTGCGAGGTTATGTGGATACAACTCAACGAGAGTTTCGAATAACTCACGCTCGCTTACTGCGAACCCCTTAAGCGTACGCCTGCCAATTACAAGATGCAAACCGAACGCAGTGCTTGATAGCTGGCTATGTATAGATTTGATCTTAGAAAACTCTCATCATGCGATGTGCGCAGTAGCTTACAAACACAGGCTCGACTAAAGAAAGACGGCGAAATCACCCGTCATCTTTGTTTTTTGTCTTCTTTTGTGCAACTACCTTGCAATTAGTTGCAGGCTAGTTATCATTCTGGGTCGTTATCAGCGCCAGGAGCCTGACCGGTGCCTGGATCCAGGAAAAGTTTAGCTTCGCTGATTTTTACCGTGAAGTTGTGCGCTATGTCCGGTAACGCACTAAGCCATTGCCTTGCAGTCGGCCGCCTTACGTTAACAATCGGATGAAAGCTGCGGCTGGCGACGGGTTTCCGATGCTACATCCAGGTTATCTGAGAACCGTGCGCGGAACTGGATATTGTTTTGATGTCCCGTTCCAGGGTAACGGCCTCGTATGCCGTCCCTCGATCAGCTGCTTTGCCGGCCGGAACGCCACAGCAGCTACTCTGTCCAGCAGCAGTTTCCTTGTCTCCTTCACGGGCATCCTAAAAAGTAGCTATATCTCAATAGGTCCATGAGGGGGAGAGAATGTACTACGCTGGAGACTTGCGCAATATTGATGCAAAGGGCATGGGTGGCGTTCGTCAGGCAATCAAGCGTGCCCGCGAAGGATTCACTGACGTGGAGCGGCGTATGCGGCAGCGCATGCGCGTCTATCCGCGGAAGCTCCGCAACCTGATCACGCGATCCACGTGAAGAACCAGGTTTGGGATTTGAAGCCCCATGCTGTCTCGGTCATTGAAATGGGGCAAATAACTGCCTGAGCCCAAGCCAATCGTCTCAATCAACGGCCACGACGTGGACGAGAAGGAACTGCATCAATAGTCCGCAAGGAAGTGAATTCGATCAGTAAATTTGAATTGAGTGAGTTTGAATATGAAAGACGAGCCGGGGCTGATTGCGCCGGCTTCTTATTTTCCCAATGCTTTCAGTTCCCCATCAAGGCGCTTTGTTTAGATCGGCTTGGTCCGTGCAGTTAACGCTTGCGCGAAGAAACCGTAATCGGCGGTTTGCGGATGGGCACAATCGCGCCCTGGCTTGCGTCCGCATGCGCATGACCGGCACGATACGCCACTTCAGTTTGTACGAAGTGGACAAAATCCTGCATCTGCCGATTCATCTCCTCCATCCGCTCACGCATTTGCAGGATGATGGCAATGCCGGCGATGTTCACGCCCAGATCACGGGCCAGATTCAGGATGAATTCCAGCCTTTGCAGGTCTTCTTCGGTATAGAGTCGCGTGTTGCCGTCCGTGCGTGAAGGCTTAAGCAGGCCTTCCCGCTCGTAAAGGCGCAGTGTCTGCGGATGTATGCCATACATCTCCGCCACCGAAGAGATCATGTACGCGCCTTTGGATTTACGTTTGGCCATGTTAGCTTAAACGCCCCCTTGCCATCTTTTCCACTATCGCTGCTTCACGTACACGCTGTGATCGTACTCGTGCCAGAAAATCGATCGTTCACGGTTCCATGCCGTTCTTCTCTGCGAACGCGGCATCGAACTCCGGTTTTCCGAGCAGATCAGCGCAACGACTTGCGTTCATGCGCTAATCCTGGAAACAAGCGTACTCAATGTCAATGCTGCGCGGCCTCTGAGGCATCATCCGGTTACCACCAGAATTCTCGCTCACAACATACCATCCAGACAACATTCTCGTAATGCTTGGCATGTCCAGCCATACATTCTCTGCGCCATCGAAAACAGCCGACTGCTCGTCAATCAGTCGCCCGGAATGGCTTTCTGACATGGTCAGTTAGTCACCACATCACCAAGAACCAACAGTCGTCGATATCGCGCTTCCAGCATGTTTCTGCCGGATCCAGTCTCTACACACACTCATGTTCCACGTCGAAGAACGCGAGCCTGGGTAAAAGACCCATCGCAGAGTGGATCGCGCAATTCCACCTCCGAACAGGATCGTCCCGTATCTGTCCGCTTACGAATTGCCGCTCGAAGGCAATGGCCTTTCGGTCTCGACGCTCTTACACCTTTGCCCACAACTCCGCCCTTGGATCTTCCGGCGTGAGCTTCTGCATTTCCTGCCACAACTCACGGACTTTCAAGATCACGGGCCTCCGGCACCACAATCTTCACTTCCACAATCTCATCGCCGCGTACGCCTTCTTTGGTCGCCGACGGCACGCCTTTTTCCCGCAGGCGGAGCTTCTGACCGCTTTGCGTTCCGGGCGGCACACGGAGCTGCGACCGGCCATCAATGGTTGGCACTTCAATCTTGGCGCCCAGCGCCGCTTCCGGGGCACTCACCGGGATCGTGACATAAATATCGTCGCCTTCGCGGCGAAACACCGGATGCTCACCAATGCGAATGATGATAAACAGATCGCCGGCCGGTCCGCCGTATAAACCAGCATTGCCTTTGTTGGCGATGCGTATGCGCTGGCCGTCACGCGTACCCGCCTTTACCCGGACTTCCAGCGGCGCTGTGCCCTCCACCGCGCCATCACCGTGGCACACCGGACAGGTAGTCTGAACCTTGCCGGACCCACCGCAGCGCGGGCATGGCGTATTGAACTTCATGCGACCGCTGGTCTGCGAAATCTGTCCGCTGCCGTGGCACTGAGGACAGGTCTGCGGAGTGCCGATGGTCCCTTTGCCATGGCAGTTCGCGCAGGTTTCCAGGTGCGCGATGTTGAGGCGCAACACCGTGCCGCGAATCGCATCCCAAAAGCCGATGTTGACCTGGTATTCAAGGTCAGTGCCCGGCTCCGGCTCATGCTGCATGCTGCCTGCGCCACGTCCGGCAGCGCCGCCGCCAAAGATGCTGGAGAAGATATCGCGGAAGCCGCCGGCTCCTGTGGAGCCTCCAGTTTGGCGTCCTCCGGCGCCGCCGGCGAAGTCAGAAAAATCAAAGCCGCCAAAATCAAATCCCGCGCCGCCCCCGGTCCCCTGCTGTGAGCTGCAGCCGGGATACGGGCCGGCGCCAAAGCCACCCGCGCCAAAGCCCCCGCCACGCGCGTAAGCTTCCGCCGCAGCCGGATCAATATTGTCAGAGTAGAAGCCAAGCTGGTCGTAAACTTTGCGCTTCTTGGGATCGCTCAGAACATCATTGGCTTCGGAGATTTCCTTGAACTTCTCTTCCGCTTTCTTGTCATTGGGATTGACGTCAGGATGGTACTTACGCGCAAGCTTTCTGAACGCCTTGCGGATCTCGTCCGCCGTGGCGCCCTTCTTGATGCCCAGTGCTCCGTAATAATCTTTTTGCTGCGTAGTTGCCATCAAAATACACCTTGTAAAATATCAGTGGCCGCAACAAACACTTCTCTGCGCTGCACGGCAATGTCTTTTTTTCTCTGAATCAGATCCGGCAACTCAATCCGCCCCTCAAGGACCATCATCAGATCCTGACCGTTCATGCAAATTAACTTCGGTCGATTCCCCTGTTTGTACGCCTCTACTCCCTGTCCGCTGAAACCATTTATCGAAATGAATAGCCCCAGCGTGTTGTCTAGACTCGAAGCAACCGCTCCATCTAAGTCTCGCAAATCATTTAGATCGACCGGTAGCTTCTGCCATTTGGCTTCTAGCAAAAAATGATCTCCTCTTAACGAGAAAGCACCATCGATCTGCTCGCCCACTCGGCGAAATGAGTTCTTGGGATTCAAATCGAAGAGGTTGAAAAGATCATAAAGGACTCCTTCGAGGGCGAACCCCTTCCCTTGGGCATTTGGACTCACGCTTAATGTCAGAAACTTTTCTCTCAAATCCCCCAATTTCTGTTGAAACAAGGCACCGCGAGCGCTTTCTGCTTGCTTTTCGAGCCGAACTCGGCGATTTTCATTTGCTGCCTTTACTGTTGAGTCATGCTCACTTACCAATTTCTGTAGGCGACTCACGCTCTCTTCCGCTTCCGCTTCCTCACACTTTCCATCTGGAAGCCACAGGAGCGTGGTCGCATTTTTTAACATCCAGAAAGTTTCTTGGATACTTCGCCCGCAGAGCTAAGCCGTCTGAAGAATTCACATTGATCTACGATTGCGATCAAATTGATACTGAATCTTTCCCAATCCTGCGCGAATAATTTTGCGCGGCACTTCGAAGGTGTTACGCATCTCTGCTTTTCCAAAATATTCACGACGGCATCCTTGAGTGCCACATGATCATCTCTGGAGGAAATGAGTATCTTACTATGTATCGAGGGTCGCGGTCATACTGAATTTGCGAAAAAAGATGGATACGCCCATGTATCCGTAACAAGCGATAGGTTTTTACGTTCATCTTTCCCTCACTTTTGCTCCGGCACTTTGGTCGCCTGCCACGCCACGGCCTGCCATTTTCCATTCCGTTTCATGAAGGTGCCGGTGTTGCGGAAGGTGGCGGTCTCCTGCTTTCCGTTCACCGTGTTGTGCATGATGAGACGGAAGTTGACGACCGCAAATTCCCCATAAGGGTGGACAGTGAAATCGTCTGAATCGAACGTTGCTTCGGGTTCGTTGGCGGCCCGCACGCCGATGTTCTTGATGATGTCCGCCTTGCTCACCGTCACGCCGGCGGAGCGCGTGTAAATCACGTCGTCGGCAAAGAAGTCTTCAAATACTTTCTTGTCATTCTTTGGGACATTGGCCAGGAAGTCGCGGACCCGCTGTTCCAGGACCTTCGCCGTGGCCGAGTCATCCGCCGACATGGTAATCGTAGTAGCGGTTTCGCCGGCGGCGTGATGAATGATCGCGCCGGAAGCCATCATGGGCAACAGAGCAGCCACTGCAAACAGCTTGAGACCGCTTCGCTTCATGTATCTCATCTGAATTTCATTTCTCCGCAGGGCAAAGCCCGAATAGAGAACGCGGCATGCCGCGTCTCTAAAACGCCGTTGTTGCCAAAAAGCAGTTTTGACGGATCATGGGAGAAGACGCGGCATGCCGCGTCTCTACGCGATGCGGCTTTATGCCGCTCCCACTTCCTGAATCATGTACATTGCGCCCGGCTCATTGTCGTGCGCGTCACTTACAAAGTTCTGTGCGGCTTCCAACGTGTAGAAGCCAGGTAAAGCCATGAATCCTGCCACTTGATTCAAGCCCTCAACCATCTTCATTACAAGAAACTGTCTCACGTGAGTCACCTCTGTTCTTAAATTACTGTGAAGAAGGCGGCCTGGAAAGCCGCCATCCTCAATCACCTCTAACTAAATGAACACTAAACGAACCGGAATGATGCGTTAGTGTTTTGGCTCCACATCAACGTATTCAGCGTCGATTACACCTTCATCCTTCTTCTTCTCAGATTGTGCAGCGCCGTCCGGCGTTGGCTGGCCTTGCGCTCCCGTGGCTCCGGGACCGCCCGCCGTCTGCGCTTCCGCTGACTTATACATGACCTCCGCCAGCTTATGCGATGCCTGCACCAGTTTTTCGCGGGCCGCATTCATCTCCGCCACGTCTGAGCCTTCCTGGGCTTTCTTGGCTTCCGCCAGCGCCGCTTCCACGTTGGCCTTCTCGTCGCCGGAGATCTTCTCGCCATGCTCTTTCATCATCTTCTCGACGTTATAGACGAAACCATCAAGCTGGTTCCGCGCTTCAATCTCCTCACGCTTGGCCTTGTCTTCCGCTGCGTGCGCGTCGGCTTCCTTGGCCATGCGATCCACTTCGTCTTTGCTTAGACCGGAAGAAGACGTAATGGTGATCTTCTGGTCCTTGCCGGTGGCGCGATCTTTTGCCGCCACGTTCAGAATGCCGTTGGCGTCAATGTCAAAAGTGACCTCGACCTGCGGCACTCCGCGCGGGGCCGGTGGGATTCCCGTCAGGTGGAACTTGCCCAGCGTACGGTTGTCCTTGGCCAGTGGGCGTTCACCCTGCAGCACGTGGACTTCAACTGACGTCTGGCTATCAGCCGCCGTGGAGAAGACCTCCGTCTTACGCGTTGGGATGGTGGTGTTACGCGGAATCATCTGCGTAGCCACGCCGCCCAGCGTTTCAATGGACAAGCTCAAAGGCGTTACGTCCAGCAGCAACAGGTCTTTCACGTCGCCGGCCAGTACGCCTGCCTGGACCGCCGCGCCAATGGCCACCACCTCGTCAGGGTTTACGCCGCGATGCGGTTCTTTCCCGAACAGGTCTTTCACCAGCGCCTGTATGCGAGGCATGCGCGTCTGTCCGCCAACCAGCACAACTTCATCAATTTTGCTGGCGTCAACGCCGGCATCTTTCATGGCCTGTTTGCACGGGCCCACGGAGCGCTGGATGATATCTTCCACCATCTGCTCCAGCTTGGCGCGCGTCAGCTTCTTCACCAGATGCTTGGGACCGCTGGCATCCGCCGTGATAAACGGCAGGTTGATTTCGGTTTCCATGGTGGTGGAAAGCTCGATCTTCGCCTTTTCCGCTGCGTCACGCAGGCGCTGCAAAGCCATCTCATTGCCTTTGCTGCGAAGGTCAAGTGTCTCGTCTTTCTTGAATTCATCCACCAGCCAGTCAACAATGCGCTGGTCAATGTTGTCACCGCCAAGGTGCGTGTCACCATTGGTGGATTTCACTTCAATCACGCCTTCGCCCACTTCCAGGATGGAAATGTCAAACGTGCCGCCGCCGAAGTCATACACGGCAATGGTTTCGTCCTTCTTCTTGTCCAATCCATAGGCGAGCGCTGCAGCCGTGGGTTCGTTCACAATGCGCTTTACGTCCAGACCGGCGATCTTGCCGGCATCTTTTGTTGCCTGGCGCTGTGCGTCATTGAAATACGCCGGAACAGTGATCACGGCTTCGGTCACAGTCTGCCCAAGATAATCTTCAGCAGCCTTCTTCAGCTTCTGAAGGATCATGGCCGAGATCTGGGGCGGAGTGTATTCCTTCCCCTGCGCCAGAATGGCCACATGGTCACCCTGCTTCACCACTTTGTATGGGACCATCTTCATTTCATCATTCACTTCGTCATAACGCCGTCCCATGAAGCGCTTGATCGAATAAATTGTGTTTTGCGGATTGGTAATCGCCTGCCGCTTTGCGACCTGGCCCACCAGCCGCTCCCCCGACGATGTGAATCCGACAATCGATGGCGTTGTGCGTCCGCCTTCTTCGTTGGGGATCACCTTGGGTTCCCCGCCTTCCATCACCGCTACCACCGAGTTCGTGGTGCCCAAATCAATACCTATAATCTTCCCCATTGCAACTGCCTCCTGCCTATAAGTTCTTTAAAATCAGTGCGCCAGATATAATGGAAAGTCCATTATCAGAGTTGAGTGCGTTACTGTCAAGGTATTAGATGTCGCCGGAAGTGGCTTCGTTGCAAAACGCAATGGTCTTTTTCGCGGGACTGGCGGCTAACAGCTGATACGTGAATCCCATGTAGTTCAATCACTTACGGGAGTCCGCAGATATTCCAGCGTGGCGGAGATTACATCCGGCAGAGGCCCGTCAGTATTGGCCACAAAATGAGGGAGCCTGATGGGCTCGAATTCCCTCTGCAATGTCTGATACAGCACATAGTCTCGGTTCGCGGCGATATGCGGGCGGGACAGACGGCCCTTGGCTGACGCATCAGAGCAAACACACAAAATAATCTTCAACCTGCAGCCCATGGCGGCGGCTTCGCTGGCCAGCAAATTGATTTGCGAGGCCCGCGCAAAAGGACGGCCATCCACAAAAATCCATGGCGTTTTCTTTTCAACGATAAGGTAGCGGGCCGTCTGAAATAGGACGTTCATGCAGAAGTCATCTTGAGCTGACGAGTACTCAATCAAAGCCGGAGGAAAGAGTGCCGCGCGGATCACGTCCTTATCAAGCACCACGCCCCCAAGATCATTGGCCAGCGCACGGGCCAGCGTGCTCTTTCCAGTCCCGGGAAGGCCGGCCATAGCTACAAGACATGGGGTCATCTTCACGCCGCGCGCTGCAAATGCTTGCGAAAGAAGCCGGCAACGCGGCGGACCGCGTCAAGTTGTACCAGCCCGTTGAAGTGATGGCCCTGGTCAGCGTAGATCTTCATTTCGTATGGGATGTTGTTGGCTTTGAGCAATTGCTCCAGTTGATACGCCTCGGTTACTGGAACAATCGTGTCACTTCCTCCATGAAGGATGAGTACCGGAGGAAGATGTGCCGCGTCTTTGGCGAAGTGTGCGGGTAAGCCGCCAAACAGTTCGGCCACCGCGGCAATGCGGCGGTCCTGTGTAGCCAGAGAGATGGCCAGGTATCCTCCCAAAGAAAAACCAAGCATACCGATCCTTAGCGGATCCACTCCCGGTTGCTTGCTGATGTAGGTCACGGCATCTTCAGCCGTACGCAGCCAGTCAAGAAAGTTTTCTTCAATCTGGCTGGGATAAACCCAGCTATGCCCGGTGCGCTGAAAATAATGCAGAGCGAAAACATGTACGCCAAAGCCCGCGGCCTGGCGCGCAAAAGGGTCAAGGCCGCGTAAAGGGCCTCCGGAGCCGTGAAGCAGGAGCACCGCGGGCGCAGGTGCGCTGCCATTGGGCGGGTAGTGATCCAGTTGTATTGGTTTGTCATCGCTTACGAAATGAGGCATGTTTAAGTGAATTAGATGAAGCGATAAAAGCCACCGATGCAGCGATTCGCGTTGCACGCCACCGTTCCGGCGCACGAGTCCGGCACAACTAATTATTCAGGTTTGTGCACGCCATCAGCTTTGGCGCTGAATTGAGCAGTGGTCTGGGCGGTCTCAGCAGGCTGCCCATGGACATTTGTGCGAATTAAAACCTCCGGATTCCGGATAGCGCGGCAACACTTCCCGCAGCGCCCACTCAATGCGATCAACAGAATCCTTCATCAACTGGATCTGCTCATCTGTAAGTCGGCAATTCTGATGTTGCACACCCCAGAATTTGATCACCTGTAATGCATTGCGAATGTGGTGATTCAACTCTGCCACGGTTTGCATGCGTTGCCGGATCAGTTCGCGACTGATTTCTTTGATTTCGGGCATACTGATAGAACAACAGGCCGGCAATGGACCCGGTAAACATGTTGCTGAGAATGATCAGGCTCCAGCGGGAAAAGCCCTCATTCACCAGAAAAACGTCCTGCAGCATTCCCAGCGTAAATGCTACCAGCGCAATGGAAATCGCCAGCACACCTGAGCGCCTTGCCCAAAAAGATTCCGGATTCAGGCCCTTGTTCTGCATGTCTTTAATTCTAGCCTCGCTGGGCATGGCCCCAACAAGAGATTTCGCGATGCCAGCAGCTTACGCAACTGCCGTGATCCAAATTGAAACATTAGAAAATCTTTATTTCCTGCGCTTGGGGTTGGAATACCACCTATTCCACCGTTACGGACTTGGCCAGGTTGCGCGGCTGGTCAACGTCACATCCACGGCGGACCGCAATGTGGTATGCCAGCAATTGCAGCGGGACAATCTCCAGAATCGGCGAAAGCAACTCCGGCGCCCAGGGAACATAAATCACGTGATCCACTGATTCTTTGATCTCCTCGTCGCCTTCAGTGGCGATGGCGATCACCTGTCCGGAACGCGCTTTGACCTCTTTAATGTTCGAAATGGTCTTTTCGTAACGCAGGATTGACGTTGGATCGTCATGGTCCTGTGTGGCAATCACCACCACCGGCAGGTTTTCATCGATCAAGGCATTCGGGCCGTGTTTCATCTCGCCGGCGGGATATCCTTCCGCGTGGATGTAGGAGATTTCCTTGAGCTTCAGCGCGCCTTCCAGCGCCATTGGATAGTGAATGCCGCGGCCCAGGAAGAGAAAATCCTGTGATTTGGAATAGATGCGCGCCAGCTCTTCGGTTTCCACTTCACGCGCCAGCAAGGCTTCCAGCTTGGCGGGAATTTTCAGCAACTCACTGCGATGAAGTATTTGCTTTGTTCCTGTGAAATTGTTCCCCGGACCTGGCCCAGATGCAGCGCCAGCAGAAACAGCGCCGTGAGCTGCGCCGTAAAAGCCTTGGTGGACGCAACCCCAATCTCCGGGCCGGCATGGGTGTACACCGTGCCTGAAGCTTCACGCGCAATCATGGCGCCCACCACGTTGCAGATGGCCAGCGTCTTGGAGCCTTTCTGCTTGGCTTCGCGCTGCGCCGCAATGGTGTCAGCCGTTTCACCGGACTGCGTGATCAGCAGCGTCACGTCCTTTTTGGAGATGATGGGATCACGATAGCGATATTCGCTGGCATAATCCACGTCCACCGGCACGCGCGCCAGCCGCTCAATCATGAATTTGCCCGCCAGCCCGGCATGCCAACTGGTGCCGCACGCGGCAATGTTCAGCTTCTGCATGCTGCGGAATTCATCGTCAGTGATCTCCATTTCCTCCATGATCACCTTGCCGCTATCCTGCGAAACGCGGCCCAGGGCCGTCTCACGCACGGCGCGCGGCTGCTCATGAATTTCCTTGAGCATGAAATGCTTGAAGCCGCCCTTTTCCGCCATGATCGGGTCCCAGGCAATGTGCTGAGGCTCGCGTACCAGCGGCTTGCCATCAAAGTCCATTACCTTTACGCCGGAAGGCGTCAACACGGCCAGGTCACCGTCATGCAGGAAAAACAATTCGCGCGTGTGGGCCATGATGGCCGGAACATCGGACGCGACGAAATATTCGTCCTTACCCAGGCCAATCACCACGGGCGGCCCGTTGCGCGCCGCGATGATTTTGTTGGGCTCGTCTTCGGAAATCACGGAAAGCGCAAACACGCCGGTGAGCTGCTGCACCGTCTTGCGCACCGCCGACTCCAGCGAAGGCTTGTGCCCGTTGGGCTGTGGAAGAGATACTTCTCCACCATGTGCGCGATCACTTCCGTGTCAGTCTCGGTGACAAACTTGTGGCCTTCTTCAATCAGCTTCTTCTTCAGCGGCATGTAATTTTCAACGATGCCGTTGTGCACCACCACGATCTTTCCGGTGCAGTCGCGATGCGGATGAGCATTCTCTTCTGTGGGACGCCCGTGGGTGGCCCAGCGCGTGTGTCCAATACCGTAGCTGCCTTCCAGGGGCTTGAGGCGGATGACCTCTTCCAGGTTGCGCAGCTTGCCTTCCGCGCGACGCACCTGTATTGCGCCATGATTACTGCTCCCGTTTCCGGCCACGGCGATTCCAGCCGAGTCATAGCCGCGATACTCCAGCTTCCTCAGCCCTTCAATGATCACGGGCACAACGCCCTTTTTTCCGACGTATCCTACGATTCCGCACATATGAAAAAACCTGCTTAATTTTCCTAAAATCTCTACCAGCTAACTCAAAGCCGACGGCTCGCATAGATGCACCGAAACCCGAAACGATAAAATCCAGCTAAGATTCCGGCTTTGATCCGCGATCATCCGCGTTGAATCCGCGATAAGTTATTCTTCCAGCCGGTATGAAAATTCTTCGATTACTGGGTTAGTAAGCACTTCTTTTGCCATCCGCTCCACTTCAGCCTTGGCAGCAGCTTTGTCCAGTCCGCTGTCCAGAGCGATCTCAAAGAACTTTGCCCTGCCGTACCTCGCCCACACCTTTGTAGCCCATTTTTTTGAGCGCGCCGTGAATGGTCTTGCCCTGGGGATCCAGGACGGTGGTCTTGAGCATGACTGTTACGTAGGCCTTCATGGGATGGATAGATTCTAAATCAACCCGGGAAACTTACCGCGGATTAACGCGGATGTGCTCGGATTAATAGCCGGGCGCGCCAGCTCAGCAACTTGCATGCTCCATCCAGACAGCCACCGTATCTCGGGCGAATACCATCGCGACTTTGAAATCACAATCCTGCTAGAATCCCCGCCGAAAGGAGCGCATATGCCTCCGACAATCACCAACGGCAAAATCTGTTACGTGGAATTACCCGCAACCGACATTGAGCGCTCGTCTGAGTTCTACCAGAAAACTTTGGCTGGAATGTCCGCACCCGCCGAATGGCAGCGTCGCTTTCGATGACACGACCGGCCAGGTAAGCGGCTCATGGGTTATCGGACGGCCGCCTGCATCGGCTCCCGGCATTCTGTTCTACATCATGGTGGATAGCGTGGAAGCGAGCGTGGCTGCGGTAGTCAAAGAACGGCTGTCGAGATCGTGCAGAAGATTGGCATGGACGCGCCGGAAATTACCGCGAGATTCCGCGATCCAGGCGGAAACATCATCGGCTTTATCAGGAACCGGAAAATTAGCGCTGAATCTGACGCGGTAGCTCAGCAAAAAAGCCCCTGCCGCAGCAGAGGCTCTCCACGCAAAAGAGACTGATTTATGCGCGACCAACACCCAGATACTCAAAGCCCAGCGCTTTCATGCGCGGACCATCGAGCAGGTTCTTGGTGTCAACCACAATCGGGCGGCGAATAATGCGCTTGATGCGGTCAAAATCGAGTGAGCGAAATTCCGGCCAGCCGGTGCCCAAGACCAGCGCGTCAGCGCCTTCTGCCACGGAGTAAGCGGAATCACAGTAACGCACGTTGCCGGTGAGTTCCTGTTGTGCGTCCGGCATGGCGATTGGATCGTAAGCCTTCACATGCGCTCCGCCTTCCATGAGCGCGCGCGCCAGATGAATGGCGCCGGAGCTGGCCACGGAATTGGTGTTCGGCTTGAAGGCCAGACCAAGCAGACCCACCTGCTTGCCCTGCACTGATTCCAGCGCGCCGTTGATCTTGCGCATGATGCGTCCGCAGAACTCGCGATTGACTTCGCGCGCGGCGCTGAGAATCTTCAGTGAAACGCCGGAGCCTGATGCCAGATTCGCCAGCGAATCCATGTCTGACTCAGTGAACGCTCCGCCCAGTGATCCCGGCTGCATGCAGCGGGGCGCAATGCGCTTGTCCAGGCCGAGCGCCAATGAGAGATCAACCGCATCGGCATTGATGTGTTCGCACAGGCTGGAAAGTTCGTTGATGAAGGAAACTTTGGTGGCCAGGAACGCCGTGGACGCTTCGCGCACCAGTTCGGCCGTTTCGTGCGTGGTCACAATCACCGGCACGCCGCGCATCACCAGCGGGCGATACAAGGCTTTCAATGTGGTGACTGCGGCGTTTGAATTCGTGCCCAGCACGATGCGGTCTGGCCAGTTGAAATCTTCCACCGCGCAGCCTTCTGACAGGAACACCGGATGGGAAACTACGGTCATCTGCTTACCGGCAGCCTTCAGGCGTTCTTCAACCCGGCGCGCCGTGCCCACCGGTACAGGGGTCACCAGCACCAGAATCTGGCCGTGCATGCTGTATCCGGCAATCTCATTGGCAATGGCTTCAATGTCTTTGGGTGAATCTTCCGCCAGGTAGATAATTTCAGCCCGCTGCACCATGGACTGCAAATGGGTGGAATACATGAGCCGGCTGGCTCGCACGCCGCGCCGCACAATGTCACTTAAGTTCTTCTCGTGAAAGGGTAAAATGCCGGTTGCGAGCAAGGTGGTATTGACTGAATCGCTTCCGTAGGCTGTAACTGGAACTCCAAAATCTGCCAGGCACGCTGCCACTACTGTGCCTAAATAACCACACCCGTACACACCGATCTGCATATTGTGAAGCTCCTGGAGAATAGGAGAGCACAGGCGACTCGGGGGAGTGAGGGCTCGCCTAAAGCTTCCTTAATTCTTAGTTGCGGCGAAGATGATTAGAAGCTTTTACTTAGTACATGCGCAATGGCGATTTAGGACATGTCCTTGCCAGAAAGTACATGCACGAAGGATTCATTCGCGCCTCGTTTTCGCCACCGAAATAGATTGAGTAGCGAAAGACGCCCACTCAAGCCGACTTCGGCGCGGGTGAGCGTACGCAGCGGGAGCCATCGATGTGTGAGCCTAAGGAATTTTAATCGACTCAACTCTCGTTCTAATACCCGGTTTGTTACTGTGTGAGGATAGACTCGTCTCGCTGCTCACATCACACAACGGTGAGGGATTAATCCGGCGTTTTAACTTCGCCCAGGACGGTAGAAATCTCCTCGTTGCCCGGCGAGTGCCACGCCTGCAGCGACCTCACATTGATCTCATTGCGCTGCAATGCAGCAATGCCTTCGGCAGCGGCGCGGGCCGCAGCCAGTGTTGTGATGGTGGGCACGCGATTGGTAACGGCTGCGCGGCGGATGGCTTTCTCGTCAAACCACGGGTCCTGCCCATGCGGCGTGTTGATGATCAAATGAACGCGCTCGCCTTTGATCAGGTCCACCACGTTGGGCCGGCCTTCTTTCACTTTGTAAACCCGCTCAACCGGCAGCCCGGCTTTTTCCAGACGGTCAGCGGTGCCGTGCGTGGCCACCAGGCTGAAGCCCAGGTCAATGAAGCGTCGCGCAATCTCAATCGTCTTCAATTTGTCACGGTCGGTCACGCTGATGAAAACCGTTCCCTCGGTCGGCAGCGACTGTCCGGCGGAAATCTGCGCTTTGGCAAAAGCTTCGCCAAATGTCTCTGCCGATCCCATCACCTCGCCGGTTGACTTCATCTCCGGACCCAGCACGGTATCAACGCCCGGGAACTTCGACCACGGGAACACCGGCGACTTCACAAAATATCCGGCGCCCAGTCTCCAGATCTTTTTTTGCTGCCACATTCTCCGGCAGAAATTCATGCAGCTTGCGTCCGCTCATCAGTCGGGCGGCAATCTTGGCCAGCGGCACACCCGTCGCTTTGGAAACATAAGGCACCGTGCGCGACGCGCGCGGATTCACTTCGATCACAAACACTTTTTCGTTCTGGATGGCGAACTGAATGTTCATCAGCCCAATCACCTTGAGCGCCCGCGCCAGCTTGAAGGTGTAATCGCGAATGGTGTTGAGGACTTTCTCCGGCAGATCAACCGATGGCAGCACGCAGGACGAATCGCCCGAGTGTATGCCGGCTTCTTCGATATGCTGCATGATGCCGGCGATCACCACGTCTTCGCCGTCAGACAGAGCGTCCACGTCAACTTCAATCGCGTCTTCCAGGAAGTGATCGACCAGTACGGGGCGCTCCTGCGAATACTCCACCGCTTCTTTCATGTAGCGGATCACGCTGTCATCGTCATAGGCGATCACCATGGCGCGTCCGCCCAGCACGTAGGAAGGCCGCACCAGCACCGGATACGTCACCTTGCGCGCGCCGGCCACGGCTTCTTCCACGCTGGTCGCCATGGCGCCGGGAGGCTGCGGAATGTCGAGCTCTTCCAGCAGCTTGCCAAAACGCTTGCGATCTTCCGCCAGATCAATTGACTCTGGCGATGTGCCGATCACCGTCACGCCCGCGGCCTTCAGCGGCAACGCCAGGTTGAGCGGCGTCTGTCCGCCGAACTGCACAATCACGCCGATGGGCGCACCCGCAGAAGCCTCATGCTGATACACGGCCAGCACGTCTTCAAATGTCAGCGGCTCAAAATAAAGACGATCACTGGTGTCATAGTCGGTTGAAACCGTTTCCGGATTGCAATTGACCATGATGGTTTCAAAACCATCATCGCGCAGCGCGAATGCCGCATGGCAGCAGCAGTAATCAAACTCAATGCCCTGTCCAATCCGGTTCGGCCCGCTGCCCAGGATCATCACTTTCTTCTTCGCGGTCGGCGGAGCTTCATCTTCATCTTCGTACGTGGAATAAAGGTACGGCGTGTAGCTTTCAAATTCGGCCGCGCATGTATCCACAGCTTGTACACCGGACGCACGCCAAGATCTTCGCGCATTCTCCGCACATTGGGCGTGCCGGTCTTCAGGCTCAGGGCAATGCGTTCATCGCTGGCGCCCATGCGTTTGGATTCGCGCAGCAATTCACGCGGCAACGTCTCAACCGTATGCTCCGCCACCTGCTTCTCCACCGCGGTGATCTCCTGCATCTGGTACAGGAACCACGGATCAATACCGGTCATGGCATGGAGTTCACGCACTGTCATTCCCTGATGCAGCGCGTAACGCAGATACGTCAGGCGTTCGGGATGCGGCGTGACCAGCCGGTGGGTGAGAATGCGCGGCTCGATCTTTTCTGTCCCAACCTTCTTGCCCGTCTCCAGTGAACGGATGCCCTTCATGATGGCTTCTTTGAAGGTGCGGCCGATGGCCATGGCCTCGCCCACTGATTTCATCTGCGGGCCCAGTGACTCGTCGGTTCCGGGAAACTTTTCAAACTGCCACTTGGGAATCTTGGCGACAACGTAATCAATCGTCGGCTCAAAACATGCGGGCGTCTTCTTGGTGATGTCATTGGGAATTTCGTCCAGCGTATAACCAACCGCAAGTCGCGCCGCAATCTTGGCGATGGGAAATCCCGTAGCCTTTGACGCCAGTGCCGACGATCGCGACACGCGCGGGTTCATCTCAATCACCACCATGCGCCCGTTCGCCGGATCCACGGCGAATTGTATGTTTGATCCGCCAGTCTCCACGCCGATCTCGCGAATGACCTTGATGGCCGCGTCGCGCATCCGCTGGTATTCGCGATCCGTCAGCGTCTGCGCCGGCGCCACCGTGATGGAGTCACCGGTATGTACGCCCATGGGATCGAAATTTTCAATCGAGCAGATGATGATGACGTTGTCCGCCACGTCACGCATCAACTCCAGTTCGTACTCTTTCCACCCCAGCACTGATTCTTCAATCAGCACTTCATGCACGGGTGAAAGGCTCACGCCACGGTTAAGCAGCTCAAAAAATTCTTCGCGATTGTAGGCAATGCCGCCGCCGCTGCCGCCCAGCGTGAATGATGGACGGATGATCAGCGGGAAACCAACTTTCTCGGCAAAATCAGAAGCAAATTGAATGTCCTGGGCGCGCGTGGTGGAGTTGCCTTGCTGCATGCTGCCACCGTCAGCGCCTGTCTGCACCCGGCCGGAGATCAAAGCCGACCGCGGCACCTCCAGGCCAATGCGATTCATGGCATCTTTAAACAGCAGCCGGTCTTCAGCTTTCTTGATGGCTTTTAGCTGCGCGCCGATGAGTTCCACGTTGTACTTATCGAGAATGCCGGAATCCGCCAGTTCCACGGCGAGATTGAGAGCGGTCTGTCCGCCAACCGTCGGCAGCAGCGCAAATTTACCCGGCTGTCCCTGCATCATCTCAGCTTCGCGGCGGATGATCTCTTCCAGATAGATTCGCGTCAGCGGCTCAATGTAGGTACGATCGGCGGTTTCCGGATCGGTCATGATGGTGGCCGGATTGGAATTCGCCAGCACCACCTCATAGCCTTCGGCTTTGAGCGCTTTGCAGGCCTGCGTGCCGGAGTAATCAAACTCCGCCGACTGGCCAATCACAATCGGCCC
Source organism: Terriglobia bacterium (assembly GCA_963824835.1). Classification (GTDB taxonomy): domain Bacteria; phylum Acidobacteriota; class Terriglobia; order Terriglobales; family Acidobacteriaceae; genus Angelobacter. The sequence continues at coordinate 60,530 of CAWGRA010000015.1, read as the reverse complement.
GGAGCCGATGATCAGGATCTTTGAGATGTCATTACGGCGTGGCATTATTTTTCCGGCTCCCGGCCTGTACTTTGCTCGAATACCACCGCAGCCAGAGCCTTAGGGTTTTCAGTATTCTTGAGTTCGAATTGAGATAGCAGGCCTTCGGTTAGCTTTTGCACTTTGCTTTGAAAGGGCACTGCTTTAGCTTGGTTTTGCTCTTTGCTTTGAAGGGGCTCGGCTTTACTTGGTTTTGCTCTTTGCTTTGAAAGGGCACGGCTTTAGCTTGGTTTTGCTCTTTGCTTTGAGAGAGCACGGCTTTAGTGTGGTTTTGCTCTTTGCTTTGAAGGGGCACGGCTTTAGCCGTGCCGGCACTGGCCAGGAAGTCCTGGGCTTTAGCCCCTGAGGCAGAACTCGGTTTCAACCACTCCGGCGCCGGATCTAACTCGAATAACCCTGAAGCCGACGAATATGGATAAAGGTGTGCCTCACTCACATATCTCTTCTTCACGGGGTTATTGTAGATATATCTGCGATGAATTTCATAGTCCTGCGCACCTCTGATCCTGTGATCCGCAAACCCCGGCTGCCAGACTTCACCTGAATATCCAAGATCCTTTTTCGCCTCGAATGAGAACCTGCCTTTGACGAACTGCATTGCTTTTTCAAGACTTGTCTTCGGAGTAATCAGCAGATGGAAATGATCCTTCATGATCACAAACTCGTGAAGCAGATATGCTCGTTCCCGATAATGATTCAGAACTTCCAACATTAACTTCGCCCATCTTTCATTTGCAAAAAACAATCGACGCTCAAAAGTTTGAGAGGTTACAAAGTATGTGTGTCCTCCATGTGTCGCGTGTTCTCTGGATGGCTTCATCTTTCCTCAGGGGCTAAAGCCCGATCTTTTTTGGCCCTTTACCGGCACGGCTGAAGCCGTGCCCTTTCAAAGCAAAAACCGAAGCCGTGCCCTTTCAAAGCAAAATCTTCATCTTTCCTCAGGGGCTAAAGCCCGATTTTTTTGGCCTCTTTACGGCACGGCTAAAGCCGCGCCCTCTCAAAGCAAAATACCGAAGCCGTGCCCTTTCAAAGCAAAATCGTCATCTTTCCTCAGGGGCTAAAGCCGATCTTTTGGCCCTTTTCGTGAAGCCGCGCCCTTTCAAATCAAAATCTTCATTTATCCTCAGGGGCTAAAGCCCGATCTTTTTTGGCCCTTTACGGCAGGGCTGAAGCCGCGCCCTTTCAAAGTCAAAATCTTCATTTATCCTCAGGGGCTAAAGCCCGATTCTTTTTTGGCCCTTTACGGCACGGCTAAAGCCGTGCCCTTTCAAAGCAAAATCTAAAAACGTTTATTTTCCCTTCCACTCCTCAATCATCTTCATAAAATCCTTGAACAGATAATTCGAGTCATGTGGGCCAGGCGCCGCTTCAGGATGATATTGCACGCTGAACAGCGGAACGTTTTTGTGGCGCAGGCCTTCCAGCGTGTTGTCATTCAGATCAATGTGCGTCTTGACGATCTCTGATTCCTTCAGCGAGTCGGGATCCACGGCAAAGTTATGGTTGTGCGCCGTGATCTCAATCTTGCCGGTCTCCAGTTGTTTCACCGGATGATTGCCGCCATGGTGTCCGAACTTCAATTTGTACGTCCGTCCGCCCAGCGCCAGGCCAACCAGCTGGTGCCCCAGACAGATTCCAAAGATCGGCGTCTTGCCCATCAGGCGGCGAATATTGTCCGCCGCATACGTGCACGGCTCAGGATCGCCGGGGCCATTGGAAAGAAACACTCCGTCCGGCTTGAGTGACAGCACGTCTTCCGCGCTCGTGGTCGCCGGAACCACCGTCACGCGGCAGCCTTCGTCCACCAGCATGCGGAGAATATTCTGCTTGATGCCGTAGTCATACGCCACCACGTGTTTGGTAGGCGGCGCATCCTTCACCCCCACCATCTTCAGTCGGCTCAAACGGACGCGTTCCTGTCTCCCACTGATAGCGCTGTTTGGTGGTGACCACCTCGCGCCAGATCGGTGCCATCCATCTTGCGAATCGACCTGCGCCTTAGCCACCAGTTTGCCGGGATCGGTTTCGATCGACGAGATCACGCCGCGCATCACGCCGTTGTTGCGCAAATGCCGGACCAGCGCGCGCGTATCAATATCGGCAATCACCGGAATCTTGAATTTTTCCAGATACTCGTCGGTGACCTGCTGCGAACGCCAGTTGGAACTTACCGGCGAGAACTCGCGGACGACCAGACCCTTCAATATAAGGATGGGTGGCTTCATTGTCCTCGGGGTTGGTTCCGTAGTTGCCGATTTGAGGATTGGTCAGGACAACGATCTGGCCGGCATATGAGGGATCGGTGAAAATTTCCTGATAGCCGGTGAAAGAAGTGTTGAAATACGACTTCCCCGTAACATTCGCCTTTGGCCCCGTGGCCTCGGCCGCTGAATATTCTACCGTCTTCCAGCGCGAGTATTGCCTGCATTGGATCTCCGGGCGTGGATTTCAAGAATTTTATCAGACCTGCGTGCCTAAGGTGAGTTGCTGGGCTGTGGATAAGCCGGCAGGAATTGCCAAAAACAGCATTTAGCCATTGGCACTTAGTTGGATCTGGGCTTGGGCTTGCGGCTTGGAGCTTGGGCTTGGAGCCTGACGTTTCGGGATTCGGATTTGGGTTTGGGTTTGGCTTTGTGCTAAGTGCTAATTGCTAAGTTGCTGAATTGCTAAGTGCTAATTGCCAAGTGCTAATTGCTGTTCTTTGACAAAGGTGTTTACCTTAATAGATAATCCTCTGCCTTTTTCCGAAGGCCTTCTGATTCGCCTTGACGGCTTTGGATCGCAGGTTTCTTGTATTTACTGAATGAATCACCATTCACCATCTTCCGCGGCATCAAGCTATGAACGTCGACGATGACAGGCATTCTCGCGGACTGCGCAGCGGCTCCACCGCTCTCGCTGGTTTCGCGTCTGGCAATCAAAATCAGCTGTTCAATGAAGGAGAACTCCCCCATGTCCCGTACCAAATCCCGTCTCGACGCTGTTTCTTCTAGCATTCGCCCTTCTGCTGGTTCCATTCGCAGCCATCGCCCAGACCACGCAAACCGGCACCTTCGCCGACGGCGCCAAGTACCTCATTGAAGTTCCTGCAAACTGGAATGGCACACTGCTGCTCTATAGCCATGGCTATGTCACGCCTGGCTCCGCCAATCCCGCCACGACGTAGGCGATCCCGCCACGCGCGCTTTCCTGCTGGCCAACGGCTTTGCTCTGGCCGGATCCTCGTATGCTCACCACTGGCTGGGCCATCCATGAAGCTCTGCCGGACCAGATTGCCGTTCTTGATCAGTTCAAAGCCACGGTAGGAAGCCCAAGCGCACCATCGCCTGGGGCCACTCGCTCGGCGGCATCATCACCGCCGGACTGATTCAGCGCATCCCGCATCGTTTTGACGCAGCCCTGCCCATGTGCGGCGTGCTTTCCGGCGGCGTTGCCACCTGGAACCAGGCACTTGATTCGGCCTTTGCCTTTAAGACGCTCGTCGCTTTCGGCAGCCCGCTGCAAGTCACCAACATCACCAATGCCCTACCAACAATTTCCTGCTTTCTGAAGCTCTGCTGCAGGCAGCCATCGCCACGCCGCAGGGCCGTGCCAAGGCCGCTTTGTCCTTTGCGCTGGGCGACACGCCTGGCTGGTTCACTCCGCTCTCACCGGAACCTGCGCCAACGATTTCGCCGGCCAGTTCGCCAACCAGGTCCTCTGGGCCGCCAACGTTGATTTCCCGTTCGTCTTCGCTCTTCCGCGCCGAGCTGGAAGCCCGCGCCGGCGGCAATCCATCATGGAATACCGCCGTTGATTACCGTAAGCAGTTTGAGAAATCAACCAGCAAAGCCGAAGTCTCGCGCGCTGTACGCCGCCGCCGGCCTGAGCCTGGAAGACGATCTGGAAGCCCTGAACAAAGCCGCCCGCATCAGCGCCAACCCGGCATCGGTTGAGTATCTGGAACAGAACATCATCTTCAACGGTGACATTCATATCCCGGTGCTGACCATGCATACCGAAGGCGACGGACTGGTTTCCAACGAAAACGAACACGCTTATCGTGACACAGTGCATGAAGCCGGCCACAACCGCCTGCTGCGTGAAACCTTTGTCCATCGTGCCGGCCACTGCGCCTTTCACTCCGGCGGAGACCATCACCGCTCTCAGCAACCTGATCACCCGCCTGGATACCGGCCGCTGGCCTGATCTGCATCCGGCGACGTTGAATGCTGAAGCCGCAACCCTGGGTCCGAACTTCAACATCTTCGCCGCCGGCGGCACAATCGTTCCCACCGCTCCGGCGTTTGATCCGTTCCATGCCACGGAGTTCCTGCGCCCGTTCGATGCATTCATTGACGCGCGTTGCGAACGCCACGGCGGTAGTGACCAGATTTGCCGGTTGACGGTGACTAACTCACTGTCTCAAAACAAGAGCGCCACTCCAAAAGGGTGGCGCTTTTATACTTTAGCTAAACTCTAACCACCAAGTACACTAAGATCTCAGTGTTGAAATAAAATATCTGTGAAAATCAGTGGTGATTGACATCTTGGCTCTTAATCCGCGTTCTATCTTCGTGTCCTCGTTCCTCTGGGTAAGGTACTGATTACCTGCTCGTCATCTCCGTGTCTCTGTGTCTCCCGTGGTCGGAGTTTCTCGCGGTTGATAAAACCCCTCGCTGCCAAAACCAAACACGCGATTCGAGCGGGCGCGATAATTCTCCCAGGCAATCGCTCCGCCCAACTCCACCAGTTGCGGCGTGGAAAATCGTTTACGCAAACGTTCCCGCATCTCATCTGTCACTTGTGCCGGAGTTGCCGACACCGCATCCGCCAGCTCCAGAACCAGCTTCTGGTCGGCGTCAAACAAATCGCTCTCGCGATACCAGTTCAGATTGCGGATCTGCTCATCACTCAGTCCTGCCGCCTTACCTGCGGCAGAGTTGATGTCGATTCAAAACGGACACTCAACCAGCTTGGCGGCCCGAATCTGTCCCAGCACCTTCAACTTGTCGATCAACCAGATTCACTTTCTCCATTGCCTGGCTGAATTGCGCATAGGCGATCATGAAATCAGGATGGGTAGCCATGGTTCTCGAGCGGAGCAATGTCCCTGCCCAGCCGTTTACGAGCAAACTTTCGGATGATATTTACTTTGAGTTTCTTGAACATTCACACCTCTCCTGTTTATTTTCACCGATGGCACGGACAAAAACCACACCCTCACCATGGAAATGTAGACGTTGCCAGCAAAATCATTCACCACAGATGACAAGATAAAGCTATTGCACTAATACCGGATGTCTCACCCAAAGGACACGAAGGCACACAGAAGGAAGTGCAGATCGAATTCTCGCGAGCAGAGAGACAGAGGCGCGAGAGAACGGCAAAATAATAGAGCGGGATACAACACTCTGAAAAAACGCAATAAGAACAGCTCTTCTTGTTAGCTGTTCCTTTGTGTTCCTTCGTGTTCCTTTGTGGCCAAAGGTTTTGGTTTGATTCGGTTTCGGCAATCTGTTGCTCGCCGTAAATCAGTGGTGAGATCTACCGCAGCAAACCCAGCTTTTCCATGGGCCAATACCCGAACACGGCTTTGCCATAGATGTAGCTGCGGGCTACAGGACCGAAATCGCGGCTGTCATTGGACATGGATCGATGGTCGCCCAGAACAAAGTATGAATTTTCCGGGCACCACTATCTCCGGATAGGTCCGCGAGTCGAGATACTCCGACGGAACGTAATCTTCTTCCATCCGCTTTCCGTTCAGGTAAACATGTCCGAAGGAGATCCGCACACGGTCACCGCCCACGCCAATCACGCGCTTAATGAAGCTTTTCCGCGGATCGCGCGGATAACGGAAGACGATGATGTCACCGCGCGTGATGCTTTCCCAGCGATACACCAGCCTGTTGATGAAGATGCGTTCCTGGTCTTCCAGACCAGGCTCCATGCTGCCGCCTTCAACTTTGACTGGCTGATATACGAAGAGGATAATGAAGAAGAAACAAAAGCGATGGAGAAGACAAAGTCCCGCATCCAGGAATTGAAGATCTTAAGCCCAGCCTGGGACTGGGGCGGCTCGCTGGGCGCCTCCGTTGGACTGCCGGGCTGGCTGGCCGGTTGGTCAGGTGTTTCCACTGGTAATGATTGCTCCTGCCTTATTATAGTACGTGCCTTCCGGTCATCATTCCGCCGGTTTTAGACTGGCCGATTCTGGAGTAAAATAGCGTGTCCATGAAACATCTTCTAGCGGTGTTTGCCTTCATTTTTGCGGTTTCAATTACGCATGCTCAATGGTCCGCGCCCGTGCCTGCCTATAACCCCAAGCCGCCGGCCAAAGGTGAGAAACTTACGCCTGTTTTAACGCAACAACAGTTGGCTGAAATGGGCGAAACGGCTCCGGCACAGAAAGAAGCGTACAAAGCGGCGGCGAAAATACCCGCGCTTATGACGCAAATGCCCTGCTATTGCTATTGCGATCGCAATCACGGACACAAGAACCTTCATTCATGCTTTGAAGGTTCGCATGGCGCGCAATGCGGTACCTGTATTTCCGAAGCGCTCTACACCTACAAGATGTCGAAGAAGGGCTGGTCCGCAGCCATGATTCGCGATGGCATTATCCGTGGTGATTGGAAGCAGATTGACCTTCAGCATCCCGATCCCGTCAACTAAGTTTGCCCCATTTGTGGTGCAGTTTGACCCGTGATAAAATACTGAGTATAAAGGGCTGCACCCCTTAGCAGCCCCCGATAGCTCTCGGGATAGCTGACCACTAGATTTCCACAGCCTTGATTTGCCGCTATTCCGGTGTGGGCCGCAAGGACACAATAGAATGAAAAAGAAAGTGGCAGCAAGCGTTAAACGTTCGGCCGCTAAACCAAACAAAACAAGTGTAGTTAGGATTAGAGAGAAGATGTCTGCGAAGAAACCACCTGCCCCGCAGCCTAAACCTGCTTTCAGTCAGGATCCAGCTTTTGCACAAGCTGTGCAAAACTACGAAGCCGGACTCAAGGCCATGCAGGAGCATAAATTCGAGCGTGCCAAGGGTCTTTTGGAGAAGATCATCGCGAACGGTCCGCGAGAACTGGCTGACCGCGCCCGCATGCACCTGAGCACCTGCAATCAGCAATTCAATGAGGGCGCCAACAGCTTCAAGAGTCACGAAGAGCACTTTGACTATGCCGTGTCTCTGCTGAACTCAGGGCAGTATGATAATGCCAGAACGCATCTTGAAAAGATCCTGAAGCAGAATCCTAAAGCCGACTTCGCTTTTTACGGCATGGCAGTCGTCGATTGTCTTACGGGCCAGGTGGAAAGCTCACTCAAACATTTGAGTGACGCCATCCGCATGAATCCACAGAACCGCTTTCAGGCCCGCAATGATTCTGACTTTCCAGAACATGGCCGATGATCCGCGGTTTACTGAGCTGCTCTATCCGGAGCCAACCGATCAGCCTTCCGGCAATGACGCAAAAAGGCGATAAGGGCAAAGCACAGGAATGCCCAACAAGTCTGACCACAACCGCAATCAGGGCATCCGCGTGGTTGCCATTGGTGGTGGAACCGGACTTTCCACTCTGCTCAAAGGGCTGAAGCGCTACACAGTCACGGCCGGCTGAACTGCCGCTTCCGGGCCCTTACATTTCTGATCTGACCGCCATTGTGACGGTGAGTGATGATGGCGGATTCCAGCGGACGCCTTCGCCGCGAGTTGAACATGCTGCCTCCCGGCGATATTCGCAACTGCCTGGTGGCCGTCTCTGAAGACGAAAACCTTCTCTCCAAGCTGTTCCAATATCGCTTCTCCAGTTCGGGCGACCTTGAAGGCCACAGCTTTGGCAATCTTTTTCTTGCCGCTCTCACCGCCATGACCGGCGATTTCGGTGTGGCGGTGAAGAAGGCATCGGAAATTCTGGCCACACGCGGCCATATCCTTCCCGCTACATCAGCCAACGTGGCTCTTGAAGCCATCATGGATGATGGTTCGCACGTGGTGGGAGAAACCAGGATCACGGCCAGCGAGCGGCGGATTGTGGAATTGAAGATGGTGCCCGCCGATCCTGAGCCTATGCCGCAAACATTGCAGGCCATTGCCGACGCTGACCTGATTACCCTTGGCCCGGGTTCGCTCTTCACCAGCCTGATACCGAACCTGCTGGTGCGCGGAATACCGGAAGCCATCGCCGCGTCACGTGCGGTGAAGGTCTTCATTTGCAACCTGATGACGGAAGCCAATGAGAGCCTGCACATGAGCGCGTCCGATCACGTCAAGGCCATTTATGCCCACGGTGGACACGGCCTGTTCCAATATGCCCTGATCAACTGCGAGCCTGTTTCAGCTGGCCATGAAAGAGGATTACGCTGAAGAGTCAGCCGAGCCGGTGGAGTGTGACCTGGCCGCGGTGGAAGCGCTGGGATTGCAGTGCGTGGCCGGCAATTTCCTGGATGAAAGTGAAGTGGTCCGCCATGCCACTGACCGTATCTGCCGTGAGTTGATACGGCTGGCGGAAAATGCTCCCGGACGCAAAGTCACCGATGATTCAGCCCGCCGCCCGCTCCAGCCAGACTAAGCTTGCCAGCCAACAAGCAAGTCGCACATAATGATTGCTGATCTGGGGATGGAGCAGGCGATTTATCGGTGTAGACACAGCGGCATTGCCAAGCGTCTTCAGCGCAATCTGCAAAACTCAAAACTAAGATATCGATAGCCTCGCCGCATTTAAACTATTCTCGCAATGTCAGCACAAAAAAAACCTTCCGCCAACCAGCTTCGCAATCGTCATCATGGCAGCCGGCAAAGGCACGCGCCTTAAATCGCGGCGCGCCAAGGTCCTGCATGAGATTGCGGGCAAGCCGCTGCTGGCCCACGTGATCAATGCCGCCACCAAAATTGTTCCCGCCGAGGACGTGCATGTGATCGTCGGACATCAGGCAGAGGACGTGCAAAAGGCCGTGGCGCACATGGGAGTGCGGTTTGTTCTCCAGGCTGAACAGCGAGGCACAGGTCACGCCATCATGTGTGCTCGTGATCAGGTCAAGGGCTATGACAATCTTCTGGTTCTTTCCGGCGACGTACCTCTGATTCGCCCGGAGACCATCGCCGCGGTGCGCGATTTTCATCTTGTTGAAGAAAGCCGCCATGACCATTCTCACCGCCGTGCCGGATGATCCATTTGGGTATGGCCGCGTGATCCGCGCCAATGCCGGAAGTGACAAGGTAAAGGCCATTGTGGAACAGAAGGCGCTTACTAAAGCACAGATGAATGCCCGCGAGATCAATTCCGGCATTTACGCCTTCGCCGCCAAGCCCCTGTTTGCCAACATTGACCGGCTGGGCACGGATAATGCACATAAAGAGTTTTACCTGACTGATATGGCTGCGCTGCTGGTGAAAGCAAAAGCCAACGTGGTGGCGCTCAAGGCTGCCGGACGCGGCTGAAGTTCTGGGTGCAAACACCCTTGCCGAACTGGCTTTTCTTGACGCAGCACTGCGCCTGCGCAAATGCAATGAACTGATGGCCGCCGGCGTAAGCATCTATCGCCCTGAGACCTGCGTGATTGATCCTGACGTGACCATTCAGCCGGACACCATCATTGAGCCCTACGTGCAACTGCTGGGCAACACGCGCATCGGTTCAGACTGCCGCATACGTTCTTTCAGCGTGATCAGCGACTCGCAACTTGGTGACAACGTGCTCATCCGGCCTGGCTGCATCATTGACCAGTCACAAATCGGCTCTGGCGCGCTGCTTGGTCCGTACTCACATTTGCGACCGCAAAGTGAGATTGGTGAAGGCGCGCACGTGGGCAACTTTGTTGAGACCAAAAAGACGCGCATGGGAAAAGGATCGAAGGCCAATCACCTGAGCTACCTTGGCGATGCCGAGATTGGCGAAGGCGTGAACATTGGAGCCGGCACCATCACCTGCAACTATGACGGGACACACAAGCACATCACCATTATCGAGGACGGAGCGTTTGTCGGCAGTGACTCCACCTTGGTGGCGCCCGTGCGCATTGGCAAACGCGCGTATGTTGCCGCAGGCTCCAGCATTACCAATGACGTGCCTGAAGACGCGCTCGCGCTCGGTCGCGCCCGGCAGACCACCAAAGAGGGCTGGAGCAGACAACGTCGCGAGCAGAAGCAGAAGAATTCGGAAGATAAGAAACAGGGTGGTTCGGTTCTTGAGAGCGGAAAATCCACGTCACAGAAATAAATTTCGCTGCTCACGTTCTAGTTGTCGAAAACCGATTTATCAAGAAAACCTGGGCGGCAACACCCGGGCAGCAACAACAGATGCCGCCTGCCAGAACTGTTATTGTGCACTTGTGCTGTTCCCTGCACATCAGCGCCTCAGCGCTGAAGAAAAATCAAAAAAACCTTAGCCAAAAAACATCCGCTGGCCGCTGGGCGTCGTATAGATGAGGCGCTTTTTAAAACGGCGAAGATTCCGTGCCGTCCCGAGTCTGCCTCAGAACAATCCATTCAGTTGTAATAATTTATAGAGTAAAGGAGTTACTATCATGGCGAACATTACTCGTTGGGACCCGTTGAGCGAGTTCAGCTCACTCCAGGAAAGATTCAACCAGCTACTGGGCCAGCCAGGCGGACTCTTCCGCAACATGGGTTCATCGATGGACCAGCCGCTCGCATTCGGAAACTTTGCGCCTCCGGTGGATATTTATGAAGACGACCACCAGGTTACTATCCAGGCCGAATTACCGGGAATTGAAGAAAAGGACCTGAACATCACGGTGGAGAACAACGTTCTCACCATCAGTGGCGAGCGCAAACTGGAAAACGAAGAGAACAAGGAGAACTTCCATCGCATTGAGCGCAGCTATGGCCGGTTCACCCGTTCTTTCACGCTGCCGTCAACGCTGGACACAGAGAACATCAATGCCGACTTCAATAACGGCGTTCTGAAAATTGTTCTCAATAAATCCGAAGCAGCCAAGCCGAAGCAGATCAAGGTCGGCGTGGGCAAACCCACTTCGATCAAAGGCAGCAAAGCAGCGTAAATCAAGTTCAAGCCCGAAGTAGTTTGGCGGCTGCATCAAGCGGCCGCCGTTTTACTTTGTTCGGAATTAAGGGCTCGATCCGCGCGACCGCAGTCCCACGTGCCTTCATAATCACAGCTCTTAAAATTGGGCTTCAGCGGTATTCGACATCATCGAGCCCAAATTAAGGGTGAGGCCGTCCACGCGCCGAGCCCGTTAAAACAGGAGCCTTCAAAATCATAGCTCGTGGATTATCTCTTCAGCGGTCTTGGAGCGTAGCGACATCACAAGAAGCCGCCAAACCATCCTATTTAGCCGAGGAGGAGAACATGGCCAAAGCAAACAAGGATGTTGAGAGGGCGGAACAACAATCACAGGACCAGGGTGGTCAACTCAATGAAGTAAGCCCCAACCCGCAGGGCCAGACCGAGGTTTCAGAGACGCCTGTACGCACCGGTCATAGCGAGGCCGCGGGCGGTGAGAATGTGGCGCAGAGCACCAGCACACAAGACGGAACATTGAACCCTTCTGTTGCTGATCACGTGTCAGGTAACGTTCGTGAAAATGACAGTATGTTCAACAATGCTGATCCGCAAACGGCAGCCATTCTTGAGCAAGAGAAAAAAGAGCGGGACAAAGCTGCCAGGCAAGGAACACGAGCGCAAGCCCAAGGACCGCAAATCAGCTTAGGATTAGAGACGACAATGATAGACGATGGCTCTACTGTTTGGGCTGTTTGGCCTGACCCGCGGCGGAGCCTTGCTTCCTGGGATTGATGGCGGAGAGCTGCTGGAGAATGCCCTGCTCCTGGTCAGAGAAGGTGCTGCGGAACCGCTCAGACTGCATGGTCTCCGCGCGTTGCTGCGGGTCCATTTTCCGCAGATGGCGCAGCGCGGTGTGGATCATCACCTTGCGGTCCTGGGGCAGAGCTTCCAGCTTTTTGTTCGCGTCACGCAGCTGCTGCCGCTGGTCCGGCGAAAGTGAGGAAATATAGTTCATGCGCTGCAAAGCACGCTGGCGCTGCTCTGGTGGCAGCGCATTGAACTTGCGCAGACGTTCTTTCAAAGCCGCCTGGCGCTCAGGCGCGAGTTTCTTGAATTTGGGATCTCTTTCCAGCGCTTTTTCCTGTTGCTCAGGCGAAAGGTCTTTGTGGGATTGCAGCCAGTCGCCCAGGCGATTCTGCGGATGCTTTGGCGCGGTGATTTCTGGGGGTAGCGGCTGGACTTTTTTGCGGAGCGGCCGGCGATTGCAACAGGATGGCGCCGGGCGGAGCCACGGAATGGCGCGCGCCCGGATGCAGCGCGGCCGAGCCACCCAGCCCGGCCAGCATAAACCAACAAACAAATTGAAAATATTTTGACCCGGTTCACTGATTCGGCTCCCCCCGAAATCTGAACACTCAAAAATGAAGCTTACGGCTCGGCAACATCGTCTGACGGACCGCCAGCTCATCTCATCGATCAGGTCAGAATTCACGATCAAATCAGCATTCTTGTCCAGGCTTTCAACATCCGTGACGGCATTTTCAGCCTGCGCCGAAGGGGCTTCAATCTTCGGAACCACAAAGCGGTAAGTAACGCCGCCAACAATCAGTGCGGCCGCCAGTGAAGCAGCCGTGACCGGCTTGCGCAGCCAGGCAAAGATACTGGAACGCACCGGTTCCTTCTGCCGTTCCTCTCTCACGTGCGCCTGCAGGCGCGTGAGAAAGTAAGGCGAGGGCTCCGGAGCCTCCCATTCATCCAGCAACGCCATGGTGCCGCGCAGGCCTTCCAGTTCCTGCGTGCAGGCGTTGCACTGGCGGAGGTGGGCCAGCACCTCAGGGGCGGTCTGCCCCTCAGCCAGTACATCCAGCAAATTTTCCCTAACGTCATTACAGTTCATACAAATTCCTTCAGCCGCTCCCGCAACGCTTCATAGGCGCGAAAGAGCAGAGACTTGGTGGCGGACTCGCTTAATTTTAAAACCGCGGCGATCTCGCGGTAATCCATTGACTGGTATTTGTGCATGAGCACGGCAGCCCGTTGCTTTTCCGGCAAAGCCATCACTTGCGCTTTGATGGCTGCCAGCCGTTCCCGTCGCAAAATAACCTGCTCTGCATTCAGCGTGGGATCGGCAACGTCCAGCGTTGTGCCGGTCTCTTCGTCCGGTTCATCCAGACTGACCACCTTGCCGCTGCGTTCCACTTTATGATCACGTGCGTGGTTCACAGCCAGGTTGGTGGCAATGCGGTAAAGCCAGGTGGTGAACTTGGCCTCCGCCGCGTAACTCTTGCGTGAGCGATAGACGCGGAGAAAAACCTCCTGCGCCAACTCTTCCGCCAGCGCCTGATTACGGCACATGCGGTACATGAACGCGATCATCGGGCGATGGAATTTTTGCGCCAGATAGTCGAAATGCTGCATTATCATCATTGCCGACACGGAGCATCACCTCCGCGTCAGTCAACGATTCGTAAAGCACCTGGCCTGCTGCCATCTCCGCGTTACCCCGCGCCCCGCTGGTAGCTGTGGGCATCCAAAACCCCGATTTTAAGGCCACGCTGCTCACATCCCGTTAAACCCATGCGTAACTATAAAGTTGCGTCGATTTAGAGGGAAAGCGTACCCCGCTAGAGAGTGTATTCCATGGCCCGAATTCACGCCAAATCTCCCATCCCCGGGGCTTTGCTTACGCGCGGGATGGCCGCTTCGGGCTGTTCTGATAAAATGCCATTTACTCACTGTGAAACCGGCCCTGGACATTGCGGCCCATGGTCAGTGGGCGCTTAACTCAGCGGTAGAGTGCCACCTTCACACGGTGGAAGTCATAGGTTCGAATCCTATAGCGCCCACCATTCTCCAATAATGCCAACGCATCAAAATGAATTCTGGACGAATGGAAAACAATTTTTAAGGTACCGGAAGCCCGGGTTCGTGCTAAGATCACATTGTCTTCAGGTTGCCGCCCGTTCCGGTGTGGCTTGTTTCACGCTTACGCGTTGAGAAAACGAAGATTTCACGAAGAAATTCAGCCGGAGCTTCATCCAACCAAGCCTGGCGAACAGCAGTTCAAAACCGGATTCCACGTTTCCATAACATAGGCCACAGGCCAAAGATCGAAGACCGGCAGGAATACCAAAGATTCAGGTAATAACCGAATGAATGATGCTCCAAACCAGCCGCAGCAGCACCAGGGCTCTCGCAAACCGCGGCGTCGTAAACGCACTTTTGGCGGACACTCGCAAAACAATCAAAATCAAGGCCAGCAAGGTCAAGGACAGAGTCAAGGTCAAGGCCAGGGCCAGCAGGGCCAGGGCCATGGTGGCGGACACGGGCGCCCCGGTGGTGGTGGTGGTGGACAAAACCGCTCCAACCGTCAGAATCGCGGCCGCAATCCCCGTCGCCAAGGGGGTGGATTTGTGGGCCCCATGGACCACAGCTACCGCAACCAGAACGGAGCGCCCGCGCAGGGAGACCGCTTCCGCAATGGCGCTGCCCCCACAGCCAATATGGAGCCGCTGCGCCAGCGCGTTGACGCTCCCACGCGTATCTTCGCCTTTGTTGACGATCTATTCTTCCTGGCAAAAATCCAGGAAGTTTCACGCAAGCTGAACGTCAAGGTCGAGTTCGTAAAAACAGAGAAAGAAATCGCGGAAAAGACCTCTGCGAATACCAATCCTGACGAAAAGCCTTCGTTGATTGTGGTGGACTTAAACAGCAACAGCATCAAGCCGCTTGCCGTCATTGCCAAGCTGCGTTCCAAATACAAGAAGCCCACGTCGATTGTCGGTTTTGTTTCCCACGTTCAGGGCGATCTCAAAGTAAAAGCCCAGGAAGCGGGCTGTGACGTGGTGATGCCGCGTTCGGCGTTCTCACAGAATCTGCCCAACATTCTGCGCCGCCATGGCGCGGAAGACGAGCCCGACGAAAACTTCAACCGGGTGTAAAAAAATTGGTAATTGGGTAATTTGGTAACGGGTAATTGGAAAGCAAAGCGTGTGATCTGCCAACCACGGATGGTTTTGGTTTTCAATTACGCAATCACTAAATTACCCATTTACTCAATGCATGCAACTGAGCTGCTGAAGTGAACGTCCAATTGTTCCAGAGGCCCTCGCATGGCATTTACCCGCGCCTTTGAAGAGCACGAGGTCACGCCCGAGTTACGCCGGTTGTACGCCGACGTCCAAGCCGGCTTTGACCAGCCGTTTGTTCCCACAATTTTCAAGTTGCTTCCCGTCGTCCCGGAGTATTTCAAGTCGATGTGGAAAGACCTCAGCACGGTAGCAAGGTCACGGGAATTCCAGACTGCGACCCAGGGCTTCCAGGAAATCGCTCACTCTGCTGCCGTGCAGGGTGGCTGGATGTTTTCTGACCAGCCACAGGTTCTGGCCGCGGACAAATTTTCGAACGCCGACATCCGGGTGATCGGCGGGATCGTAAACCTGTTTGCGCGAGCAACGGCGCAGATGGCCCTCTTCACACGCTTGATGCAGCGTGGCTACTCCGGAGGACAGCGCGGACGCGTGACCGCGACCAAGCAGGTTTCCGCGATGGCGCAGGTGGTGAATATTCAGGTTCCCAACGAACGTGAAGCCGGCCTGCGCGTATGGCTAATCTACTCGGATATCAAGCGAATCACCGGGACAAAAAACGTCTTCAGCCTCTACCGCGTGCTCTCGCCTTTTCCCGGATACCTGGCTTCCGCGTGGCTGGATAGCAAGAAACTGCTGGCCGATTCCTCATTCACTGCTGCGCGTGAAGATCTGAACAAACGCGCTCGCGCGCTTCTCACCGGACTGCCGGTAAAGGACCACAAGGCGCTTCTTAAAGAAGTGGATGGGAATCAATGGCGCGAAATTGAAGAGACCGTGGATGGTTTTGCGCGCCTGCTGCCGCAATTCACCTTGTTAACAGCGGTGTGGAGCAGAGCATTTCCCAGCGCCTCAAGGTTGATTGGAGCGGCGTAGCTTTTGATTTTGCGCTTTCTTCATCCCTCGCTCCGCTCGGGATAAAGAACATGCTATCCCGGCGGCCAACTCATCTTGCGTCCACCCAGCAGATGCAAATGCAGATGAAACACGCTCTGGCCGGCATCGGGACCAATGTTGTACACCGTGCGAAAGCCGTTCTCCAATCCACGCTCACGCGCAATCTTCGCCGCCACCAGTTGGCAGTAGCCGATGGTCCCGGCATCAGCCTCACTGGCCTGGTCCAACCCAGCTACGTGTTTCTTCGGAATGATCAACACGTGCGTTGGCGCCTGCGGCTTGAGGTCTTCGAACACAAAGACGCGCTCGTCTTCATAAACTTTTTTGGCCGGGATCTTGCCGGCGACGATCTGGCAGAAAAGACAATCGTTCATAGATCAAAATCGTAGCAGAATCGTAAGATGATCTGTCTTGAAACTGGATGGACTCATGCCGCCCGGAGCATTTCTTTCGGCTGAGATATTTTCAAGGTAGAGACGCGGCATGCCGCGTCTGGAGAATGTTCCGAACGCCAGCGAACGGATTGATGGGGATGTCTATTTCTTAACGTGCGTGCAGCACATTCAGCCACTGCTCTCAGCAATGGCTACTTCATCACACTGGAAAAAATAAAATCATGCGGCCAATCCTGTTTGTACCCTTTCTGGCGAAGATAGGTGGAGAGCTGGGCCCAGTGGCGCAGCCCGTGCATGAGCGCGTGAATGAAGATCTTTCTGCGGCTCGCGGTGAGCTCGCCCGCGCTTCGGGTCGGGAAGGTTAGAGTTCCGTCCCAGTCGGGATCATTGGCGGCCACGGCGAAGCTGCGCAGGTCTTCAAGGCTTTTGTGGGAGAGGGCGAAGAGATCTTCCCCAGTCTTTGCGTTGAGTGAATCATATTCTGTGATTGGCTGGTTCAGCAGGCGCTCGGCATACCGCATCTGCACGGCAACAATATGCAGCACCACCTCTTGGACGTTCTTTGTGCCTGCGATATCGGCGGGCAATTGAAGTGCTGCCGGTGTCTTCTTGAAGAAATCTCGCCAGTGATTATTCTCTTCCGCGCAGTAGTCCAGCAACTCGCCAAAGCTTAACCCTCGCATGGTAGTTCCTCAAGCAAAAATATAGCAGAGGTGAGTTGGCGGCGGGAGGAATTGGCCAGGAGATTCTCCAGCCCTGCGGCATTCCGCTTCTCTACGTTGAGAATATTTCAGCAGAAAACATATCCGCTAAACATGTCTGCTAGTCCAGCCTGACCAGAAACTTCCTTACATCGGTTTGAGTTTCGCGAATGACTGACTCGGCGCGCCCCTTAGCATCATCAGCCACGCGTATGCGCAGCCAGTCACCACCCATGGGACTGGAGAACTGCAAGACTTTGGCGGTGTGATATCGGCGCAAAAGCTTTTCTTTGAGCCGGGACGCGTCTTCCTTATCCTGAAACGCGCCAATCTGCACGCACCAGCGTCCACCGCTGGAGATCTCTGCGGGGGTCTCCAAAACTTCAATTCGCACCAGGGCGGTGCCGCGCTGAAAAACGCTTAACTTGCGGGCCGCGGCACGGGAGAGATCAAGCACGCGGTCGCCAACGAAAGGACCGCGATCAGTGATTCGCACCAGCACGGAGACATTTGTTTTCACGTCAGTAACGCGGACGATTGAGTTGAGCGGCAGGGTCCGATGCGCCGCCGTCATCTTCTCCGTATCAAAAACTTCTCCATTGGCGCCGCGCCGCTTTTGAAATCCCGGGCCCGTACCAACTGGCATACCCGGTTTCGCGATACAGCACTTTGGCGTCAGCCGGAACAGAAATCTCCTCGTCTGAATTGCCGTGCTCAGGGTTGGGACGCGGATTGGTTCCAGGACCCTGGCGATTTGCAGCAGGGCGGCGGCAGTGGTGACGGACTGGGAATCGGCGGCGTGTTGCGCGGAATTGACGCTGGGGCGGGTGGCAGCGGCGGCGGGACATTGCGTGCCGTCTGCTTATGTTGTCGCCGCGCACCCCACCAGGAACGCGATAAAACAAACCAGGGCCGCTACTTGGAGCGGTGTTGGTCCATATATTCGGCCAGTTTGTGAAGTTGCTCGGCGGCGACGCGCAGCGCCTTGGTGGAATGGTTGCGAATGGACGGGACCACCTCGTTGTTCAGGTAGTTGATCACCCGCTCGCTCTCCTGCTCCACTTTGCGGGCAGCATCGCCAAACTCCTGGTCTATTTTGCGGCCAAAATTTTCGAACGAGGGTTTCTTTCTGGCGGGATCGTCTTGTTGGTCCATTTTTGTATGCCTTCACCATTCGCATTCGGGGCTATCAACTCTCGCATTATGAAGCGCTTCCAGCTTCGGGTCAATTCCCGGCAGGGCACCTCCCCGGGTCATGGCCCATGGCAGAGCACTGCTGGTCAAAGAACACTGCTGGTCTTAGATGTTGAAATGCGCGGCCCGGGTAACCCGCTACGGAGCAGAATGAGTTCAAAGCAAACGGAGAAGAAGCCTGATGCACGATCAATATGCGGCTTAATATCAAAACCAACATCGGCGGCTTAATTAAGAGCAGTAGGCGACGGCGAAAATGATCCGCGTTTCAGGCCAGTTGCTGAGGGTGCGGCGGACGATCCGCGCGGCACGGGTGCTCCGCGGGATTAATGGCGTTCCAGAGGTCTGGAAGGTAATTTCCAGGCGGGTATCCACTTCAAGCAGTTCGTTGGATGTAATCAGCAGACCAGTTTCACTCAGATTGATGGTTTCACCCATCAACCATTCTGCACTTCCGACGAGACGGAAGCGTACTGGCGTGCGAAACTCACGGCGATCGGCGCGGTCGACGTAAATCCGCTCGGCGCGTGCCTGGTTGGCCACGCTGGGGTCCGGGGTATCCATGTTTTCTCCGAATGAGCAGTCGAACTAGGAAGACTGAAAAGCCTGGGTCTGCTCAATCTAAGTTGCGGGGTGTACTTGCCAAGTTGCTTGTGATTGTCCGCTGACTATTCCAGGGTGTCAAGCAAGTACTAAGGCCGTGAGAAAGTTTAATTTTTTCTAATTTTTTAGAAAACACTTCTAAATGCGTGATGTACTTTCAATTCATCGTGATACGACCTTTCTGAGAGAATTAAAATCTATGCATCCGTGTGCACACTACGAGTGCATCAGCCAAGGCTTGACAGTGAGGTTAAGGTGGACTCGCCGGCCGCTTCCCATCTTGAGTCCCAATTCTTAAGAATGATCGTAAGTCACTTGCGCCCCTCCGAATCCGCTAATTCAGTTGCTGTGAAGTGTTTAGCTGTTGATATACGGATTACCTCAAATGGATGGCCGCTGCATTGCCGCGTGAGCTAAAGCCAACGCATGATGCCCTCGCTCACAACGAGCGGAGGTTTTCATGTCCAGCACGCATTCGGTTCGTAAGCCAATCGCATCCACGATTAAGCCCTCATCTTTCCCCGGCTTCTCTTTCCCCAACTTTTCTTTCAAAGAAGCCCGGCGCATCCAACAGAGCTTTTTGTCTGTCCCGGAAAAGAAAGCCCTTGTCTGGATGGCATCGCGCACCCCCTCATGGATCAACTCTGATCACCTGACCGCGATTGGCCTGCTGGCGATGGCCGGAGCCGGCGCAGGCTACTGGTGGTCAGGCACAAATCGCACCGGGCTGCTGCTCGTGATCTTCTGCCTTACCGTGAACTGGCTGGGTGACAGTCTGGACGGAACCCTGGCCCGTTACCGCAATCAGTGCCGGCCAAGCTACGGCTTTTATGTTGACCATATTGTGGACGCTTTCAGCGCCGTCTTTCTGCTCGGAGGGCTGGCGCTCTCCGGATACATGGCGATTGAAGTTGCTATGGGCCTGCTGGTCGCCTACCTGCTGCTGTCAGTCGAGGTTTATCTGGCTACGTACACTCTTGGTGATTTCAAGATTTCGTATTTCAAAATGGGCCCAACTGAACTCCGGCTTTTGCTCTGCATTGGGAATCTGGTGGCTCTACTTGTGGAAGTCATCAGTCCATCTTCTGGGACGGAGTTACCGGCTCTTCAGCGTGGGAGGAACCATTGGAATTTCGGGAATGATCTTGATTGTGGTGATTTCCGCAATTCAACATGCGATTGAACTTTATCGTCGCGAGCCCTTGCCGAAGCCCGCGGCTCAAAGCTAGATCAAAAAAGACAGGGCTCCCGAAGTTGAATCTCGGGAGCCCACATGTGCCTCACAGTTGTCGAGGCATTCGTTTATTGCACGTTCGCGCTGACTGACGCGTTGCCAGTCAAAGTAAATGTGCAGCTAGCGGTTTTATTGGCAGTGGTGCAAGCGCCGGTCCAGAATGCCGTCCGGCCGCCTGAAACGCTCAGCGTAACTGTGCCGTTTGCGGGTAATGAAGCTGACCCCGTACTTCCCACCGGGACGTTGATCCCAGCAGGGTTGGAAGTCACGTTGATTCCGCTGCGTCCGCTGGCCGTGACGGTGAGCACGGCGGCTGGCGCCGCAGGCGGTGGCGGATTCAGGGTCAAGCCGGCTGACAGGGTCACTCCGCCGCCAGAGACTGAAATGCTTCCCTGCGTTAGAGCGGTGACGGCCGCGGTTTGAATGTTGAACCTGGCTGAGGTGGTTCCGGCCGGCATCAACAGTGAGCTGGGTACGGTGATTGATGGGCTGCTGCTGGTGACCTGGAAGATCTGATCACTGGTGGCTGGCGCAGCGGTTGTAACGGTCACGAATGCGGCGGTACCGCCGGTAATCGAGGACTGGCTGAGCGTGATTGAGGCAGGTTGGCCTTGAGGCGTGAGAGTCAGTGGCGCCTGGACGCTTACGCCATTCCACGTGGCCGTGATGATTGCCGTAGTAGTGGCGGTCACGGTGGTAGTTGGCAAAGCCACGCCAACTTGTACGCTGCCGGCCGGAGCCGTGCCTACTGCCGGTGCAAGCACCGCGGGAGAGCTGCTGGTAAAGTTCACCGCTGCTCCGCCTGATGGCGCTACACCGTTCAAGAGCACGGTAGCAGCCGGCTGCGCTCCACCATTCACGGGTTCGGAGAAATCGAAATTGATTTCAAGGATGGCGGCAGCACGGTGAGTTGTCCGGTAGCGCTGGCGCCGTTCACAGTAGCCGTAATGGTCACTGGGGTGGATGAAACAACCTGGCCTGCCTGCATCTGGAATTGCAACCATCCGATGTTGCCCTGCATGGTAACCGTGGCCGGCACAGGGGCGGCATTCGGATCAGAACTGGTCAGGCTGATAACTGCCCCGCTCGCCGGTGCTGCCGCGGACAATTGAACGGAAACCCAGGTGGTATTGCCGCTATACACAGGGTTGGCAGTGAAGCCCAGCGCGACTGGCGTGGCAGGCGCAGAGCTGACGCGTGAAAGATCCGCTGGCGGAGAACTTGGTAACTGCGGCGGTGGTGGGTGAAGCGTCACCCTGGAACGAGCGTACGCGCCAGAACTTTTGACCCGGAGTGAGTGATAGAACGGTACGCGCGGGATTGTTGAGCTGCGGATCGTCTTCCTCAATGGTGGAAAAGCTGGAGTCTTTTGCAATCTGCAACTCGTAGCCGCTGGGCTGCGGATTGACAACGTCAGTCCATTTGAAAGTAATAGGCAATGTCAGGCTGGCGTTCCCGGTAGGCGAGATGATAGAGGGCGGCGCGGCAATCGGGTTGTTATAAAAGACCGTGTAGGAAATCAAATTCGAAGGCGCACTCAATATGCCGTTGGCGTCCACGGCAAAGACCCGCGCTGAGTAGGCGCCTTCATCGGCTTCGGCAAATGAGCATGAGGTGCCGGGAATGTTGTCGAACTGAAGCCGCGTGGCCACGGGAAAATTGGAATCGGTGGCAGTTTGCAGAATGTAGCTCGCCGCGCCAGGGACCGGCGTCCAACTGAACACGATCGCCTCGCGGGGATGGAACGTGGAATAAGCCTTGGTGGGATTCAACGTGGGCGGCGCCAGCGCTCCCGCTCCTGCGCCCGTAATGGTGAAGCTTCGCCCTTGCGACCAGGTCCCCTGTACAAACGAGCCGTTGACTGCCTGCACCCGCCAGAAATAGGTGCCATTCGCCAGACCGCTGACCGTGTCCTGGGTTGGACCCATGGTTGAGTTCTGCGCCACGACCACACCGAAGGTTGAAGATGCGCTGACCTGCCAGTTGTAAGCGATGATGCCGGCAGGGTCAGTTATAGCGGACCAGGAAATGGTGAGCGGCGCGGAAACGCTGGCGCCTGCCGCCGGCGAGAGCGGTGATGGCGCCGCAGGAACGGCAGCAATGGCAAATTGAGCGAATGTAAGAATCAGTGCGACAACCAATAGCAGTTTTGCAAATTGGGGGCTTTTCATTGTGTTATCTCCAGGCTTTCGGAATTTAGGCACACGTGTAGCGTTCACCCTTTCAGGCTGTTTCATGGCGACAAATTGTCTGGCTTTCAGGTGATCGAACGAGCTGGTACAAGCCCTCAGAAATGGCTCTGCTGCTTCACCTTAATGGGCATCCAGCAAGCCGCGCGGGATTTCATCCGCATCTTTGTTACGGTCACGGTTTGCGGCTGGAAATTTCATCTGGATCCCTTCACTCAAAACTTGTTTGCCGGCTGACATAAGTGCCAACTGATTACTAAGACACGCGCCAGAGACTTTCCGAACAGATTTCTTTGCCGGCAGCAAAATCGGAGATTAAGACGGGATTGGAACAACATTAAAGTTCTTAATGTTCTCGGCCCCCTGAATTTCGGCCGTCCGGCATCTCACCAGAGCTGGATATCGCCAAACCGGCGTTAAAAAGGTGGGCAATCCGGACAATGCGGCAATATGACATAATCATCTGTTTTGCCTGAAAGGGCGAACGGGATTGGGCGGGGACTCCACCCCATCAGCCTGGTCGCGCACATGCTAGGAGGCAGCTTGGATTTTCAGCTCACCGAGGAACAGCTACACCTGAAGAAATCAATTCGCGAGTTCGCCCAACGCGAGGTCCTTCCCCACGTGATGAAGTGGGATGAACACGGCCAGTTCCCTCTGGACGTGGTGAAAGAGCTCGGGAAAATGGGCGTGATGGGGATGATCTTCCCTCCTGAGCTCGGCGGAGCTGGCCTGGGCTATGTAGAGTATGTGATCGCGATTGAGGAACTCTCGCGTGTGGATGGGTCGGTGGGGATCATTGTGGCGGCGCACAACTCGCTGTGCTCGAACCATATTTATCTTGCCGGGAACGCGGAACAGAAAAAGAAGTACGTTCCCAAGCTGGCCACTGCGGAGCACATTGGCGCCTGGGGCCTGACCGAACCTAATTCCGGGTCGGATGCCGGCGGCGCGCGCATGAATGGCGTGCGCAAAAAGAATGGCTGGGTGTTGAATGGCACCAAGACATTCATTACCAATGGCAGCTATGCTGACGTGGCCGTGGTAATCGCCGTAACGGACAAGACGGCCCACACGCATGGCCTGTCAGCTTTTGTGGTGGAAAAAGGCGCCAAAGGATTTCGCCCCGGCAAGAAAGAAAACAAGCTGGGGCTGCGCGCCAGTGATACGGCGGAACTGATTTTCGAAGATTGCTGGGTCCCGGAAGATGCGCTGCTGGGCAAGGAAGGCGACGGCTTTATTGACGCCATGCGCGTTCTGGATGGCGGTCGCATCTCCATTGCCGCGCTGGGGCTGGGCATGGCGCAGGGCGCATATGAAGCGGCGCTCGAGTATTCACAGCAGCGCAAACAGTTCGGCAAGGCTATCAGCGAATTTCAAGCCATACAATGGAAACTGGCTGACATGGCAACGGAGATCGATGCAGCCCGTCTGCTCACCATGCGGGCAGCCAGCATGAAAGATGCCGGCATGAAGACCACGCTGGAGTCTTCCATGGCGAAGCTGTACACCAGCGAAGTGGCCGTGAGATGCGCCAATGAAGGTGTGCAGATCCATGGCGGATATGGGTTCATCAAAGACTATCCGGCGGAAAAGTTTTATCGTGACGTGAAGCTGTGCACGATCGGCGAAGGCACCAGTGAGATCCAAAGATTAGTGATTGCAAGGCAGTTATTGAAGGACTGAAGGTTTCGTTAACCCTTATGAGATAATGCCGTCTTACAATGCCGACGCGGGTCGAGTTGCAAGACATCTCTCGTTTGCGGTTACAAGAGGCTGAAGCTCTTTATGCCGCTCGGCTTTATGACGGGTGTGCTTATTTGTGTGGCTATGTTGTCGAAAGCGCACTCAAAGCATGCATTTGCCGCACCCTGGATGTCTCTGAATATCTGGACGCCCACCGGAGTTTGGGGAAGACGTTTAGATCGCATGACTTTGATGATCTTTCGACTCTGGCCGGTTTCAAAACGCAGATACAGGCAAACCATCAACTGTGGTTGAACTGGAATATCGCCACTGCCTGGAAACCTGAGCGAAGATATGAGGCGCCCGGAGGGTACCTTGAACCAGATGCTTTAGCTTTGTTGAATAGCATCCGGGATAATCCAAATGGGGTATTAACTTGGCTTTCACAACGGTGGTAAGCGGAAAATTCTATGAGGAAATGATCGGCGCCATTCGCAAAATCGGCGAACGCAAAGGCCCGTTCACGCTTGCCATGCTGATACCAACCAGCGCTCATCATCCAGCGGAGTGGAACGCAGTATTCAGCGCCAAATGGCTCGATCCTCTAAGTATAGGACAAGCCGTGAAGACTGCCTTTGACGAGCTTAACGCAACACTCTCGAGCGCCGCGATCGCAAATATTCAGCGCGTGTCAGTCTTAAGGACAACCGAATCCTTTGTACGCGAAATCACCGCTGACCTGGGAATTCCTGTTCAGCCTGGCACCGCTTATCGCGTTCAGAGCTTTGCATTTTCACGCTTCGGTGTCGATGAGGCCATCGTGTTTGCTGCGGAGACTCCGGCGCAATCAAGCAACCCGCAAGGCCCAATCCATACCTCTCACTAAACCAATGGCTTGGCTCTGCATGTACAACAAACTGTGCCGTATTCTCCCAATAGAATGACCTCACCCATACAATCCTGGGTTGATCGAATTCGCGCCGGCGAGGTGCGCGCCCTGGCACGCGCCATCAGCACTATTGAAGACGGCAACGCTGATTCCATCGCCTTGCTGAAGGCGCTGTTTCCGCTGAGCGGCCGGGCACGCGTACTCGGACTTACGGGCGCTCCCGGCTCCGGCAAAAGTACGCTGGTGGACCAGCTTGCCCGTGAATATCGCCAACAAGAGAAAACGGTGGGCATCATCGCCGTGGATCCCACCAGCCCGTACACCGGCGGCGCGATTCTGGGTGATCGCATACGCATGCAGTCCCATCATGCCGATCCGGGCATTTACATTCGCAGCATGGCCACGCGCGGGTGCCTGGGCGGCCTGGCCCGCGCCACCACAGACGTAGCCACCGCGCTTGATGCGAGCGGCAAAGACATTGTAATGATCGAAACCGTTGGTGTTGGCCAGGATGAGGTGGATATCGTGCGCCTGGCCGATGTGACAATCGTGATCCTTGTGCCCGGGATGGGCGATGACGTTCAGACCATCAAAGCCGGCATCATGGAGATTGCCGACATCTTTGTCATCAATAAAAGCGACCGTGAAGGCGCTGAGCGCGTACAACGGGAAATTCGCGCCATGCAGAGCCTGGCTGTCCGCAATGATGGCTGGACGCCGCCGATCGTCAAGACGGTTGCCAGCACAGGCCAAGGCATTCCGGAACTGGCGGCAACCATTGTGCAGTACGAAAAATTCCTGGAGCAGAAAGACTTGCTGCTCAAGAAAAAGATATCCAACTGGCGCGAACGTCTGGTGGAGATGCTGCGCGACTCACTGTTGCAAAAGCTGATGACTGAAAGCCTGCAAGAAGCCGATTTGGGCCGGCTGGCGGCGGAGATCGCTGAACATCATCGCGATCCGTATTCACTGGTGGAAGAAATTGTCAGTAATTTCGGTTTGGCAGAAAAAAGCAAATAGCAGTCGGCAATTACTGCTCAGGCATGTCTTCAAATTTGAAATTTTAAATTTGAAATTTATATCTGGTGAATCGCGTCGTGGCAGACTGGTTTTAGCACCGCGTCATGGAAGGAGTGCCCTCATACTTATGTCTCATACCATTGATCATCTGGGAATTGCCGTGAAGTCGCTGGCGCAGGCCAAAAAGTTTTACGAAACACTGGGACTGGAGATCACTGACGAAGAGGTTGTGGAAAGCGAGAAGGTAAAGGTGGCGATGATCCCTCTGGGCGATAGTCGCATTGAGCTTCTCGAGCCAACCGGCCCGGATTCCACAGTCGCCAAGTTTCTGCAAAAGCGCGGGGAAGGCTTGCACCATGTGGCATTGCATGTCCCAGACCTTTCACACGCGGTGGAAGAGTTGAAGGCATCCGGGGCGCGGCTGATCTCCGATGAAATCAAAGTCGGCGCGGGCGGTCATCTTTATGTCTTTGTTCATCCTTCGAGCACAGGTGGCGTGCTGCTGGAACTGGTGCAGGAAGCGGCGTTGGGAGTGTAAAAAGACCTTCTCGTTTTTTCGGTGAGGCCGACTTGCGCGCCGAATCGCGTGATTCAGGAGCCGAACTATGGTGACCACCATCTCAACGCTTTGGCGGTTTGGAGCAGAGCGACACAGAAGCTTATTTTGGGCTCGCGCCGTCCACGCGCGTGAGCCCGCTGCAATCGGAGCCTTCACGCCCATCGCTGGAAAAACAATCTCCAGCGGTTTGGAGCGAAGCGACAGCGAAGCTTATTTAGGGCTGCCGTCCACGCGTGAGCCCGCTGCAATCGGAGCCTTCACGCCCATCGCTGGAAAAACAATCTCCAGCGGTTTGGAGCGAAGCGACAGAATTAAAAGCCATGTATTTGCTGGGAATTGATACGAGCGGAAAATTCGGTGGCGTGACCCTGGCCGAAGGCGACGAGCATACCTATCGTGAACTGGAAAGCTCGCCCATTGCGGGTGGAACGTTTTCCGCTCAACTGGTTCCGACCGTTGCAGCCCTTTTAGGTAAACGTCAGTTGCACATAAAGGACTTGGGCGGGTTCGCGGTGGCGTCCGGACCGGGATCGTTTACCGGGTTGCGAGTAGGATTGGGCGCGGTCAAAGGTCTGGCGGAAGCCGGTGGAAAGCCCGTAACCACCATCTCTTTGCTGGAAGCGCTGGCCAGTCTGGCCGAAATAGAAGGCACAGTCGCGGCGGCGCTGGATGCCGGACGAAACGAAATCTATCTGGGACTGTATTTCGCCCATCCCGCCGAGAACCGCACGACTCTGATCGACGAATCCCTGCGCTCACAGGCCGAACTGCTGGAGCAGTTGCAGAAGCACCCGGAGGCAACGCTGATTACCAGCGATGACGCCATTGCCAAACTTGCATCTGCGACTCGGATAAAAACGGAACTGGTCAAGCGACCCGATAGTGCGCTGATCGGCAGGCTCGGGTTGCGCAAACTATTGGCGGGAGACACGGTGAGCGTGGAGGACCTGGACGCAAACTATATCCGCCGCTCTGACGCTGAAATATTCCATAAAGGCGCGCGGAATTGAGGGCATCGGGATGAAACCGACGCTGCGTGAAGGCACGCCGGACGACATTCCCCGGTTACTGGAAATCGCTGGTGAATCCCCCACGGCAGCGCATTGGTCAGAGACTGAATACCAGCATCTTTTTGCACCCAAAGTTGTGCAGGAAGACTGCGTACTGGTGGCCGAGATGGGTGGGATATCGTGCGGCTTTCTGGTCGCGCGAGGGGTCGGCGGCGATTGGGAGATTGAAAACATTGTGGTAAGCGCGCATTTACGACGTCAGGGGGTAGGAACAGAACTGCTGAAAGGCTTCCTGGCGCGTGTTGGGAAAAGTGAAGCCAGTGAAAGTTTCTCCGATCAAAGCGCCGCAAAAACGGTGCATCTGGAGGTCCGCGAGTCCAATTCAGCCGCCCGCGAGCTATATGCGCGGGTGGGATTCGTTCCGGCGGGCCGGAGAAAAGGCTACTATTCTGACCCGCCAGAAGATGCCATTCTACTTAAATTTTCTTTCTGATTTATAGCCCGGAATTTCGTTGAACCGGCTCTGGTGGTGTGTTAACGTTCGATGGAGAAACAGGTAGGAGGTTCTTCCGGATGGTAGATTCCGTTCGCGAACAGCTTCTGGCCGGCCACGAAGAATTTCGTAGGCTGGCCCAGGAACACACCCAACACTCCCAGCGTCTCAACTCCCTGAACGAAAAACGCTTTCTTTCTGAAGATGAACAGATGGAAGAAGTGCGTCTAAAGAAGCTCAAACTGCGCCTGAAAGACCAGATGCAGAACATTGAGTCAGAGTATAAGCGCGGGCGAACACAGGTAGCTTAAAACCGGTTCCAGAATTTCATACCTCTCTTTTTTGGCGCGCATGCGTTGAAAAGGAGAGGTTTGCCATTTGGGTAGGCTGAAGCGGTGCCCTCATATCATTGGAGGCCAAAGCCAAACATTGAAGATTTCAGTGTATTCAGCCGCCACGATGAACTGCCGACTACGGGGTGGCAGGAAAAGCCTTAGAAATAGATAAAGGGCGCGACTTCCGGTACGCGCCCTTTGCCTTTAATAGCAGTAAACGGATGAACTTGCCTCTTAATACAGTAGAGTGGGAAGGAAGCTGAAAAATATAGCTCCTCAAAGAAAAATGTTAATTCGTCTCATCGGATCATTCTCAAGCCCTGGTCTTCCGGCATACGGCCGGCCATTCACCAAGTAGTTAAATGCCGCAGTGTGACAACTCGCTATAATCAGTGGTGATGGTCCGCGACGGAATCTTCTACGCTCTGGGGATGTTGCTGGTGGCTGCCGTGTTGTGGTGGCTTACCGTTCCCGTGTTCGCCCTGTTCCCCATATTGCTGGCAATGTTCTTTCTGTGGTTCTTTCGCGACCCGGACCGGCAGATTCCGGCCGATCCCGGCCTGTTGGTTTCTCCCGCGGATGGCAAAGTCACGGAAATCGCGCCCACGCAGATGGATGGCAAGCCCTGCACGCGGATCAGCATCTTTCTGAACGTCTTTGACGTACATGTGAACCGCTCTCCCATTGAAGGCGTAATCAAGGAAGTGGTTTACCAGCGCGGCAAGTTCGGCAACGCCATGGACGCCGCTTCCGCCGAAGCCAATGAGCAGAACATTGTTTCCCTTGAAGGCGAGGGCGTGACGGTGATGTTCAAGCAGATTGCCGGCCTGATCGCGCGGCGGATTGTGTTTAATTTCAAAGCCGGTGACAAGCTGGCGCGGGGACAGCGCGTTGGAATGATCAAATTCGGCTCGCGGACTGATGTGGTTTTTCCTCTGCCGCATGATCTATGCGTGCGGGTGGGCGACCGCGTGAAAGGCGGATCATCCGTGCTGGCGCGTATGCGCGTGGCCCAGCCCAACCCATCGGCGGCGACCGGCGAATCCAGAGCCGTGCAATCAGCGGTCAAAAAATCAGAGGTGAGCAAATGAAGATGCCGCCTCCGATGCGTCGCTGGGAAGACCAGCTTCCTCCTGAACAGAAGACGCGCATGCGTAAAGGCATGTACATCCTGCCTTCACTGTTCACCGCGGCCAACATCGGCGCCGGATACTTTGCCCTGGCGCACACCATGCGCGGCTCGCAAACGGACGCCCGGGACTTTGATATTGCGGCCCTGGCCATTGGGATTGCCGTGGTCGCAGATGGCCTGGATGGTCGCATTGCGCGCATGACCAACACCACCAGCGAATTTGGCCGCGAATTTGATTCCCTGGCAGACGTCATCACCTTCGGCGTGGCTCCGGCAATTCTGGCCTTTGTATGGGGCTTCCGCTGGCTGTGGCTGGCCGACCTTGGCGCATCAGCATTTCCGGCACGGGTGGTGCAACTGGGCTTGATCGCATCATTTATTTTTCTGGTGGCGGGAGCCAGCCGGCTGGCGCGCTTCAATATCCAGTCCAACCCCAAGCCTTCAAATCCCGGACGCCCGGGCAGAAAATATTTTGTAGGCATGCCGATTCCCGCGGGCGCCGGCGTGATTGCCGCCACCGTGCACCTGAAAGGCGGCGAGCCCATCAACTTCTGGTGGCTGGCGCTGATCTGGATGGCCGTGATTCTTTCCGTCTCCTATCTCATGGTAAGCACATGGCGTTTTTACAGTTTCAAGGACCTGAACCTGCGCAGCCGGCATCCGTTCTGGGTGATTATCCTCATCGCCCTGGTGATCTCCTGGTATTTTTCTTTTCGCGCTATGTGTTGTTCATCGTGGCCATCTCTTATATGTTGAGTGGCGTGATTTCACGCCTCTCCTTTACTTTCCGCAGGCGGCCGAGCCGGCCAACGCCTCCGGCTTATGAGGAAGCTCCCGAACCAAGATGAAGACTGAAAACCAGAACCTCTTCCGGGTTGCGATTGTTGGCGCAGCTTCGCTCAAAGGCAAAGAACTGAAGGAAGTGCTGGAAGACCGCAACTTCCCCGCGCATGACATTCGCCTGCTGGATGATGACGAGTCTCTTGGACAGCTTGAGCCGGTGCAAGACGAAATTTCTTTCATCCAACCGGCTGGTCGCGACCAGTTTGATAACGTGGATTTCACGTTCTTCACCTCCGATGTAAAGTTCACCAAACGCGCCATGAAGCAGGCCCGCGAAGCCGGCAGTGCGATTGTTGATCTTTCCTATGCCCTGGAAGACGAGCCTGGAGTGCCGTTGAGTTCGCCGTGGATCGAGCGCGAACTGGGCGAGCCCGCGAAATTAACCCTGTCTTCAAATGTACTGGCGGCGGCGCATCCGGCGGCAACCGCGCTGGCGCTGCTCATGCTGCGCGCGCGCAAAGCCGGGACCGTAACGCGCATTGCCGCCACGGTGTTTGAACCGGTTTCAGAGCTTGGCCGTGGCGGCATGGACGAACTGCACGAGCAGACCGTGAACCTGCTCTCCTTCCAGCAGATGCCCACAAAGATTTTCGATACCCAGGTTGCCTTCAACATGCTGGGACGTTACGGCCCTGAAGCTGAGTCCGCGCTGGAGACGGTGGAGCGGCGCATCGTGAGCCATCTGCGCAAACTACTGGGCGAACACCTTCCCGTTCCGGCGCTCATGCTGGTGCAGGCCCCGGTTTTTCATGCGCATACCTTCTCGATTTATCTGGAGCTGGAGCAGAGCATTTCGGCGGGCGATTTTTCCCGTGCCCTGGCGGGCGAACATGTGATCGTTTCGCGCTCACCGGAAGATTCACCCAGCAACGTCAACGTGGCCGGCAAGGATGAAATCCTGGTCGCGGTGCGGCGTGATCCATCGCGCGAAAATGGGTTCTGGCTGTGGGCTGCCGTGGATAATCTTCGCCTGGCTGCCCTGACAGCCGTGGATTGTGCCAGCTCTCTGGCCGCTGTCCGGCCACATGGAAAGGTGCAGTGAGCGTTTGCGATCAAAAAGACGAGTCTGGCCGTTCTGGCCACAATCAGCTTTCTTATCCGGCTGTGGATACCACGTTGCCGGACGGGCCACGCGCCTGCCGCAGAGTGTTCATGTACTGGCAGTGCCGGTCTTCATCAATCAGACGCAGACCTATCGCATTGAACAGATCCTTACGCATGATGTAGTCCGTGAATTTATCGGCCGCACCCGCTATCGTGTGGTATCCACCGCCACGGACTCTGACGCTACGCTGAAAGGCACAGTACTCTCCGCACAGGCATCGCCACTCACCTATGACGCGCAGAGCGGACGAATTTCCAGCGCCGTGGTGACCGTGACCATGAAGGTCACGCTGACGGACAAATCCGGCCGCGTGCTTTTTGAAAATCCGAATTACAGCTTCCGTGAGCAGTACCAGGTCTCGCGTGAGGTCACCAGCTTCTTTGAAGAAGAGACGCCGGCGCTGCAACGCATGTCACAGGACTTTGCCCGCACCCTGGTCAGTGACATTCTGGAGGCGTTCTAATGGCCGCGGGACGCAGCTTTGCACCCTCAGAGAAATTTGTTTCCGAAGTTGTCGGCAACAAGCTGCGCCCTGCCTATGTTTTTATCGGCGATGAAGTCTTCTTTCGCGACCAGTGCCGCCAGGCGCTTCTGGCGCATCTGGTTCCGGAAGACCTGCGCGACTTCAGCATGCATGATCTCGATCTCTCTGACGTGAGCGTGGCTGAAGTGCTTGATCGCGCGCAAACGCCTTCACTGATGGCGCCGTTCCAGGTCTTCTTCGTGCGGGGGGTAAAGAATCTCTATACGCGCGGCTCACATGCAGAGGAATTTGCCGCCATTGAAGCGTACGCCAAAGATCCCAACCCGGCGGCCGTGGTCATCTTTGTCGCCGACCACCTGAGCATTCCGGCCGATGTCCGCCGCATGGAGATGCAGGACAAGGACCGCTATGAGCGCATCCGCGAAACCCTGGGCCAGTACTGCGCGTTGGTCGAGTTGGCGCGGGTGGAAGAAGGCGACGGAATCCGCTGGGCGCTGAATCATGCACAGAAGGAAGGCGTAAAGCTTGAGCAGGACGCAGCGCGTGAACTCATTGACGCGCTGGGCGCGGACATGATGCTGGTGAGCCGCGAACTGGAAAAACTCATCCTGTATGTAGGCGAGAAAAAGCAAATCACGCTGGGCGACGTGGAGACCATGGTGCTCGCCGCCAAACAGCGCTCGCTGTATGAACTTACGGACGCCATCTCCGCCAAGGACAAAGCACGGGCGCTGGGAGTGCTCGATGCCCTGCTCTCCACCGGCGACGGCGACGATGCCGCCATCGGCCACCTCTATATGCTCTCCCGCACCTTCCGCCAGATGCTGGTGATCCTGGAAAAGAACGTGCGCGATTCGCGCGCGATATGGCAGGCGCTGTGGCAGGGCTTTCGCGTTCCGCCCTTCGCCGCGGAAGACATTATCCGTCAGGCAAGGCGGTATAAATCCCGCCGGGAACTTACGCGCGCGCTCCGGCTGATCGCCCGAGCGGATGTTCAGCTCCGGTCGAATCCTCCCAGCAAACGCATGGTGCTGGAACAACTGGTGATCCATCTGGCGTCAGAACCCAAGGTGACGACTTCGGAATGGCAGCAGGATGAGTTGCCGGTGTAGGGTTTGTCTCGAGCGAAGCGAGAGATCTTACGCTCATGATCAAGGTCGCCCCGGCCCTTCCATTGACCAAAACAGCTAAATGCAAGTAAAATAAGTTCTTCGGCAGACCCGCTGAAATACATCCCAGAAGGAACCAGCAAGCCACATGGCAAATCATTTTTCGGCGCTGAAACGCGCCCGCCAGACCACGACACGCACCGCGCGCAACCGCGCCAACACCTCCCAGCTGCGTACCGCGCTGCGCAAGTTCCGTGAAGCCCTGCAGTCGGGCAAGTCCGCGGACGCCAAAACCGCGTTCTCCGGCACCGTTTCCATGATCGACAAGGCCGCCAAAAAGGGCCTGATCCACAAGAATGCCGCATCACGGTATAAATCCCGCTTGAACGCGCGCCTGGTGGCAATGAAATAAATAGCTTCTAGCCACTAGCCATTAGCTTCTAGAAAAGCCCGGATGATTCCGGGCTTTTTGCTTTTGAGCGGCATTGCACCTCAGCGGCCTAAAGGCCCGCTCACCCAGTGATTCGAAAACTTATATGGAAGGTTCGAGACGACTCTGCCTTACTTTCCCCACCGCAACCTCGACTCATCCCGGGCCTGGCGCTCTCAACTGTTCCCAGCAGCCTTGCCACCACATCTTCCGCGCTGTAAGAGAGATGGCCGTCGGGAAGGAATTGCGCGATATATCTCAGATCGCCGCCGCTGGTGATCAAAGGCTGCTCCAGGTGTTTGCCATTACGCACCTGCGGCAAACCAATATTCGCTACCAGCGCATTGCAGAGGCACTTTCGTCCCTACTGTATCTTCGAGCTTTCCGCCCTTGGAGACTACAGAGTTGCCGGTTCGCCGGGGCATCGATAATCCACCTGGCCATCGGCGGTGCGAAAGCTTTCGCGGAGAAATCCGAGGTCGCAGATACGAGGACGTGCCGCATAAATAGCTGCGTCTGACAGTGTTCCTTCCAGTTGCGCAACCTTGAAGGGAAAACCCGTTGGCGAAGCCAGCGGATCAGTAAAGACTCTGGCCTGGCCGTTGAGAGCTTTGGCCAGCAATTCTTTCTTGTACGCCTCAAGCAGACCCGATTCATCGCAAAACGCGAAGGCCGTGCCCACCTGAACACCAGCGGCTCCGGCGGCGAGCGCTTCTTCAACCTTCTTCGGCGACCCGTATTCCCCAGCCAGCCAGAACGGCAGGCCAAGTCGCGGATTTTTTGCAGATCCACCTGGTCACGCTCTCCATAAACCGGCTCGCCATTCTCATTGAGCGCCATTTTGCCTCGCGGCGGCGCATTGTGGCCGCCCGCGCGCGGACCTTCAATCACGAAGCCATCCACGCGTCCGTTGGCTTTCTTGACCATTGTTGTGGCCAGCGTATTGGAGGCAATAATCGCCAGAAACCGCGGACGACGGAGCGGCGGCAAGTTGATCTCCATAAAGTCACGCGGCGAGAATGTCATGGTGTTGTCGTCACCGGGAAGCGCACCGGTCACATAGAGGTCATAGGTTGCAGTCTGGTGCTGTGAGAACAGATCAAGCACACCCGGAATTTTCAGCGGGATGCCGGCGCCCACCAACACATATCCAACTCCGGCCAGCATGGCGCCATAAATCGACGGAAGCAGCGGCATCTGGATTTTTTCCAGGTAATTGATGCCTACCGGATTGGAGTGTCCCTGGCGTGCAAGAAACACTTCAACAAAGTTGGAGACAATGCAAAGCTCCTGCAACGCGCGAGGACTGTTCTTTGAATGCATCGCCACTGTTTTGTACGAAGCACGCTCCGCCTTGCCACCCTGGATGAAATAAGTTTTCCAGATTCGTTCGGCTATGGCGGGAAAAGGAAAGTGATCAAGCGCGAAGCGCATATGGCCACCTGGATCGCCATCCTGAAGCGGCGCGCAAGTATCTGGTCCAGTGCAGTTCCGGAAACTACGCCAAGCTGGCCCAGCCGTGAAACAGCGCGGGCCAGCCGCCAGTCAGAAATACCCGCGCCCATGCCGCCCTGGATAATGATTGGATAATCGCTCATGGTTGATTCTGCCATTCTTATCCACGCGACATTGTCACAGTTTGGTAATAAGAAAGTGTGACGGAGATCACACAGAGGATGTGGCGGATGAGGACATGGAAGGCTTGAACCTCCGGATCGGGCTGATCCTGAGTCAATCTAGCTGTGTCCCGCAGGGCATGACGTTCAGGATTGCGAGTTGGCAGCAGGGGCTTTAACGAGTGCGCGATCAGAAACGCGCAGGCATGAATTCAGGGCTGCTCATATCTGCACCGCAACATTCGCCCGATCACCCGCCTCA
This sequence comes from Terriglobia bacterium, assembly GCA_963824835.1. GTDB lineage: Bacteria > Acidobacteriota > Terriglobia > Terriglobales > Acidobacteriaceae > Angelobacter. The sequence continues at coordinate 25,247 of CAWGRA010000015.1, read as the reverse complement.
ACGGCAAAAAGTTTTTCCGGCTGAAATCCAAAGGCCCCCGCGATCAGGTTGTTGGGAAACTCGGCGATCCTGGTATTGAACTGCCGCACGGTCTCGTTGTAATGCTGGCGGGCAAAGGCGATACGGTTTTCCGTGGAAGTGATCTGCTCCTGAAGGAGAAGAAAGTTCTGTGAAGCTTTCAATTCGGGATAACGCTCGACTTTGGCGAACAGATTGCCCACGGCATTGCCCAGGGCCATTTCGGCTATTCCTCGCGAGACGATGTCACCACCGGCCTGCATGGCTGCGGCGCGTGCCGCAGTGACCGCCTCCAGAGTCTGCCGCTCATGGGTCATGTAGCCTTTCACTGACTCCACCAGGTTGGGCACCAGGTCATGGCGGCGCGTTAGCTGCACATCAATATCTGACCAGGCATTGCGCAGGTTGTTGCGCATGGAGATCAGGCCGTTGTAAGTCTTCAACAGGAACACCAGCAACAGCACAATGACAGCAATCAGAATATAAAGGGCCAACCTGCCTCCATTTTGGCGGCATGTACCTCAGTGGCTAAAGCCGACAGCCTCTTCGACTTTTCCGCAGGTCTGAAGGCCTGCTCCACCCCGGCACTGCCAGAAAAAATAAAACCATGACAAATTCTTGCTTCACTGACTTTGATTACTTTCCTCATTAAAACGTAAGTGTGGTCAGCCCGGCTTTTATCTCCAGGCATTGGTTACCGTCTGTGCTGGGCGGAGCTGATGGCACTCACGATCTGATCCACAAATCTCATGAACCCGTGATAATTGCTGACCCAGTCCTGCCCAAAGGCCCAATGAATAACTGAAAGCCATAGCCCCAGGAGCATCAGGTTCATCATGATCATGATCCCGAGCGCCATCAGCATGAGGACGCCGCCAGCCACCAGCAGCGGAACCACGATCAGGTACAGCACGAACATGAAGATCTTCAGGCCGAAGCCGTATTGGTTGGTCGGCGCCATGAGCCGCGATCCCATCTTCTGCAATCTCTTGGCGCGCTTGCCCAGCGGAGGATGGAATGACAGGAAGCTTTGGTCCTGCAATCCAGTCCGGCTGCGGCTGGTTACGGCGCCAGTTTCGCGGTCGTGCGCCTCTTTCAGGCGACGTAAGCGTTCAATGGCGGCAGCATCGCCTTTGCTGGCTGCTTGGAGATCTTCAACATCAGGAATGTAGTGAAAGCCAAATTCCGGCGTGCTGCCCATCAGTTTGGCAAAGGCCTGCATGCGCGCTACGGCAAGCGCGTTTCCGGTCACGGCAGCCTTGGCCGTGTCCATCATCTCCAGGCGTCCGCGGCTCCATTCCGTGCTGTCCTTATCCGGTGTTCTGGCGGCGGGAATGTAACCGGTGCTTTCCGTGGAGCGCCACGCTGCCAGCATCTTTTCCTGTTTGGCGGGAGGTGGGGGCAGCGCCGCGCAAGCTGACGTCGCCCTTGGGATTGACCACGAAAAGGTGTGAAGCCCATCCGGCTCCGGAGATTGAATTGTTGTCCTCACTGAGCTGTTGCAGCGCGGTGGCCAGGGCTTCTGGGTTGCGGGTGAACTCCACTGAACTGGCGTCAGCCAGGTAACGTCGCGTGCGCCAGAGCAAGGCCATGCATGGCCCAAGCAGGACTTGGAGAAAGATAAACAGCGTGAGTTCCAGGCCAATGTTGGTAAAAATAAACGGGAAGAGGAGCAAGCGGAAAAACTTGCGTATGATGCCCGCATTACGATTGTTGAAGAATTCGTCAACATCAGTGGTCTTGGTATCGAGCGTATCTGCCAGCAGATCGCCCACTTCACCGGCGTCCACCATCTTCGCATCACTGCCGCCGCTGCGGAAAGGCGTAACGCAGCAGACGCCACAATGTTTTACGCGAGTCTTTGCCGAAAGGCGCATTCACCAGCGCAATGATCAGACCGCAAGCCTCAAACACGCTGGTCACGGTGAAGGCGATGCGCAGGTCGCCATTGCTGATAGATCCCACCATGTGGGCCAGCAGGGCCTGAAGCTGGTCGCGATCAAGATCATCAATCAGGCGGCGCGAAAGCACGATGCGGGCATCGGCCGGCGAACTGCCGATGGCCGCGGCATTTGCGCCCGCAGAATCAAGCAGCATCAATCGCGGCGCGGGCAGTCCCGCGGCAATGGCCATTTCCTGCACCACGTCCGCGAGTTGCAGTTCCTTAAGGTCGTTGGGATTGGGCTCGCGGGCATTCAGGCTGGCCAGCGTGCCGCCTACGCCGCCATGGCGAAAGAGCATCCGCAGCCCCATCCACAGAAAAAGCGCCAACAGCATGCCTGGCGCCAGCATGAGCACGGCCGCCAGGATGATTTCATTCACGTCCACAGTGCCGCGCTGGTTGATGAAGTAATCCGCCGTGCGATAAGCAACGCTGGAGAGACTGCTTACATTGCGCCAGAACTCCGGCGGCAAAGGCGAGAAGTAATTAATGATGTCGGCGGCGACGAGCGTGAGTGCGTACAGCAACGGCGTGAGCACCAGAGTGAGCGGAATGCCCATGACCAGAGCCGCAAAAACACACAAGGCGCTCATGCGCCAGGTGGCGCGACGGTTGCGCGCCTGGGCCTTGAAAAATGTTTCCGGATTGGGCAGAACGAACTTGCGACCGGCCTGGGCCGGATCTGGAGTGCTCATTGGGCAGAAAGGTTAGCATCAGGCCGGAACAGGAACAAGGACACAATTGGGCCATCAACTGATTCAGCTTACCTGCCGCGGCCACCAGATCAGCACTTCCAGCAGCTTGGAAAAATGCAGCAGAGGCGGTTCGGTGGGCAGGTCCAGCCCGGCAGCGCGCGCCATGGTATTCACCTCAAACTCGGCCTGGGCATCTTGCAGCTTCCACGGCAGATGGTGGATGTAAGCGCGAAAGACCTTTCCTTCTCTTACGGTGTAAAGGCAGTAACGCTCCGTGAGAAAAGCTTCCAGCGACTTCGCTTCGCGCACACGCGGTTCAGTCACCGGCCAATATTGGGCGCGCAATTCGGCCGGTTTAGGATCGGTCATTCCGGTGCTCGTGATTCTTCTGCTCGTATATTGGAAACCTTCGCGGTCATTCTGCGCAGTGGTCCTCTGTATGGACATATGGGCGAAGAAGTACGGCAGTCCATAAAAAGCCCGCGCTCCTTTCACGGCGATTCGGCTGGCAGCGTCAAGGCTGAAGAAGTACACGCCGGGAATTCCCTGGTACTTCACGTAGGTCCTCACGTTCAGTTCAGGGAAGGTGTGGAGGCCGGGAACTGGCGGCATGGCTCGTCCGCGGATGCCGCTCATCCAGAAGGGAGCCACAGCAACGTAAGCTTTGCCGTCGCGCAGATCGAGTTCCAGCTCTCGCGGAACCAGAGGACGCAGCTTTTCTACCGGGACGGTCCAGTGGGCGAAGAGCAGGTCATGCCATTTCTGCACCATGATCCACGGAGCAGTTGGCATGGGCGCGGTGCGATGACCGGTTTGCCGGAGCAGAGAACGTATGTCCACTTACGCCGCCGCCCGGGCGCTGGTATTGTTATCAGGACTTGGCACCCTCATCATGAACACCAGTCCGGCAATCGCAATGAAGCCCACGCCGGTGGCGCAGACGCCCGTCCATTGCCAGTGACTCCACGCCCAGGCTGCCACCAGAGATCCCAGCGATCCTCCACCGAAGTAGCAGATCATATAAATGGTATTCACGCGGTTGCGTGCCTCAGGGCGCAGGGCCAGCACACGCGACTGGTTTGCCACCTGCGCTGCCTGCACACCAGCATCCAGAAGAATTACGCCCAGCACCAGCCCGAGAATATGCAGTCCCAGACCCCAGAAAGCCACATACGAGGCGAACACCGTGGTAATGGCAATGCCCACCACGAATCTTGGTCCGCGACGATCAGAATATCTGCCGGCCAATGGCGCGACCATGGCGCCGGTGGCGCCGATCAATCCAAACAGGCCAGCCGCCTGGCTGCCGTAATGATACGGAGGCCGTTCCAGGAGGAACACCAGCGTGGTCCAGAAGGCGCTGAAGCTGGCAAAGATCATGGCAGCAACCGCTGACACCTGGCGCAGCTTGGGTGTTTCCAGGGCCAGCTTCACAATCGAATGGATGAGCTCGCCATAAGTTAATCCTGTGTGCGCCGGAACATGAGGCAGCCGCCATGCCATGAGTCCGGAAAAGAGCAGGGCCATGGCCGCGGCGATCCAGAACATGCTGCGCCAGCCCCAGTGTGCAGCCACGAATCCGCTGAGAGTACGGGCCAGCAACACGCCCAGCAGAATGCCGCTCATCAGTGCGCCAATGGTTCGCCCTTGTTCCTGCGAAGGGGAAAGCTCTGTGGCCAGGGGAATCATGATCTGTGCAATCAGAGTTGTTAGTCCGATAAAAAAGCTGGCAGCCACCAGCCATATCAGGTTCTGTGCCAGCGCGGCGGCCGCCAGCGAACCTGCCACGGCCAGGAACAGCATCACGATCAGCCGGCGGCGCTCCATGAAATCGCCCAATGGAACAAACAGCGGCATGCCCAGCGCGTAACCGGCTTGCGTGAAGGTGGCGACCAGCCCGATGGCATGCGGGTCGGCATGAAACGTTCGCGCCATGGCCGCCAGCATGGGCTGGTTGTAATAAAGATTGGCGACAGCAGCGCCCGAAGCCACGCTCATCATCCACAATAATCCGCGCGAAAGGTGCGGGCGAGCTACCGAACGCGTTTCTTTAACTTGGGCTGAAAGTTGGTCGGTAGGAAGTTTGGATAGGGACATTATGAAAGTTTTTCAAATGTTTGCCGGCAACCTTGATTGTATTTGGATGCCTCGGCGGCTGCACAGGACTCAGACGGGCGATGCGACGGGCGCAATGCTTTACTCCAGCGTCTTCACTCTTTATCTCTTACTCTTTCCTGTTCCCCTCGTCTAAAGGTGAAGCGCAGTAGAATAGGTGGCCTTGATCCTTATGAACAGCTTTTTCCAGGACCTTCGCTACGCCTTTCGCCGTCTTCGCATCACTCCAGGATTTACGGCCGTCGCCATCATTACTCTGGCGCTGGGGATCGGCGCCAACTCTGCGATCTTTACGGTGATCAACGCGGTCCTGCTGCGGGCGCTTCCATTCCGCGATCCGGGAAAAATTGTTTTGCTTTCTGAAAGCATTCCGCAATTCCCGATTCTCTCGGTCTCCTACCTGAATTACGTTGACTGGCGCAGCCAGAGCCGCTCATTTACGGACGTGAGCGCCGTGCGCAATTTCAACATGACGCTCACCGGCACAGGTGATCCGGAATTCCTTCCGGCGCAAATGGCAAATGCCAACCTGCTCGACTTGCTGGGCGTGCAAACCTATCGCGGCAGGAATTTCTCAGCCAATGAAGACAAAGCCGGCGCGGAGCCGCGTGGCGCTGATCAGCTACGCATTGTGGCAGCGTCATTTTGGCGGCGCAGAGAGCGCGCTGGGCCAGCCACTCACTTTGAACAACAAGCCATACACCGTGATTGGAATCCTGCCTTCAGGCTTTCAGCTGCTGCAACAATCGCCGGACGTGATGGTTGCACTGGAGCCCTGGGCCAAGACTCTGCCCGATGATCGTTCATGGCATCCGGGCATTCAGCCGATTGCGCGACTCAGACCGGAGGTGACGCTTGCGCAGGCGCGCGCCGAGATGACCACGATCGCCAAACGGCTTGAACAACAGTATCCCGACTACGACACGAACGTTGCCGCGCTGGTGAATCCGATGCAGGCCCAACTGGTGCAGAATGTGCGCCCGGCGTTGCTGATGATTCTGGGCGCGGTGGGCTTTGTTCTGCTGATCGCGTGCACCAACGTGGCCAATCTTCTGCTGGCGAGAGCAACGGCAAGACAAAGGGAAATTGCCGTGCGTGCCGCACTGGGCGCCAGCCGCTGGCGCGTGGTGCGCATGGTGCTCACGGAAAGCGTCCTGCTTTCGGTGATTGGCGCAGCTCTGGGACTGTGGCTGGCCCAGGCGGCGGTGCCGTCATTGCTGCAACTGGGAAAGAGCAGCCTGCCGCCGATTGAAAATATCCACGTGGATGCCACGGTTCTGGCGTTTACAACGCTGCTGGCGGTGGTCGCGGGACTACTCTTTGGACTGGCTCCGGCACTGCACATGGCGGGACTGGACCTGCGGTCGGCGCTGAACCAGTCTGATCGCGGACTGGCGGGCGCGGGCATTCAACGACTACGCAGTGTTCTGGTGATCAGTGAGGTCGCGCTGGCCATGTTTTTGCTGGTGGGCGCCGGCACGCTTATCCGCAGCTTTGATCGCCTTGCGCGCGTGACGCCCGGCTTCAGTGTGGACCATATCCTGATTGCGGACCTGCCGGTGTCACCGGCGGCCCATGCCGCATCGCCTGAACGCATGGCGTTTTTTGACCGCCTGGTTGATCGCGCAGCCATGCTTCCCGGCGTGCGCTCGGCCGGAGCTGCAAGCTTTCTTCCCGTCAGCGGCTCCGGTTCTGTGATCCACTTCAATATTGAAGGACGTCCCCCGAAGAGCGCGCATGAATACACGATGACGAATTATCGGGTGGTGACGCCGGGATACCGGCAGACGCTGGGCATTCCGCTGATCAGCGGGAAGGTGGATCAACGCCGATGATCGTGAAGATAAGCCGTTCGTCGTTGTCATCAATCAGACCATGGCAAAGACTTACTTCCCCAACGAATCGCCTATGGGCAAGCGTCTGCAACTGGGGGCCACGCCTGACAAGGACACGCCCTGGATGGAAGTGGTGGGCGTGGTGGGTGACGTAAAGCAGAACCTGGGTTCTGACGCGCCCACTGAGATGTATGTTCCGGTACGGCAGGGCGACAAGATACTTCCGGTGTTCGCACTTTCCATGGTGCTGCGGACCAGCAACGAACCGCGCAGCATGATCTCAACCTTGAACGCCGCGACGCATGAGATTGATCCAAACCAGCCACTGATCCGCATCCGCACCATGGAAGAAAACGTGGCCACGTCCGTTTCCCAGCCGCGCTTCCGCACTCTGCTGCTGGCCATACTTGCCGGGCTGGCGCTGTTGATTGCCGCTGTGGGAATTTACGGCGTCATGTCATTCGCGGTTGCACAGCGCACGCGCGAAATTGGCACACGCATGGCCCTGGGCTCAACACCGGGAGAGGTCTTCAGGTTGATCATCGGGAACGGACTCAAGTTGACGTTGACGGGAGTGGTGATCGGGTTGATCGCAGGGTCAGTGGTAGCACATTACCTTTCCAGCGTGCTGTTCAAGATGGGCTCAGTTGATCCGCTGGCACTCGCCGCAGTGACCTTCCTGCTGGTGCTGGTGGCGTTGACGGCGTGCTATATACCCGGCACGGCGCGCAACGCGGGTGAATCCGACGGTGGCGTTGAGGTATGAGTAAAGGGGTTCGGCTGCCCTGCAACGCCGGTTTAGTCCGCTCAGACTTTACTGATGGCGCTTGCGTCGCTATCCAGCCTGGCGAGAGATTCAATTGAGCAAAATTAAAGCTTGGCGTTGTCATGTTGAGCGGAGTCGGAGCGAATGCGACGACGTAGTCGAAACATCCCGGTGCAGCCGGTTGTAACAATGCCGAGGAATGGAGCTCAACCGAGACTGCTGACATTCCCAGCCGTAACGCGAGTAACACCTGAAAATTAGCGAGGGAAAAGAAGAGTCGTACAGTTCTGGGAGAACTCCCTGAATCTGCAACTTAGGTCCAGCATCCTCGGGATGTTTCGACTCCGAGACGCGACTTTCCGCGCGTCTCTTCGCTCAACATGACAAGTTTGAGGATTTCGTCCAAAGAATAGTCCTCGTACTACCTCCACCTCTGCTTAGTGGTCTCAATGTATTTGTCTTTTGTGAATTCCGAGATAGGCCAGCAGCGCAGCCAGCACCAGCAGCGAAGATGAAATCGCAGCGGAGGCGTGCATTCCGGGGATAATTTCCGCTTTCGATCCTCCGACCATGGCTCCGAAGGCAGCCACGCCGATGGCCGCGCCCGCTTGCCGCGCTGTGTTCAACACGGCAGACGCCGTTCCTGACCGTGTGCGTTCCACGCTGGAGAGAATCGCCGTGGTCATGGCGGGAACACCCAGGCCCATGCCGGCGGGAATCAACATGAAAGCCGGCATCATGACGATGAATGGAGTCTTTGGTCCCAGGGTACAAAGCAGCGCATATCCGGTTGCGCCAATCAATGCACCCAGAGCCATAGGCGCGCGCGAACCCGTGCGGCCTACCATCCATCCGCTGATCAGGTTGGAGATGATGAACGTGCTGGTCAGGGGAAGATATGCCAGCCCTGCCTGCAATGCTGTGTATCCGCGGGCCTGCTGGAGATAGAGACTGAGAACAAAGATGACGCCATAGTAAGTAAGGTTAACGATGATGCCAAACCCCACGGCGGGGCTGAAATTCGGCGTGGTGAAAAAACGCAGCGGCAACATGGGCGCGGCGCTCCGCGCTTCCACAAATACAAACGCCACGCCGGATACAAGGGCCAGGACAAAGCCGCCGAGCACAACCGGATGGGTGAATCCCAGTGGACGGAGTTCGATCACCGCGCCTGTAAGGCCGGTGAGAGTGAGCATGGCAAGAAGCTGGCCGGGAAGATCGAGCGAGTGGCCGCCATGCGTTTTCCCATCGCGAGGAACGTAACGAAGCGTGAGGAAGGCGCCCAAAACTCCGACGGGAAGATTTACCAGGAAGATGCTGCGCCATCCCAGAGGGCCAAGAAGCAGTCCACCAACGATTGGTCCGGCGGCAATGGAGACGCCACCGGCGGCGGTCCACAGGCCGACCATGCGCGCGCGCATCTTTGCGTCTGCGCCGGCAGAATGGTTCAACAAGGCCAGCGAACTAGGCACCAGCAATGCAGCGCCCATTCCTTGCGCCGCTCGCGCGATGATCAGCGTCAAAATGTTTGGAGCCATCCCGCATGCAGCCGATGCGGCAGTGAATACAAAAAATCCAGCGAGATAGGCGCGTCGCGATCCAAAGCGATCACCCAGGACCCCGGCGGCAATCAGCAGGACGGCAAAGCTCAAGGTGTATGCGTCCACCACCCATTGCAGGCCGGTGACGCCGCTGTGCAGGCTGGCGCTGATCTGCGGCAGCGCCACGTTCACAATGGTCACGTCAAGCTGCACCACCACAAAGGCGAAGCTGGTGGCGATGAGCGTCCAGAGCAGAGCGCCACGTAAACGGCTTCCGCTGCCAGGCTCGGCTGATTTAAGTTGTGCTGCGCTGATCCGGACTTTGCTATCCCTGAGATTTTGAGTCGCTGGGTTCTCGATTTCTGACACCTGGGTCACCATCGGCACCTCGAAACAGTTTAGATGAAGCTCCTGCCACGCATTGATTCTAGGCATCTCATCATCATCCACATTTCACGTAACGATGAAACATGCAATGCACAGTTTCGGTAACATGAAACATGAACATTCAGATAACCCGTACAAGTTGAGGCTGTTTCGAAATGCTGAATAGAAAGCACGCCATCGCAACCTTGGGCTCATTGCTGGCTGACCCGGGAAGATCGGCCATTCTCATGTCACTGCTGGACGACCGGTCACTTTCTGCCGGCGATCTTGCGCGCGCCGCGGCAATATCTCCGCAGAGCGCCAGCGCACATCTGGCCAAGCTGAGCCGGGGTGGGCTGATTGTGGCCAAAACTGAAGGCCGCTGCCGTTATTACAGATTAAGCAGCGTTAAAGTTGCGTATGCGCTGGAAGCCCTGGGCGCGATCGCCACCGTGCCTGCCGCAATCAGCCACACGCGTCCTAAAGCTGACGACCAGATGATGCTGGCAAGAAGCTGCTATGACCATATGGCAGGACGCATCGCCGTGATGCTGACTGAGCGTTTGGAAGAAGAGCGGATACTTGCAGCAGCGGGACAAGGCGATTACAGGGTGACCGGGCAGGGGACGCGAATGGTTTGCGGAGCTGGGAATCATGGTCGCCGACCTGCGTTCAAGCCGGCGGGCATTCGCGCGTCGCTGTCTGGACTGGACGGAACGGCGTCCGCACCTTGCCGGCGCCGTGGGATCGGCGCTGCTAAATCATTTTTTGCAGGACGGGTGGGTGGCGCGTATTGGCGAAAGCCGCGTCCTGCGCGTGACGCATAAGGGCGTGGCGAAATTTGCGGCGTTGGGATTGAAAGAGCGCGAGCTGCGGGCAGTGTGAACGCCTCACCGGTATCCCATCCGGAGTTCTTGCCTCACGTGATGCACATCTGATGCTTGATATGTAAGAACGCGTTTTTTGGAGACGCGGCATGCCGCAGGCTCTACGTCAGGAGGTTCATTGCCATAGCACAGGAGCATGACGGTCCGGCCGCAAGCAACATGAGATACCGGCGCAGTGACAAGTCTTTCGCAATCTCAATGAGGTTTCCACAAGGCAATGGAATAGAATCGACCGAGATAACTTATGAGTGAAGCCATCACCTCCCATGATCGCAAACCCTCGCCAGTGAAAAATGGAGCTGCATCTTCGTCTGGATCTGCCTCGTCTGGATCTGATCTGCGGTTCAGGCGCTGCGCAGGTGAATGTGTTTGCCGTACATGGCGTGGATCCGGAAGTTCAGGCCTATGCCATGGCCAAGTACTCGCGGTCCGCCTTGTCCATGAAGGAGTCACTCAAGGAGATTTCCGAGCAGAAGGCCGAGCAGTTCCTGAACACCTTCTACTTTCAATATGGGCACCGCTCCATTGCCGACCTGGCCCATATAGCTTTCGCCATTGAAAAGCTTTCCATTCTGGCGGCCATTGTGCTGGTGGATGAGCAACGCTGGGACGGGCAGGAGCGTTCCACGCGTTACCAGAATTTCAAAAAAAGCGGCTACTTCATTCCAGATTTTGGCCCTGAGCCGGCCAAACGCGATCTCTACATGGCGACGGCTGATTTCCTTTTCGCCGAATACGAAGTCCTCACCCAGAAGATGCTGGAGTTTTACACCGGACAGGTGCCGCGTCCGGCTGAGCTTGCGGAAGAAGCTTACACGCGCACGTTGCGCGCGCGCGCGTTTGATAACTCGCGCTATCTGCTGCCGCTGGCCACCAACACTTCCCTGGGACAGATTGTGAATGCGCGGACCCTGGAAACCCAGATTTCGCGGCTGCTTTCCAGCCAATATCAGGAAACACGGACTCTGGGCGAGTTGCTGAAGCAAGCCGCGAATGAGCCGGCATTCAATGTGCAATCAGAATGGCTGCGCGGCCTGGTTGCCGAGATCAAAGAGGCCAATCCTGAATTAGGAGCGCGGGCGGAGCAACAATTGTTGCGTCCGGTGAAAGTGGCGCCCACGCTGGTGAAGTACGCCAACGTTTGTGATTATGAAACCACCACGCGCAAGGAGTTGGCGGCGGCAGCGGCGGAATTGATGGCGGGTACGGCGATCCAGAAGTCGCCTCTGGTTGACCTGGTGGAAAACAGTCCCATTGAAATTGAATTGGCGGCCACGCTCATTTATTCGGCCTGCCATCATTCGTATCGCCAGGTCCGTGAGCGCGTAGGCGCTCTGTCTGGCCGGCAGCGGGATGAAATTGTGGATATCGGCATGCGCCATCGCGGCCCGCATGACGAACTCTCGCGCTCCTTCCACTCTGGACATCAGTTCTGTTTTGACATTCTGATGGACGTGGGCGGGTTCCGTGACATGCACCGCCATCGCCGCTGCACCCAGATCGAACAGGGATTCACGCGCCTGCACGGCTATGACACGCCACCGGACATCACAGCCGCGGGCCTGGAACCACGGTATCAGCAGGCGATGGAGAGAGTGGCCGCCGCCAGCGCCGAAATCGGTGAATCGCTCAGAGGCGGCCCTCTATCTTCTTCCCATGGCTTATCGGAAGCGGACACTCTTCAAGATGGATTTTGCGGAAGCGCTGTATATTTCCGAGCTGCGCAGCGGCGCCGCGGGACACTTTTCCTATCGCAACGTGGCTTATGCCATGTATGAAGCGGTGGCTGCCAGGCACCCGGCGCTGGGAAAATACTTCCGCGTGACTGATGTAAACGCGCCCACTGACTTACTTAAAAGATGACCTCCATTCCTCTGAAATGCACCGCAACCCGTAGAGATGCAGGACTGTCTGGAGCCAGAGTTTGCGAGTTCAAAACCGGAAGCTTCTAAGTGAAAATACTAGGAACTTTCGTGACCTTGAAAATCACTTCCGAAGCCCGCATTTTCACGGTAAAATCTTGAATAAGAGAACGTACCAGGTCTGAGCTCTCTCCCCCTCCGGCAGTCGAGCGCACAACCCCCGCCGGGAGCCCACATTGGCCTTTACTTCATTTCTTAACGGAGACGTGGATTCATTTGCTTGAATCGATGCAAAAGATCGCCATTTTATATGACGCCAGTCAGGCGATTCTTTCCACGTTCGACCTTGATGAAGTACTGAACCAGATTCTCACCATCATTCGCGACTACTTTCAACTCCGGCACGGCGCGGTCCTTCTGCTTGACAAGGCAAAAGGCGAGCTCTACGTTCGTGCCGATCTGGGCACCCTGGCGAAAGAAGGTTTTCGGATCGCCGTTGGGCAGGGACTCACCGGCTATGCCGCTCAGCTTAAACGGCCCATCTATGTACCTGACGTGCTCAAGGACCCGCGGTATATGCAACCTGATCGCGGAGACCCGCTCCGAAGTGGCCATTCCGCTGATGGTCCGTGATGAAGTTGTGGGAGTTATCGATTTCCAAAGCGACAAGCTGAATTATTTTGATCCTGAAACAGTGGACCTGCTTACGCTGTTCTCCATTCAAGCCTCTCTGGCGCTGGAGAATGCGCGGCTTTATTCTCTGGAACGCCGGCGCGCGGAGCAACTGGAGGCCATCAACGCCGTAGCGCGCCAAACCACGGCGGTGATTGAGTTGGACCAATTACTCACGGTGGTGTGCCATCTTCTGCTTGAGTGGTTCCGCATTGATCATGTGGCAGTGCTTCTGGCCGAGGGAGAGACGCTCCGCGTGCGCGCGTATGAAGGCCGTCTCACGCCCAATCTGGCGATGGGTTCGCAACTGGCCACGGGTGTGGGCCTGGCTGCCCGCGCCCTGAGCACGGGAAAAAGCGTGATTGAAAACAACGTGAACTCCGTGGATGGCTACATTGCGGGATTTGTGGAGACACAGTCAGAGATGTGCGTGCCGCTCATCTTTTTTGGCGAAAAACTGGGCGTGCTGGCGCTGGAGAGCGCGCGCAATGACGCGTTTGAGCGTGACGATCTTCAACCGCTGGAATCGGTGGCCGATATCTGCGCCGCCGCCATCCAGAACGCCAGCTCATTTTGATCGCATGAAACAGCTGGCCTACGTGGATGGACTCACTGGCATTCACAACCGCCGTTATTTTGAAATGCGCGTGGTGGAAGAACTTGATCGCGCCGGCCGGTTCCAGGGCCGCATGTCCATCATCATGATCGATATTGACAACTTCAAGCGCCTGAATGATGAGTTCGGTCACCTGCTGGGTGACGAGGTGCTGCGCTCGGTTTCCACGCTCATGAAGCAGCAGCTAAGAAAAGTGGATGTGGTATGCCGCTATGGAGGCGAGGAGTTCGCGATTGTGGTCCCGGAAACGAGCGGCGAAAATGCATTGCGCGTGGCGGAGAAGCTGCGCCGACAGGTGGAAAACCATCATTTTCCGGGCGTGCCGCGAAAGGTGACCATCAGCTCAGGGGTGGCCGATTATCCCACGCACGGAATTACTCGCGACGAAGTTGTTGCCGCGGCCGATGCTGCTCTTTACCAGGCTAAACAGGCTGGCCGCAATCGTGTGGTGGCCGCCAGTACGAAACGCGAATTCTCAGCTTCGATTAATTAAGAGAGAGATAACCAGGCACCATGAGCTCTTCCGCCTCGGCAGGCAACGTTCCGGGCAGGATTACGGCCAAGGCCGTCAGCGTTAACATTGATAACGCCTGCAATGCCTTTTTGCACGATTGCTTCCGGCAATTCGGCATTCATGTGGTGTCGCCGCCAGGGGACCCGATCGGCATCTTTGGCCGGCAGAAGTTTGAAGCCTGCGTGATCCGGCTGTACGATCCTGACGCGGAAAAAATTCTTCAGGCTGCCAGAAACTCGAATTCCAACCGCCGCATTGTGATTTACGGTATCGCCCGCAGTACGCAGGAAGCATTGCGCTTTTCCAAGTACGGCATCAACGCCGTGTTTGACGAGCCTTTGGACCGGCAGAGCGTGCTCAAAGTGGTACGTTCCACGCACCTGCTGGTCATTCATGAATTGCGCCGCTACGTACGCATTCCCGTGGTCACCGACGTGAAACTGGACATCGGATCGGGATCAACCAATGTGGTGAGCGTGGAGGTGAGTTCGGGCGGAATGTCCGTCCACTCCCCGGTGCCTATCGCATCACAAGAACCGGTGCAGATCACCACCACGCTTCCCGGTCTGCCAAAACTGACCGTGAGGGCATACATCTGCTGGGCCAAACCGGCGGAAAAACTTTACGGTCTGCGCTATGATCCGGCCGATGAACGCCGTCTGCGTGTCCGCGGCTGGATCGACCAATATCTGGAAATCGTGTAACCTGAGGGCACTTCCGACGTATAGCCTCTGGAGCAATTCTCAAACATGCCCACTGATCAATCTTCCGCCGGCCCTGCCGCAGCAATGCAAGCGACTGGTCATGAACTTCGTCCCAGCCACGCTGGTCTGCCCCTGACCATTGAGCTGTCACACGTACGCAAGACCTTACGCGGACTTTGTGGCGGTGGATGATATTTCATTCGCGATTCCGCAGGGAACGGTGTTTGGGCTGCTTGGCCCCAATGGCGCCGGAAAAACCAGCACCATCCGCATGATGATCGGCATTACCGGGCCTGACTCGGGAACCATCAATGTCTTCGGCAAGCCTTTTGAACGCAAGAGCCTGGAGAAGATCGGCTATCTGCCTGAAGAGCGCGGCCTGTATAAGAAGATGAAGATCCTGGACCAGCTCATTTTTCTGGGCGAACTGCATGGCATGAGCGCTGAAGACGCGCGGCGCAAATCCATTGCCTGGTGCGAACGGCTGGACATTGCGGAGAAACTGCAAAGCAAGGTGGAAGAGCTCTCCAAGGGCATGCAGCAGAAGATCCAGTTCATCGCGGCGCTGCTGCACGAGCCTGATTTTGTCATCATGGACGAGCCGTTCTACGGACTCGATCCGGTAAACGCCGGGCTGCTTAAAGATGTGCTGCTTGACCTGAAAAGCCAGGGCAAAACGATTTTGTTCTCCACGCACCGCATGGACCAGGTGGAAAAGCTCTGCGACGCTATCTGCCTGATCGACCGCGGCAGGCCCGTATTGCAGGGGCCGCTGAAGCAGGTGAAGGCGAGGTTCGGCAAGAACCACGTCCAGATTGAATACGAAGGCAATGACGAATTCCTGCAGCAAAGCCAACTGGTAAAGGCATACAACAATTACGGCAATTACGTGGAAGTGCAACTGGCGCACGGCGCCGATCCGCAACAATTGCTGCGGCTGGTGATGGAGCGCTCGCGCGTGAACAGATTTGAGTTGATGGAGCCTTCACTGGAAGAAATTTTCAAGGAAGTGGTGGGCAAAACGGATGCGTAATACATATCTCATTGCAAAACGTGAATACCTGGAACGGATACGTACGCGCGCGTTTATCGTGATGACCGTTCTTATCCCGCTTCTGATGGGTGGCTCACTGGTTCTTCCGGGTCTGTTCATCGGCCAGCGCGCCCAGGGCACCAAGCGCATGGTGGTGGTAGCGTCTGACCAGCGCAGCGGCGAAGTTATTGCCAATGAACTCAAGGCCGCGAAGAATGACGCCGCTCCAGCAAAGAGAGTCAGTAACGCATCAGGGAGGGCTCCCAAAACGTGGCATTGCCGCAGTTCCCATGTTGAGATTGAAGTGGATACCAATTCGTCTGAAGCGCATCGCGCGGCCCTGGCCGCAAAAGTGGACAAGAAACAGCTTGACGGCGTGATCTGGGCCACCAATGACGCGCTGGCTGCCAAGCACATCGTTTTCATCACGCGCGACGTTTCCAGCTTTGAGGAAAATCTTGAGATCCAGCAAAGCGTCTCCAACGCCGTGCAGCGCGACATCCTGAAGACGAAGGGATTGAGCGATGCTGAAATCGAAAACGCGCAGGCCCGCGTGCAACTGGATGCACAGAGTCCTTCCGGCAAATCTGCCGGGAATTTTGCAACCACCTTCATCCCCATGCTGTTCATGATCATGGTCCTTTACATGAGCGTTCTGCTCTATGGAATTAACGTGATGAACGCAGTGCTGGAGGAAAAAGCTTCACGCGTGATGGAAGTGGTACTTGCCAGCGCCAAGCCAACCGAGCTGATGGCCGGAAAAGTTCTGGGCGTGGGCGCGGTTGGGCTTACGCAGATCGCAATCTGGATGGCCGCCGGAGCTGTTCTATCCCGGCTTGATGAGCGGGTCATTGATTTGACCAAGGTCATTGCGGGCAAGGTCGTGGTCTTTTTTGTGATCTTCTTCATGCTTGGTTACCTGCTTTACAGCTCGCTGTACGCGGCCATTGGCGCCATGTGCAACTCACAGCAGGAAGCGCAGCAGATTTCGCAACTGGTGACGCTGCCGCTGGTGCTGCCACTGTTCCTGATTGGATACATCATTCAGTATCCCGCATCACCCATCGCGGTGGTGGCTTCCATGTTCCCGCTGTCATCGCCGCTGATCATGTTCGCGCGCATTGCCATGTACAAGGAGCCGCTCAGCAGGATGGGATGGGAGATCGGCGGTCGCCATCGCCATTGACGTGCTGACCATCTATCTGATCATTCTGCTCTGCGCGAAGATTTACCGCGTAGGCATTCTTATGTACGGCAAGCGCCCGACCATGCCGGAGATCATGAAGTGGCTGAAATACGCCTGATGCCGGCGCGTAACAGCTAAAATCAAGCCGTGGAACCTCTGGCGCAAACGCAAGGCCAATCCGAGATCAAGAACGAGACTGCCTCTCGCTCTTTTTCATGGCGCCAGAAATTGCAGCTCTTTCTGATCACCTGGGCCGGCTACCTTGTGATTCGCCTTATCTGCCCCACACTGCGCTTTCGCATAGAACTGGAGCCGGGAGTACCCAGTGATGGTCAACACGCGGACCCGATCATCTGGTGCTTCTGGCACCGCTGCGTAATTCCCGCGTCCTATCACTTTCGCGATAATCAGATTGCCGTAATGACCAGCCGCAGCTTTGATGGCGAGTACATTGCCCGCATCATTGAGAAACTTGGTTACAGTGCCGTACGCGGCTCAAGTTCCCGAGGCGCCGTGGGCGCTCTGATTGGAATGCGGCGCGAACTGGAGTTGAACCATGCCGTGGCCTTCACCATTGATGGACCGCGCGGACCACGATATGTCGCCAAACCAGGGCCGGTATTGCTGGCCAGGAAAACCGGACGGCCGATTGGCTGCTTTTACATTGCCGTGCAGAAGGCATGGGTCCTGAACTCCTGGGACCGCATGGTGATCCCCAAGCCTTTCTCTTCTGCAATGATGTATGCGAGTTCCCCGATTTACGTTTCGCCGGATGCCAATGAGGAGCAGATTTCCGCATATCACGCGCAAATGCAAACTGCGCTGGAGAAGTGCCGGGAGAAGGCCGAGCAAATGGCAGGGCTGGTATAAGTTTGCGGTTTACTCGCCCATCCAGTCGCCAAATCGCCGCAGGGCGCCCACGTGGTCGCAGACAATTTTGACGACGCCCATGATGGGCACCGCGAGAATGAGACCCATGGCGCCCCATATCCATCCCCAGAGCAGTAATGAGATAGTGACCAGCAGCGGGTTGAGCTGAAGGCGTTTGCCAATCACTTTGGGATATAGCACATTCATGGAAAACAAGTGCAAGCCAAGAACGGTGACCACAATGATGATAAGTCCGGTTTCTTTGAGCGTGCCCAATCCGGCGGCGAGCGGCGGCATCGCCGCCAGCGCAACGCCGAGATAAGGTATGAGGCTGAGAAAACCGCTGATGACTCCCAGAAAATAGAAATAAGGCAGGCCCAGAAATCCGAATACAATCATGCTGATCACGCTCATGAACACACCGATCATGACGTTACCAGCAATAAAACTTCGCACCATGAGCGAGATTTGTCCCAGAGTGACGTAAGCGGTGGTCCGGGTTTCCGGCGGAAATAGCTGCACAGTTTTGGTTCGGGCATGCTCCTGCCAGCTCAGCATGAAATAGACCAGGAACGGAATGAACGTGAGCGTCAGCACAAGCTCAGTTACCTTTCCAATGATTCTGCGAAAACAGGTCAGAGTTGCCGCTGTTCTGGACCTTCACGGTTGGCACATTCTTCGCCGCTTTGGCTTCCTCCGGCAGGATGTTTTCCGTTGTCTGTTTCAGGGTTTTGGTCTCCTGCCGGAAACGGGCCACCGTTCCGCGGATCCTTTGCGTGTACCTGGGCAGCTGCTGAAGAAAATCCACCGCGCGGTAGTAGAAGAAGTAGCTCGCTCCCCAGCAGGCAACGACCAAAACCAGCACGGCCATAAATGCTCGCGGCTGAACGCGGAAGGCGCACGCGTTGCAGCAGGTTGACCAGCGGCTCCAGCATGAACGCGATCAGGATGGAAACCAGCAGCGTGACCAGCACCAGTTTGGCGAAGTAGAAAATGGCCAGCACCACCACCACGCCCATGATGATCAGGGCAACCGAGCCCGCCCACACAACGCGCCTGAGTTTCGCCTCCTGTTTTTGCTTGAGCGCAGTCTGTGCGGTCCTTGCCTCTTCCGCCGTGGTTTCCGCCGCGAGTTGCTCCTCGCTGGGAGGGATTACGCGATTTGTCGCCATGATGTATGAGATTCCCCTCTCCCTACTCAATCTAAGATGCAGATCGACCTATAATTGCCGTGTGGAACCTGCTCCTGAAGGCCAGACTGCTTCCTGCGCGGCCGGGCCGCATACTGGCCATTGACTACGGATCGCGGCGTATGGGCCTGGCCGTGAGTGACGCTCTTGGCATCACCGCCCAGGGCCTGGAGACTCTTCAGCGCAAAAACCGCCGCAGTGACTTTGCCCGCCTGGAGCGCGTGATTCGCGAAAACCAGGTGCAGGAAATCGTGCTCGGCTATCCGCTGCGCATGAGCGGGCAGGAAGGCACACAGTCGCAAAAGGTGGCTGAGTTCGCAGAAGAATTGCGCCGCAAGTTTGAGCTTCCCGTCCATCTTTGGGACGAGCGGCTTACATCGGCGGAGGCGAACCGGCTTCTACGCGAGGCCGATTTGAGCATTCAAAAACGCGCCCAGGCCGTGGACAGGATGGCGGCCACGCTCATCCTGCAATCGTTCATGCAGGCCCGCAGCGTTTACTAAACTTTTATATTTTTCCGCGCGCAGCTCGCCGGTTCACAGCCAAGGCTCTGATAGTCTTTTTCATTGCTGAACGTTAAATCAACACGGACGTGGATCTCCCGCGCGCTGGCGCTACTTTGCCTTTGTTTTGCCTGCTCGCGGCGCTGGCTTCCGCACAACAGCCTACTCAGCAGACAGCGCCGGAGCCACAGCCTTCACCTCAACAGCAGCAACCTGAACCGCCGCAGGACACCATCTTTACGCACTCGGAGACCGCACGTTGGTGGATCTCCGGCCAGGCCAACACCATTTTTCAGGTGCATCCCGGATTTCACGCACTCTATTCCGGCCACAACAGCCTGCGCCCTGGCTTTGACAATGCCGTGTCAGACGTGGTCACGCTTTACACCGGCTATGAGCTGAACCAGAGCACGGAAGTTTTGTTTGATCTGGAAAGCGCCGGCGGTGGCGGGCTGAGTGATGCGCTGGGCCTGGCCGGATTCACCAACCTGGACGTGGTCCGCAATCCGCAGCTCGGCGCGAAGCCGTATGTCGCGCGCATCATCCTGCACAAGGTAATCCCACTCGGGTGAGTTCGCGAAAAATCCGCAACGCAACCCTGTCACCTCGATCCTGCGCCAACTGCCCACGCGACGACTGGAATTCCGCATCGGGAAGTTCGGTACTGCTGACTATTTTGATCTGAACTCGGTGGGCAGTGACAGCCATCTTCAGTTCATGAACTGGGTGGCGGACAACAATGGCAGCTACGATTACGCCGCAGACACGCGCGGCTATACCTTCGGCGCGATTGCGGAATACCAGGACAAGGGCTGGGCGCTGCGCTTCGGCGAAATGCTGATGCCTAAGGTCGCCAACGGTCCTGATCTTGATTTCAACCTGAGGCGTGCGCGAGCAGAAAACATTGAGCTGGAATTGCGTCCGGTCCTGCACAAAGACCGTGCCACGGTGCTGCGTTTCCTGAGCTACGTGAATCATGCCAACATGGGCAGTTACCGTGAAGCCATTCGCGCTTTCCAGTCCGGCATTGATCCGGTGCCATCCATTGAAGCCCATCGCCGCCAAGGCCGCATCAAGTACGGTTTCGGCTTCAACTTTGAACATGAACTCACGGAAACAACTCGCGTCTTCGGCCGCACGGGATGGAATGAAGGCCAGAATGAGAGCTTCGCCTACACTGAGGTGAACCAGTCAGTCCAACTGGGGGCGGACTGGAAGCTCAAGAGATTCCACCGGCAGTCAGACAAACTTGGCGCGGCGTTCATGACTGATGGCATTTCGCGCGTCCACCAGCTCTACCTTGCCCTGGGTGGCAATGGCTTTCTGCTAGGCGATGGACGCCTGAACTATGGCCGCGAAAATATCCTGGAGACCTATTACACGGCCCGGTTGTGGCGCGGGGTCTCCGTTTCCCCTGATGTTCAATATGTGGTCCATCCTGGTTACAACCGTGACCGCGGCCCGGTTGTGGTGCTGGGATTGCGCCTGCATCTGGAGCTGTAGGCGGGACGGATTGTCAGCCAAGCTTCTGATTTGACAGAACTTAGCAGTTTACCTTCTGATGATCTCCAGTTGATCCGGCGTGGATTGTCTTCCCTCAATGGCTGGGCGATGCTGGCGTTCACGGAGGTAACATCCATGCGGCGTTTATCGAGCAAATCAGTCTTGACAAAGCAGTATTCGGCAAGTCTCAAAAAGGAAAATCGCGGAGAATCCTCACTTCAATCTTCTTTTTCTTCCTGTTGTTGGCTTTTACACTGTTGGCGGTATCAGCGAAAAGCGCAGCCCAGACCCAGCGACTCACTAACCGGACCAGCGGCCGGGCTTCGCACGTGGTCGTGCCGTACCGCTATGACTCCGACCTTCAATGACCCCATTCGCGCGGGCGCACCTTACTCTGCGGCCATGGAAGCTCAGGCACGTCTGGCCCAGGCGCAGCGGAGCTACGCAATGCGTAATGCGGAACCGCAGCCTGTCCGCTATTTACAGCGAAACCAGCTCGAGCCCCAGCAATTAGCCCAACCCGATGCGCCTGATCAATCTGACCTGCTCAAGAATTCCAAGGACCCGGATTTCATTCTGAAGAACTTCCGCACCATGTGGGTGGACGCCAGAGAAGCGCAATATTTTGGCAGCGACCAGATGAAGGCGGCCCTGGACCGCAACAAGGAATTTCGCGAGCTGAATATTCATATGGTGGACGATCCTCACGTGGCCGACGTTCTGCTGAATGTCAGCTACACGTTTGCCTGGGACTATCCCTTCCAGCTCAAGCATCAGAACACCACGATTGTCTTGCTGGCCGGCAAAGGAGAGGGCCCATTTTCCGGTCCCATTGGGCGCAGCGGATGTGGCCCGTGAATTTGTGAAGGCGGTGAAGCGTTCTCGCGCCGCTGACAAAAAAGCCACGAAACCCGAATGAATCAACACGAAATGAGGAAAAAGACGTGAATGCAAAACCAGGTTCAGCAGCAAGAAGTTAGATAAGTGGCAGCACACGTATCCGGAGCGCGGCTGCGGTGGCGGCGAGAGGCCAACTTTCAGGCAGCAATCGCCCTCAAATTCCAAAAGGACGAGGTACTGGAGTTCCAGGTTCATGGCCGTTCGCTAGCACGGCCATGCGCCACATCCAGCTAAAATAGCATAGAAGAACATGTTGAAACTATTCGCCAGATTAATCGTGATTGGGCTGATTGTGGCGGCAGGGCTGGTGGCTTATGCCTTGCTGCTGCCCGCCGGTCCGCATGAAGAGAAGCTGGTACAACTGCGTCCGGGGTCATCAGCCAAACGCATTGCCGCTGATTTGCAAAAGGCCGGAATCATCCGCAGCCAGTACGCATTCCTGCTCTGGCATGAGCTTCACGGACGCAAGCCTCTAAAAGCCGGCGAATACTCGTTTGATCATCCCGCTAAGGTGCGCGAAATCTATGATCGCATCTCCCGCGGCGACATGTTTGTTCGCCTGCTGGTAATTCCTGAAGGCTACAACATGTTCGATATTGCCGGGGCCATTGAACAGGCAGGCCTGGGCAAGCGTGATGACTTTCTAAAAGTCGCGCGAGCAGATATTGCGCTTATCCATGATCTTGATCCCCAGGCAACCAGCCTGGAAGGATATCTTTTCCCGGACACGTATCGCCTCACCCGCACACAGACCCTGCATGACATTGCGGCTGCCATGGTGCATCGATTCCGCCAGGCCGCCCAGAATGCCGGATTGACCAAAGACTTTCATGCCACGGTGACCATGGCGAGTATCGTGGAGAAGGAAACCGGAGCTCCGGAAGAACGGCCTGAAGTCGCCAGCGTGTTCTATAACCGGCTGAACCGGCACATGGTGCTGGCCACCGATCCCACGGTGATTTATGCGGCGCTGTTGAACAATCGCTATCGCGGCACCATTTACCGCTCTGACCTGCAGTACGATTCGCCTTACAACACATATCGCAATCAAGGGCTGCCGCCGGGACCGATCTGCAATCCGGGACGGGCGTCACTGCAAGCGGCCCTGCATCCCGCCAGCACGGATTACCTCTTCTTTGTAAGCGACAACCGCGGCCACCATAATTTTTCGCGCACGGAAGCCGAACATGCGCGCAATGTGGCGGCTTACCGGCGGGCGGTTTCACAGGCCGTGAACCGTTAACCCAACGCGCTTGTTTCGCAAACGCCTGTAAACACGCCGTTTCGGCCGGGCTGCCTGGATTAAGACTGCTTTCACCGCCGATTGTCAGACTTTGCCGCATCTTCCTGCCCCGCAGGATCATCTTTAGTTCGATATACTTAAACCGTCAGTTCCCTGGAGTCATAAGTCATCTCAATGTCCGGTTCGTCACGCTTTAAAGTCTTTATTCTCATGGTTGCCATGCTTCCACTGAGCGGGTGTCTGTTCAGCAGCTCACGCAACGTACAGACGCGCATCAGCACCAACAAGTTGCAGACCGCCACGCTGGAGCAACTGGTGGAAAAAATCAACTCCGGCGCGGCCAGACTTCACACCATGAACGCCACCGTGACCATTGATGCCTCTGCCGGGGGCGAAAAAAAAGGCAAGGTCACTGACTATCGGCAGATCAATGGCAATGTCCTGGTGCGCAAACCGGAGATGCTGCGCATGATCGGACGCGTGCCCGTGGTCGGCAATCATCTGTTTGACATGGTAAGCAACGGCAAGACCTTTGAGCTTTCCATTCCTGCGCAGAACAAATTCATTGTCGGCTCCAACCAGATGGGAAAACCTTCCCCCAGCCGCTGGAGAACCTGCGCCCGCAGCACATACTGGACGCGCTGCTGCTCAAACCGATAGACCAGGCGGCCGGCGACATTGCCGTACTGGAGCAGAGCACGGAGATGGTCAAGGACGCCAAGACCCATAAAGACGCCATCCAGCAGGATTATGTGGTGGTGGTGATCAGCAGGGATGACAAAGGCGCATATCTTTCCCGGCGCATTGTGTTCAGCCGCGAAGATTTAATGCCGCATGAGCAATATCTTTATAACCATGATGGGCAAATCATGACCTACGCCCATTACGAAAAATTCCAGGACTTTGACGGGACAATGTTTCCCAGCGTGGTTGACATACAGCGCCCGGTGGAAGAGTATGCCATCACGCTGAACATACTTAAGCTGCGCGTGAATGAGCCGTTACGCGATGACCAGTTTCAACTCGCGCAACCGGCCGGATCACGGCTCATCAATCTGGATGACCAGACAACGCATGCTGAGAACCAGACCGCTGTACCGCCGCAGCCTCAAAGCATGTTCAGTAACGCACGTTCAGTACGTAAAGTAAATCTGCCGAAGGAACCAGGATTCCCCCTGAATAAGCTAACCGCATGAACAAGATGATTGTCGCCAACCTGACCAACCGCCCTTTGCGGTCCATCATCAGCATCACCGCCGTGGCGGTGGAAGTCACTCTGATCCTGCTGATTGTCGGACTCGCGCTCGGCATTCTGGACGACAACAAGACCCGGCAGAAAGGCACCGGCGCAGACATCCTTGTGCGGCCTCCGGGTTCATCAAATTTCACCGGTCTTAGCAGCGCTCCCGTTTCCATCAAAATTGGTGACATTCTGCGCAAGCAGCCGCATGTGACTGCCGTTGCTCCGGTCGTCCTGCAAACCACCAACAAACTGGAGACGATTACCGGAATTGATCTGCAAAGCTATGAATCCCTGGGCGGGCCGTTGCAATACTTCAAAGGCGGTCCTTTCAAGGCGCCGGACGAAGTAATTGTTGACGACATTTACGCGTCGGCGCGCAAAGTGAAGATCGGTAGCGTGGTTCAGCTTCTCGGCCACGATTTTCGCGTGACAGGAATCGTGCCGCACGGCCGCGGCGGACGCGCTTATGTTCCCATCAAGACCATGCAGGAACTGATTGGCGCCGAGAACAAAGCGACCATGTTCTACGTGAAGCTGGACAATCCAGACAACGCGGATCTTATGTCCGAAGAGATCAAAAAAATCCCGGGCATGGAAAACTACAATGTGATGCCCATGCGGCAATGGCTCACGCTGATGTCCCCTGATAACGTTCCCGGCCTGTCCATCTTCATCAAGGTGGTGATCGGGATCGCCATGGTGATTGGCTTCATCGTGATCTTCCAGGCGATGTACACCTCGGTGATGGAGCGCACCCGCGAAATCGGCATCCTGAAATCTCTGGGCGCATCCAAGAGCTACATCGTGCGCCTGATCCTGCGGGAGAGCGCTCTGCTTGGCGTGGCCGGAGTTGTGGTGGGGATCGTGATCAGCGTTGCCGGACGCGCCGGACTGGTACACCAGTTCCCCACTCTCAGCGGTACTTCCGCTGACGCTTCGCTGGGCCGTCTATGCCACGCTCATCGCCGTTGGCGGGGCGATGCTGGGAGCTGTTTATCCGGCATTCAAAGCCGCACAGAAAGATCCCATTGACGCGTTGGCGT
>CAWGRA010000014.1:0-78151 GCA_963824835.1 Terriglobia bacterium | reverse complement strand
GCTTGGTATTGCCTTCGGCAAAGGATCGTGGAGCCACTTCGCTTCATCCAGCACGATCCCGGCAACAGCTGTTCGCCTTCCATGCTGGCCGGAGTGGGGTGGCATTGATCGCCGTCTTCTGGGCGTTTGATGGATGGGTTTACATCACGTGGGTTTCGGGCGAAGTCAAAGATCCGCAACGGAACCTGCCGCGCTCCATGATTCTTGGCTTGCTGCTGGTAGGAGTGATTTATCTGGCCATCAACGCTGTTTATCTTTACGCCCTGCCGATCGCAGGTATCGCCGCGGAGACCACCGTTGCCCGCGGCGCGGCTGTTTCCATGTTTTCCTCCAGCGCCGCAAAGTGGCTCAGCCTTATGATCGCCGTTTCCTGCTTTGGCGCCATGGCAAGCTGCGTAATGTCCGGAGCGCGAGTCTATTACGCCATGGCGGAAGATGGCGTGTTTTTTAAGACGCTGGCGAACGTGCATCCGCGCTGGAGAACTCCTGTGGCAAGCCTGGTCATACAGGGTGTGTGGTCAGCGGCCCTGGCGCTGAGCGGCAAATATGACCAGCTATTTACCTACGTGATGTTCATGATGGTCCTGAGTTACGTGCTCACCGTTGTGGCGCTGTTTGTTCTGCGACGCAAGCAGCCAAACACTCACCGGCCTTATCGCTGTGCGGGTTATCCCTGGGTGCCGGGCCTGTATGTGTTCCTGGGCAGTGTATGGTTTTTCAATGTAATCTTTGAGAGACCCAAAGAAGCGCTTGCGGGAATCGGTATTGTTGCGCTGGGCATGCCATTTTATTTTTATTGGCGTCGACAGAAGCGGTTGACCGCGCGTGACGGAGAGTGCACTCGCCAATTCGCTTTCATCCGCGCCAGAGTAGGAATTCTCATGAATTTTCAGAACTTTGAGCTTGAATATTTCCAGTCGCAATTTGAGCGGACCGTCGAATACAACCTGGCGGACAGCTCCGTAAAATGCGCCAATGTGAGCGACCTGCTTCTGGCGAAGATGCGCGCCAGCTCACTGACCTTGCTCTCTACTATCCTGAAGTGAACGGCACCACCCTTCTCCGTGAGCGGATTGCTGCGCTGTACACGGTGCGGCTGCGAACAACATCCTGGTAACTGTGGGTGCGGCGCAGGCGAACTGGATCATTTGCGAATCACTCCTTGAGCCGGGCGACGAAGTCATCGTGATTTCTCCGGGTTACCGGCAAGTCTGGGGACTGGCAAAAAACATTGGCTGCCATGTAAAAGAAGTCCCACTCGTCCGGAAAGAAACTGGCAGCTTGATCTGGACGAGCTCGAAGCCGCAGCAAGCCCGAAAACGAAGCTCATCGCCATTGTGAATCCCAACAATCCCACCGGCAGCATTCTCTCGCCGGGAAGAAATGCGGCGCGTGGTGCAGATCTGCGAAAAAAGCGGTGCATGGCTGCATGCGGATGAAGTCTATCGCGGAACCGAACTGAAACAGCAGAAGAGACGCCGAGCTTCTGGGGCATGTATGACAAAGCGCTCTGCGTAAACAGCCTGTCCAAAGCTTACGGGTTGCCGGTCTGCGGATCGGCTGGGCGGTAGCTTCACCGGCAGTCATCGAAGAACCTTCGCGGCGGCATGAATACACCGTCATCGCGGCCAGCGGCCCCAGCATGAAGCTGGCGGAGATCGCTTTGCAGCCGGATAAGCGCTCCATGCTGCTGGACCGCCAGAAAAGACTTTCTCGTGACGGCCACGCCATCCTCGCTGACTGGGTGCGAGGACAGCACGGCCAATTCTCTGTACATGACGCCATTGCCACCTCGATTGCTTTTGTCCGCTACCATTTCGATATGACCTCCGTGGAACTGGCGAATCACATCCGCACGCAAGCTTCCGTGCTGGTGGCTCCCGGTGAAT
The DNA here is from genome assembly GCA_963824835.1 of Terriglobia bacterium. Classification (GTDB taxonomy): domain Bacteria; phylum Acidobacteriota; class Terriglobia; order Terriglobales; family Acidobacteriaceae; genus Angelobacter. Next base: position 76,262 of record CAWGRA010000014.1, on the reverse strand, counting down.
ATCTGGGCACGCAAAACTACCTGCGCATCACCGTTGGCTACGAGCCGGAAAAAGTTCGCAAGGCGCTGGCAGCAATTACCCAGGCAGTGGGCCGTTTGCCCCAGCTCTCAACAATCGTAGGCTGATCCCCTGGGGGCTAACTTGAATCCATCCTGCGTCTCAGAACATCGATAACCACATGCATGTTTCTGAACTGTGGCGATATCCGGTTAAAAGCTTGAAAGGCGAAATGCTGGAGCAGGCGGAAATCGCTTCGCTCGGCATTCCCGGCGACCGCGAAATAATCGTGCTCTCACAATCGGGCCGGCTGTTTACCTCGCGTGCAAAACCTAAACTGCTTGGCCTCCGCGGAGAACTTGATGCCAACGGCGTTGCCACTATCAACGGCCACCCCTGGAACTCACCTGATGCGCTGGAACTGGTCAGTGCTGCCGTGGGCGAGCCCGCTCGTCTGGAAAAAGTTCCTCATCCGCAGGGCTTTGATATTCTGCCCCTGCTCATCGCCACTGACGGCGCCGCAAAGGCCATGAACATCGATCATCGCCGTCTTCGCCCCAACATCCTCATCTCCGGCGTGAATGGTCTGGACGAACGCAACTGGGTTGGCGGAATCATTGCCATCGGTGATGTCCGCATTCGCGCCGTCAAGCTGCGCGAGCGTTGCGTTATGACCACCTACGATCCTGACACTCAGGCACAGGATCGCTCTGTGCTTTTCCGCATTGTTCGCGAATTCGATGGCGTTGCCGCACTCGATTGCTCCGTCATTGAGCCAGGTATCATCCATGTAGGCGATAGAGTGGAACTACTTCAACAAGAGTTTCATCACGCAGTATGAATATTTTTTTCGCAGAGAGGCGTAGCAGTGCCGCGTCTTATTTTTTAATCGAATTGCTTCAAACGCGGCCACGCCTTGCGCAAATCCACTTTCAGCCCGCGACACAAGAAGATATGAAAATGTTCGTCGCGCCTTGAATACGGATGGCCAACGATGCCCACATCCTCTACGCTTTGAAATTCTTCCGGCTCATGGCGTCCAGTGCTGCGCAAGATGATCATCGTGCTTCCGTCGTAATTGCCCGGACCCCAGATCCAATAACTGTTGTGCTTGCTGATGGCGTGGGGCAGCCCGTATTTTGGCCCAAAGTAATCAACCGCCGCCGCTTCGCCCCAGCCGTTAGAAAAGATTGCAGTACGCTTCTGCTCGTCCAACGGCAGGCTGTGATACACGCGCGCGACTTCACGCACCATCTCTTCCCAGCCAAATTCGTCGGCAAACCACTGCGGCAACGGACCATTATCCTGGTGTTCGATTTCCGGCGGCTTCAGGCCTAACCTGTTTTCGTAAGCCAGAAAATTCTCCGGCGAAAGCACCGGAACGCAGAACGGCGCCAGCATCGCGCCACCCACTAACAGCAGGATATGTAGGCATCAGCGAATCCAGCGAGATGAAGATTCTGACCCGTCTTACTCCTATCAACCGATTTGCCAGCCGAATAGCCCAGACTGAGGCCCGTCAGACCCTCCAAGCCAATCGCGCCGGCTGCAAACAATATTGGATAAATCGGCGTTACGTAATAGTTCTTTGGCCTTCATTGCCATCAATGTGATCAGCACCACCAGAAAACACCAGCCCAGCACGCGATAGCGTTTTCCCCGGCTGCCGAAAAAGAGCCAAAACACTCCACCCACCCACAACGGCGCCAGAAGTGGATTCATGATCATCATCTGGTCCACAATGAACGCCAGCGGAGCCCGTGCTACGTCGCGGCCGCTCATGCGAACGTTGTGCATCAACTCCAGAAACGGAAAATGATTTCTGATCTGCCAGACAAGGTTCGGCAGCGCAATTGCCGCACATGCCAGCACGCCCAGCCATAGATATCCGCTCTTTAGAATTTTGCGCTCCGGCGTGAGCGCCATCCCACCAGCAATCCCAAAAGTAAAAACACGATGGAATACTTGTTCTGAAAACCCACTCCCGCCAGCACTCCAAACCAAAGCCAGTAACTCGCATTGCCGGTGTTGATGGCCCGCAGCACCAGCCACACACAACCCGTCCAGATCAGCTGCTCGAACACATTGTCCGTCAGCATGCCATGCATGATCAGGTTCATGGGCGCGACCACCACGGCCAGTGCCGCCGTCGCCTGCGCAAAGCGTCCGCCGCCCATCTCGCGCGCCAGCACGCCAGACAACCAGACCAGCGCGGCTCCAGCCAGTACAGGTATCAGCCGCACAGCCACCAGCGATTCTCCAAGCAGGTGGCGGCCTAACCAGGCAATCAAAACCGTCAGCGGCGGGTGATCCACGTATCCCCACGCCATGTGATGTGAACAAGCCAGGTAGTACATCTCATCGCGAAAGATGCCATAGCGTCCTGATACCAGCAGGTGCAGCATGAATGCTCCGGCGGCGATATACAGCACAATCGCCGGGCCGCTGCTGTACCGCGACGCTGGACGATCCGATGTGGTGATGGTCGATTCTGCAGCGATGTTCATCTAAAGAGCACTACGAGCGCCTTTGACGCGAAGTTGCGTATCAGACGATAAAATTTCGAGCGCATATTTAACGGAGATGCGCTCCAAGTTTAACGTGGGCTTCTGAAATTGTGCCGTGATGGCTGAAGTCATAAGCCACAAATCCGACTCCCGGCGCGAAATTAAGTGTTTGGTCGTCAGGACCAGTCTGATAACGGGCGGTCCACCTATTGACGTTGCGTTGCGCAAAACCTTTCAGGCCAGTGCTTGCCTGTTTCTGCCCGACAAGTACCAGCAATATTTCAGATCATTTTGGTGCGTGGAATCTTCGGGCTTGAGCTCGGTCGTGCATTGATTTAACTGCAATGGGAATTGAAGAACTGGTTGATCTCCTTCAATCACACTCATCAGATCATCGGCACGATTCCTCAGCCGGTCACTGAGTTCCGCATTCAGCAGCTTGGTATAGAAGCGGTTCTTGTAAACAATCCAGAGGTACTGATCGGGTTTCTTTCCCGGGAATACCATGGCAGGTCATCGAAACTGCCATTCACCACGTAGGCTTTCAGGTCTCCGCGCGTCGTAGCTTCCAGGATTTCCACTTTCCACTTAATCTGATCGCTGCCTTGATGCGCTGGCTTACTTTCGTCCACCCACGCCACTTGTGCCTTTGTATATCCAGTAATTCCCTGGCTGAAGTCTAAGCTGCTCTTCGATTGTCTTTGATCTCGCTTCTCTGACCGGCAATAACGAGCATGAACACTGAGAACATTGAAGCCATGCTGGCCCGGATCATTTCTAAGCCAACCGCTTCAGCAGACCTTCCACCGCCATCTGCCAGTTGTGCCAGTCGTCAGACTCTTCCCACTGGTCTCTCAATTCGCTTTTGGCCTGGACCTTTTTCGCCACTTTGGCTGCGCGTTTGTCCAGCTTCTTAAATTTATCGAGATGGTCCTGGTTTTCCAGCCATGTGCGGATTTCATCCGGCAGATCGCTGCGACGGTTTCCCCTTTGCCGCCGCCACCACCTCAGCCGCAGCCAGAGCGATACAGCAATCCGGCGCGTCCGCAAAATCCAGCTTTTCCACTATCGCAAATGCTTCGGTTAAAAGCTCTGGCCCGTCGGACTCTGTCAGGTCATACACCCAGTCGGAAGCGTCATCGTTTTCAAAGTTCTTCGCTCCATTGGCGCCCATTGCAAGTTCTCCTGAATGCGGATTTTTCCGCTCACAACTTACCTCTACGGATTCAAAATTACCTTCCCGAACTGCTCGCTCTTTTCCAGCCTGTCATGCGCGGCTGCGGCATCGCGCAGAGGGAAACTCTTGTCCACCACCGGCTTGATCTTGCCGGAAAAAATATGCTTCATCACTTCGTGGAAGTCTCCCATGGTTCCCATGAAAGAGCCCAGAAATGAGAGTTGCCGCGCAAACAGGAACCGTATATCAAAGCTGGCTTCCGGACCGGTGGTGGCGCCGCAGGTCACAATCTTTCCGCCCGGCTTGAGCGACTTCATACTTTCATTCCAGGTGGCCTTGCCTACGTGTTCAAAAACAATGTCACACATCGCCCGGTTGGTGATCTTCTTTACTTCTTCGGAAATCTTCTGCTGGTAGTGATTGATAACGTGGTCTGCGCCCAGCTCCCGGCACTGGTCCAGCTTGCTTTCATCGCCGGCCGTGGCAATACAGGTTGCGCCAAACATCCGGCAGATCTGGATCGCAATCGACCCGATGCCTGATCCGCCGCCCAGCACCAGCACGGTATCGCCCGGCTTGATGCCGCACCGCGCCACCAGCATGTGCCACGCCGTGACTGAAACCAGCGGCATGGCCGCGGCTTCGTCATAGGTCAACTCGTCCGGTATGGGCAGCACCATCACTCGCGGCACCGCAATGTACTCGCAGTTCCCGCCGTCATTCAGATATCCCAGCACGGAAAACTGCGGACAGAAATTCTGCTCCCCACGCGTGCATGCCGGACATACGCCACAAAACGTCATCGGCGTGAGAAGCACCCGCTGTCCCGCCTTCAGATCGGTGATGTACTCGCCCACTTCCGCAATGTCGCCGGAAACGTCACTGCCGTTGATATGCGGAAGTTTCACCCCCGGCAGCCCCTTGCGTATGAACAGATCAAGATGATTCAACGCGCATGCCTTCACCCTTACCAGCACCTGGTCCTTGCGCGGCTTGGGATCAGGCACGTCTTCATACTTCAAAACTTCTGGCCCGCCGAATTCATGGAAGCGTATGGCTTTCATCTGTCCTCCTCGCTTCTTTTTGTGAACAGCGAATTTAACACGCCTTTCTGAAATCCCGAAACGTAGTGAGGGCCCCCTACTCCGAGAGCTGCTCCGAGCCATCCGCATCCATCCGCGTAAGTCTTTTTCTTCGCGCCGTGCCGATCACCCGATCACCCGATCGCCAGATCACCCGATCTCCAGATTTTGCTTTTCTCCGTGTCTCCGTGCCTCCGTGGTATGTTTTATTTATGGTGTCCCCTCCGTATGGCAGGTTTGCAATGACGATCTAGGCTAAAATAACCTCCGTGGACATCTATGAAGAGATAACCCGGCTCCGCAAAGAAGGCCGCCGTGGCGCGCTTGCCACCATTATTAACGTGCGTGGCTCCATTCCTTCTTTTGAAACCGCCAAGATGCTGGTGCGCGAAGATGGCACCATTGCCGGGACTATCGGCGGCGGCTGCGTGGAGGCCGAAGTCTGGGAAGCGGCGCGCGAAGTCATGAAGAATGAAAAGCCGCAGACGCTCAACTTCAACCTCAACAACAACCCCAAATACGATACCGGCCTGGTCTGCGGTGGCACCCTGGAAGTCTTCGTGGAACCCATCCTTCCCGTCTCGACGCTCTACATTTTTGGCGCCGGACATGTCGCTTTCAGTCTCTATAAAGTCGCCCGCATGGCCGGCTTTGATGTTGTCATCACTGACGATCGCGAAACCTACGCCAACCGCGAACGCTTCCCTGACGCCCGGGACATCTATGCCGACGAATACGAAAGGTCATGTCACAGCTCGCGCCCAATGATACGTCTTACATCGTCATCGTCACCCGCGGCCATCGTGACGATATGCGCGTGCTTCGCTGGGCCGCTGAAACTCCTGCGCGTTATATCGGCATGATCGGCTCGCAGCGCAAAACCATCGCCATCTACAAAGAGCTGGAAAAAGAAGGCATTGCCGCCGAGAAGCTTGCCCGCGTCTACGCCCCCGTCGGCATTGATATCGGAGCCATCACGCCAGAAGAAATCGCCATCTCCATCGTGGCTGAACTCATCGCCCAGCCGGCGCAATTCACCCGCGCCTCTTCCCCACATGAAAAGCGCCAAAGCTGTCGAGATGCTGAAACAGCAGTAGCGAAAGCCAGCGTGTCTCCGTGTCTCCGTGGTAGGTGTTTGCTTTCCGATCTCGGCGATGTCGTGCGATGACGGCGATGTCGTGCGATCTCGGCGATGTCGTGCGATGACGTGATCTCGGCGATAGGCGCGCTTTGCGCCCTACCCTCCCCCGTCATCCCAAGATCTAAAGGACTTACGCGAAACATCCCAGTCGATACCTGTGTGGCACAGCCGCCCCCGGCTGTGCGCGGTTTAGCTAGCCCGTAGAAGCTTGTAGCTAGCAGCGGGTTTTCAATTACCCACTTACCAAATGGTGTACTCGATCCTCTCCCTCAAAGCAAATAATCTTTAGTTTAGCCTCCGTCTCTCCTGGTAGCTGTTTTTCCGCGTCAGAGCTTATGATGAACGTATGTCCCTTTCACCCTCCTATGCTGGCGTGATTCTTGCCGCTGGAGCCTCGTCGCGCATGGGCAGCGATAAGGCCCTTCTGCCCTGGCGCAATGGCACGTTTCTCTCCGTCGGCCATCAACGCGCTTCAGGCGGCGACAGAACTTGGTGATTGTGATTGCCGGACACAATCAACAGGCCGTCGCTCCTAGTCGTCTATTCCAACGGCGCGTTTCTGGTCGTCAATCCGCAATCCAGAGGATGGACAATTCAGTTCTTTGCGCGTTGGCCTGAATGAGGTGCTGGGCCGCGGTCGTGACGCCGCCATCATCACCCTGGTTGACCGCCCTGCGCCGGAGGTTGAAACCATTGAACCCTCAAACAGGCGTTCCTGGCTGCACCCGACAATATCTGGGCGGTGGTTCCCGAATTCGAGGGCCGCCACGGCCATCCCTTCATTGCCGGCCGTGAAATGATTGAGGCTTTTCTGCGCGCTCCCGCCACCAGCAACGCCCGTGAAGTTGAGCACGCTCTGCAGGAACACATTCTGTATCTGCCTGTTGACTGATCCGCTGGTCGCCGCCAATGTGAATACGCTGGAAGAATTTCAACAGCTTCTCTCAGGACACACTTCTTGAATCTTGAAACTGAACCTCTCTCCCTTGCCGCACAGGAATTTATTGACTCCGTACTCGCCTTGAAGCCGCGCATTGCCGTTTTCGATTGTGACGGCACGCTCTGGAGCGGTGACTCCGGCGCTGACTTCTTCTACTGGCAACTCGATCGGCGCATGTTCCCCGAATCCGTCGCCAAATGGGCCATTGACCGCTACGCCGACTACAAGCGCGGCAACGTTGACGAAACCACCATGTGCGGTGAGATGGTCACCATCAACAACGGCATTCCTGAAACGCGATCTTCAGGCCGCGGCCGCCGAATTCTTTTCCTCCGTCGTGGAAGAGCGCATCTTCCCCGAGATGCTTCAGCTTACGCAGGCCCTGCGCGCAGGCGGCTGCGAACTCTGGGCCGTTTCCTCCACCAATGTCTGGGTTGTTCGTGAAGGTGTGAAGCGTTTCGGTATCGCGCCGGAAAATGTTCTCGGCGCCTGTGTACATATTGAAGACTGCGCCTGATTACCGATCGCATTCACCGCGTGCCCAGTGGCCCGGGAAAAGCCACTGCTCTCAATGAAGTTGTGGGAAAGAAGGTCAGCGCGTGTTTCGGCAACTCAGTTCACGATCTCGCCATGCTGGAAATCTCTGAAAAGGCATTTGCCGTGAACCCCAATCCTGATCTGGAAAAGATCGCGCATGAGCAAAGGCTGGAAGATCTACTGGCCCATGGGAACGAAGTAAGATTTGTCTTGGAGCTTGGCTGAGATGATCCGTTCAATGGTCAGCTTAGGACCAGCCGCGAGTGGCCGAGACAGCATGCAAGCAGAGTTGCGCCTTTACTCACGTTCTCTGATGTCTCACGAGCGTGGGAGTTCGGAGCACAGAATGCTAACGGAACATTTCCTGCACTTTCTGCTTAAACCATTCCCAGCCGGTCAACTGGCGTTGCGGCACTGCCGCTGATGCCCACGTGCGCAGGCTTTCAACCTTGTGATAGTCAGCGGGAACTTCAAACAGCGCGGGATCCAGCGGGCCTTCCTTCAACTCCACAACCTCTGATCCCCAGCTTGATTCCAGCGGCCGCGATGATCCATCGCGGCGTGGCGCTTCGCTCTTCAGCGTGGTATTCAGCTTTACCGGGAAACCGGGTTCAACGCCCTTGCGATGCACTTCAATCTTGTCCATCTTGTCCGCGCACTTGCCATCCGTGCCGAATGACACTACAGACGCCACCACCACGCCAAAGGCGTTCTTCTTGGGCTGCCGCCACTGCGGCATCACCGCCTGGTCAATATACCAGCCATCTGTTTCGCTGTAGGAATCCCTGGAGCACGCCCCCGGGCTGGCCACGCGTTTTTCCTTCGTGATGATGTGCCGCGCTGTGTGGCCGAAGAACTCTTTGCGCTCGCCCGTATCCACATAATCGATATCGATCTGGAGCGTGCCGCCTGACTGCGCCGCTGGACGGGCCCGGCTGCCTGGCGCCATACCGCGCGAATCGGTTTCATACGTCAGATACTCGTGCGCCTGCCAGGTCAAGCACAAAAATCTTGTCGCGCTCGCCGCGCAAAACAATGCTGGCCATCGCCGTCCCGGGGCGGTCTCCCATCTGGGTCTGCCATTCATTTCTGAACCGGTCGCCTGCCACGTACTCAGTACGTGTGTCCGTAAAGCCAGCCATCACTTGCCGGGTAACAATCTTTATTCCATTGATTCCAGGGTTGGAAGAGGTAAGCGATGTCAGGGACAACAGCAGAATGGCCAGTGCTTTCATTCTTCCTCTCCTATACCGCCCTGGGCAGGGCGCAATGTGGTGAGTAATTGTACCCGTAATCGGCAAAAACAGAGATCAATTTTATGGATTTGACCTAATAGATTTTTTTGACCGTTTTCGCCTGAACTGAGGCAACTTGGCGCCAGATTCCGGTACCGTGACTACGGCAACTGCTTCAACGCCTGCGCCAGTACATCCATCGCCAGGTGTGAGGCATGCATGGACGCATTGTTCAGCCCGCCCAGGGCCTCAACCAGTTGCTCGCGCTTCAGTGATCGGGCATCGCTCAACGGCTTCCCCGCAACCATTTCCGTCAGACATGATCCCGCCGCAATCGCCGCAACGCATCCTCGCGATTTGAACCGTATCTGTTCAATCCGGCCGTCAGCCACCTTGATCATGATGCGCATGATGTCGCCACACACCGGATGCTCCAGCCGCGCATCGCCGTCGGCATCCGCCAGTTCGCCCACATTGCGCGGGTTCTCGAAATGTTCCAGTACTTTCTCTGAATAACTCACTCTGCCGCCCTTGCTGAATGGCTCACCTATAATTCCATCATGCCAGAAATTGCGCCACCACAGCGAATCGTGTCTCTCTCAGCCAAGTATTACCGTTACTCTGCGCGATCTTGGCCGGCTCGACCTGCTCGCCGCTTGCACGAAATATTGCCTCGATGTCTGTCCTGAACTGCGCAATACCGGCGCCGTCATCGTGGAAGATTCCTGGTCTGCCAAAGCTGATCAAATCCTTTCCGCCCGTCCTGATCTGGTCATCGCCTCCGTGCCTTACCGCATGGAATCCCTGGCCGAGATTCTCAAGGCCGGCATTGCCGTGTCTTTGCCTCGCGCCGCACTCATTGGCCGACATTTACAACGACATTCTGCACATCGCCAGAATCGTGGGATCGGAAAGCGCCGGCCAGGCCCTGGTTAACAGAATGCAAACGGAAATCGAGACTGTCCGGCAGCAGTTTGAAAACTCGCGTCATAGCTCGTCCACTCGTCTATTGCGAAGAATGGGGCAAGCCGCTGATCTTGTCACAACGCTGGGTGGCTGAGCTTGTCGAAGCCGCGGGCGGGAAATTCTTCGGCGATCCCGGCAAGCATGTGACGGAAGAAGAAGTCGCTGCTGCCAACCCTGATGTGATCATTGCTGCCTGGTGCGGAGCCGGAAACCGCGTCCCGCTCGAAAAACTCGCCGCCCGCCATGGCTGGCGCCAGACCACCGCCGTCCGCAATGGCCGCGTTTACTGCATCAACGACGAATTCCTCAACACCCCGGCCACCACACTGATCGATGGCTTGAAAGCGCTGGCCGCGGCCATTCACCCGGATATGGCAGGGGAACGAACTGGTCTCCGAAGAATTACGGAGCTGCAGTCTCGAAAAGTAAACACCGGCGCTGGTGAAGCCGGGGTGGGGTAGGGCATTTTATGCTTGCGGTAGATGCTTTTTCCAGCAAACGATGAAATGAAACACCGATGCTACCGATGCTTGTTCCTGCAAACGATGAATGAATTACCGATGACGTCTTTTCCTGCAAACGATGAATGAAATACCGATGCTCAAAGCGCCGTAGGCGCGACCAGAAGGTAGCCCACACTGAGGCGAGCAAAGCGAAGCCTGGAAGTGTGGGTAGCAAACAAACAACCATTGAGCCCCGTAGGGGCGACACTTCTTGCAACTGTTCTACAGTCACCAGCAATCTTCGAAAGTAACGACTCACAATAAAGGATCGCGACCGCCCACGTGTCGCGATCCGCGAATGAAATACCGATGCTCAAAGCGCCGTAGGCGCGACCAGAAGGTAGCCCACACTGAGGCGAGCGCAGCGAAGCCGGAAGTGTGGGTAGCAAACAGACAACCATTGAGCCCCGTAGGGGCGACACTTCTTGCAACTGTTCTACAATCACCGCAATCTTCGAAAGTAACGACTCACAATTAAGGATCGCGACCCGCCCATGTTTCGCGATCTGCGAATGAAATACCGATGCTCAAAGCGCCGTAGGCGCGACCAGAAGGTAGCCCACACTGAGGCGAGCGTAGCGAAGCCGGAAGTGTGGGTAGCAAACAAACAACCATTGAGCCCCGTAGGGGCGACACTTCTTGCAACTGTTCTAAGAATCACAGCAAATCTTCGAAAGTAGCGAACTCGCAATTAAGGATCGCGACCGCCCACGTGTCGCGATCCGCTGCAACAGGAGCATTGAGGATTAAAATAAATTTCAAAAGCTCCAGCGGTTTGGAGCGGAGCGACAAATAAATGAAGGTGGTCGTTGCAGCGATTATCGTTCAGGACCAAAAGGTCCTCATCTGCCAGCGTACTGAAGCCCAGACCATGCCGCTGAAATGGGAGTTCCCGGGCGGCAAGGTTGAACCCGGCGAGCAGCTTCCTGAAGCCCTCGCCCGTGAACTCGATGAAGAATTAGGCATCCGCGCAAAAATCGGACGCAAAGTCGCAGCCATCCAGCACACTTACAACCCGGGTCATGGCGTGGAACTTAATTTTTATCTGGTTACTGAATTTGAGAATGAGATGCAGAACATTATCTTCAATGACATTCGCTGGGTCGCCTTCTCCGAACTCCCAACCTATGACTTTCTCGCCGCTGACATTCACCCTGGTCCAGAGGCTCAGCCGGGGCGAACTGTTTAAACCTGCCGGCCGGTAATCTGCGTAAAAAGCAGCGCGGCTGTCATCAGGATCATGATCGCGCTGGTGCTCCATGCAATGATGTTGGCGACCAGCGAATTCCGCTGGTTTCCCATCAGCTCGTGTTTGTTCACCAGCTTCAGCATGAAGATCAGGACAAACGGCAGCAGCATACCGTTGGCAACCTGGGAAAATACGATCAGCTTGATCAATGGCAGCCGGGGAATCAGTACCAGCGCGGCCGCTCCGCCAATCAGCAGCGTATAGATCCAGTAGAAGGTCGGCGCTTCGGAAAACTTCTTGTTGATGCCGGACTCCACGCCCAGACCCTCGCAGATGTTATAGGCAGTAGCTAAAGGCAGAATCGCCGCCGAGAGTAGCGCAGCGTTCACCAATCCCACGGCAAACAGCAGGCCGGCGAATCTTCCCGCCAGCGGTATGAGCGCCTGGGCTGCTTCGGATGCGTCGGTGATATTGTGATTGCCCGAAACATACAGAGTCGCCGCACAGGCTACCACAATAAAGAACGCGATCACGTCCGTCACAATGCAGCCCAGGATCACGTCCCAGCGGGAGAGCGCGTACTGCCGCTTGCCAATTCCTTTTTCCACGATCGATGCCTGAAGATAGAACTGCATCCAGGGCGTGATTGTGGTTCCCACCAGGCCGACCACCAGCAATAAATATTCAGACTGCTTGCTGACTACCGGGACGAACGTATCTTTGATCGCCTGGTGCCAGTCAGGATGCGCCAGAATCGCCGAGATGGGATATGTGAAATAAATCAGCGAGAACAAAATCAGGATCTTCTCTACCGGCTTGTACGATCCCCTTACCACCACGCCCCACACCAATAATGCTCCCAGTGGCACCACAATGTATTTGCTGATATGGAAGATTCCCATGCCGGTAGCCAGGCCGGCGAACTCCGCCATGATATTGCCGAAATCGGCAATGCCAGGATCACCATGGTGAAGAATGTGGCGCGCAGCCCGAACTCTTCACGAATCAGGTCGGCCAATCCTTTGCCGGTGACCGCGCCCATGCGCGCAGCCATTTCCTGCACCACGATCAAGGCAATGGTTATGGGTATAAGTGTCCACAGCAGGGTGTAGCCGAGCCTGGCGCCTGCCTGTGAGTAAACGAGAATCCCGCCCGGGTCGTTATCGACGTTCGCGGTGATGAAGCCCGGCCCAAAGACCGCAAAGAACGCGATCAGCCGAAACTTGATCGGACCCAGACCCGGCCTGCGGGCTGCGCCTTCGCGTTTGCGGAACAGTTTCAGCTTCATCATCGGACGTCATTTGAACACCTTGGGCAGAATAAACGAGAGCCGCTTATTGTCACAATGGCAGAAGAGACTTTTAACAGCTTTTCCCTGGATTATTTTTGTAGTTTTATTTAAAGGATTGGCAAAGACTTGTATCAATGATCGTGAACCAGTGAATGAATTCTCACCGGATTCAATTGCGGTCACGCAACAGGCTGATCACATCATCCGCCGTGATGATTCCCGCAAGCTTCTCTTCATCATCCACCACGGGCAGAGTCATCAGGTTGTACTTGTCAAACATCTCCGCCACGTCTTTTTCACTTGCGCCCACGTCGCAACTGATCACGCGCTCAGGGCTGAGAGTCCCCAACCGGGTACCGCCAGGTGCCAATACCAGTGAAACCAGTGGCACCGCCCCCACCAGTTTCTCCGTCGCATCAATCAGGAAAATCGTGGTGATGGATTCGGCTTCACCTTCAAATTCTTTCAATGCATCAATCGCATCACTCACAGTCGCCTCCGGTGACAGCGCCACAAAGTGCGTGGTCATACGCCCGGCTGCCGAGTTTTCTTCGAACGCCAGCAGCTCGGAAACTTCCTGCCTCTCTTCCGGCTCCATTTCCTCCAGAATTTCTTCTGAAGTTTCCTGCGGCAAGTCGCCCAGCAGATCAGCGGCAGCGTCCGGGGTCCATCTCTTCCATGATGTCGGCCGCTTTGTCTGACTCAATTGACCGCATCAGCTCGACCTGCATCTTGGGATCGATCTCTTCCAGTGCATCGGCCGCCACTTCTTCATCCAGTGACTGGAACACTGCTTCGCGCTCTGCCGGAGCCAGTTCTTCCAGAATGTCAGCAATGTCCGCGGGGTGCAGCTTTGACAGCCTTTCATACTCCAGCTTCAGGTGGACGCGCCGCGAAGGATCGGTTTCAATCAGGTCCACGGCTTCCCACGGGATGCCCTTCTCCGGCATCTTTGTGACCAGGGCTTCAATGGCGCTATAAGGCGCCAGGCCCTTCAGCAATCGCCGTATCGCGCCACGCAGCCCGACATCCACCAGCCCAATCCTGAAGCGCAGGCTGCCGTTCTGTGGCTCCGGAAGCAGGTCCACGTCATTTACCCGGACCACTTTGCGGCCTGAAACGTCAATAATCTGCTGGTCCAGCAGATCGCGTTCCAGCAGCAGCATGCCTTCAGAGCTCCCCAAAGGCGGCCAGTCTGCAACGCTGCCACTGGCCCTCATTGTGGTGCCCAGCAAGGCGTAAACCTGCTTGCCGGAGAGCAGCCGGTCACCGCCGCGCGTCTTCACAATGAAGTCTGAAATCAGGTTCGGCTCCGCCTGTAGATGCATGGCCACTTCGCGCACACGTCCAGCCAGGGCCCCGGAACCGTCATAAACGGAGGCTCCCAGCATGCGCGAAAGTGTGATGGATGGCAGCATTGTGACTGATTGTGGCTCGCTCGGTGGAACAAACGATCGCTATATAAGTACTTAGAATTCAGAATACCGAATGTCGTTTCTCCTCGCTACCCCCAAAGTTCTTTTTAAGCGCAAAAATCGGAGCGTTTTTGTACTTACTCCACTGCTATCTTGAAACTTGACAGGTTGTTCGCCACAAATTTTGCATCCGGTCATGCTGTTTCAGGATTCTGTTGTAGAGAGGCTTTTTCATGGCAATTCAAGTTACTGATCTCCACTTGCTGCGCGAGCAGCTTCTTCTTCGCCGCCAGAAGCTTGAACCCGTGGTATCCCGTGCTCAAACCGCCAACTTGCTCCAGCTTTTGGAGCAGGTGGATAAGGCCCTGGAACGCGTTGACGCGGGCTCCTTCGGCATATGTGAGGCCTGCCATGGCAACATTGAGGCGCAGCGCGTGCTCGCCGATCCTCTCGCCCGCGTATGCCTGGATTGCCTGCCCCCTGCTGAAGCTCGTGCTCTGGAACGTGACCTTGAACTGGCGGCCAGCATCCAGGCCGGCTTGCTGCCTCCGCGCGATTTTGCTGCTTCCGGCTGGAAAGCCGCCCTCCACTACGAGCCCGCCGGCATGGTCAGTGGCGATTATTGTGACCTGGTGCCACACGGCAATGATCTCTATTTCATGCTCGGCGATGTTTCCGGCAAAGGCGTGGCTGCATCCATGCTCATGTCCAACCTGCATGCCATGTTCCGTGCCCTGGTCCCCTCGGGCCTGCCCTTGCCTGAGCTGGTGGAGCGTGCCAATCGCCTCTTTTGCGGTAGCACTCTGCCAACCCAATACGCCACGCTCATCTGCGGTAAAGCAAAGCCTTGTGGCGACGTGGAAATTTCCAACAGCGGCCACCTTGCTCCTTTGCACGTAAGTCCCAAAGGCGTGCGGGCCATTGAGGCTAATACCGTCCCCGTCGGACTTTTCTGTGATCAGACGTTCAGCAGCACACACGTGCAGCTCTCCCCGGGTGACAGCCTGGTTTTGTTTTCTGATGGTATTACCGAATCCTTCAGTCCGAACGGCGATGAATACGGAGCGCAGCGGTTGGCCTCGCTTCTCAATCAATGCCTGTCCCGTGGATCGCGTGAACTGGTGGAGGATTGTATCCGTGACGTTGCGGCCTTTCGGGGTGCTTCTCCCAGGTTTGATGACCAGACCTTGCTGGTTTTGACCTTTGCACCGGTGCAGCACTGACACCCTTCCAGCCTTAAATGTTCCCGGAACTGCTCAGCAGGTCGGACGAAAGCAGTTTGACAATTCGCAGCGCACTAGGCAAACTTTCTTAGTTAGCCCAGCCGTCCGATGGCCGTTGTCGCCCTTTCATCACACAATGTGGACCGCCGCATGACAAAACGGGTGTCTTATTCGTTCGAATCGACTTTGGATACAGTCAATCGTGCGGAGAGCATGGCCATTGAAGCGGCTGCCAGAGCGGGTTTTAATGAAGACGATCAGTACAATATTGCCATGGCTGTACGGGAAGCCGCCGTAAACGCAGTAATGCATGGCAATTCCGCTGATCCGGCCAAAAAAGTTTCCTTCGTGTGTGAAAACACCGGCGATGCGCTGATCATCACTATTACTGATCAGGGCAAGGGCCTGGATATCAGCCATCTTCCTGACCCCCTGGCTCCGGATAATCTGATGAAGGGGTCCGGACGGGGTATCTTTCTCATACGCGCTTTCATGGATGAAGTGAAATTTAGAAACACCGATCCAGGTACCGAAATCACATTAATCAAGCATAGAGGCCGCAGCGCGGCGAATGCCAAGGAGGAAACAAAGTGACAATGAAGGCAAGCAACCGGCAGATCAATGGCGTCACCGTGGTGGATATGAGTGGCCGCATCACTCTGGGCGAAGGCAGCGTGGTGCTCCGTGACTCCATCCGCGACCTGGTTGCCAAAGGACAAAAAAAGATCCTGCTGAACCTCGGCGACGTAACTTACATCGACAGCTCCGGTATCGGCGAGCTGGTCAGCGCCTTCACCACCGTCCGCAATCAGGGCGGCGAGTTGAAACTGCTCAACCTCACCAAGAAGGTCCATGACCTGCTTCAGATCACCAAGCTCTATACCGTTTTCGATATCAAAGACGACGAAAGAGCGGCCGTCGGATCATTCAAGTAATAACTCTTCCGGGCAGGCGGGACCACCGCCTGCTCCGCACGTCTTTATTAATCATGCCCAGAATCTCACGTCTTGATCGCTCGGTTGTTCCTCCTGAAGTCGGCGAAATCTATGACCGCTTCATGAAGCAGCGCGGGAACATTCCCAACATGTTCCGCACCGTGGCCCATCGCCCGGAAATACTCCGCTCCATGATCGATCATTTCGGTACCGTCTGCGCCAATGGCGCGCTGCCCGCCAAACTTAAAGAGCTGCTCTTTGTGCGCGTGTCACAAATCAACCGCTGCGAATATTGACTGGCTTCTCACACCGTCTTGGCAAGACGGCACGGCTGGACTGACGAGCAGATCAATGACCTGGCCAACGCCGGCCAGCGTAGCGACTTTACTCCCCAGGAAAAAATCGCTCTGCGCGTGGCCGAATGCCTCACCCGTGATCAGCACTCGCTGGATGATGCGCTCTTCACTGAACTCCGCCAGCAGTTTGACGAACCTGCTGTGGTCGAACTCATTGCCGCCATCGGCCTGTTCAATTATTTCAACTTGTTCAATGATGCTTTGAAGATGGAGCCCACGAAATAAGCGCTCCTCGCGCGGGAAAACGCAAACAGCCCAGCGGTTTGCATCTTCGCCCCGCCTCCAATGATTCCCGCGAGCCGGCTTATTTGGAGTTGATGGAAATCTTATCCTGAATTTTCTGATATTCCTCAGGTGACACAATGCCCTTGGTGTTCAGCTCGTCCTTGGAGTGATACGGCCGGCCAGCTACGATTCTCGCTGCGCTGTCATCATCCATGCCTGGAAGAGTTAGCAGCAGGTCCTTTGATGCCGTGTTGATATTTACTTTCTTTGATTCCGCGGTCCAGCCCTCTTTTACGCCTTCGGCAATCGCTTTGCCCTGCTTGCCGGCTTCCACCGCCCCCTTCTTGATCTCAACGGCCGCAACTTTGCTTCCAGCTTTGATCTGTGCTGCGGCGTCGGCCGCCTGCTGGCGCGTCTTGTCCGTGTCCTGGGAAGGTGAACAACCCGCTGCCATGGCTGCCGCCAGCAGTGCCACGCAAAATATCAACTTGCCCGGTAGAACTAATTTCATTGAATCAACCCCGCTTCAATCAGTGTCATATCAGAAGCAAAATAATCACGATCAGCAGGATCAATCCGAGCCCGCCGCTTGGATAATATCCCCAGTTACGGCTGTGCGGCCAGGAAGGCAGTGCTCCCACCATCATCAGCACCAGAATCACCACAAGTATTGTCAGCATAGTTTTTGTTCATCACCTGTAACCTTGGAGTGTGATAACGAGACCGAAGTTGCTCAAGGCCGTGTTCTCGCTGATTCAATGGGTACAACACAATCACTCGATCGCATAAACCTGCCTCCATCTCCGGTGATGTAGACTTACCCCCGACGGAAATGAGCGATTAAAATGACCAAAGCAACCAAAAAGAAGTCTTCGGCTCCCGGGAAAGCCAACGCTAAAGCGCAAACTGTGGACGAAAGCCTGAAAGACTACCCAGCTACGCTGCGAGCGCTGGCTCAGGACCTGCGCCACTTGGTAAAGACGCAGGTACCGCAGGCGAATGAATCCGTGAACGCCTGGGGTATCCCCACCTTCTCGCTCGTTGGTAGCTTCGCTTTCTTCCTGATCGCCAAGTCGCATCTCAGCCTCGGATTCGCTTTGGGAACATCACTCAAAGATCCGCATCACCTTCTGGAAGGCACAGGAAAAAATCTTCGCCACGTAAAGATACGGACCCGCGAAGACCTCTCCCAGCCTGGACTGGCTGAACTCATCCTTGACGCCGCCCGCCTTGACCGCGAAACTCCGCCCCAGATGCGACGCTCCCGCATGTAGCTCAGGAAACTTATTCGCGGATAACGCAAACGAACGCGAATTGGCAAACCAGATCACCAACTCATCACCGGATCATTCGATCACCAATCTCCTGATCACCAACTGGTCATCAGATCACCCGATGACTAGATCACCAGATCATCAGATCACCAGATCACCCGATCCAGCAGCTCTCCGTGCCTCCGTGGTAGGTTTTGATTTTCTATAATCGATGCCATGAAGGACTGGAAAACCAAGCTTATCCATTCAGACGCGAAAGCCCCCGAAGGCTTCCAATCTCTTTGCACGCCCGTCTATCGCGGTTCAACTGTGCTATTCCCTAATGTCGCCGTTGCCAATGAGCAGTGGGACCAGTACGAAGCCGGCTACACCTATGGCCTGTACGGCACGCCGACAGCCCTTGAACTCGCCACCAGAATCTGCGAACTCGAAAATGGTCACCGGACCATCTTGGCCCCCGGCGGGCAAGCCGCCATTTCTTTGCTCAATCTCTCTTTTCTCAAAGCCGGCGATCACGTGCTCATCCCTGAAAGCATTTACGGCCCTAACCGCAAGTTCGCCAATCAGGTTCTCCGCCGCTTTGGTGTTGAAGTGGCCTACTACCCGCCCAATGTTGGCGCGGACATCGCCTCTCATCTGCGCCCCAATACGCGCCTGCTCTGGTGTGAAAGTCCGGGGTCCATCACCATGGAAGTCCAGGATGTTCCCGCCATGGCCGGAGTCGCACACCAAGCCGGTGCCCTGGTGGTGCTCGACAATACCTGGGCTGCCGGCGTTTTCTTTGACGCGCTCGCTCACGGCGTTGACGTTACTATGCAGGCCCTGACCAAGTACATCGGGGGACACAGTGATCTGCTCCTGGGATCAATCACCGTCAACGATCCTGAACTCTATGACAAACTCGGCGAGACACATCAGCTCATTGGCTGCGCCGTTTCACCCGACGATTGTTCCCTCGCGCTCCGCGGCATGAAGACCCTGGCTGTCCGTCTGGCCGCAATCCAGAAGAACGCTCTCGATCTGGCGCAATGGCTAGCCACTCGCCCTGAATTAGAACTGGTTCTGCATCCAGCTTTGCCATCCTGTCCCGGACACGAATTCTGGAAACGCGACTTCACCGGCTCCTCCGGCGTGTTCTCCATCGTCTTCAAACCATCATTCAGCAAGCAGCAGGTAATGAGCTTTGTGGATGCGCTTGAGTTGTTCAAGATTGGCTATAGCTGGGGCGGCGTTACCAGCCTGGTCATGGCCTATGACTTTCAATCCAATAAGCGCCCTGACTATGGCTCCCGCATCCTCCGCCTGAACATCGGACTGGAGAGCGTGGAAGATCTGCGGAATGATCTGGCACACGCCTTTGACAAAATCGGCCACTAGCCTTTAGCACTTACCTGCTCGCTAGAGCCTTTCAGTATCATTTGCCAATTGCTATTTGCCAATTGCTCCTTTTCGGCTAACGGCTAAGTGCTAATGGCTAAGTGCTTCCTGGATACGAGGCGAATGAGTGCACCTGAGCTAGAGCTGGCAGCTATTAGCTGGCAGCTAAAACAAAAAAGCCGGAGCACCTTTGCTCCGGCGGTTTAGCACCTCTAGGAAATTACGCGCTTCTTCTCGGCCGTACGCTCAAATCACGCATCTGGGCCATCAGGCTGGAACGCTGCATTGAATCCAATTTCGGCATCAGTGAAATCAGCTCCGCCATGAATTCATCTTTCATCAGGTCTTCAATCTCATCTTCCATCGTGCGCGTGGCGCCTCGCAGCAAATCACCTACGCAGACTTCCAGCGCCGTTGCCAGCCGCTGCAATGATGAGAGCGTTGGAACAGCTTTCTCATTTTCTATCTTTGATACGTACGTGCGCGGCACCTGCATGCGCAGCGCAAGTTGGCGTTGGCTTAAACCCGACCTTTGCCGTAGCATGCGGATCGCGGCCGCAACTTGAAGATGCGTATGACGGCCTCGCACTGGCTCCGCCACCGGCGCGTCTTCCACCAGAATAGGCTCAGGTTCGTCCTCATCCAGTGACTTCTTGCATCGTCTGCAAAGGTTATTATTTGTCCTGAATTGGACAAGATGACAATCATCGCAACGCACAACTTCCCGGGAATCAACCGGTGCTAGAGTTGTCGCCATGATTATTTTTCGGAGTGCCAGAGCAGGCACGACTCCAAAAACGGTTTACTCCTGTTACCCCAACAACTTAGGTAGTGTGAGGCATGGAATTGCGGCTGTCAACCTAAAAATCCGGGTAAAACAGGCAGAAACACCAAACAATTAGGCGAATAAAAGGAGAAAACACCTAAAAAGCTATGCCAAACCGTCAAGAAGCATGGGATCTTATGTGCGAATTTACCCAGTCAGAAAGCCTCCGCAAACATATGTTGGCCGTGGAAGCCTGTATGCGCGCCTATGCCCGCAAATTCGGTGATGACGAGGAAAAATGGGCCATCACCGGACTCTTGCATGATTTTGATTACGAGAAATATCCCACCCCGGAAGAACATCCCTTCGTCGGCTCCAGAATTTTAGAGGAGCGTGGATACCCGGACGATGTCCGCCGCGCCATCCTCTCCCATGCCGATTACAGTGGCGTGAAGCGCGAATCAACCATGGAAAAAGTGCTCTACGCCTGCGATGAGCTTGCCGGCTTGATTACCGCCAGCACCCTGGTTAAACCCAGCAAGTCATTGGCGGAAGTGGACGCGAAATCGGTTCGCAGGAAGATGAAGGACAAAGCCTTCGCCCGCAGCGTGAATCGTGATGACATCATCAATGGCGCCGCTGACCTCGGCGTTGAGCTGGAAGAGCACATCGCATTTTGCATTGACGCCATGAAGGCGATTGCAGGGGAGTTGGGACTGGCGAGGGTGCAACCGAATTCCACATCGTAAATCGCTGAATCTCTCAGCCCCGCGACCGAATCCACTGTTAGTACTCAATTTGCAACGCGCTTCACCTTCACAAGGAAGGGTTCACAAATGCCTCTCGTTCGCGTCTCGCTGCTGGAAGGAAAATCCGAGTCGTTCAAACAGAAGGTTGCCGACTCCATTCACCAAGCCATGGTGGAAACCATCAACGTCCCGCCGCTGGATAAGTTCCAGGTCTTCACCGACCACAGCAAATCAGGCTTCGTCTATGCCCCTGAATATCTCAACATCAAACACACAGACGGCCTGATCGTCATTCAGATCACGCTCAACAGCGGGCGCACCGTGGAGATGAAGAAGGCACTCTACAAGCGCATTGTTGATCTTCTGGTGGAATCGGTGCAGGTGCGGCCGGAAGATGTTCTGATCAATCTGGTCGAAGTGCCAAAGGAGAATTGGTCTTTCGGCAACGGCATCGCCCAGTACGCATAATAGCGGGATGCATTGCCACATGGCTTTAGCATTTGCACATGGCTTTAGCATTTGCCACATGGCTTTAGCCTCTGCAGGTATCAGGGCACGGCTTCAGCTGTGCCGTAAAGGGGATTAAGAACTCGGCCTTTAGGCCCTGCGGCCCTGCCATACTTGTGTGGCACAGCCGCCCTCGGCTGTGCTCTTGCCCTACCCCACAATCCCCCGCGCCTTGATCAACTCCGCCAGCTTCGCAAACTCGGGGGCAAAGACGCGATCATTTTCAATTCTCGCGCTCACCTTTCGGATGGCCGCATGAGCCTGCTGTAACGGCAGGCTCGTCTTCAGCGGAGCCAGAAAATCAATCGCCTGGGCAGCGGCACACGCCTCAATCGCCAGAACGAACGTCGCGTTCGCAACCACCTTCTTCAGCTTGATCGCCGCCGCCATGCCCATGGACACATAATCTTCTTTGTTGCCCGACGTAGTAATTGAATCCACGGAAGCAGGATGCGCCAGCACCTTGTTCTCGCTGGCCAGCGCTGCCGCTGTAACCTGCGGCATCATGAAACCCGAATTAATGCCCGCGTCCGGAGCGAGAAATGGCGGCAGGCCTTCACTCAACGCGGGATTCACCAGGCGCTCAATACGCCGTTCAGAAATTCCTGCCAGCGCCGTAAGCACGATCGCCAGATAATCCAGCGCAAAGGCCAGAGGCTGGCCGTGGAAGTTCCCTCCCGATATCACGTCGCCGTTGCTTCCCGCCTGGGTAAACACTAGAGGGTTATCCACCGCTGAATTCATCTCAATCTCAAACGTCTTGCGGCAGAAGTCCAGCGTGTCGCGAACAGCCCCATGCACCTGGGGAATGCAGCGCAGGCTATAGGCATCCTGCACGCGCCCACAATCTTTATGCGACTCGCGAATCTGGCTGCCTGCCAGCAGACGCCGCAGGTTCTCCGCCACCTTCACCTGACCGGCATGCGGCCGCGCACGATGGATGCGCTCATCGAACGCCACGTCCGTTCCGTGAAGAGCGTCCAGCGTCATCGCGCCAAGAATGTCCGCCGTGGCGGCCAGGTTCTCCGCCGCCAGCAATGACAGTGTGCCCACCGCCAGCATGGCCTGCGTGCCGTTAATGAGTGAGATCGCTTCTTTGGCTTCGGGGACCAGCGGCGTGATCTGCGCTTTCTTCATGGCGACGGCGCTGATCATGCGCGCGTTTTCGATAAATCACTTCGCCTTCGCCGATCATGGCCAGTGCCAGATGCGCCAGCGGAGCCAGATCACCGCTGGCTGCCCACGCTTCCCTGCGAAGGAACAATGGGATGCACGCCGCGGTTCAGCATCTCGCAGATAAGGTCGATCACCTCGGTGCGAACCCCGGAAAATCCCTTGGCCAGCGAGTTCGCCCGCAACAGCATCATGGCCCGGGTCTCCTCCACGCTGAGCGGCTCGCCTACACCCGCGGAATGTGACCGGATCAGGTTCACCTGAAGCTGCCGGTTCTGTTCCGGCGGAATATGAACGTCACTCAGCTTGCCCACGCCTGTGTTGATGGCATACGCCACGCGATTTTCGCTGACCAGCTGGTCCACCACCGCTCGCGCCGCGCGTACCTTCTCCCGCGCCGCTGCTTCCAGCATCACCGGACGCCGGTCAACCACCACGTCATGCAATTCATCCAGCGTGAGACTATTTCCATTGATGCGAACAGGATTCATGAATTCCCTTGTTTCGAAGTTGCTCTGCAGAAGCGCCGAACGCGCTCATATATTTCTCCGGCAATTGGCAGCGCCGAAGGTCGCGGTCCACGATGATGTGCGTTGTCTCGCCCGTGGCCAGCAGCGCCTGGTCCCCATTGCAGCGCGTTACTTCATAGGCGAAATGCAGCAGAGATCGGCGCGCATTCTTCAGCTCCGTGCGAATCACGACCTCATCATCATACAGAGCCGGCGACTTTGTAGCGGACACGCAGGTCCACCACCGGAATATGGCAGTTATCCTGCCGTTTCCATCTCGCTGTATTCAAAACCCAACTGCCGCAACAGCTCCACCCGGCCAACTTCAAACCAGATGGCAAAATTCGTGTGATAGACCACGCCCATCTTGTCGGTTTCAGCGTAGCGGACGCGCAATGTTGTTTCGCCCGGCAATCACTTTTGCCCGTCCATTTCGGTTTGCGCTTCTCCAGAAATGATCCTATGCCTTCCTTGAAATCCGGCGTCTGCCGGATAGCGGCATTCTGCTTCACCGCCTCCCCCACCTGACGGTCAAGCTGTTCTTTTGTGTAGCTTGAGAGCAATGACTTCGTCGTTCGCAGCGACGTTGGACTGTTCTCCATTAACTGCGCTGCCAGCTCCATCGCCCGAGCCATCAATTTTTCCGGCGCCACGATCTCATTCACCAGTCCCAGCCGCTGCGCCTCTTCCGCTCCGAACAGCCGCCCTGTCAGCAGAAGATCACGCGCCCCTTCTCACCGATATTCGCGATCAAATAGCTCGATACGATTCCCGGCACAAATCCGATCCTCACTTCGGTATAACCGAACTTTGCTTCCGGCACCGCCAGAGTGAAGTCGCAGAGCGTCGCCAGCCCTGTTCCGCCGGCGATGGCCGCGCCATTCACCGCCGCAATCGTCGGCTTGGGAAAGTCATACAGCGCGCGAAACAAGCCCGCCATCTTCGTGGAGTCTTGCAGATTTTCTTCCGGCGTCCGGCCCAGAAGCTGCTTGAGATTTTCCAGGTCCATGCCGGCACAGAACGCGCTGCCAGCGCCAGTGAGGATCACGATCTGCGCCGCCGACGCAGCCGCCTGCTTCAGCGCCGCCGTGAGATCGTCAATCAGCTCATAGCTGATGGCGTTGCGCTTGTCAGCGCGGTTGAGCGTGATGGTGGCGATGCTGTTGGATTCGGAGTAAAGAACGGTTTTATAGCTCATAGATATTCACTGCACCACCGTGTGCTTCTTCGCAATGTCTGCCGACATCTCAATCACCGCATCCAGAGGCTTTTTCAATTCCAATTGCGCGCCGTGCTCTCGCAACACCTGCACCAGAATCTCCGTGGGAATATTGCCGATCATCTCATCCTGCGCAAACGGACATCCACCCAGCCCGCCGATGGCGGAATCAAACCGCCGGCAGCCGGCCTCATACGCCGCCAGCACTTTGTCCGCTGCCCCAGCACGCGTGCTGTGCAGATGCGCGCCGATCTCCAGATGATCGTATTCCTCAATCACCGGAGCAACGATCTCCCGCACCTGTTGTGGCGTCGCCAGCCCAACCGTATCGGCCAGCGAAATCTGCGTAATGCCCATGTCGGCCAGAATCCCCACCGCTTCCAGCACCTCTTCCGCGTTCCATAGATCGCCATATGGATTGCCGAACGCCATGGAGATATACGCCACCACGTCCAGCCCGGCCGCGTCCGCCTTCAGCTTGATCTGCTCCAGTTCCTCAATCGACTGCTCCAGCGTCTGGTGCTGGTTTCGCTCCAGGAACGTCGGCGAGATTGAATAAGGAAATCCCAGCGTCTGCACTGCATCGGTCGCAATGGCCCGCTCAGCGCCTTTCTGGTTCACCACGATCCCGATGATCTCCACGTCATCCGGCGGATCAAGCTTCTCCAGCACCTTCTCCGAATCCACCATCTGCGGAATGGCCTTGGCCGAAACAAATGACACGGCGTCAATATGCTTGAATCCCGCGCCAATCAGCGCGCGCAGATACTGGGCCTTGAGCTCAGTCGGAATCTGGCCCTTGAGGCCCTGCCAGGCGTCGCGGGGGCATTCGATGATTTTGACTTTTTATTCGCATAATCATGTTCATGGGAAAAACCTCGATTCACCACGGAGGCACGGAGACACGGAGAAAGAACTTCATAACACTTTCCTGACAATGCCAGCTCTCAAACGTGGGCACATTAAAATTAATAAGAATCCAACCGGCTTTCGCCAACAGTTTCATGTATGTAAGCAATTGGGCCTCGTGGATCGGATGCAATTCGTTCCACACATTTCAATTCCAGTATCACCGTGTCTTCAACGATCATATCGAGCTCGATAACCGCAATCCAGACTGACTCCTTTGTAAACAACCGGAACCGTCGACTTGCCGCTCGAACTCAGACCTCTCGAAGTCAATTCATGGCAAAGACATTCTTCATAGACCGATTCTAAGCAGTCCAGGACCGATTACCTTATGGACCTCGATCGCGGCCCCGATAATCTGTTCGGTCAGCGCCTCATGACGTAGTTTTGCGTAGCTAGTCCGCCACGTCCGATTCGTGACACAACAGATTCCTTGATTTCCATTGTTGCTTTTCTCCGTGTCTCCGTGTCTCCGTGGTGAAGCTTCTCTCCGATGTCTCCGTGGTACGGTGCTAAGTTTGCAAAACCCCCACCTTAAACTCCTTCACCTCCGGATTCAGGCTCGCCGCCTCCAGCGCCGTGATCAGCGCCTGCCGTGTTTCCATGGGATCAATGATCTTGTCAATCCACAATCTTGCCGCACCGTATCGCGGATCAGTCTGGTGGTCGTAGGTAGCTTTCGTTGTGTTGAACAGCTCCTGCCGTTCCGCGTCGCTCAGCTTCTTGCCGCCGCGCTCAAGCTGTTTGATTTTGATCTCCACCAGCGTGCCTGCCGCCGCCGATCCGCCCATTACAGCGTATCTTGCCGTCGGCCAGGCAAAAACAAATCGCGGATCATAGGCCTTGCCGCACATGGCGTAATGCCCTGCTCCGAACGATCCACCAACAATCACCACGATCTTCGGCACCACTGAGTTTGACACCGCATTCACCATCTTGGCGCCCGCTTTGATAATGCCGCTCCACTCCGCATCGCGCCCTACCATGAAACCGTTCACGTCGTGCAGAAAGACCAGCGGCACCAGGTTCTGGTTGCAGTCCATGATGAACCGCGCGGCTTTCTCGGCGCTCTCCGTGTAGATCACGCGGCCAAACTCCACCCGCTTGTCGCCTGATCCCGGATCAGTCTGCTGAACCGGCAGCGCCTGGTTGGCGACAATGCCCACGGCAAAGCCACCGATTCGCGCCAGCCCGCAGATCACCGTCTTGCCGTACTCGGCTTTATATTCGTCAAACTTACCGCCATCCACCACGCGCGCAATGATCTCTTTCATGTCATAGGGGCGCATGCCGTCCACTTCATAGATTCCGTAAAGCTCTTCTGCCGCATAGGCTGCCGGCTCTGACTTGCCGCGATCAAATGGCGCCCCTGCTTTATGCCCAAGCTTGTTCACCACGGAACGTATGCGCTCAAGACAAATGTGGTCGTTGGCTTCGCGATAATCAATGGTTCCCGCGATCTGCGCATGCATCTCGGCGCCGCCCAGTTCTTCCGCCGTGTATTTCGCGCCGATGGCCGCCTGCACCAGCGCCGGGCCGGCCAGAAACAGTCCGCTGCCCTCGGTCATCAGAATGGTGTCACACATCACCGGCAGGTACGCCCCACCGGCAACGCACATGCCCATGATGGCCGTGATCTGCGTAATGCCCATGGCTGACATCACGGCGTTGTTTCTGAACACACGGCCAAAATCATCCGTATCAGGAAATACATCTTCCTGAAGCGGCAGAAAGACTCCTGCCGAATCCACCAGGTAAATCGTGGGAATATGATTTTCAATCGCAATGTTCTGGGCGCGAATCACCTTCTTCGCCGTCATGGGGAAAAACGCTCCGGCTTTCACCGTGGCATCATTCACAATCAACATAAAGAGCCGGCCATGGATTTTTCCCAGTCCAGTCACCACGCCCGCTGATGGCGCGCCGCCCCACTCTTCATACATCTCGTATGCGGCGTAGAGGCCAAGTTCAAAAAACGGCGTATCGCGATCGACCAGCAGGTCAATGCGCTCCCGCGCCGTCAGGCGTTTCTTGGCGTGTTGCGATTCAATCGCCTTTTCGCCGCCGCCCTGGCGGATCTGTTCTTCTTCCGTGCGAATGGCGGCAACCAGCTCCGCCATGCGGCGCATGTTCTTTTCATAGCGCGCCGTGGTGGGATCAATTTTGCTGAAGAGCTTATTGGATATTTCAGGCATGTGGGTTAGAGCAAACCTGTTAGGTTAAATGGAAGCTGCAACGCGGCGCAAACCGACAAAACCTTACCGCTGATGACACTGATAACACTGATTTCCGCTGATCTGGAAGAACCTGTGGGACAGAGAAAGTAAAACAGCGCTCTGGCATCCACTTCGCCGGGACATGACTATGTATCAGAATGCATCGCTGCGGCAATCGGATCCTCTGCGATCTCATCCACCAACCCGATCCTCTTCGCCTCTTCCGCCTTCACCATCTCTGCCAGCAGAAACATCCGCATGCTCGCGCCTTGCCAATCAATCGAGGCAGACGCTGGGTTCCGCCCCAACCCGTGATCAGCCCCAGTGATGCTCCACGATGGCCGAACACGGCGTCCGCTGACGCAATCCGATAGTCGCACGCCAGCGCCAGATCCATGCCCCGCCCATGCAATAGCCACGGATCGCGGCAATTACCGGCACAGGAAATTGATCAATTGCCAACATCAGCTTCTGGCCCAACCGGGAAAACTCGAATGCCTTCGGTCCGGTAAGCTGCGCGATTTGGTTCAGGTCAGCGCCAGCGGAAAAAAATTTTTCATTGCCCGCTGATGACGAGTCGCTGGATTTCGCCTTCCTCAGCCTCGGGCGCGAAGACCCGTCACGCAGCCAAGTAGTTCCTGAATGACCTCTCGTCCCAGTTTGTTGGCCCCATCGGCGGAAGTAAGGGTCAGAGTCGCGCGATAATCGGCAACGCTGATGGCGCAATATTGCAGTTTGTTTTCGTCAGGAGTTCCTGCCACCAGCAATGTCCTTGGGTGTTAAGCAATGTTGGTAGAAGCCGCTCGGTTAAGGCCGGCTAGTAGAAGTCACTGCAGCTTAGAAAAAATCCGCAGGTCTTGCAGCTCAATTTGCAGCGCGATTCACGCATTTTGGATCCACAGTTCGGACAATAACTTGCCGGGATCAACTTTCCGCAGCTCCAGGCAGCAGCTCTTGCTGGGCCGTCGGCTGAGGGACGTCCTGATCAGTGACTTGCGGCTGCGGTTCTGGTTTGTCATTCATCATTATTCATTAACCATTAATCTCGTTGCTCACCGATCATTATCAACTGGTCGCCTCGCGAAGTGTAACGGCAGTGCACTCGCGTATGCAACAAAGATTCAGCCAACGATCCTACTCTGCATTACATCTCAACTCCAGGTCGCTGCACCTGCTTCTTTGCGGCTCCGGGAACTTTTATTTGTGAAGATCACGGTTTTTGGGCTGACAATCTCCTCTTCCTGGGGCAACGGGCATGCCACGCCATATCGGGCCATCATCCGCGCGCTTCACCGCATGGGCCACCGCGTACATTTTTTTGAGAAAGACGTTCCCTACTATCGTTCCCGCCGCGATTTCGACACTTCTGAATATTGCCAACTCACGTTCTATAACGATTGGCAGCAGGTTCGCAGTCACGCGCTCGCCGAAGCCCTCGATTCTGACGTCGTCATTACCGCCAGCTACCTTCCTGAAGGCGCACAGATTAATGATGAGGTCCTTGCCCTGGAAGGTCCTCTGCGCGTCTTCTATGATCTGGATACTCCAATCACGCTCACAGCGTTGCAGGCCGGCGACCTGGATTATCTGCGCGCCGGCCAGTTGCAAATTTCGATCTTGTGCTTTCCTTCACCGGCGGCCCCATTCTGCAAGAACTGGAGCAAAAATATGGAGTGCGGCTTGCGCGGCCGTTGTTCGGCTGTGTTGATCCTGATGACTATCACCAGGTTTCCCCTGCTTCCCACTTCGCCTGCGACCTCAGCTACATGGGCACGTACGCGGCTGACCGCCAGGCCAAAGTTGACGAACTTTTTCTTGAACCTGCGCGCCGCCATTGCAATAGGCAGTTCGTTCTTGCCGGCTCGCTTTACCCCTGGAATTGGCAATGGCCTGCCAACGTCCGCCGCATCGAGCACATTGCTCCGCATGATCATCCCCGTTTTTATTCTTCTTCGCGCATCACCCTCAATATCACGCGCGCTGAAATGGCCCGCTGGGGATGGTGCCCTTCCGGCCGTTTCTTTGAAGCCGCCGCCTGTTCCACTCCCCTCATTACCGATGCATGGCCCGGCCTGGACAGGTTCTTTGATCTGGAACGTGAGGTCGCCGTTGTAGCTACCGCGGAGGATGTCGAAAAAGCGCTTTCACTCTCCGCAAGCGAACTCAGTGTCATGGCCGCCAGGGCTCGTGCGCGAACTTTGGAAGAGCACACCGGCGCAGTCCGTGCCAGGCAACTTATCAGCTTTCTGGAAGAGGCGCGCTCAGTCGCTTCCCACAAGCGCGCAAGAGGTGTATTGATGATCGGAATTATTCCCGCTGCCGGAGCAGGCCAACGCATACAGCCGCTGGGGTGCTCCAAGGAACTCCTGCCCGTTGGCTCACGCATTCTCCAGGGGGTGGAGCGTCCCAAGGCCGTATCAGAATATCTGGTGGAGCGGATGATCGCCGCCGGCGCCGACCAGATTTGCATGGTCATCTCAGCCGATAAGACTGACATCGTTAAATATTTCGCCGAGCGTAACTTCGCGGCGGAGATCTTTTATGTAATACAGCAGAAGCCGCAGGGACTGTGTGATGCCCTGTTCCGCGCCGAACCCTTTGCCCGCAGTCATGACAAGGTATTGATTGGCCTGCCTGACACTATCTGGTTCCCGGAGAACGCCTATATGCCTGCGCTTGATCTTGATCAGGCTGATGTTGACCTGGTTCTTTTCCCCGTAAAGATCCCACCGTGTTTGACGCGGTGGTTTGTGATGATCAGGGCTTTGTCCGGGAAGTGCAGGTCAAGCGCAGAGACGCCGCATCCCACTGGATCTGGGGCGCGGTCACCGCAAGGGGAGAGTCTTTCCATCGGCTCAAGCTGCTTTGGGAGTCGCGCCATCGCGCGGATGAATTTCTGGGCGACCTTCTTAATGCATTCATTGCCGCCGGAAATACCGTACGCGGCAGATACTGTGGTGAGACCTATATGGACGTGGGAACCATGGAAGGTTACCGCACTGCACAGGATTATCTTCGCTCAGCGGTCAGGCCCGCTCGAGCCGCGTAAAAATTTACAGGGTTGGCTGCTAAGCTGATCCTGCGCTCAGGCGCTGGCGCGCAGCACGTCGCGTATTTCACGATTGATCTTGGCGCAGTCGCGGCCGGCCTTATCAATAAGCTCAGACCATTTCTTGGCCGTATCGTCCAGCGGCATCTGCGCCAGCAGGTAGGAAGCCTGCATGATGGTCTCAATTGAGTTGCTGAGATCGTGCGCCAGGGACCTTAGCTTTGTGTTGATCTCAGTCGGAATTTTTGCCGTGCTTCCCATTTTTGGCTCCGCACTCATTGGCCGCTCCAGTTCCATTGTTTTCAGCTTACTTGGCCAGTCGATTAGACGCAAACCACTGAAAATTAGTTTTCTGGCAAGGTACATGGCCATTTTCAAAGTCTCAGTCAGTCTTAAAGCGCTTCGCCACCGGCCTTCAGCGCATTTCGACGTGTACTAACCACTTAATTTTTTAATTGCTGGCTTTCCGTAACCCGTTAGGGTAAATCACGCACCGAAGGCAGGGCTTCATCTTATGGGTGCCTTAGACTCCTGATTCTAGACTCACCTTCACTTATTTAGCTTCAGTCAGACGGATAGTCTTGCCGATAGGAATGCCATGAACGTCGTCCCCCAGGCGGCGGAAGAGCTTTTTGGGGGAGTCGTGCGTAAAATCCGTTTTTCCATCCAACTGGGTGCCTTTGTCCTTTTCAGCCTGATGTCTGCCGCGGCTGGGACCAAATTTCAGGCCACCACCACACTGTCCGCCGAAACTGGTAACAACACCAGCGCCGCCTCCACATTTACTTCACAGACCAACAGCAACGTCGGCGCCACAAATATCAGTAAAGTCCCAACCCGCACCCTGCTGTATCCAAATTCAACCACCAGGATCTTCTCCCACTTTATGCCCTGGTTCGGGTTCGCAAATCACATGTCAGTCGGTTACGCCTCTGATGATGCTCTTCAGGTGCAGAAGCAGGTGGCGGACATGGTCAGCCGCGGCATGGACGGGACCGCCATCGACTGGTATGGCCGCGGTCAATCCAACAGCCACTATCTCGCATATGATCAGACGACCCAGTTTGTCATGCAACAGGCCGAATTACAGGCGGCCTTCAGCTTCGCTATTGCGTATGACGCGGGCGCTTTGCAAAGCTGCGCCGCAACCCTGGGCTGTGACGTCACACAAGCCGCCATTGATGACCTGAACTATGCCAATGTTACGTATGAAAATTCCCCGGCCTATTTCCGCGTCGGAACCCAACCGGTGGTTTTCTTCTTTGGCGATGAGGCCTATAACATTGACTGGACCCGCGTCCGGAGCGGAGTCGCGGGAAACCCTCTGTTTGTATTTCGCAATTCCGGAGGGTTTACCCGTCCTCAAAGCGGCGGCGGATATTCCTGGCTTGCGCCCACCACCGCGACTTCCACTGATCCCATGGCGTTCTTGTATCTGGATTATTTCTACCGCACATCGCTTACCTACCCAGGTAGATTTTCCATGGGCTCGGCCTACAAAGGATTCAATGACAGTCTGGCGGCCTGGGGCACGGGCCGATTAATCAATCAGCAATGTGGGCAGACCTGGCTGCAGTCCATGGCGGAAGCTGGCAAATATTATTCCGCCGCCAACCAGCTCCCTTTCCTCCAGGTGGTCACGTGGAATGACTATGAAGAAGGAACGGAGATTGAAACCGGCATTGACAACTGCGTCACCGTGAGCGCCTCCGTTGCCGGTACCGTCGCCTCGTGGAGCATCACAGGCCAGGCCAACACCGTGGACCACTACTCCATTTACATTTCGCAGGACGGCCAAAATCTGATGTGGCTGGCGGACGCAGCCAGTCCCGGATCCATGGACCTTGCGCCCTTCGACTTCAACGCCGGGAACTATCTCGTATTCGTCAAAGCGACTGGTAAGCCATCCCTGACCAACAAGATGTCTGCCGCTGTGCAAGTCACTATCCCGAACAAGCCACCGGTCGCCGTGTTGAATGTCACTCCATTGAACGGGCCAGCTCCCTTGAATGTCACCGCATCCACCGTGGGGTCAACGGATGTTGACGGGAATATTGCCGGCACCACCATCAACTTCGGCGATGGCAGCGCCATCGTTAGCGCCGTGAGCGCCAGCCATAACTATGCGACGACCGGAACCTTCACCGTGACGGCCACAGTCACTGACAATCTCGGCGCCACCGCCACTCAGAGCGCGATCGTTACCGTGACGTTATTACTGAACAAGCCGCCAGTGGCGGTCCTGGCAGTCACGCCCAGCAGCGGATATGCTCCGGTAACCGTAAGCGCAAGCACGGCCGGTTCCACTGATCCGGATGGCACTGTCGCACGTTCGGTTATCAACTGGGGCGATGGGACACCCGCTAGCTCCAGCGGTCCGTCGGCATCGCACGCATACTCCGCAGCGGGTACCTACACCATTACCGCAAGCGTGACTGACAATCTTGGCGCCACCGCTTCCACCACCGCAACTATCACGGTGCAAGCGCCGCAGGTAGTGATCAGCAGTCCAGTGTCATCTGCACTCTCCACCACACAAACCGTTCAGACCTTGAATTCACCCATACACGTAGTCGCCAGCGGGTTTTCCGGTTTCATGGTAACTGCCATGCAGATCTACCTCGATGGAACACAGGTGTACAACATTAACGCCGCCGCCATTAACACCAACGTGGTTGCCTCGCCGGGAACGCATAACTTCGTGGTTAAAGGCTGGGACAGCGGCGGCCGGAACTTCTCCCGCGCTTTTTCTGTCACTGTGAACGCCCCACCGGTTGCTGCTTTATCGTTGAGCGCGACATCCGTGCTGGTGGGCGGCTCCATCACAGCAAGCGCGACCGGTTCAACCGATTCTGATGGCAGCATCGTTGCCGCTAAAATCAATTTTGGCGATGGCGCGGTCACCTCCGGTTCCAGCGCCACGCATCAGTACACCCTGGCGGGAACCTATACCATCACGGCAACCATCACTGACAATGCGGGGGCCAGCTCATCGAAGAACCAGAGAATTACAGTGAAGCCGCGCTTCGTGACCATCACCAGCCCCACGGTATCCCGCATTTCCAGCAGTTCGGTCCTGGTAGCAGGCACTGCATTCTCCGGCTACCCCGTCACTGCCACCCAGATCTATGTGGATGGAGCACTTAAATACCAAACCAACACTGCCTCCATCAGCAGAAGTTTAGCGATTGGGGTCGGCACACACTCTATTACGGTGCAGAGCTGGGATTCATCGGGAGCAACATTCAAAACCTCGGTCGCCCTCACGCGCAACTAGCAGGCAAAAAAGAATCCGCAAAACGCTCCTCCAGAGTACGTTCTGAACCAGTACAGGTTTGGAACTTATCTGGAGGAGCCGATTGCAACTCTCTTATTTCAATCGCCCATCACCCACGCCGCCGCTGATCAACATCAATGACGTTCGGATAGCATCGCCATGCGCAATGCCATGGGACGCCATGGCCGGGAACCAACAAGTCCGTCATTGCAGTGAATGTAAGCTCAACGTTTATAACCTCTCCGCCATGACGGAAATTGAGATCCAGCGGCTTTTATTGGATCGGGCAGAACAGCGGGTTTGTGTGCGCTTTTACCGGCGGGCTGACGGCACAATGCTCACCCAGGATTGCCCACGCGGCATCAAGCGGCTGGCTAAACGGGTTTCAAAGCTGGGCGCAGCCGTGTTTTCGGCTCTGGTCAGCCTGAATTGCGCCATGGCGAAGACCACCACGGCTGGAAGCACCAGTGCTGCATCAAAAACGCAGCCCCAAGCCTGCCAGCGTGTGCAAGCGCAGGAAAAGTCAGCCAATATTCTGGTTGTTGTTATTGATCCGGATGGCGCCGTGGTTGCCGGCGCGCGAATCGCGCTGCTGGACAGTGCTGGCAAAACCAGGTTCAAAGGCAAGACGGATGGCGCCGGCGCTCTGATGAAAAGTGATTTGCCGCCCGGCGATTACACCCTCACAGTCTCGGTGCGAGGTTTCAAGGAATATTCTGACCTTCTGCATGTACCAGAGAGCAAGAATGTGAAAGTGGATCTCAAGCTGTCATTAGCATCTGCCAGCACCACAGTAGAAGTGACCGCCAGTACGGGCGTCGTTGATGTTGGGGTGTTAGCAACGGTTTCGAACTCGAATGGGCACGCAGCTCCCATGCCCGCTCCGGTACGCTATCAGCCCATCCGCTAAATTCGTTCCTTCTATTCCTTCCGGATGAACGCTCCGCTGCTGGCGTCAACCAGGACCGTCAACTTTGAATTCGAATCGCTGCCGCCATAAATCACGTGCCAGCGCAATTGGTTGCTGTGGGCGTCCCAATCGAGTTCATACAAGACCTGAAGCTTGGGATCTTTTTCCGTGAGTTGTTTGCCGCCATGCTGTTGCGCCACTTCAAAAGCCTTGTCCGTATCCACCTTCAGGAAGGCAAGGTCCCACGGCATGGTGGAGCGATTATTGGGATTAAAATTGTCTTCCACGCCATGATCAACCTTGGTGGGAGCGTCAGCCATGCCAGACCACATGAATGGCTCTGCCTTTTGCCGCGAAGGCGAACCAAAAACCGCCCGCCAGCTCCCTGACTTGCCATCCTGGCCTGGACTCTCCGTGCTTGGACTGGATGACAGCGTAATGGGCTGGGCATCTGGTGACCACAGCCTGGCTACGGGGATCATGTACTGAAGCGCGAAGCGGCCCGTTTCATAATGATTGGTTTTCTTTGGGGCCGGGGCCGGCTTGGACTCATCGCAGCCCAGCAATAGTAGGCCCGTGACCATCATTGCCAGCAAGTAAATCTTTTTCGTGGTTGTCATGTGTCTCATCATTCTAGACGAGAACACGGGGCATTCTGGATGCCCCAAAGGTGCATGTCTTGAAGTGGTTACCGCCGCAATCGGCATAACCACGCGTACATCGGAATGCGTCCGCGCGGGGACTGCGCTATTCGCTCTTTACTCCAGACTTGCGCGCCTCTTCCTGAAGATCGTTCAACTTCTGCTGGGCGGCATCAATCGCCTGCTTCTTCGAGTCCATCTCTTCCTGGGTCTTGCGCATCTCTTCGCCGAATTTGGCTGAGTCGCGCAATTGGGCGCCTGCATCACCATAATAAGTAGCGGCCCGCAACTTGGCTTCCCGCTGGGCGATATCCAGCTCGCGTTGCAGGCGTGCAATCTCCTGCTTCTGCGTTTCCAGCTTGCCCTTGATCTCGTCGCCTTTTTTACCCTGGGCATCGGCATTTTCTTTCTTCGTTGCGTCCTTATCGTCCTTGCTCTTGTCCGCGGCGGATGCAGTGTCATCATCCTTCTTGTCCTTGGACGTATCGGCTTGGGGCGTCGCCGTGCGCGGCATATTATCATCGTCCAGCTTCACGTTGGACGTTCCCTTCTTTTTCGTGCGATTCTGGCGCGCAATGTCTCCCAGAGTCTGTTGCGCGAACACGCCGGCGGACATACTCAACACGAACACGAACGAAAGAATTGCTCTCATGGACACCTCAGGCTGAATTGAGCTCTTATTGTACTTCGCTTGGCCGAGTTGATTCTCACCCATTGCGGGCCGTGGAAACGATAGGGTAAACCCCGTATCGGACATACGTAATAAGGCCATTCCCTAGTGCGCAGGGAAAAAATGCATATACCAGCGCAGGATGCCGTCACCCCAGAAGGCCGCAATCATGGCCCCCATTCCAAGAAATACGCCAAACGGAATCTCAAAGTTACGGTAGATCAGAATTGCCGAGCGCCATGCCCGGCTTCTTCGCGCAGCCCCACCCTCCGCGCGATGACGATCTCGTCTTCTTACCATGCGTTTCCGCCATACCATAAAAATCAGCAAAATGCCGAAGCAGCTTCCCACCAGCGATCCCAGCAGCAGCACCATCAGAGTCAACTTCACGCCCACAAACGCGCCGATCAGGCCCATGAGCTTCACGTCCCCACGGCCCATGCCTTCTACCCCTCGCAGCGCCTCATAAGCAACCGCGATTCCCAGGATGAACGCCGAGCCCAGGGCAGCGCCTGCCAGCGAGTTGATAAAAGACAGCACGCGCCAGTTCTCAACGGCCGGGAGAAAATGCGCCGCCGGCCCTTCCAGCGGTACCAGCAGGCTGAAAAACAGTCCCAGGCCGATGCCTGGCTTGGTCAGCAAATCCGGAAGCAATTTGGTCTCAGCATCAGTGAATACAAGGCCAATCATCAGAAAAGAGAAAGCGCTCAGCTTAAAGGCGTTTGGCCCCGGTCCGCCAATCAGCAGGCTCAATACGAAAAACACTCCGGTAATCAGCTCCACGATCGCGTAGCGGGGCGAGATTGGCGCTTTGCAGTTCCGGCATTTGCCGCCCAGAATAATCCAGCTTAAAACGGGAATGTTGTCATAGGCCGATATCGGAGTACCGCATGCTGGACACGCGGACCGTGGACTCACCACGGACAACTCCCGCGGCATGCGGTAAATGCAAACATTCAAAAAGCTGCCCAGTACCAGTCCGAACAGAAAAAAGGCAGCCGCCAACAATGTTGAGTTCTGAAAAATGTCAGAATAAGTCTGCAGAGGTCCCGCCTTGGTCAAAGTTTCTGGCGAGATTATACGCACCGGACAAGTATCTCCGCCGGTTACGGCAGAACACGACTGTTAAACCTACACCTTGTCTTTGATTCGGATGATGTGCCCCTGCAATGCGGGTGCATTGGGTATCGACGGTGGCAGGTTGCCTGTCCAATTGATCTGCTTACGATTAGCCAGCCGCATTTCGGGCTCAATGAACTTCCACTCTCCGCCGTTCTGCTCGCGGATCCTGATGTTGTATCCCATGGTGCCGGCTGGAGGCTCGCCTTCGCGCCACTCGAACAATGACGCTTCCAGGTCTTCCCCCAAACACTCATTGGGAGCAAGCACCAGCACCCAGTCATTCCGGACATCCTGGGAGTAAGCTCCATTGTCCACGCCATTTACCGCCTGAATCACACGCGCGCCGTGCTCGCGGGCGATCTTCACCGTGTCATCCGTGGAACCGTGATCAATCACAATCACTTCATCGCAGGGACGCAGTGAATCCAGGCACCGCCCCAGATGCGGAGCTTCATTACACGTGTGGAGCATTGCAGAGAGCTTTGTTTTTGCCATAACTTCGATTTGTTTGCCGCTCGAACGTAGGATGTTGGATGCAAAAAAACGCCGCCTGCAAGGCGGCGTCTGAGATCAGGAGTTCATTTCATTCGTTCATTGCCTCGCGATTGCTCCCCGGCATCACCGAAATTGAATTCTGTAGCTGGAAGCTCAAAACCGTCTCCGGTTTCAGGATGATCTGTTGTCCCTTGGTAGCGGCTGAAACGCCTGTACCGGCGCCGGCGCCGGCCGCGGCTCCAATGGCCGCGCCCTTGCCTCCACCAAAGATTCCACCCAGGATGGCTCCCACAGCCGCGCCGCCGCCAACTTTGGCAGCCGTCGCTTTGCCACGTCCATTGCCCTGTTTGGACCAGCGATCAGTCTGAATGGAATAACTCTTCCCGTTCATGTGCAACCGGGTCAGCTCAATCACCAGATCAGATTGTCCGGCGAAGCGGCCTGCCGACTTCACTTCCACTACCCGGCCTTCCACATCTGCCGAGGTTGGCACCACTGTCTTTCCTTCGATGGTGATCGGTGATGAGATGGAGCCGTGGAACACGTCGCCCACCTGTGACTTTTCCGAATCCAACTGGTCGGTCAGCCGAATGCTGAGCTGCGTACCGGTTGGCACGGTGACGGGCTGCGGGACCGGCGGCGGAGGCGGCGTGCTGGTTGTTGCCGCGTTGTCATAGCTATTGTTGCCGGCTGGAGGAGTGGTAGCCCCGTTGGATGGCACCGTGGTGCGCAAACCGTTTTCGTCGTTGTCGTTCTTAGCTTTGTGTTTCGCGGGCGAACCCTTATAACTCCGCCAGGGTGACGCTTTCTTCTCTGGCGCTGGCGGAGCGGGAGCGCTTGCGGCCGGCTCCGGCGCCGGTGGCGCATTGTTGGCGGCAGATGCCGTGCCAACTTCAAGGTTGTTGACGACCGTCTTCACGCCTTCTACCTGCGCTGCATCATTGGCGGCGGCATTACGGGCTGCATCACTGCTCACCGATCCGGAAAGCGTTACAACGCCATTGTTCGCATTGATAGTCACCTGTTTATCAGGGACGCCGCCATCGGAGTTGATTTTGTTCTGAACATCGGTGG
Source organism: Terriglobia bacterium (assembly GCA_963824835.1). Classification (GTDB taxonomy): domain Bacteria; phylum Acidobacteriota; class Terriglobia; order Terriglobales; family Acidobacteriaceae; genus Angelobacter. The sequence continues at coordinate 37,606 of CAWGRA010000014.1, read as the reverse complement.
CAATCTGCGCGTCCGGACGAGTGCCCGAAGCTCCGCGGTTGCAACCAGCGGCTATAAGAATCAGGGACGCCAGAACCGCCCCAAGAAGATATCTCTTCATAAGATCACGCTCTCCTGCATTGGTGGCTGTATATATTTTAGATGCCCAGAGCTGCCGAATTGACCCGCAGCCCAAATGTAAATTTTTGCCCATCAAGGGTTTACAAAACCTGGCCATTTCTTTACCGGGACTGGCGCCGTCCCGTCCATCTACAAATTCTAACCCTTCAGGCAATCCACAGTTGCTGAAAACGTGCTTAGTTGGCCCACACGAACGGCTTAGCTCAGAAGTAAGTCAGATGTAAGAAATTCAGGGATTCGCCACCGTTTACCACAGCCGGAGAGGCCCAGTAGCCGAACGGGGCGTAATGTGATAAAAAATTCCTTCTTTCTTTATGTCATTGCGGGTAGCACGCGGCGTATTCAATCCGGAAAAAGAGCGTTTTCATTACTACGTTTCCTTCAAGCCCACGCTTGATCCCACGGATGAAGAGCGCGAGGTGGAAGGCCGCCACAAAATCGATGTTGCCGTTTCAATCACCGAAACCGGAGAACTCGCCGACCTGGCCTTTACTCTGCCCCGACTCCTGCTGCAACCAGCAATCCCTGCAATACCTCCATCGCACCTACGCCGCCAGCGTGGTGGACGACCGCGTGTTCGTCACCGTTCCCGGTATGAACGGCGATTCCGTGCTCGAAGTACACGGCACTCTGGAAATTGATGGCGCGGGCAAGATCATGGGCCTGGAAATCGTCTTAGTCAGCTCTCAGGCAATTCATGAAATTGCGTCCCTTAAATTGCATCAATGCACACTTTTTTCTTGACAATTTCCACCGAGTGTATAGAGTATACATACACTGAACACAGGCAGTGCGGATTGCCTCACCCTGCGGCCGATGCCCTAATGATTTTGACCATTGACGCCAACTCGCGTACGCCGATCTACCAGCAGATTGCTGAAGGGATCAAATCGCTCATTGCGCGCGGCGTGCTTTCAGAAGGAACGGCGCTTCCGCCCGTTCGCCAGATGGCAGCCGACCTGGGCGTGAACCTGAATACCATCGCCACGGCCTATCGCGAATTGCAGGCTGAAGGGCTTATCGCAGTGCGGCACGGACTGGGAGCGGTGGTGGCATCGCAGCGGCTCTCCAGTGCCACCGATAAAAAAGAGCTGCGCAAACCATTGCGAACGGCGCTTACCCAGATGATTCTGTCCGGCCTGGGCCGGGCTGACATCCTTGAGCTGGTCAATGAAGAGCTGGGCGCTCTGGCCAAAGGAGTGAAATAAGTTATGAACGAAAAATTTTCATTGCTCACCTATTTCCTGGTTGTCGCCATGCGGGTGAACTCGTTTCCGCCGGCGCTGGAACGTGCCTTTGATGTATGGGCCCAGTTACTTCTATCGCCTGCACGTTGCAGACGGATTCTATGAAGGCGCGGGACGCAAACTGCTGCAGCGTTATCGCGCACTGTTTTTGTGGCCCTACTTCAGCCGAACTGGCGGCATTTGTGGTGCTGATGGTCCGCCATGACACTGTCCTTACTGCCAACCTGGCCATCGCAGCCTTACTTGACACGCGTCCTGAACCAGCGGCTTTCGCTTGGCGATCGTCATGCGCTCGGCGAAGAAATTCGAAGAAAACGAGATTGATCCGGCGCCCGCGGCGGTCACTTTTCTTTAAATCCGCGCCGGCTGGCCGATTACACGCATCCCGTCTTTGAAATCGTGCTGGCCAGCATTATCACCGTGACGTTGATATTTCTGGCGCCAGATGCGTGCTCCCATGGGACCGCCACTGGTTATGCTGTATCTCCAAATCGGGTTCGCTGCTGTTGAAGAAAGCGATTGTGGATTGGCGTGCCGCAGCCCCGCTGGAGAATTCAGAAATCTATCTTGAAGTCCGGGAACGCCGGCGCAAATTGCTGTGTTTGCCTGCGATTTCTACCGTGGCGCCTGGGTTTGTGATGATCGAAGCAAGCCGTATTCCAGGTCAACCACGACGAGCGTTTGCGCTGGGCGCTGCAATATCATTTATCTGGCTGGTCACATCGCGTGTGTGTGCTTCGCGATCGTCAAGACCAATGAACTCTACGCCATGTATCGCAAGATGAAACCGACGCTGAGTCGAAAGAAACGGCTTCGCCATCCCGATCCTAATGGCTTTGTTGCCGGCGGGTTGCTCTACTTCGACCGTGATAATCCTGCCATTCTTCGTGCAGGGGCCAAGAGTCTATCGCGCTTGAACGCCGGCAACCACCGTCTGCTGCTGGCAGCAACTTACCTGCTGGGCCTGATGCTGTTAATCATGTGGACCAGCAAGGCGCATGCGGCCACGGCCAGGAATGAGTGCGTCCGCGACAGATCAATCACGTCAGCTCTGCAATGGTCCAGTCCGCAGTGCGGAATCGCCGAAGAAGCCGATAGGCCGTTGTGATTCGGATTTCTGCCCAGAGGTATTACGCCCAGTCAAAATTTTGACTCCGTAACACTTCTACTCTGGATCGCTTATCCCTCTATGAGATATAGTTGCAATTCGAGCTACTCTCAAGCCCATCATCTCTTTCCTTAGTTCACGTAAGCACATTGCTTGATTCAACCAGAGTAGGTACTCGTTCATAGTGTGCGCCATGAAGCGTACACAACTGCTCACCAGATTTTACTTCCTCGGAATCCTGCTGCTGGCGGGCGCGTCAATGCATCTGACTGCGGCCAAAGCGTCGGCCCAGGTTCCCAGATCCAAACACGTTTACATTGTGGCGGAAGAAAACCGCAGCTATGAAGAGATTGTTGGCAGTCCGGACATGCCTTATCTCAACAGCCTGCTTGCCAAGGGCGCGCTGGCCACCCAGTTTTACGCCAATGAGCACGGCTCTCTGGAAAATTACCTGCTGGGTAACCGCCGGCCAGTACATCACGCACAACAACTCGACCACTGCCGTCTTTAACGTGGACAACCTTGACCGCCGCCTGATCGGCATGGGAATGACTTTCAAGTCGTACGCTCAGTCACTTCCCTATGCCGGCTATACGGGCTTGTACTCCGGCGCTTACATGAAGCGTCATGCTCCGCTCCCCTATTACACTGACATGGCCAACAGCAGCCTGATCAAGCACCACCATGAGCAGCAATCAAATGGCGATTGATATTGCCAACGGCACGCTGCCGAACTTCGCGTTTATCACGCCTGACGGCAACCATGATCTGCACAACTGCCCGGCCACCATCGCTACATGCAAACGAACGGCAGATGCCTGGCTCAAGTACAACATTGGCCCCCTGCTCGCAAGTAAGCCATTCCAGCCCGGCGGCGACGGCGTCCTGATCATCTGGTCAGATGAAGCTGATCTGAGTACCGACAATCGCTGCAGTTCCACGGTCAGCACCGGTTGCGGCGGCCGCATTGTGGTCGCCATGATCGGACCGCAGGTCAAGGCCGGCTACAAGTCCGTGGCCAACTACCATCATCAGAGCGTTCTGCGCACGATTCTGGAACTGTTTGGGCGAAACCATCGAGCTTTCCCGCCGCAGCGCAATACCGCGCCCGCGATGGGCTGAGTTCTTTAAGCCCTCAAGCACGCCGCCGGCGGGGCCGTAATTACCATCTCAGCGCCCACCACCAGCACCGTGATTGGCTCACCAGTGCACCTGGCGGCCAAGGCCACCGCTCCAAATCCCATCACCGCCATGCGAATCTATGTTGACGGCATTAGCAGGTTCACCACTTCCAGCAGCAGCGTTGACCAGATGATCTCCATGAGCAGAGGAACCCACAACGTTGTCTTCCAGGCATGGGACACCAAAGGCAACGTCTACAAAGCCAGCAAGCAGATCACGGTTCAGTAGCTTGCAGAACGAAACTGAATAAGCTGGCGCCACGCGGGGCGGAACGATTCACTCCGATGGCGCCGATTTTCTTTGCCTGCACCGGTCCGCTCTGACTCTGGAACTTAGCGGAAGTTACAATATTGTCCAATGACGGAGCCACTGATTGACCGGACAAAGATCGCGGCGAATCACTGTGCCGCCTTTGTTCTTGCCGGCGGAAAAAGCTCACGCATGGGCCGCGACAAAGCTTCGCTGTCTCTGAATGGCCAAACGCTGCTCCAGCATGCCCTGAGCACTCTTCGCGAAATCAGTAACGACGTTTGCATCCTGGGCTCGCGGCAGATTTATGCTGATCAAGGCGCGCCGGTGATCGAGGACATCATTCCCGAATGCGGCCCCCTGGGCGGCATCCACGCGGCGCTCACACATACCAGCGCTGCCTTCAATCTGATCATCGCCGTGGACACGCCATTTCTCTCAGCCAACTTCCTCAGATTTCTTGTTTCCAGGGCAGTTGAGAGCAATGCAATGGTTACCACGCCTGAGATTGCCGGCTACACGCAGCCCTTATGCGCCGTTTACTCGCGAGAGTTTCTTCCCATCGCCGAGCAGGCGCTCCAGGCCGGAAAATATCAAAATCGTGCCGCTGTTTCCTCCTGATCGGACCCTGACGATCTCTGAAAACGAAATGGCGCAGTTTGCCTTCATGCCGGAGATGTTCGACAATTTGAACACGCCGGAAGATCTGGAGCGCGCGCGGCTTCGCTCCATCACCCGAAAACCATGAGCCAGAACCAGGAACCGGAACATCAACGGCCTTACATTGAGTTTCAGAACGTCTTTAAGGCCTTCGACGATCATCAGGTGCTGAATGACGTCAGCTTTGCCGCCTATCCCGGTGAGACTCTGTGCATTCTTGGCCGCAGCGGCGTGGGAAAGTCCGTTTCACTTCACCACATCATGGGCTTCCTCAAACCCGACTCAGGCAAAGTCATCGTCGCCTTTCAGGACATTGCGCACTGCACTGAGCAGGAGATGGAACGCATCCGCAAGAAAGTGACCATGGTCTTCCAGAATGGCGCGCTGTTTGATTCGCTCAGCGTGGGAGAAAACGTGGCTTTTCCGCTGCGTGAACGCCATGATCTGGACGAAGAACAGATCTTCCAGATTGTTGATGGCCTGCTGGACATGGTGGGCGTAAAGCCCATGCGTGATCTGCTGCCCTCTGACCTTTCCACCGGAATGAAGCGCAGCGTCGCCATTGCCCGCGCGCTCTCGGCACAACCGGAATGCATTCTGTACGATGAGCCCACCACCATGGTGGATCCCCTGATGGCAACTCTTCTCGGCGACCTTATCCAGAAGCTGAAACAGCAGCTCAAGTTGACCAGCATTGTGGTTACGCATGACATGCGCCTGGCGAAAAAACTGGCCGACCGGATTGTCTTTCTGCATGAAGCCAAAGCAATTTTTGTGGGCAGCGTGGCCGGAGATGGAAAAAAGCGACAATGAGATTGTGCGCCAGTTTTTGGAACTGGACGAGCTCATCATTCCCGGCGTTTAACGTCCGTCAGAAGCGAAGCTCTTCAGGAACTCCGCCCCGTCCTTTTGTTCATCATTCCCGATAAATAAACTTTTACGTTTGGTGCGATGCGTCCGTGCGTCAGCACGTCACGCAGAGCTTGTAGCGGCAGGTCGGCAGCAATCTGCACAACACGCGCGAAAGGCGTATTTTTATTGCCCAGCAGAGCAGCCTTGATCTCATTGCGATGGAACCACTTCTGGTGTCGCGAAACGGCCGGAGCCAGCAGTTCAGTGCCCGCATCCTGTTTGAGCGCTCTTACAATCAAGGCTTCGGTCATTTGCGGATTCATCAGCGCCGCCTGCACAATGCGGTCTTCCTTATCAGTAAGCATTGCGCCGGCCACCCGGCCAGAGCTTCGCTTGGCCAGGGTAAACCGTTCGCCGGCAGAGATGGTGGCCAGCTTGTTGATCAAAACGTCTTCGGCGGTGCGCTTAACGTCTGCCGCCACCGTGGGCAGCAGCGCAATCTGCATCAGCTCAAAAACATAAAGATGGCGAATGGTAGGGACTGAGACATGCCTTGGGGTTTGCGGGTGCATCACCACGGCGAGCCTGACCTTGCGCAGTTTGGCGACGGTACCGTTTCGGCTCAGCTCTTCCAGCGCTTCGCGCGGCAGATCTCGACGGTTCAGCAGCGCCAGTGCCAGGTCTTCGCTAAGCCGCGCATCAGCCGCCACCGCCGTCAATATCTCCGGCGAAGGATCGTGAATCAACTCGTCGAGCGCCGCATCGGGAGGAAGCGTTGCCTTCTTGCGTTGAGTTGACAAGGTATCAGTCATTGGCTGATTCCTGGCTGATTTCCTGACCGGTGTTCCTGACTATCGTCGTCCGCGATGCGCTGCAATCTCCAGTGCGCCCAGCACGGGCCGGACGTGGGTAAAGCTCACCGCGGCTTCAGGACGTTCATTCTTCAGCGCGTCACGGAATGCATTGCGGACACCGGCAGACCCTTGCAGCACTCCGCCGGAAAGCGCCACCGGCACCACTCCCCCTTCAGGCCACAGCTTCTGGATCACGGAGGCTGCCAGGCCTGCAAGCGCATGTCCGGCACACTCAGTAATTTGCACCGCGCTGGCATCGCCTTCCTCGGCCGCTGACGCAATGGCGGCAGCAAGTTCGGCGAAGCGCGGTTCGGAAGCATTCGCCAGCCGCACCACGTCTTCCGGCGCCACCCGCCAGTGCTGTGCGATCACCTTCATCAGGCCAATGTGTTCTCCGCGATCGTAGGCTCGCAATGTTGCAGACACGGCCTCTCTTCCCACCCAGAACGCTGAACCTTCATCGGAGACATTAGGTCCCCAGCCACCGGCACGCGCCGTTTCACCAGCCTGGTTGCGACCAAAAGCGATGGATCCGGTGCCGGAAATCACCAGCACTCCATGCGAGGTCCCAAAAGCCGCGCGATGGGCGATTACGTGATCGCCGGCAGCATAAATGGTAGCTTCGGGAATTACCTCGCGGATGGTTTCCTGCGCCCAGCTTACGGCTTCCGGCAGAGACGCGCCCGCCATGCCAATGCAGACATGCTGTATGTCACGGGCCAGCACCCGCGCCGATTCAGAGGCACGGGCCATGGCATCCTGTAAATTTGTGCGGGCCAGTTCCCTGCCCACACGGGCCAGTTTGCATGATGCGCCCGTGGCCTGGCCAAGCAACTCAGCGCCATTGCTAATGGCGCAGTCTGTCTTGGTGCCGCCGGCATCAATGCCCAGGTAAAGTGACATAAGTGAAGAGTTAGATCATAGTCCCACATTTTTGTTCTTGCTTTGTGAGATTTGTACTAATAATGTTTGCCAGACCTCATGACTTTCCGGATTAACCAGGCGCATGCGACTCCATTCAGTTGACGTCGTCATCATTGTCGCTTATCTCCTCTGCATAACGTTCTTCGGACTAAGGTTCCGAAAGTCTCAACGTTCCCTGCGCGATTACTTTCTTGCCGACCGTTCCATTCCCTGGTGGGCCATAGGCCTTTCGATCGTTGCCGCGGAAACCAGTACACTCACTGTCATTGGCACACCGGGCATCGCCTACGCCGGGAATTTTGGCTTTCTTCAGCTTGTATTCGGCTATCTGGCCGGACGCATTGTGATCTGCCTGCTCTTTATACCGCAATATTTCCGCGGTGAGATGTTTACCGCGTACCAGCTTATAGACCGCCGGTTCGGAAAAACGCTGCACAAAATTACCGCCGGAATCTTTCTTGCCACGCGTGCCGCCGCCGAAGGCGTCCGCATATGGGCCGTGGCCATCGTGGTCCAGATTGCACTGGGGACCAGCGAGATCATCTCGGTCGCCATCGTCATGGCCCTTACGCTGATCTACACCTTTGAAGGCGGAATGGCCGCCGTGATCTGGACTGACGTGGTGCAACTGGGCATCTATATCGCCGGAACGATCGTCGGCTTCTTTACTCTCACGCATCTCGTGCCCGGCGGATGGCCAGCCATCCATTCGGCTGCCGCTCATGCTGACAAGCTCAGGGTCTTCGATTTTTCTTTCAACTTCTTCACCAAATACACCTTCTGGGCCGGCCTGATCGGCGGTATGTTCCTGAACACCGCCAGCCATGGCACAGATCAGTTGATGGTGCAGCGGCTTCTGGCAGCCAAAAACGAGCGCGAGTCCAAGGCTGCATTGCTCTCCAGCGGCGTGGTCATCCTGGCGCAGTTCACCTTGTTCCTTTTAGTCGGAGCCGGGCTATGGGTTTATTACGGACTTTATCCTCCCGCAACCTCTTTTGCGCGCATTGATGACGTGTTCCCGACGTTTATCGTTGATCACATGCCTCATGGCATCTCTGGACTGCTGATTGCCGCGATCCTTGCGGCCGCCATGTCCAACCTGAGCGCTTCCCTGAATTCGCTGTCATCCACTACGATGATCGACTTCTATCTCCGCTTCCGTCCACAGACGTCGGACCGCACCCGCCTCGGACTCTCGCGGGCATCCACCCTGGTTTGGGGAATAATCCTGTTTGCGCTGGCAGTCGCCGCACGCGGTCGCGGCAAAGTCCTGGAACTTGGGCTGAGCATTGCCGGCGTCGCTTACGGATGCATGCTGGGCGTATTCCTTCTCGGCCTGCTTACCAAACGGGCCACACAGTTCGGGGCCATTCTTGGTATGCTCTGCGGACTGGCACTGAACATCTATTTATGGAAGTGGACTCGCGTTCCCTTCACCTGGTATGTAACGCTGGGTTCGCTGACCACTTTCGCCGTCGGGTACACAGCAAGTTTGCTTGACCGTACCAATTTGTTGCCCGCGAATGCGGAGCCTCTGGAGGCTGATGCAAGCCACGGAAATTAAACGCAGCGAACTTGTCCGCGACCTCAACGTATGGCATTCCACCGCCATCGTGGTAGGCACCATCATCGGCAGCGGCATCTTTCTTGTTCCCGCGGAGATGATGCAGGCCGTGGGCTCAGCCAAACTGGTTTATCTGGCCTGGATCGTTGGCGGGATGCTCTCATTCTTCGGCGCGCTGACCTATGCCGAACTTGGCGCGGTGCGTCCCTTTGCCGGCGGCGAGTATGTTTACATTCGCGATGGCTATGGTCCGCTGCCGGCATTTCTGTACGCGTGGACCTGGTTCCTGATCGCCAAGCCTGCGTCCATCGCGACCATCGTCAGCGGACTGGTGCGCGTGCTGGGAAATTTCGCGTCCTTCAGCTTTCTGCCGCATTCGATCTTTACGCTCTCGCACTACACCGTGACCTACGGACAGTTGGTCGCCATCAGCGCCACCATCCTGATCTCCGCTTTGAATTACGTTGGCGTCCGCAAAGCCGGAAATTTTCAGCTCGTCTTGACGTCACTCAAGCTGGTCATGATCGTAGCTATCATCTTCGCGGGTTTCTCGGCCGCAACCGGCACCTGGAGCAATTTCGGCACAACATTCCTTGGCGCAAAAGGCGGTATGGCGGGCTTTATGGCAGCGCTCGTCGCTGCCTTATGGGCCTATGACGGCTGGAATGATCTCAACATGGTCAGCGGAGAGATTCAGCGTCCGGAACGCTCCATTCCCATCGCGCTGATCGCCGGCGTGTTCATTGTTGCGGCGCTTTATATGGGCGTGAATGCGGCCGTGCAATACGTGATGCCTTCCAGCGCGATTGCCGCTGCCCAGGTGCCCGCCTCGGCGGCAACGCAGATCGCCATCGGACGCATGGGCGCTTTGCTGGTCTCGGCGGGCATGGCTATCTCCATGTTGGTGACTTTGAATGGCACCATCATGAGCGGCGGACGCGTACCTTTTGCCGTTGCGCGCGACGGATATTTCTTCAAGGCCCTGGCGGAAGTCCATCCCAAGTTTCATACGCCATCACTTGCGATTGTTGTGCAAGCCATCATGGCAATCATCCTGCTTCTGGGCGGAGGCGCATTCAAAGACTTCTTTTCCCTGGCGATCTTTGCCGAATGGCTCTTTTACATGATCGCCGCCAGCACTATCTTTGTCTTCCGCATCCGCGAACCTAACGTCGTCCGCCCCTATAAAACCTGGGGATATCCCTTTGTGCCCGCGCTCTTCATTGTGGCGGCAGCGGTTCTGCTCTATTACACGTTCACAGACAATTTGCGGAACTCGTTTGCGGGTGTGGTGGTGATTCTTGCCGGAGTACCGGTGTATTGGTACTTCGCGAAGAGACGTTCTGCCGGCAAGAACCTGTAACCACAAAGGACACGAAGGCTCTGCTTTTAGTCCCGAGCGCAGCGAGGGATCCCTACGGTCTATGGAAATTTCAGTTCTCACCACAGAGGACACAGAGGACAGCTGAGGAAAGACCAGGCTCGTTACCTTCCTTCCTGAGAGTTTGTGACTTTTTGCATGGCCTGACTGTTTAGAGCTGTCATCTTGAGCGAAGCGCATGTAGACAATTGACTTTGCCCAACGCTGATGGGCGCGAAGTCGAAAGATCCGAGGATGCCAATCACAACGACGTCAGCTCCAGGGATTTCTACGAGGATTGCCAAAACAAGACATTCTCAAGGTTCTTCGAACAATAAAGATTATTACTCCTGCTTTCCTCAGCGTTCCTCTGTGCCTCTTAGTCCTTGTGGTAAAGCTAAGCTCTGTTGAACTCCAGCACCTTCTCCGTCGGCCAGTTTGGTTTGGGTGAAACCAGGCGCTCATAGACTTTTACGTATTCGCGCGCCGCAGTGGTCCAGGAAAAATCTTTCTTCATTCCGTTCAACATCAGCTTCTTCCAGTTTTCCTTGTCCTTGAACGTTTTCAGCGCCTCATGGATCGTGGAGAGCAACGTGGCGCCGGAATAGCCGCCAAACTTAAATCCGGTTCCCTTTCCTGTTTGCGGATTCCAGTTTTCAATGCTGTCATCCAGTCCGCCGGTGGCGCGCACAATCGGCACTGTGCCGTATTTCAGGCTATACATCTGGTTAAGCCCGCTGGGCTCATAGCGCGAAGGCATAAGAAACATGTCAGCATCCGGCTTCAATCTTGTGCGCAATCGGCATTGTCATAGGCAACCTTCACCGCGAACTTTTCCGGATAAAGCCGGTTCAGCTTGATGAACAGGTCTTGATACTCTTTATCACCGCTGCCCAGAATGGTGAAGACCGCCGGAAGCTGCGCCAGGTCGTCAGCCACTTCCGCGATCAGGTCAAACCCTTTCTGCGCGGCAAAGCGGGAAACCATGCCGATGACAGGCAGATCTACGTCAACGTTCTCCAACCCGAACTGGCGCAGCAGATCGTACTTGCATTCGCGCTTGCCTTCGAGCAGATCGGCCGAGTACTGGCGAACGATGAACTTGTCTTTTTCCGGACTCCATTCGTTGTAGTCCACGCCATTCAATATTCCTGTGACCGTATTGGAACGGCTGCGCAAAACACCATCCAGGCCAAAGCCGAATTCCGCCGTTTGAATCTCCTGGCTGTATTTGCGGCTCACCGTGGTGATGTAATCGGACATGGAAAGCGCGCCCTTCAGGAAATTCACCTTGCCCCAGAATTCCATTTTGTCCATGGTGAACAGGTCCCAGGGCAGCATGAGCAAAGGCAGAGTGTCAGGCGGGAACAATCCCTGATAGCCGATGTTATGAATGGTGAAAACCGTTGCCGTGCTCCTGAACACCGGATCATCCGCATAACTGGTGCGCAGCAAAACGGGAATAAGCGCCGTCTGCCAGTCATGACAATGAAAAATATCCGGCACACCCAGAATTTTTGTTGCTTCCAGCACCGCCCGGGAAAATAATGCGAAGCGTTCCGCGTTATCAGGGTAGTCACCCGCGGGTGTACCGTAGAGCGCATCACGATCAAAAAACGGCGGATAGTCAATGAAGTACACTTGAACGCCGGAGTGCTTGCCGCCATCCACTACCGAGCAAAAGCGATACTGGTCATCAAACGGGATAGTGATGCTGCGCAGAAGCAGTTTGGGTTCGGCCACGCGCGTCTGGCGGTACTCTGGGAATGTAAACGCAAACTTTGTGTCCCAAGTGCGGCCAGGCCTGCGGCAGTGCGCCGACAACATCTGCCAGGCCGCCTGTCTTGGAAAATGGAACACCTTCAGAAGCGGCAAATGCGATGTTCATGGAGCCCTCCCAACCGAAGGCAAAAGCGCCGGTTATGCGTGTTTGCCGGAACAAAGTCTAAATCGCGGAAAGAACAAGGGTCAATTTGAGTAATGTAAAAAAACCGAAGCTGGGCCAGAACTTCCTCTCCGATATCGGCGCGGCGGAGAAAATTATTGACGCCCTGGGCGATATCGGCCAGAAGCTTGTGGTCGAAATCGGCCCCGGCCAGGGCGCGCTCACTAAAACTCTGGCCAAACGCGCCGGCCGGCTTATCGCCATTGAACTGGATCGGCTTATGGCTACCGAACTTCGTTACAACTACTCGCGCTTTCCCAATGTTGAAATCCTTGAAGGCGACATTCTTAAGATCGATTTCCGCACCGTACTGCATCGCACCATTGGACCTCTCGAATGATCTGCGACCGCTCAAGCCTTCGCGCGCCAGCGTCATCGGCAACCTGCCCTACTACATCACGTCAGACATCCTGCTGCATTTGTTCGAATTCCATGATCAGTTTGATGCAATCGTGATCATGGTGCAGCGTGAAGTTGCCGACAGAATTGCCGCCAAACCCGGCTCGCGCGATTACGGCCTGCTCTCCGCCACGGCACAACTTTATTGCCGCGTGGACAACCTCTTTACGCTGCCTCCGGGAGCATTTCGCCACCGCCCAAAGTTCATTCCAGCGTTCTAAGGCTGACCGTGGCACCGCGATTTGAAGAACTCAACGTGGAACCAAGAACGTTTATTCCCTTTCTCAAGGTCGGCGTTCGCCATGAAGCGAAAAACGCTGCTCAACAATCTGAAGGCTCTTTATCCATCCGCACAGATCAAAGCCGCACTGGAACAAACGGCCATTCGTCCGGACGCGCGCGCGGAAGCCATGTCGCTCGATCAGACCGCCAGGCTTTTCCACCAGCTTCAGTCGCGCCCGGTCATGAACGGCCGATAGTTGTCTGGAAGTTGATCAGCGATGATACGCGTGGGCGTTTCCTCACTTCGGCCTTGATACGCTTTCTGGTGGCCTTGACACCGCAGGAGGTTCCGCACGCGGGGCTGGCGGCGCGGACATGCGAGGCGCTTCGGGTGCGCGCGCCGGTTCCGGTGCCGAAACACGCGGCGCCGATTGGGCTGGTGGCGCTTCCACGCGAGGCGCGGGGGCAGACACGCGGCTCGGCGCAGGCTCGGCATGAACAACCGGGGCCGCAGGCGCTCGCTGTGTCACCGCGGGCTGCTGACGCTCTCCTCGCTCTTGTTCCCGGCGCCCTTGCTGGGGCTCAGGCGAACGTTCCTTGCGCTCAACCACAACATTCCCCTTGCCCGCCGGTGTTGCGGGGCCGGATGTTGGCGGCCCAGATGCTGAAGGGCCGGATGCAGAAGGGCCTGCCGCTGATTCGCCGCCCGGCCGCCTGCGGTCCACGTCAATATTGCTGAACACCCGGTGTGGACGGCCATCCAGACGGGTTGAGATCGACGGCGGTCCGCCGCGATTGGGCCCACCCGGCCTGTTTGCTACCACTGTGGGCGGAGCCGGTGCGTGAAAACCAGCCGGCGGGTTAATCAGAAACGGTCTGCGATGCCAGTTGCCCCACGCTCCAGGCTGCCACATCCATCCGCGACCATTAATAAAAATCCACTGACCGTACCTGTATGGCATCCAGCCCCAGGGATAAGCTGAAACCCACGTGTATCCGTAAAACGGTGAATAGCACCAGTAGCCGTTCATATACGGATTCCAGCCAAAGTTCACGCCATAGGGCTGCCATAAATAGCCGTAACCCGGCATGTCGTAATATTGGCCGTAGTAATTCAAGTCGCTCACGCCATATTGGTAGGGCGAGTCAGCGTAGTTGGCGCCGCGGGCATTGTAGGCCGCAAGCGCATCATCGCGCTCGTCACTCCAGCGGTCAAGCGCGTCGGCCCGGGCGCTTTTCTCCAGGCTATAACGCTCAGAATCAGATGTGTTCAGGGCAAAGGTCTCGCCCTTTTTTACCGCGACTTCGCTGCCGGAAGAAGTATCGCGCACGGAGACTTCGCCCTTCAGCACCGCGACTTCCAGCGGAATGGAATTGTTGGTCGTGACGCGGAAGCGTCCCGAATGCTCCAACAGAATGGTCTTGTTCCGCGCCGTGATGGCGAACTCGCTACCTTCCTGTTTATGCAATCTGAATTCGGCTTCACCGTTCTCAACATCAATTGCCGTTAAAGTTCCGCCGGAAGAGTTGCGGCCCAGTTCAGAGAAGGTGACCTGCGTTTCCGGAGCCAGACGCAGCGTGCCTCCATCTTCAAACTGCACTTCAGCCCAGCTATCTGAACTCGTGACCAGGCGGTTTCCTTCGGTCACCGGAATATTCATCGTGGCATTCTGAAAACCGTGGTCGTTATCAATCTGCACTTCGCCCTGAACGTAGCTCAGCCGGACAATGCGCGCGTGTGAGCCGGAATCCTGTGTCTCCTGCGAACCTCCAGTCTGGGTATAAGCTTGCGCTTGTTCCGGTTCCTGAGAACTCTGAGCGACCAGCAACGGAGAGAAAGAGAAAAACAGAATGGCGAACAACGAGAGCAGCAAAGATTTGTCACGGCGAAGCATGGCATGTTCCTTGGTTTACGCTTACTTGGGCTTACATCTATTAGACGCCCTGCGCCGGACTAAGGTTCGTGATTTTTCGATCTTGATAGTTCTTGATGGTTCTTTATGCCAGTTGCTTGCCTTGAAACCGCTTGCGTGGCAAAGCTGCGGGCGAGTGCTATTTGCCGCCGGCTTTCTTCAACAACCGTTTGGCCCGCTGGCGCGCGATGTTCATGACCGAAGAATCGTCGGCGATACTTTGCAGGGCTGGCGCGATCACCTGAAGTTCAGCAAGGTTCTGATTCTGCATTGCATCTTCCATGGCCTTGAGCTCGCCTTCCAGCCCCAGCTTGTCATACTTATGCTTGAACTCCAGCTTGCGGCCATACTCAATGGTGTTGGAGATGGCCAGAAAAAGCTTCGCCAGATCTTCCACAGCGTTGTTTTCTGAATAATCGAATGTGGTCTGGAAATGCCGGATTGGGTCAGCATAGGTCAGGGTTTTGCGGCCTGTGGATGCCACCTGGTGCCTGGTGTATTCAAATGAGCCGTTGAAGTAATTGGCCTTCTCGGCATCCTTGAAAATGCGCTGCGCCGTTCCCGCGGACATGGTGAACTCAACGTGATAATCAGGATCGTTATCTTGCGACGACTTAGTTTCCGGCGTGGCGGGCGTTTCGTCGTTCTGCCATCTCTTATCTACCTTTCCGGGTCCTTGTTCTTCTGCCTGGACCCGCCCTAAAGGGTTCCGCGAGAGATAAGTGGAAATGCCATCCGACTTGGTGGTGATCACATATTCCTGGGGGGTTGCCGCTTGCCAGATTGAATCAAAAGTGACAGTGGGTACCGCTGGGTTGAGCGCCGTACCCTGCGCGTTCTGCACACCTGAAAGCTGCGCTAGAGGAACCAGACAACAACCCAGCAAAAAGAAAAAGAGCTTCATGAAATAACTTCCTGCGGTTTCCGACGCTGATAACGTTGCAGCGTGGTGGCGGTGTGAATGTGGCAAATGGCGATCCCCAGTGCATCGGCGGCATCGGCCGGTTGCGGCGGAGCGGGAAGGTTCAGCAGGCGCATGACCATCTGTTGCACTTGCTGCTTATCGGCACGGCCATAACCCACGACCGCGGATTTGATGGACAGTGGCGAATACTCGGCTACTTCGAGACCCGAAGACGATGCGGCCAGCATGGCCACGCCGCGAACCTGCCCCAGTTTGAGCGCGGACTTTACGTTGATGGCGTAAAAGACATCTTCAATCGCCACCAACTCCGGTTTGTGTTCTTCGATGATGTGCGTGAGCTCGGAAAAAATCTGCTGCAGTTTGGCTGCCATCGAGTCCCGCTGGCGCAGTTTAATAGCTCCCACTGCACAACACAGTAGTCGCCGGTCCGGCATCTCTTCCACCACCCCATAACCGGTGTATTCGCTGCCACAATCGATTCCCATGACGCGCATGAACAGAGTTTACCGCAGATCACTCCATGTGCGATGACTTCACCTAGAGATCACATCCCGTCTCGCGCGATGGAGCGCTCGTATGCTTCCGAAACAGCCTCAGCAGCACCTGGGCTTGCGCGCCAGGGAGGATTCGCGCTCGCGCGTGAAGGCCCGATACGAAGCTACAGACCGTTCATCTCCGGTGCGGGCGAGAAATCGCTCATACGCACTCTCATCAAATACTTCCCGCAAAATAGCGAAGGCTGCATCCCAAATCGAATGTACGCGTTCCAAAAACCCATGCTTGACTCGGTTTTCTTCCGTGTCTCCGTGCCTCCGTGGTAGATGTTGGGTTTCGCTGTGGCCCATTGCCATTTGCCAATTGCTATTTGCCCGGTTTTTCACGCCATTTCCTCCGCCGTATACCGGGTGGCAACAAACGCTGATTCCTTTGTCTCCGCCACTTTCCTTCCAGTGATCACGCTCACCCAGACCATGCCGGACTCAATCACGATCATGCTGACCAGAATGATCAGCCCGCCGCAGACCGCGGCATCAAGGCGGTCATTGAAGATGCGGCGCGCGATATCGGCTGTAGCTGGTTGTGCAGCCAGCAAACGCGCGTGTGCCAGCAGTCCGATCAGCGGATTGGGGTTGAACATCTTGGCCCAGGAAGCGGTGAACGTGACCGCAATGAGCCAGGCCAATGGCGACAGGGTCATCCACATGTAACGCGCGCGGCCCATCTTCACCAGAATGGTTGTGGCTACACAGAGCGCTACCGTAGCCAGCAACTGGTTGCAGATCCCGAACAGCGGCCACAGTGAGTTGATGCCGCCCAGCGGATCGCGAATGCCCTGCCACAAGAACCAGGCCCACGCGGCCACAACCATGGCGCTGGTGATGAGAATGCTCGGGTACCAGCTTGTGCGTCCCATGGGTTTCCATACATGGCCAAGGGCATCCTGCAACATGAAACGTGCCACACGCGTGCCGGCATCCAGCACCGTAAGAATGAACAGCGCTTCAAACATGATGGCAAAGTGATACCAGAGCGCCATCACGGCGGCGCCACCCAGACTGTCAGAAAAGATCTTCGCCATTCCCGAGCGCGAAAGCAGGAGCGCCGCCGGTGCGGAAAAATAATGTCTTCTCCCCTACCGCGGAAGCAAGCGCTGCCATTTGCGCCGTGGACACAGGAAAGCCCCACTGGCTGATGGTTGCCACCGCCGCGGCTGGATTCCCGCCTACCATGCCTGCACCGCTGTTCACCGCAAAGTAGGCGCCCGGCTGCAAGCGTGCATGCAGCCACCATGGCCATGATGCCGACGAACGATTCCGCCATCATGGCGCCATATCCAACCATCCGCGTCTGCGTTTCCCGCGCGATCAGCTTGGGCGTAGTGCCACTGGAGATAAGCGAATGAAATCCGCTGATGGCTCCGCAGGCAATGGTGATAAAAGCAAATGGAAATACATTTCCCGCGAATACCGGTCCGCTGCCGTCAATGAAGCGAGTCAACGCCGGCATCTGCAAAGTTGGCCGGACAAGAACAATGCCGAGAGCAAGAATCGCAACCGTTCCCAGCTTCACAAACGTGCTCAGATAATCGCGCGGCGCCAGCAACAGCCATACTGGAAGAGCGGACGCGGCAAAGCCATAAACAATGATCAGGATCGCCAGTGTAGTGGCGGAAAGCGTGAACACGCCGGCCCAGGTTGCCGAATGGGAAACCCACTGGCCGCCTGCAATCGCCAGCAGCACCAGAACAAATCCAATCGCTGACGCTTCCAGCACTCGTCCGGGCCGGATATTGCGCAGGTAAACTCCCATCAGCACGGCGATAGGAATGGTCATCCCAATGGTGAACGTGCCCCATGGACTGTCTTTAAACGCATTCACGATAATCAGCGCCACCACCGCCAGCAGAATGACCAGAATGCTGAGCACCGCGATGAAAGCCACCGTTCCGGCGGTCTTGCCGATTTCCTCGCGCGCCATCTGCCCCAGAGACTTGCCGTCGCGACGTACGGAAAACACCAGGATGACAAAATCCTGCACGCATCCGGCAAAGATCGCGCCGGCCAGGAGCCACAGCGTTCCGGGAAGATAACCGAACTGCGCAGCCAGTACCGGCCCCACCAGCGGCCCAGGTCCCGCGATGGCGGCGAAGTGATGCCCGAACACCACCCATTTGTTGGTAGGCATGAAGTCACGCCCATTTTCCATGCGCTCGGCAGGCGTGGCGCGCATGCTGTCCAGGGTAAGCACCTTGGCCGCCAGAAATCTGCTATAAAAACGGTAACCCAACGCGTACGTGCAAAGCGCCGCAATCACCAGCCACATGGCATTGATGGCTTCGCCACGACGCAAGGCAATGGTGGCAAACGCCAGCGTGCCCAACCCGGCCACGCATAACCATATCGCAACCTGAATCGACTTTGACTTCATGCAATCGCCCCGCTGGATGTTGTGATTTGAATCATTCCGGGTTTACCTTATGCGCTATCAATAAATGCTGGCTATTCTGCCTAAGAGCACGCGATTGCGCAAACATCTTATTTTTGAACCAGCCTTGCATGAATTCGCACGCCAGCAACTCACAAAAGCCACTCTCAGCCGGCGGAACTCATCTTAAAACACTGGGTTCATAGTCATTATGAAGTGGGCGATTGTAAACGTGGTGGGAACGAAGATGGATTTCAATAAATTGGGATTGCTTGCCGATCACCCTCACCTTATTGTTCGCCATGAGCAATTGTGCCAATGCCCAGGTGTCCAGTTCCCCCAATTCCAACGACGATGATACGGTCTATGAGCCGGTCAAGATCACGCAAGGCCCGGTGGTTGAAAATGTTACTGACTCAACGGCCATCATTGCCTGGTCAACCAATGTGAACTCCGGCACCACGCTGCGGTACGGCGAGGGTCCAGATAATCTGGACAAGACCGCGCAAATGCCGTGGGGCGGTTTTACTCATCGAGTATTCCTGAAAGACCTGAAGCCGGGCACCAAATATTATTTTCAGGCTGAATCGGCCCAGGGACAGGGCACAGGGACAAAAGCCACCGCAGAGCTGAAATCATTCCAGACCCGATAGTATGCCGAATCAGGCTTGCTTTTGCGGTAACTTCGGCTACTTCGCTCTTACCGGCGGCTTCTCCTGCATACGCTCCGCGAGCCGGCCAGTCATCATCAGTCCCATCATGCGAAAGTCGCTGATAAATGACCAGAACGGATGACCAAACGTCGCCGGCTTATTGCCTTCGATCATGAAGTGGCCGGTCCACGCAAATGCGTACGCCACCACGGGCCACAGGAGCGCATACCACGGGTGGCCAGTCATAAAAGCCACAGCCACTGTAATGAGGCCCAGCGTGGTACCGGCCGCATGCATCAGCCGATTGCGTGGATCGCTGTGCTCATGCAGGTAGAACAGGAAAAACTCTTTGTAATTGGCAAATTGCTGTTCGGCCACTTTCGCTCCTTTGCCCGATCTTTTAACTCAGTGACTGGCGCCCTTCAGATCTGGCTTGTGCCCGGCATTCTATACCCGCGCGCGAGTCCATGACCCGGCATTTCCTGCCAGTCCTTTCCGCGCGTGGTCCTGACGATTCACAATCGTGCTGCGCCGGGCATTTCGAATACTTGATGCCCAGACTGAAAAACAAAAATTCGCTAACGAAAAGATTGAAACCGGTGCTAAAATTCCGCACAACCTGGCGCGTGGGGCGCTGCTGTGTATGTCATCTGTTTACCGTTTTCATCCTTACAAGGCCGACGTGTGTGCGGGAGAGCTCTTAAAACATGGGCTTCGCCTGAAGCTGGCGCCGCAGCTTATGCCAGATCCTGTCCATGCTGCTGGAACGTGCCGGCGAAATCGTAACGCGCGAAGACCTCAAGCACCGGCTTTGGCCGGCCGAACCTCCATCTGATTTCGAGCTGAGCCTGAACAAGGCCATGAACAAACTCCGCCAGGTCCTCTCGGATAAGGCGGACAAGCCGCGCTACATAGAAACGCTGCCGCGCCAGGGATATCGATTTATCGGGAAGCTGGAAGCCGAAGCCAATCAAGAAAACGGTAGGACAGGCTACCTGCAACCATCGGCGCAGGCATAGCCAATGATCAGCCTTTCTTTTTCGCCTGCCTTCTTGATCTCCACCTGGTCCATTCCGCATTGCTCCGGCTTTTTCTCCGGACGCCAGCGCAGAAACTTTGTTCCGTGACGAAAACGTCCGCCTGAAAAATGGTCGAACTGAAATTCTCCCACCAGCTTGTGCTTGAGCGGGAACCATTCCGTGTTGCGGTCAGGATTGGTCCATCGGCTGGGACCTCCGGGAGCCTTCCCGGTGAAGCCACCTTCACCATCTTTTTGCGATGAGTGGCGTCACAATCGCTTTAAGTTTCTTGCGATCTTCACGGCTGAAACTTGAGCTGAAGCCCACATGATCAAGTTGGCCTGCATCGTTATAAAGTCCCAGCAACAGCGACCCCACTTCCCCGCCTTTTTGTGCCCAGCGGAACCCTCCTACAACGCAATCTGCCGTGCGAATGCGCTTGACCTTGACCATTCCGGTGCGTTCGCCGGAGGTGTATTCACAATCCAGGCGCTTGGCCACAACGCCATCCAGCCCGGAAGCTGTACCTTGCTGCATCCAGCGCTGCGCGGTGGCAAAATCGCTGGTGGCGGGTGACAGGTACACTCGCTCATTACCGCGGAAATTTTCCGCAAAATCCTGAAGGGCCATGCGTCGTGCAGAAAGCGCTTCTTCCGTCAGGCGCTTGCCTCGTTCATTTAACAGCAGATCGAAAACCAGGTAGGTTGCCGGCGTTTCGGCAGCCAGCCGTTTAATCCGCTGGCGGCAGGATGTATGCGCTGAAGCAGAGCGTCAAAGTCCAGATTGACGCGAAAACTCCTCAGGATTTTCATAGGAAGACCCGTGCCCGGCGTGGTCTCTTGCTGTGCGAATCACCGGAATCCGTTCCGGACTTCTCGCCGGAATTTTCGAAGATCACGATCTCGCCATCCAGGACAAAGGTGCGCGCAGGCAGCTCACGCAATGCTTCCACCATCTCCGGGAAATAGCGGCCAAGAGGCTGGCCGGCCTTGGATTGCAAAACCACCTCGTCGCCATGCCGAAAAGCCAGACAGCGAAAACCGTCCCACTTGGGCTCGTAAAGCCATCCTGGCTCGGCTGGAATTTTTGCCACAGCTTTTGCCTCGGCCGGCGGATAGGGTGGCTGGATAGCCAGCTTGAGTTTTGGAAACGCTTGTTCCAGAGATTCCGCGGGGATCGCACCGGCAGTTACGTCAGGCGATTCGCCTCTCTGACTGTTGCTGCGGGAGACTTTCGTTGAGCGGGCCATACACTTTTTCGATGCGGGCGATCGAATCCTCGCGGCGCAAAATGTTGGGCCTGGCAATGGACTCAGCTACCCGGTTTCGCCTAGAATCCGTAGGCTGCCATGTAAGCACCGGGGCATGAGGGAACAAAAACACCGTGTTTCGAGTTAAAAAGGTACAGACCGCAGCGGAGTAGAAACCCGCAGTCTGTGAATTCTGGTTTTTACCATCAACTCAAGGAGCTGACTTCAGTGAAAAGATTTATTCTGGGCGTGATCATAGGGTTGTTTATTCCGGCGGTTATCGGTTATTGCTATGTACGTTTCGGCTTCGCACCCATCGCCACGTCAGCACAGCCCATGCCCTTTGAAGAGAAGGCCGCGAACATGATCATGCGCGCGCACATGACCAAGGAAATGCCGAAGAACGTTCCCATGCAGCCCACGGAAGAGAATCTGACGCAGGGAGCAAACATCTACTCTGCCAATTGCGCTTTCTGTCACGGCTTGCCGGATCAGCCTGCCACCCTCGCGGCTAAAGGCATGTTTCCGCTGCCGCCGCAGCTCTTCAACAAGGATGAAATGGTCACGGACGACCCGGTTGGCCGCACCTATTGGACGGTCAAAAACGGCCTGCGGATGACAGGCATGCCGGGCTTCGGTGAAATGCTATCCGAAAACCAGCTCTGGCAGGTAAGCCTGCTGCTATCACAGGCAGACAAACTGCCGCCGGCAACCAAAGCAGCACTGACCAAGCCGCAGCCAACCGCCAGCTGCAACACGCCCAGCACCACTCCAGCGGTTCCGCCAAAGCCGGGCACGGCGGCACATCACCATCACGACCATGATCATGATGAGCACTAATTCAGCATCGAGCTGGAGGGCGGGCTTACAACCACATCTGCGATCACAATTTTGACTGAAAATGAAAATGGCTGCCGGGCGTTAGGCACGGCAGCCACTGAACATCGAATTAGAGAACAATTTAGAGCTTTTCGAAGAATTCGCAGCCGGAGCAGGAAATAAAGATGCCACCGGGCACGTTCCGCTCACGGTCTTTCATCCGCTTCACGATGCGGGTGGGCTTGCCGCACTTTGGGCAATCCGTGCTCTTGGACGTATCCATCATCTTTTTACGGTCCGCTGTTTTGGCGACTTTGGCCATGATTGTAGTAGTCTCCTGTCAATGGTTCCCACGGGGTCTGGTCCGCTACCCGTGGCAATGCTGGCGTGGAACTTCTGGGCAGAAAGGCGGAAGCTTGACCTGCCGTGCCGCATGAATGATTTTACACGAAAAACCGCTTTTTACGTGTAACGTTACAGACACCCGCAACTCTAAATAGAATCGAAACACCTAAAACATTCTAAGGACACTTCATGAAAAAACTGGTAATGATCCTGTTCGCCGCCGTCAGCCTCAGCGCTTTTGCCGCTGATACCACCGTTAAGGGTTATCTTGTGGATCTGGCGTGCGCCAAAGAAGAAGGCCAGAAGGCCGGCTTCGGCGCCAAACACACCAAAGGCTGCCTGCAGATGGAAGACTGCGAAAAGAGCGGCTATGGCGTAATGACCGATGATAAGAAAGTCATTCGCTTTGATAAGGCCGGCAACGAGGAAGCCAAGAAATTTATCGCGGCACTCACCAAAAAATCCGATATCAAGGTGGCGGTGGACGGGGCCGTGAACGGCGAGAGCATGACCGTAAGTAAAATTACGCTCCAGTAATTCCCACTTGCAAAAAGTGAAAGCCGCCTGACATGTCAGGCGGCTTTTTACATACGCTGTTTCCCCACGTGGGCGAATCCCAAAAAGATCGTTTGAAGACGTTTCTTAAAGATGCTCCCACAAAACAACTTGCGCGGAATTATACAGGCGCTGTTTCCCAAACCTATAGCTTTTTGTACGTAACACAAAAATATTCTTCTGAATTCTGAATATTGAATAACCTGGTTTTGGCCTGAATGGCGCTGCTTGCTCGCATACATCCCACTGCGCTATCGGCCACATCTCTAACCCGGTGTCACTATCGCCCAGTAATCCGGAGGTCATCGAAAGTGACATCCCCGCCAGACTCGATCGGCTGCCCTGGAGTAAGTTCCACTGGCTCATTGTGATAGCGCTTGGTATCACCTGGATTCTGGACGGCCTCGAAGTCACCCTGGCAGGCGCGCTCGGCGGGGTGCTCAGGAGACCTGACGCGCTGGGCCTTACCGCCGCCCAGGTCGGAGCCAGTGCCACTTGTTACCTGGTGGGCGCCGTTGTGGGAGCGGTGGTCTTTGGATACCTTACGGACCGGCTCGGCCGCAAACGGCTCTTTACCGTAACGCTTCTGCTCTATCTGACAGCCACGGCGCTGACCGCATGTTCCTGGAGCTTCGCTTCCTATGCCATTTTCCGCGCTTTGACCGGCGCCGGCATAGGCGGTGAGTATTCCGCCATCAACTCAGCCATTGACGAGCTGATTCCCGCGCGCTTACGTGGACGCGTGGACCTGATCATCAATGCCAGTTTCTGGATCGGGGCGGCCATTGGCGCCGCAGCCACTATTGTGTTGCTCGATATGGGCATTGTGCCCATCAGCCTGGGATGGCGGCTCGCCTTTGGCATTGGCGCGATACTCGGATTGGGCATTATTTTCCTCCGTCACGCCGTACCGGAGAGTCCGCGCTGGCTTATGATTCACGGGCATGCCGTGGAAGCGGAGCTGATTGTGGCCGGGATTGAAAAGAAAGTGACCGGTCATCGCCTGCCCGAACCGCCGCAGGACGAAACCATCCGTATTCTTCCGCGAACGCATACGCCTTTCCTGGAAATTTGGGATGCCATCGCCATCAAACATCGCCGGCGATCACTGCTGGCGCTGGCTCTCATGGCCTCACAGGCATTTTTTTATAACGCCATATTCTTCACCTACGCGCTGGTTCTGGTTACGTTCTATAACCTGCCTGCGCAGAAGGTCGGGCTCTATCTCTTCCCTTTTGCGATCGGAAATTTCCTGGGACCGCTGTTTCTCGGCCATCTGTTCGACGTGATCGGTCGCAAGAAGATGATCACCTTTACTTATCGCAATGTCCGGCATCCTTCTGGCCGTGAGCGGCTGGATGTTCCAACAGGGCATGCTCACCGCCACCACGCAAGCCATTGCCTGGTCAGTGATTTTCTTTTTCGCTTCATCCGCTGCCAGTTCGGCTTATCTCACAGTCAGCGAAATCTTTCCGCTGGAGATACGCGGATTAGCCATCGCTATCTTCTATGCCTTCGGCACGCTGGTAGGGGGAGTGGCAGCGCCATTTATTTTTGGGCTGCTCATCCAGAGCGAATCCCGCACTCACTTGCTCTATGGATACCTGGCCGGAGCTGCGCTGATGATCGGCGCCGCCGTGGTGGAGGCATTGGTGGGAGTGGATGCTGAGCGGAAATCGCTGGAGTCGATTACCGACCCGCTATCAAGGGCAAAGCCGGGGGTCGCATAGCCTGGGACTCGATAATATCGCCTTCTCCGCGTTGACCCCGCAACATACGCCTTGCTACCTTATAAGGTTTGGCCCCAGAGCGGGCTCCCCCATGGCACGCCTTCCCGCTCCGCACTACATATTCACGCAATGAAAGTGAGCCGTATGCCCGTTTTTAAGTTCAAGGGAGTTGACTTCATCGAGTTTGACGCACTTTTAAGCGAAGAAGAGCGCCTGGTGCGCGATACCTCGCGCCGCTTTATTGAAGAAAACCTTGTCCCCATCATTGAGGAATGCAATCGTGAAGGCCGCTTTCCCCGCGAACTGGTCAAGCCCATGGCCGATCTCGGCTTCTTTGGCGCCAGCCTGAAAGGCTATGGCTGCGCCGGAATGGGCAACGTGGAATACGGCCTGGTGATGCAGGAGACTGGAGCGCGGCGATAGCGGCGTGCGCTCGTTTGTGAGCGTGCAATCCGCGCTGTGTATGTATCCGATTTACGCTTATGGCAGTGACGCGCAAAAAGAAAAATGGCTGCCGCCCATGGCCAAGGGTGAAAAGCTCGGCTGCTTTGGCCTTACCGAACCTGACTTCGGCTCCAATCCCAGCGGCATGCGCACGCGCGCAAAGAAAGTCGGCAATGAATACGTCCTGAACGGCGAGAAGATGTGGATCACTTCCGGCACCATCGCCGATGTCGCCATCGTCTGGGCCAAGTCTGAAGCGCATGACGATCGCATCAAAGGCTTTCTGGTCGAAACCAATCGTCCCGGCTTCAAAGCCAGTGACGTTCACGGCAAATGGTCATTGCGCGCTTCGGTTACTTCCGGGCTTTCGCTGCAGGACGTGCGCGTTCCGCGAGGAAAATCTGCTCCCCGGCTCAGACGGGCTTGAAAGTCCGCTTGCCTGCCTGAATCAGGCGCGTTATGGCATTGGCTGGGGCGCGATTGGCGCGGCCATGTCCTGCTATGACACGGCGCTGCAATATTCCCAGGTGCGCAAGCAGTTCCGTGACCAGCCAATTGCATCTCACCAGCTTGTCCAGGAGAAGCTGGTCTGGATGATCAGCGAGATCACCAAGGCGCAGCTTCTGGCGCTGCAGGTGGGCCGGCTCAAGGACGCGGACAAAGTTGGGCACCAGCACATCTCCATGGCCAAGCGAAACAACGTATGGATGGCGCTGGAGTGTGCCCGCATGGCCCGCGATATCCTGGGCGGAAACGGCATTGCTGATGATTATCCGGTGATGCGCCACATGATGAACCTGGAGTCAGTAAAAACCTACGAAGGCACGCATGACATTCATGCGCTGATCATCGGCGAGAGCATTACCGGCAGCAGCGCGTTTTGATTGCCGTTGCTGGTGAAGCTTTCCAGAGCTTAGGATTGCGGAACTAAAAATATCGGGAGGTAGTAGCATGGCAACCCAGCTCGCTGACAAAACAGTAACCAAGAACGCTGGAAACGAGATGGAGTTTGAACTGGCGCTGGAGTTTGTGCGCGTGGTGGAAGAGGCGGCCATCGCCTCCGCCCACACCATGGGCACCGGCGACGGACACAGGGCCGACCAGGCTGCCACCGAAGCCATGCGCAAAACCATGGACACGGTCCCCATGCGCGGCACCATCGTGATTGGCGAAGGCGAGCGCGATCAAGCGCCGATGCTTTATATCGGCGAGCACGTGGGCGCGGGCTGGAATGACGGCGAAACGCTGCCGGAAGTTGATATCGCGGTTGATCCGCTGGAAGGCACCAATCTTTGCGCCACCGGCGCGCCCGGAGCCATCACCGTGCTGGCGGCATCAGAAAAAGGCGGCCTGCTGAATGCGCCGGATTGCTACATGGAAAAAATTGTGGTCGGCCCTTCCTGCAAAGACGCGGTTGATCTGGACGCGCCGGTAAAAGAAAACCTGAAAGCCATTGCGCGCCGCCTTGAGCCGTGATGTTGCCGATCTTGTGGTCGTGGTGCTTGACCGTCCGCGGCATGAAAAACTCATCGATGATATTCGCGGCGCCGGCGCGCGCATCCGCCTGATTACAGATGGCGATCTTTCCGCCGGAATTGCGGCGGCTGTGATCGGCACGGGCGTTCACGCCGTGATGGGCAGCGGAGGCGCGCCTGAAGGCGTGATCACCGCCGCCGCCATGCGCTGCCTGAACGGGGAAATCCTTGCCCGCCTGGTCATCAATACTCCGGAGCTTGAAGCACGCATCGAGAAGATGGGAATCAACGACAAAAAAAAAATCTATACGGCCAAGAGACCTGGCGCCGGGCAATAATCTGATCTTTGCCGCCACCGGCGTGACCGATGGCGCGCTGATGAAAGGCGTTCGCTTCTTCGGAGAAGGCACCCGTACCTCTTCGATTGTGATGACCCGCCAGAGCGGCAAGGTGCGCTTCGTGGAAAGCATTCATCTGGCCAAGCGTCCGGACGTGAAGGTGCGCTTCCTGTAGCTGGAAACCTCAGCCGCGAATTACGCGAATGAACACGAATTGAAAATTAATCCTGTATTTAGGTGCGACTTGCGGCTGTTTTTCTACTTGCGGTCCTTTCTTTGTTTGCGCCCTCTGAACCACAGACTTGAAAAAAGCCGCGAATTCGAAAGAACACGAACGAATGAAATTCGTGTTGATTCGCGTTATTCGCGGCTGGTCTTTTACAAGCGATCTCAACAGCTATTTCGGAAGCTGCGGCATGGGCGGCCAGTCTTTGGCCTGTCCTTCAAACAGATATTTTGCCGTTTCGTATCTCCTGGTCCCATCATGCACGGCATAGCGGCGCGGACGATCGCCCCGGCCTGACCACAGTGACACGCCTGCATACGCTCCGTCCTTGCGCAGGATGTAATAGAACATGTTGAGATAGGAGAGCCGCGTCATGTCATTGTTGAAATTGCGGGCAATGCGCTTGAGCGCGTCCATGCCGGCTTCTTCCGGTGACATGCCGTGGCGCATGTTCTCCACGATGGTGTGCGCTCCGGCCACCTTGATGTTCTCCTCACCGTTGCCGGTAGCGCCCGCCGCGCCTATGTCCTGATCGCAATAGCAGCCAGCGCCGATGATCGGCGAATCACCGCAGCGTCCGGGCAGCTTCCACGCCAGTCCGCTGGTGGTGGTCACGCTGGACATCTCGCCTTTCTCATTCAAGCGCTGAGCAATTGATGGTTCCTGTGGGCGGATTCAGGACTTTGTGGATCGCGTCCATGCGCTGGTGCTCGGCAATGCCAAGATCGGCGGCGACTGCGTACATCTTCTTGATGTGCAGCGGCTGATCTTCCAGAAGTCCTGACCATGGGCGCGGGCGGCTTCCAGTTGGGATCGGAAATTCCCGGTCCCCACCAGTCCTGATTGGAGTGCGTTTCCTTCCACAGCATCCAGATCTTGCGTGAATGCTCGGTCAGCAGGTTCTCTTTGGGAAAGCCCATGGCAACCGCAAAACGCGTGGCGCCTTCGCCCACCAGCATCACGTGGCCGGTATGCTCCATCACTGCTTTTGCCACCGACGCAACATTCTTGATGTCGCGCACGCCGCCCACTGAGCCTGCGCGCCGCGTTGGGCCATGCATGCAGCAGGAATCAAGTTCCACCACGCCTTCTTCATTAGGCAGACCGCCCAGGCCAACGCTGTCATCATTGGGATCGTTTTCCGGACCCGAAACCACCGCAATGGCAGCATCCAGCGTATCCGCGCCGCCGCGCAGCTTCTCAAAACCTGCATCAATGTAGTTGTAACCGTTGGCTGCACAGACAATGATGTTTTTTGGGTTCCCGGTCTTGGGAATTATCTTGTACGGCGAATCCATCTTTTGCGGAGGGTTGGTTTGGCCAACAGCCAGCGATGCTGAAGTTACCGCCAGGCCGGAAAGAAAATCTCTGCGCTTCATGCGACCTCACTTTTGAATGAGAACTTGAAACGCAGAAGCATATCACGTCGGCGAGCTTCCAGCTTCTGGCATTTAATTAAACCGACCGGAGTTTCTCGTGATGGACAGAGGATTAACCGCGAATCGGACGAAACGTGAAAAATGTTCCGGTTCGTATTTACACGCCTGATTCGCGGCCCATCTTTTTTGGTTATGCCGCCAGCCTCTCGCTCAGAAACACCATGGCATCGCGCAATGCGTCTTCACCATTGCGACCGCTGGCGAAGGGTGGATCAGAAATTCGCTTCCACATGTTCTGTTCCTGGATGTGAATGGCCACGTAATAAGGGATATCAGGGTTGGAGTGAGATCGCCACAACTCCAGCTTGTACAGCTCTTCACGTATCACCACCAGACCGGTGCGCTCCAGTTCCCAGGCCTCAGTGATTCCGGGGAAATTACGATAATCTTCTAAAGCATTGTTCGACATCAAATGTCTCCCACTCTTTTTACACAGCTACTTTCTCCGCCGTATTCTGGTCAGCCCGGAAGCGAAGCAAGGCGCCCACGCGTCCGGCTTTTTCCAGCTCGGCATCGGAAGCAATAAACTCAATGTCAGCTCCGTTGCGCAGGGCAGAATCAATCAGCGCGCCAGAGATGTCATTCAACTGGCGCGTCGCCTGGCCGCAGACAGCGCAGGTCTTTACCATGCGTGAATCCAGTCGCCGGCAATTGGTGCACTCCACGGCCTCAGCATGAAAATCCGGGCTCAGGATCAAGCGTCTGTACTTCCTGGCGCTCCAATGCCGTTAACACGTGCTTAAGCCCCACGGCCCCCGTTGCATTGCGTGACGCCTGTCCAATCACCTCACGAACCAGGCGCTGTTGTTCCTGCACGCGTTTCCTGTTCAAAATTTCCTCAGTAATCCTGCGCACCTCTTCCGCGCTGGTTCCGGCGGGATCCAGCGTGAAACGCTCCACAAGTTTCTGTTTCAGCCCGGTGTTCAGGTGAGGTTCGATTTCCGGCCAGGTTTCGTCGCGGCATCCAATCAGCAAAGTCTCGCACTTGTCACCTTGCATCAGCATCTGGATCGAGTCAGCAAGCTGCTTGAAATGGGTCATGACTTCATTTTCTTTATGACGTTCACGATGGCCGGCGTCATATCCCATAAAGCCATCACTTTTCCCCTTATAAGGCAGTTTCCCGAATTCAAGCTCCATCTTTTCCGTAATGTTGTCAGCTCGCAGCTCAAACATGCGCGCTTTCTGCCGGTCAGCAACCACGATGCAGGCATTGGACGCAGAGGCCAGTGACGTTACCAGCGGGCCGAGATGAAAACGGGAATTGACCTTTAACTGTGAGCGGCCAAGGCGCGCGGGAACATCAAATTCACGCCAGATATTCTTGTCACGGCAGGCGAGAATGGCTTTGCCGCGGGAATGATTGCCATGCAGACTTTCCGCAATTTCCAGCACGCGCTTGAGATCTTCGCGGAGAGCAAGATGGTTCCCATCACGTTCGGCCTGGCGTAAGGCTTCCCGCACCAGGTCCTTCACCAGGATCGCCTCTTCGCGGTGTGATTTGTCCTGGGGTGGCTGCGGCTGGAAATAGAAGCTGATGGCGCTTCCTTGCGGCGATTCAACTTGAGCAAGTTGACGAAGCTCTTCGCGCGAAATCATGCGGGTCCTCCTCTGTTGGTCTTTGGAAAGCTCAGCGGTCCAGGGATCAGGCGACGCGCGAACGCTGGAGCAGACTCTGGCGCAAGTCATTTTGTTCCGGCAGCGTCTTCTGTATTCGTTCGCGGGCGTGATGGATTGACTGCCGAATATCGTCATGCGGCCGGTCAGAAAGGCGGGCTATTTCTTCTATGGTGAAGCCTTCCAGCGTGAACAGGATGAAGGCCTCGCGGTCTCGCGCGCCCACATGATGCAAGGCGGAATCCAATTGCGCCGACATCTCCTCACTGGCAAAGATTTCTTCCGGCGTGCGCGATCCCGAATCCGGGATCAGGTTTTCTCCATTCACACGATCATCGGGCTGATGATATTGCAGCATGCTTTCATCGCTGCCGGTCACATTCGGAACGGCGGCGGAGGCATCCAGGGAGACCTCCGCGACGTCAGCATTGTCATTCATCAATTGACGAATGGCACGGAGCGCGAGCCGCTGAAAATAGTTTTCTTCCGGCAGCAGATTGGCGCTGCCATTTTCGTGAGACAATGCCGCCACCATCACCTCGGCAATCACCTCGTCCACGGTGATCTGCCCCGGACGGATCTGCCCGTTCGCTGAGCGGAGCTGAAGCTCTCCGGCCACAAACTTACGCAGACGGTCAATATCGACGATCCACTCTTCTTCATACACCAGGCCTGCCGTATCGCCGGCAACCGGCATATTTGCCGTGTTCGCCGGCGAGACAGATGCAAACGTCTCTTCAAAAGGCACAACCTTTGTAAGGCGCTGGCCGCGATCGCCCCGGCGCAGCTTGCGTCCAACATGCCCGCGCAAAAGCTCTTTGTGCTTCGTGAGTTGGCCCAGCAAGTCATTGAATGCAGCCTTCACGCTTGCTGAAGCAGTGCTGCTGGTGCTGCTGGCAGCCATCTGCCCTGAAGGCAACCGCAGGTTCAAGGAAGTGCTGAGTTCCTGGTGGGCCGCGTTATCCACCACCGCGTGCAGATGGACCAGATCTGGCTTGAAAGCTCGCAACCTGCGGCTGAGTTTCTGAATTTGGTTTTGGAATTCGCGTTCCACGTCAGGAGTTTTGCCACTTTTAAAACTCAAGTGAACGTTCATGTGCGCCTCGGCATTGGGAGTAGGTCCCACACAGAAGGTCCGAAGGCCCTCATTACTCGCAAATTGTACACCTGCTGTTGAGACGCTTGCGAGACAATGAATGTTGTACGGTAAAAGTTTGCGCCTAAGTGCAAAAAGCACTTGCCTCCGCGCAGGTTTTGTGAAGGGGAGGCACTGGAATCAAAAACTTAAAGGCGGTTGATCATGGAGGCCACATAGCCCGCGCCAAAGCCGTTATCAATATTCACCACGCTCACGTTCGACGCGCAGGAATTCAACATACCCAGCAGAGCTGCCAGTCCATTAAATGATGCCCCATAGCCTATGCTTGTGGGCACGGCGATAACCGGCACACGCACCAAACCGCCAACCACGCTGGGCAGGGCTCCCTCCATGCCGGCACAGACGATCACCACGCGCGCCTCATCAATCAGACTTCGGTTTGAGAGCAGGCGATGAATCCCGGCAACTCCCACGTCATAGAGCGGAGTCACTCGATTGCCCATGACCTCAGCAGTGGTCACCGCTTCTTCCGCGACCGGTATATCGCTGGTGCCGGCACAAACCACGGCGACGGTCCCTTTGCCATAGATGGATTTGTCCTGCGTGAGCACAATGGCCCGCGCGGCCTTGCGATGCTCAGCCTTGCGCACAAGTTTCTTGACGGCGCGAAAGTGATCGGAGTCGGCTTTTGTGGCAAGAACATTGCCACCCTGGCATGCGAGCTTTTTGAAGATCTGGGCCACCTGATCAGGCGTCTTGCCGAGAGAGAAAATCACCTCGGGCATTCCGGCGCGCAGTTTGCGATGGTGATCAACCTTGGCGAAGCCGAGGTCTTCAAACGGCATATGGCGCAGGCGCGAGACTGCTTCGTCAGGCGAGAGGCTGCCGCTGCGAACGTGTTCCATCAATTTAAGGAGCGCTGACTGGTCCATGGGCAGGATTTCAGAGTAACACGGTTGCCGATTGCCAGAATTGCCTTCATCCCAAACGGTCGGAACCGGTTGACTCTCAAGTTTCAAATTCTAAGTTTCAATTTCAGGCGGGCTGTCCCGCGCTTGACTCGCCTCAACTCTTCTCCCTATGCTCAACAGGCGTTCTATTTACGATGCCAATTTCCTATCCAGCCACAGGCCAGATACTCACGGTTGCCGCCACTGGCGCAAGCGGCGCGATCTTTACCCGCGCGCTGCTGCTGGCAGCCGATCGTGACTCGCGGATCGGCACGGTAAACTTTATCGCCTCGGACAATGCCTTGCGCGTCTTTGCCGAAGAGCTTGGTATTAAAGGCCGGTCTGATCTGGTGCAACAGCTAATCGGCCATAAGCCGGAAAAGATTCGAGCGCAGAATATTGATGATATCGGCGCCAATGTGGCCAGCGGGTCTTATCCCACCAATGCCATGATTATTTTGCCATGCAGCATGGGAACGCTGGCGGGAATTGCCAATGGGCTGGCCGGCAATCTGGTGCAACGCGCTGCGGACGTCTGCCTGAAAGAGAAACGCCCGTTGGTGCTGTGCGTCCGTGAGACGCCGCTGAATCTCATCCACATCAGGAACATGCAACATGCAGCCGAGGCGGGCGCCACGATTTACCCGCTGATCCCCACGTTTTACAACCAGCCAAAATCTCTCGACGAGATGGCCCACCAGTTTGCCTGCCGCGTGCTGGCGTTTATCGGTCTTCAGCAGAATGATGCTTATGTCTGGGGTGGATAAAACGGCAGCGCGGAGCCACCAGGCCGGTCAGCGCCGCCGGTTCGGTTCTGCGATGATCTCAAACCTGATCATGCACGCACAGAAATCGCACTCCGCTTCGTTGACACCTTGCGTTACGCCCAGGACAGGAAACGTGCGCAGGCATTCCGGGCAAGTCACGGCAATGGTGCCTTTATCATTCTTCACCCACACAGCGGCTCTGTTCGGTTTGCCAACCCGGGGACGGGTGGGTAGCTCTTGCAGCAACTCAATGATCTTCTCGAACAGCTCAGCGGGCTGATACGTCCCTTTGGAGAAGAATGCGTCAGCCAGCACGCTCTCCGGCATAGACAGACCGGAAAATTCACCAGAAACGGCGATGACCGGGATAGTGGGGAAACGCCGGCGCACCACAGAAAGAAACTCAAATCCGTTCATGTTGGGCATACGAAGGTCGGAAATGATAATGTCCGGTAAAGATTGCTTCAGGGCAGCCAGACCTTCAAATCCGTCTTCCGCGCAGAGCACTTCATAGCCTTGCGCCGCCAGAAGCAACTTGCCCACCTCTCTCAACAGAGGGTCGTCCTCGACGAGAAGTATGCGATACCGAAACGCTGTTTTGTGCAAATGGGATTCCGTTTCTTAAACTGGGAGGAGAAAAGCAGTCTGTTTAGAGACTACTATCTATTAAGCAGTCCAGCAATGCGCGGCTCGAAGCAAACCATGTCACGGTGGATGAGCGTCTCGGTTTGTCCCGAGCAAGCGAAGGAACCTACCGTTCTAAAAAATCTTCCCCAGGCCGATGACTCCTTTTGCTAACCGAGAAAGCTTTCGAAATCACCTCCACAGAAATCTTCTCCAGCTTAAAACTTTCCAGCTCATTCTCGACCGCCCACGCCACTTCCGCGGCATCGCTACCCGCGCGCGCGTCGCCCTCCCGGACGCGGCACAGGAAGTCCACCAGCACGTAGTGATATTGTGTACGACCGTCATCCCCGGGTAGGATCCGGTCGATCACCTCAATCACTTCGCCAACGTGGACAGTTAACCCGGTTTCTTCCTGAGCTTCGCGTTCGGCAGCGGAACGCAGCATCTCGCCAAGTTCAACCACGCCGCCGGGAATTGTCCACTGGCCGAGCATGGGCGGGCTACCACGCTTCACCAGCAGCACGCGCCCGCGATCAATGATCACGGCGCCCACGCCGACAATAGGACGATCAGGATACTCCCGCTTCATTTTTCCGGCTGGAGTTTCCCGTTGGCCTTGTTCATTGTCCTGAATTATTGGAAAAGAACCCGCGCGGCTGCACGTCAACAAACTTCCAGCCGCCGGCAGAGCTTAACGCAGAAAAACTCCAAGCGCGCCTGCTTGCGCACCGGCAACGTGCCGTCGCGTGGCTCGATTTCGATTTCCAATATCGGCTTGGGCGCTTCCCTTCCCCGGAGTCAGAGTTGACGTGCACCAGATTCAGGTGCAGGCGAATGCTATCAGCATGAGCCACAAACGAGATGAGCTGCTGCTGAAAGCGCTGGCCGTCATCCATATGGGAGAAGTGGAAGACCGAAAGAACCTGTTTCTGGTTGGCATTCTCCAGCCCTTGCGTAAGCTGGAGACAGGAGCTTCGAGCGGCCTGGTCATCAAATACCATGTTTTTGCGCCGGTGCAGCAGGTGCGTTCTGTGCCGCAACTTGCAAGGCTGCGGAGAAGCGCCGTCAAACCCAGCGCCAGCAGTATGGGCCCGCATAATCCAATAGTGGAGTTGGAGAAGCGTGTTCATTAATTTTCGCAACCGGCTCATGCGTGGTCGCCTCGAGGCTGAGTTTAGCAAATCTACGCTGGTATGGATCTGGCATTCCTCTCTGCTGCCTTCAGCATGCCCCTGCGGGTTGGGCTGCATCCAAAGAAGACATGGCACTGGAAAAATATAACGAGAAGCGCCGTTTCAATGAGACGCCTGAACCCAAAGGGACGCTGGCAAAAAACCAGGGACATCGCTTTGTGGTGCAGAAGCACCGCGCCTCGCACCTGCATTATGACTTCCGCCTGGAAATGGACGGCGTCCTGAAGTCGTGGGCGGTGCCGAAGGGCCCCTCGCTTGATCCGGCCGACAAGCGCCTGGCCATGCAGGTGGAAGATCATCCGGTCTCATATTTTGATTTCGAGGGGATCATTCCTGAAGGCAATTACGGCGCCGGCACAGTCATGGTTTGGGACGTGGGCACATGGGAACCGCTGGGCGATGCCAGCGATATGCTGGCCAAGGGAGATCTGAAATTCCGGCTCCAGGGTAATAAGTTGAATGGCGAATTTGTGCTGGCGCATATGCGGGGCCGCCGCCCGGGATCCAAAGGCAATGAATGGCTGCTTATCAAAAAGAAAGATGACGCCATGCAGCCCGGCTTTGACATTGATTCCCTGGATTACTCCGTGCTGAGCGATCGCACGCTGGCTGAAATCGGTGGAGATAAAAACGCAGCCGAATGGGAAAGCAATCGCAAAGCTCCGGTCAAGAAAGGCGCGGAGTGGTTGTTTCAGAACAAAGGACAGAAGCCGGCGGCAGCTCCAAAACGGAAGCGTTGCAAGCAAGGCCAAGCCTGGGACAAAAGCCGCGGCCGCCCAGTCTGCCGCAAAAGCTACGCCGAAGAAGGCGAAAAGGACCAGGCCCTCCGCTTCGAAACGTTCCAGAGCGAAGGCGCGGAGCGTGAAGCCGCCCGAAATTAAAAGCCGCCTCGAAAAAGAGATGACTTGAACCGGCCGCTTTGGCTTCCACCCTCTAAGCGGCGAGAGACTCGCGTCCATAATCCAGGAGACTAAGTAAAAATATTTCGATGAAAGCCGCACAAGATGCGTTTTTTGTGCTTCATTCGGTGCTATTTTGATATCAATGATGCGCGCTGCTTCGCAGGTTCAACACGCCGCGACCAGTAGTCTTCAGAAACGCTCTCTCCGTTCAATAAATACGCCTGAGCGATCCGTATGTGCCTGATCGCGTCGTCACGGGCTGTGTCTAGACCGGCGAGACTGGGCGAACATTTCGGATGAGCTGTGGCTTCTTGCCTGCACAACAGGAAGCTTGCATGGCTTGCACGCAAACAGGCTGACGGCGTCTCAAAGAATTCAGGGGAACCCTTGAGATGCTGCTCAGCCTGTTTTTACTTTTGCCTAGCAGTTTGGCGATCATTTCATTGATTACAAACGCGACTTTGCCCTGGGCTGACCGCACGCGTTCATAGGCTTTGACAGCCTCGGCAAGGGGATATCGCTCGGTCACGCGAGGCGGAGTTGAGTCTGCCACTTTCAAACAGCGGGACAAGTTTGGTGAGGATTCCGGGCGGCGCGCACCGCGTCCAAGCGGGATGCTGTTGATACCGATGAGTTCCTGGCGCTTGCGGTAAAGCGGAAAGAGATCAACCTTAACTTCCCGACCGCCAAAGCTCACGCTATAAACCGCCATACGCCCGCCTTCCGCAAGCGATGCCATCATGGGCTGAAAAACCCATGCGCCCACACCGTTGAGCGCGATATCAACGCCACGTCCACCGGTCGCGGCCCGGACCACTTCGGCAATATTATCCGGCTTCAGAACTGGCAACGGCTTCCACCTTTGACATATCCAGCATGGGGCTCTGTGTTTTGTCACGGACCAGCGCAATAACTCGGCCGCCCAAGCGCCTTAGCGAGTTCGAGGGCAGCGGAGCCCACAGCTCCGGCAGCTCCGGAAATCAGGACCCATTCCCCGGGAGCGAGGCGGGCATTTTCCAGGGGACATATAGGCGGTGGAAAAGGGCACCCCGACCACAGCCGCCTGCTCGGCAGCTCAGGTTCCCGGGTCTCGGAATGGCCGCCACGGCGACGGACGGTAATGAATTCGGCATGTGCGCCATCGCGCGTAAAGCCAATATCGCCGCCCGAGCCCCAAACGTTCTGTCCGATCAGGTGCAGAAGGCCCTTCCACGATCTGGCCGGCAAAATCACGCCCTACCACCCGTGGGAAGTCCGCGTATCAGGAAAAAGCCCGCGAATGTTGGCGACGTCACTGGGATTGATGCCGGCCGCTTCCACCTTTATCCGCACTTCGCCGTCAGCCCCGTGGCGCGGGAGCGACAATCCACTAACTTTGACAACATCGGCAGGTTCACCAAATTTGCGGATCTGAATGGCCTTCAATTGCGTTGCTCTCCTTGAGTTGGCTCCCGTCAGAAGATGAATAGAGTGTTGTTCCACACTGGGAGGAGTACAAATATAAAGATGCGGTGGGCTCCGCTAAACGGTTTGTGATCACAAAATTGCGCGCCCCATCAGACATAAGCCGATTCGGCAACGTAGCCGACTGAGTGGCGCAGGCATGAAGCTCAGCTTGCGCCGCCGCAAGCAAACCGCTGATACTTAACAAGCAGAAACAGTTTTCTCGATTCGAGCCGCAACCCTGCAAGTCTCGTATCTAAGAACTGT
>CAWGRA010000013.1:0-62286 GCA_963824835.1 Terriglobia bacterium | reverse complement strand
TCGCGTGGTGACAGCTACTCAACCTTTTAAAGACAGGACCTATGCTGCGTTATTTTACTGCCGGCGAATCCCACGGTGAAACCCTGGTGGCTTTCATCTCCGGAATCCCAGCCGGCCTGGACGTGGACCAGCAATTCATCAATCGCGAGCTCTGGCGGCGGCAGCAGGGTTTCGGGCGCGGCGGCCGCATGAAGATCGAAAAGGACACTGCGCATTTTGTCTCCGGAGTGCGCCACGGCAAGACCATTGGATCGCCCATTGCCATTCTGCTGGAAAATCGCGACTGGAAAAACTGGCAGGAGATTCTTCCAGTTGAAACCGGTGATCCGGAAAAGCATAAGCGCGTGGCATCGCCGCGTCCTGGACATGCTGATCTCGCAGGCGCCCTGAAGTACAACTTTCCTGAAGCGCGTTATGTGCTGGAACGGGCGTCGGCCCGGGAGTCAACGTCGCGCGTGGCGTTGGGCGCGCTGGCAAAATTATTTCTGCGCGGACTCGGCATTGAAGTGCTGAGCCATGTGATCGCAGTAGGCAAGGCGTCACTGGCGAATGCCGATGTCCCGTGGCAGAAACTGCAAGAACTTTATGGCAAAGAAGAAGTCCTGCTGAACTGCGCCGATCCAGAAGCTGAAGCGCGCATGCGCGCTGAGGTTGATCATGCGCTGCGTACCGGCGATTCCGTGGGCGGAGTGTTTGAAGTGGTGGCGCACGGCGTCCCTCCCGGTCTGGGCACGTTCGCACAATGGGATGAGCGTCTGGATGGGCTGCTGGCGCAGGCCGTGATGTCATTGCAGGCCGTCAAAGCCGTTGAGATCGGGACCGGTGTTGAGTCGGCGCTTTCGTTCGGCTCCGCTGTTCATGATGAGATCGGTTACAGCCGGGCCGAAGCAAAATTCACCGGCTTTACGCGTGCGTCAAACCATGCCGGCGGGATTGAAGGCGGCATTTCCAACGGAGAAGACATTCTGGTCCGTGGATATCTCAAGCCGATCTCCACGCTTCGCCGTCCACTGGGCTCGGTGGATTTTGAAACTCGTGAGCCGGTCAAGGCCGCGTATGAGCGATCAGATGTTTGTGTGGTGCCGGCCGCGGGTGTGGCCGCGGAGGCCATGGTCGCGCTTACGCTGGCCCGCTGCGCGCTGGATAAATTCGGCGGCGATTCCATGACGGAAACATTGCGCAATTTTGAAGGTTACCAACAACAGTTGAAGAGGTTCTGACGAATCCAAATGGTATATCCCATTGTTCTGTATGGTGACCCGGTGTTGGAGACGCCGGCTGCAAAGGTCACTGCGTTTGATGGCGAGTTAAAGACGCTGATTGATGACATGTTTGAGTCCATGTATGCCGCGCACGGAGTGGGGCTGGCGGCCCCGCAAATCGGAATCGGCAAACAGATCACGGTCATTGATGTAACTTTCAAGGAAGATCCAGAGCAGAAACTGGTGCTGATCAACCCGGAGATCATTGCTACGGAAGGCAAGCAGCGCGGCCAGGAAGGCTGCCTGAGCCTGCCGGAATTTCGTGAGGATGTCAGCCGCGCGAACCTGGTTACAGTCCGGGCGCAGGACGTCCACGGAAAGTGGTTTGAGACCACCGGGGAAGGCCTTCTTGCCCGCGCATTCCTGCATGAGATCGAACATCTCAAAGGGAAGCTGTACATTTCGCATATCAGCCGCCTGAAGCGTGACCTGATGAAGCGCAAAATCAAAAAGCTGATGCGCGCCGGCGAGTGGGTATGAAGCTGGTTTTTTGTGGCACGCCGATGTTTGCCGTGCCATGTCTGGAAGGGCTGATCACCGCAGGACATGAAGTGATGCTTGTGGTCACGCAGCCGGACCGTCCTCAGGGTCGTGGCATGACGATGGCTGCTCCGCCCGTCAAGCAGGCGGCGCTCAAGCTGGGGCTTCCCGTTATTCAGCCGGAGAAGATCAAAAAGAACCTGGAGTTTCAGGAACAACTCACCGCGCTGAAACCGGACGCAATCATCGTGGTTGGCTACGGACGCATCATACCGCCCTGGATGCTGCAACTCCCTCCGCATGGCAACATCAATGTCCATGGGTCGTTGCTGCCGAAATATCGTGGAGCAGCGCCGATTCAGTGGGCGATTGCCAGTGGTGAAACCATCACCGGCGTTACAACCATGCGCCTTGATGAAGGTCTGGATACCGGGGACATGCTGATGCAGCGTGAGCTGGAGATTCGGCCGGATGATACGGCAATTACGCTGGCGCCGCGCATGGC
Organism: Terriglobia bacterium; assembly: GCA_963824835.1. GTDB lineage: Bacteria > Acidobacteriota > Terriglobia > Terriglobales > Acidobacteriaceae > Angelobacter. Next base: position 60,039 of record CAWGRA010000013.1, on the reverse strand, counting down.
TGCCTTGGGCGCGGAATTACTGGTGCAAACGCTTGACGCACTGGCTAACGGAAGTATCAGTCCGGTGCCGCAGGATGATTCGCAGGCAACGCTTGCTCCCATCCTGAAGAAGCAAGACGGCCAGATTGATTTCAGTCGCAACGCAAAAGAAATTTATGATCGGCTTCGCGGGTTTCAGCCGTGGCCTGGAGCATTCACGCATTATCGTGGCAAGACGCTGAAAATTGTGTCCGCGGAACCCGCAAGCGCAAACCTGGAAGTGGCTCCCGGGCAGCTTTACATGCATGAAGACGCGCTTCTGGCCGGATGCGGTGGAGGCACGTTGCTGTCTCTGCTTCAGCTTCAACCCGAGGGCAAGAAGGCCATGTCTGCGCGCGAGTTTATCAGCGGCTACCGGCCAGCTTTGGGAGAGAAGCTGGATGAGAAGCTGGGCAATGAGCCCGGCGCAGGTCTGGAATAAGATCGCATGCCGGCTGCCCCATCGCGCATGGCCGCATTCAAAGTCTTGCTGCGCGTGGAGCGCGAATCATCTTACGCCGTTGAGCTTCTTCACTCAGGCATGCTGGACGATCTTGAGCCGGCAGACCGCAACCTGACCACGGAAATTGTGATGGGCGTACTGCGCTGGCGATCAGTGCTTGATCAGTACATTGCGCATTTCAGTTTTTCACCCCTGCCGAAACTTGATCTTGAAGTTCTTACTGCGTTGCGCATGGGCGCGTACCAGATCAAATTCCTGCGCGTTGCGCCGCATGCGGCCGTGAATGAGACGGTAGAGCTGGTGAAGCAGGCGCGCAAACTTTCTGCCGCCGGTCTTGCCAATGCAGTGATGAGAAAACTTCTGGCTTTGCAGAATTCCGGAAAACAATTGGCGCTGCCGCGCCCGCCGGAAATCTTCGCGCACCCGGAATGGTTGACTGAGCGATGGACCAAGCAGTTCGGCGCCGAAGCCGTGGCTCGGATATGTAAATACGATCAGCATGCGCCGGAGACAAGCTTGCGCCTGGCGAGCTCGGCTGAGGAAGAAGAGCTGCGTGAAGCGGGAATCGAAATTGCGCCCGGAACGCTGATGCGGTTCGGCGCGCCGGCTCGTGAAAGGCGATTTCGACACAGCTCGCGGCATATCGCGAAGGACGCATCGCCATTCAGGATGAAGGTTCGCAATTGGTGGCCGCACTTGTGGGTAATGGCCGGCGAATTCTGGATTGTTGTGCGGCTCCTGGCGGCAAGACTGGCGCGCTGGCATCACGGCTTCCTCGGGCGGAGATTGTTGCCGCTGAACTGCATCCGCATCGGGCGCGTCTGCTGCGCGAAAGAGCTCCGCAACGCGAACGTGCAAGTCATTACCGCGGACGCCGTGCAATTGCCTTTCGCAGATGTTTTCGATCGCGTGCTGGCTGATGTCCCCTGTTCCGGGACGGGAACGCTGGCGCGCAATCCGGAAATCAAATGGAAGCTGCGTCCAGAAGATTTAACGGATTTGCAGCAACGGCAGGTGCTGATTCTCAAGGCCGCAATGAAGCACGTTGCTCCTGGCGGCAGAGTTATTTATTCCACCTGTTCGCTGGAGCCGGAAGAAAATGAAGCGGTGGTGCGCAACGCGCTCGCCCAGACGGCCTCATTCAAAATTATCCCGATCCGTGGCGAATTAGACCGTCTTTCCGCGTCTGGCGAGCTCACGTGGAAGGATATCTATCAACTGGTACAGAGGAGATTTTTTACGGACTGTTCCGGGCGTTCAGCCCTGCGATGGATTTTTTGCTGCCGTGCTGGAAAGAACGCGAGTAGCTGCTATTTCCTGATCTCAAAATAGACCGTGCCGCCAGCCTCGATCTTTTGCCCGGCGACGGGATATTGTTTCACCACAATGCCGGTAAGCGGGACCTCATCTTTTGGGCTTGCGATCGGCTCGCTTTCTGGCTTCAGGGCCGTTGCCAACCTTGAACCCCGCTTTTTCCAGAATGTCAGCCGATTCCTGCGCGGGCTTGCCGACGAAACTCGGCATCACGTATTGCTCCGCGTTATTTGCGGCGGAAATCGCCAGCGCAATCCGGGGTGAAGCAACTTCTTTTGCATCCGCGGAAGGGCTCTGCGCAATTACAGTTGCAGGCGGAGATTGCGGCAGATGTACGCGTTGCGACGTTCCCAATCTCAAGACCATGACGATGAAGGTTGATTGCGGCTGCATGTTCGCTCTGGCCCACCAGATCAGGCACAGCGGCGTGTTGCGGGCCCAGGCTTTCTGCAAGTTGTATTTTCCATCCGCGGCGGACGTTGGCGTTTGCCGGCGGCATCTGAAAAACGATCCGCCCTTTCGGGACCTCACTGCTGTAATAGCGACTGTCGACAAATGTAATCAGACCGTCAGCGTTGGCCGCGCGCTCGGCTTCGGCTGGAGTAAGGTTCGTCAGCCTGGGAACGCGTACCTCGCGTCCGTGAATGGCAAAGCGCATGGCGAACAGGGCCGCTGCCAGAAAGACCAGTAGCAGCACCAGCGAGATGGAAAGCCAGCGAAGGAAGCGGAGCAATCAGTGTGCCTCGGCGTCGTCTGCATGTTTGGGCAATGTAATGGACGCGCGTTTTAAGACGGCCTGTTTCTTATCACCGGCGGAGAGCGGGAAAGCCTCATTCTTCAATGCCGGATCGGAAACCACGGTTTGCATGAAGTTAATCCATATTGGAAGCGCGGCGTGGCCGCCGGTTTCGTTTTCGCCCAGAGTGCGTTTTTCGTCGTAACCAATCCACACCCCACAGGTGATGCTGGGTGAGAAACCAATAAACCACGCGTCAGTATAGTCGTTGGTTGTTCCGGTCTTGCCGGCCACTGGATGATTCAGCTTCTTAGCCGCGGCAGCCGTTCCATGCAGCACAACGCCTTGTAGAAGACTGACCATGGATCGAGCTGTTTTCTGGCTGATGACGTCTTTTGCATCTGGAAAATCTTCTTCCAGCACATGACCTTCATAGTCAGTCACTTTGCGGACCATGCGCGGTTCGGTACGGATACCATCATTGGGAAACACCGTGAAGGCCGCGGTTTGCTCGTAGAGAGTCAGGTCAGCCGCTCCCAGGGCGATCGGCAGAAACGGCGGCAGCGGAGATGTAATGCCAAAGCGCCGGGCATATTCGGTGACCATGGGCATGCCAACTTTCTGCGCGAGTTTCACGGCAGGAACGTTGCGCGAATCCGCCAGCGCTCTCCGTAATGTAATGGCGCCTTCAAAGCGATGGTCGAAATTATGCGGTGCGTAAGGCGTTCCATTGCTGTTAAAGGTTGTGGGTTCGTCAACGATCAGGTCATCCGGCGTGGCGCCCTGATCCACGGCCACCGTATAGACAAAAGGTTTGAATGAAGAGCCTACCTGGCGCTGGGCCTGGGTTGCGCGATTGAATTTCGATTCATCAAAGTCGCGTCCACCAACCATGGCTTTGATATCGCCGGTTGCGTTATCAATGGCGAGCAAAGCACCCTGAAGGCCCGAATCCTGTTCCAGAGAAACACGCGCCGAGCCATCAGAGTTCAACGCCAGAATCTTCACGTAAACCACATCACCCACTTTGAAAAGATTGCGGGGAAGTTTGCGCTGCGTCCAGGCGAGTTCGGCCGGCCCAATGCGACGCACTGTAGCGCGCGAACTTTACTTTGGCGAACTGCAAGCCCAGGTCAACCACCAGGGCATGAACATAACTTCCGGCAGCCAAAGGTTGGACCCAGTCTGAACTCTGGAATTTTTCCAGCTTATCGCCAACCTCGATCACGTTATGCAAATGGCCTTTCCAGCCATGACGGTGCTCATAGGCGGCCAGGCCGTCCAGCACGGAGTTCGTCGCCGCCTTTTGGAGATCAAGGTCCAGCGATGTGTAAACACGCAGCCCGCCCTCATGCACCTGGTCAGAGCCAAATTTCTTCTCCAGATGCCGGCGAACTTCTTCCACGAAATACGGCGCAGGTGAAGTGTCGGGCTCAATGTGCAAGCGCATGGGCGTGGACTTGGCGCGAGCGGCTTCTTCAGCGGTAATCTTGCCATCTTCCAGCAGGTTATTGATCACCAGGTTTCGCCGCTTGAGCGCGCGTTCAGGATTGTTGAGCGGCGAATAGGAAACGGGAGCCTTGGGAAGTCCAGCCAGCAACGCCGCTTCTTCCAGCTTCAATTCCTTTGCGGGTTTGTGAAAGTAATATTGCGCGCCCGCTTCAAAACCGTACACGCCATGGCCAAGAAAAATCTGGTTGCAATAGAGAGTAAAAATCTGTTCCTTGGTAAAGTGCCGCTCAATTTGCATGGCCAGCATGGCTTCCTGGATCTTGCGGCCGAAGTGCCGCTCCGGCGAGAGGAACAGGTTACGCGAAAGCTGCATGGTGAGCGTGGACGCTCCCTGCGCGCGTGTGTTGGAAGAGAGATCCCGGTAAGTGGCGCCCATTACCCGCCAGAAGTTGATTCCCCAGTGGCGTTCAAAGTTCTTGTCTTCAGTGGAGATGATGGCATCACGCAGCACCCTGGGAATATCGTCATACTGGATCAGAATGCGGCGCTGCAGCGCGAATGAACCTATCACCCGGCCCTTGGCGTCATAAAGTTCGGTGATCGTGCTGGGCCGGTAGCGCTCAAGTTCGCTGATCTGGGGAAGGTCAGTGGAATAGACGATCAGTAGCCCCACCAATGTTCCGGAGATGGCAGCCGCGAGAATAAGCAGACCAAGACCACACGTCCGACGAGTGTCTTACCCGCGAACTGAAATGCAGGGAGGTCTGTATAAAGGAACTTCATGGCAGGGGAGTCCGACAAGGCCAGAATAGCACGCTTTTGGCGCCCAGCTTAGTCCGGTGGCCGGGGAGGTGCACGAGAGTACAACCCCAGGCCCGCATACAATGCGCGATAGAAATGCGCAATAAAAAGCGCGCCCGATCAGCAGGCGCGCCTTTGTCTTAAATTGAATCAGTTAAGTTTTCTGGTTTGCTTTTGCCTTCAGAACTTCCAGAGCCCGGCGCAACTGGTCGTCTTCTTTTTGCTGCGGCTTCTGCTGTTGGGTTCGTCTGGTGTGCGCGTCATCTTCATCGTCCACGATGGCTGTGGCGCGTCATCCGCTGGCCGCAATCACCACATTGGGAGTGATGCCGGTGTCCTGAATGACTTTTCCTTTGGGCGTGTAATACTTCGCCACGGAAAGAATCAGCGCGGAGCCGTCAGGAACTTCCAGTACTTTCTGGACTGAGCCTTCGCCGAATGTCTTATCGCCAACGACTTCACCGCGTGAGTTGTCCAGAATCGCAGCAGCTACAATCTCCGCTGCTCCGGCCGTTCCACGGTTCACCAGGACTGCCACGGGCAGGTCAGTGATTTTTTTCTGCGGATCGGCGTTGTAGGTGACTTTGTCAACCTTCTGTCCCTGCAGGTAGCCAATCATGCCTTTGGCCAGGAAGAGATTGGCAACGGCAACGCCTTCTTCTTCATCGCCTTCGGAATCATTGCGCAGATCCAGCACCAGCTTCTTTGCGCCTTTGCTCTGGAGTGATTTGATCTTGGCCGCGATCTCCTGGGCTTTGCCCTTGCCCAGCGTCAACACCTTGATGTAGCCGACGTTGTCCGCCATGGTCTGTTCCTGGACGGCAGGCGGATTCACAGCTTCGCGGACAATGGTGATCTTCTGCGGCTCGATCTTGCGGGCGCGAATGATCACGCATTCCACGCGCGATCCAACGTCCCCGTTCAGCCGCGTTTTCACGGCTGCCAGCGAACTATCGTGCGTGCTCTGGCCTTCCACGGTTTCAATGATGTCGCCAGGAGTAATGCCGGCTTTGTCCGCGGGACCGCCGGGGATCACGGAAACCACGGCCGCGTAACCAAAGCGCTTGGAAACGGTGGCGCCGATTCCTGCCTTGGCATCCGTCTTGGCTGCTTTATATGCCTTGTACTCCGCGGGGGTCAGATAGCTGGAATTTGCGTCCAGTGATTCCAACAGGCCATGCAGGGCGCCATTGGTCACCAGACCCATGTTGGGTTCTTCCACATACTCAGTGCGAATGCGGTGCAGCACTTCGCTATAAACCTGCATATGTGTATAGGCGTTGTCAGAGTTGCTATTGCCGCTGGCAGCGTGGACACCCAAACCGCCGATGAGAGCAAAAACGATCACCAGCATGGAACTGGTAAGAAGAATGACTTGAATTTTTTTTGACATGAAACCTTTATTCCTTAAGACGCGCCCAAACCCAAAAGGTGAGACCAAGAAGGTAAATGATGGCCTTTCTGATTATAGCCACTCTTGTTTGGATGCAGCTCAGGTTTCTGAAGGAGCGAACAAACCTAGGTCACTGGCCCTATCCGCTAGCCCGTGAGGCAGCCTGGCGCTGGCGGGGATCAAGGATTCCAAGGATCTCACGCAATCCCTGGCGGACCTGTTTCAGCTCCGGCAGTCGCGCCGGCTGAGGCACCGCGAATGGCAGAGGAGCCTGCTTGCGCTTGATTTCAGCGCGAAGCTGGGCACGCGCGCCCGCAATGGTGAAGCCCTCGTCATAAACAGCTTCTTAATTCTGACTACATTCTCCACGTCCGGACGGCGATACATTCGCTGGCCGGTGCCGCTTTTAGGTGGTTTGAGCTGGGGAAACTCCGTTTCCCAGAAACGCAAAACGTACGTAGGCAAGCCGCACAAACGGCTTACCTCGCCGATGCGGAAATAGAGCTTGTCGGGAATGTTGATTTCGCCCGATGAGGGTTTCCGCGCTGAGGTTTTTACAGATTTATGCATGCGGTCCACGGACGAAGCGGCTGAGCGGATATTAAGTCCGATAACGGATTCACGTCAACAAAATAAACAGCTTAGCCGCTTTTCCGATCTATCGCGGTAGAGGCGTTGGGCTGGGCTTGGTCTTGTCTTCCACCCTCTCCGCACCATGTTCGGTGTGCTTGGCGCCTTTGTGCACAACTTTCTTGGTGCCCTTTTTGATCTTGTGTCCGGTTTTCTTGGCGGCCTGCCGTGGAGTGAGCTGCGTCTTTGGTGTCTTGCTTGATTCCACTGTCATCCTGTGCCAGCGCGGGCATCGCCAGCGCCAGCCGAGCAGGAATGCGAATATTGTTTTTGTCTTCATTCTCTGTATGTCCTCGTGATCAGTTCTTCTGATTCATGTAGCGGCGTGAGAGTTGCCACTCACCACCGATTGCGGGTTCCCCGTCGGGCAACTTCGATGCGCGTCGCTCACTCTCAATTAAAGAACGAGTTTAGCGGGACGGAACGATAAGCTTGTCATTCAGGAAATCGTCAGGAGTTCCCCGAGCGGAAGTGTGTTGCAGCGGTTGGCTGCGGCAGCCGCAGTATCCGTACATTCCAGGAGGAAGAATGAAAAAGATTGTTGCTGCATTTCTGCCGGCGCTCGCGTTCTGGGCGATTGGCTGCTCTTCACATCATCAAACCACCACCGCATCCGGCAAGACCGTTTATGGCGAACAGGCCCAGATCATTGAGCGCCTGCGCAACGCCGGCACTGACCTGAAGCAATTGATGAACACGCCCGACAATGCCATCCCGCAGGAAGTGCTGGCCGATGCAAAATGCATCGCCGTGGTTCCTGACATGGTAAAGGGCGGATTTGTTTTCGGCGCCAACCATGGCCGCGGCGTAGCCACCTGCCGCACCGGCAGTGGCTGGAGCCAGCCTGCTTTCTTTGCCATCACCGGCGGAACCTGGGGCGCACAGATTGGTCTTGAGTCCGTTGATCTGGTCATGGTTTTCCTGGGCGATGCTGGAGCCAAGGAACTGTTGACCTCGCAGTTCAAGCTGGGTGCTGAAGCCGGAGTTGCTGCCGGACCGCTTGGTCGCGAAGCCCAGGCCAGCACTGACTGGAAAATGAAGAACAAGATTCTGGTCTATTCCCGCACTAAGGGCCTGTTTGCCGGCATCGACCTGAGCGGCGCCGCCGTGAAGCCGGATGAAGATTCCACGCGCGCCTATTACGGAGATGTCGTCCCCTTTGACCAACCGTCCTCAACGGACAGGGACCGAAGAATGCAAACTCCAATCTTTTCCTGACGGATGTGAGAGAAGCTTTCCACGAATCCAAGTGCCAAGGAAAATAAAGAACCGGGCTTTAGGTCAAAGCTGAGATCAGAAAAAGAAGGCGCGCCCGCGGGCGTGCCTTTTTTTTTCTGCAATCTTGCTTCAGTTCGTCAATTGATGCTTATCGCGCATACGATTCCCATCAGATCCTAACTTATGGGAAGATCATGATGGGAGCTGAACATGGCTCACGAAAGTAAAGACAAGCCGGGCGATCATGGTCCAGGGCACCCTGGACATGCTGGTTCTTCGCGCACTGACCGATGGCAGCGAAACATGGTTATGCCGTGGCCGAATGGATCCACCAGACTTCACAGGATGTGCTGCGCGTGGAAGAAGGCGCGCTTTATCCAGCTCTTCATCGCCTGGAGCTGAAAGGTCTGCTTAAGCCTGAGTGGGGAACATCTGACAATAATCGCCGGGCAAAGTTCTATGCCCTGACTGCCACAGGACGCAAGCATCTTGCCGCAGAGCAGGCGCACTGGGGACGCATGACCGCCGCCATCAGCCGCGTGCTGCAATCAGCGTAAGGAGGTCCCGCATGCTGAGTGAATTCTGGCTACGAGTGAAAGCTCTTCTGCTGCGCGGAAATTCGATCGCGATCTGGAAGACGAAGTCGCTTTCCATCTGGCGATGCAGGAAAGCCGGAGCAATTCTCCTGACCGAAATGCAGAGCTCCTCGCCCATGAAGCAGCTATACGGCAGTTCGGCAATCCCATGCGAACGCGTGAGAACCTCCGTGAAATGCGTTCCTTCATGTTTCTGGAAACGCTGTGGCAAGATGTTCGATTCGGCGCCCGCCTTCTGCGAAAGAACCCATTGTTTGCTCTGGTCGCATCGTGACCCTGGCCGTGGGTATCGGCATCAATACGGCGGTTTTCAGCCTGGTGCACGGCATACTCCTTGATCCATTGCCTTATGCGCATCCGGAAGAACTGGTGATGGTAGGGAAGAGCGGCCTCACCAGAGCGGTACTGGTGGGACTGCAGAAACGCCTTACGCAAACCGAAATTGCGACGAGCTTCTGTCAACAAGATCTTTGTTTACAGTGGCAATGGTCAGGCGGTCCGGCTTGCAGGAAACGAGATTTCTTCCAACATGTTTCCCCTGTTGGGGACCACGCCCAAGCTGGGCCGCATGTTTGGTCCTGACGACCAAACACCCGGGCAGGACCATCTCGTCATCCTGAGCTACTCGCTGTGGCAGACCAAATTTGGCGGCGACCCGAAAATTATTGGCCGCACCGTCATGCTCAATGACGTTGGCCATGAGGTCGTCGGCATCATGCCTGCGGATTTTGCTTTTCCCGCCACCACATCACAACTCTGGGTCCCCGCAGAAATCAATCTTTCCAATACGGATGCGATGTGGGACCCCGGCTACAACATCATCGGAAGGCTCCGGCCCGGTGCCACCATCGCTTCAGCCCGGGCTGAATTTGAGACCATCTATCCTCAGATATGGAAGGCTGTCCGTATCCACTGGGCGATTGGTTTGACAAACAGATGGGCTTTCAATCACTGCGTGACTTTAGTGTTGCCGGCGCGCGAACAACGTTGTTGGGTCTGCTGGGCGCGGTAGCGATGATCCTTCTGATTGCCTGCGTCAATGTTGCCGGCTTCTGCTCTCGCGCTCAACCAGCTCGGGAAAAAGAAATTGCCGTTCGTACCGCGCTGGGCGCAAGCCGAAGCCGGATCACCACGCAGTTGCTGACGGAAAGCGTTCTGCTTGGAGTTGTTTCGGGGATCGTTGGCTGTGGGTTGGCCTACGTCTCCCTGATTGCATTGAAAGCGGTGTTGCCCGCGGACACGCCTCGTCTCGCCAACGCCACCATTGACACTTATGTGCTGCTCTTTTCCGCCGCCATCTCCGTTGTGTCCAGCGTGATCTTTGGATTGTCGCCGGCATTGCACACATCCAGGCCTGACATTGAGCAGACGCTACGGGCCAACGCCCAGTCTGCGGGCGTGAGCCGATCTCGCACAAAGCTTTCGTCGGCTCTGGTGGTTGCCGAAATCTGCATGGCGGTAGTTCTTACCAGCAGCGCCGGACTGCTGATCAAAAATCTTCGGACGCTCAGCCAGATGCATACCGGGTTTAGCGAAGATCATCTGCTCTTTGCTGATGTCACGCCGACGGATGAATTCTGCAAACAACATGATGCCTGCCTTGCCTTCTACGGCAGCCTGCAGGACCGCGCTGAAGCCCTGCCCGGAGTGAAGAGCGCGGCCTATACCGCGGTGGTGCCAATGGAGTGGTTCTCCGCCGTGCCGCTGCTCGCGCAGGACAAGCCGGAAACAAAAATCACGCCGTACTATGCCTGGTATTTCCATATCAGCCCCGGCTATTTCAAAACCATGGAAATCCCGCTGCTGACCGGCCGCGATTTCAACTCCTCAGATCGGCATGATACCGGCAAGGTGGCAATCGTCAGCAAGAGCGTGGCCCAACGGCTATGGCCGGGTGAAAGCCCACGTAGGCAAGCAAGTACGTTTTGCGGATGTATCCGCGCCAGGACTGGCAGGGTGGGCCACCATTGTCGGCGTAGTCGATGATGTGCGCCACTACAAGATCAAGCCTGCGGGTTTTCGAGCGGGCGTACATGGCGATATCTATTTCCCGTTCACACAACAACCGGCGTCTCCCATGACGCTTGGTCTTCACGCCGCGGGAGATATAAGCGCGCTGAGCAGTGCCTTGCCGGCCACGGTTGCTTCGGTTGACAGCGCGGTTCCCATCAGCCATTTCCGTTCGGTCCATGAAGTCATCACCCGGGAAGAAGCCGGTCCGCGTTCCAGCATGTGGCTGTTTTCCATTTTTGCCGGACTCGCGCTGTTTCTGGGAGCGCTAGGGATCTACAGCGTACTTTCCTGGTCGGTGGCCCAGCGCACGCGTGAGATAGGTATTCGCATGGCCATGGGAGCAAGTAAACGGCAAGTGCTCGCGATGGTCCTGCAACAGGGAGGCCGGTTGATTTTCGTTGGCGTTGCTTCAGGTATTGCCGGCACTCTGGCACTCGCCCGGGTGATCGCCAGCCTGCTGCAAGGTGTTAGCGCAAGCGACCCCATGACTTTGATTCTTGTGGGCGTGGTTGTAACGGTCTCCGCGATCGCCGCGACATCTGATTCCATCATTCCGGGCGACCAGAGTGAATCCCATTGTGTGTTTGAAGTATGAGTGAACGGAAACCAATCGCGTGCTGCAATCGCATAAGGAGGTATCGAATGCTGAATGAATTCTGGCTACGCCTGAAGGCGCTTCTGTTCGGAAGAAATTCGATCGCGACCTGGAAGACGAAATCGCGTTTCATCTGGCGATGAAGGCAGCAAGCACCGCCGTGCGATCCGAATCAGTCTCCACGCGAAGCAGCGCTCCAGCAATTCGGCAACCGACCGTCGCGCGTGAGAGACATGCGGGAGATGCGCTCCTTCATGCTGATGGAAACGCTGTGGCAAGATATTCGCTTTGGGGCCCGGCTGCTACGCAAGAATCCGGTATTCGCTTTATCGCGATCATCACTCTGGGCCTGGGTATCGGTGCCAATACAGCAATCTTCTCTTTGACGTATCAGGTGCTGTTGCAATCTGCCCGTCCGCATCCGCAGGAACTGGTGGTGCTGCGCTCTACCGGGACCAAAGTCCGGACGCACCGAAAGCGATGGTGACGACGCCTTTTCATTCTCGTATCCCATGTATAAGGACCTGCGGGAACGCGGAAGCCGGGTCTTCTGCCGGGTTTGCTTGCTCGTCGCACGCAATTGCCCTCAGCATTTCCGGCTCGGGTAGAACGGAGCGAGCCGGCGGCGAACTGGTTTCCGGAAATTACTTTCCAACTTTAGGTGTGATTCCTGCTCTGGGCGGCGTCTTTGGCTCCCGAAGACGAAACAGCCATAGGCGCCAACCCCGTGGCTGTGCTTAGCTATGGTTTCTGGACACGCCGCTTGGCAACCGATACTGGAATCCTGAACAGACAGATCAACGTGAATGGGACACTCTCTGACGATAGTGGGCGTGGCGCGCGCTGGATTCAACGGTGTGCAGATGGAGAAGGCCAGACGTTTTTGTGCCTGTCACCATGACTCTCACAAGTGTTCCGAACTCGCCCGATATCAATGATCACAAGAGTGCATTGGCTTGCATTGATCGGGCGGTTCATGCCGGCTGTCAAGGAGCAAGGCGGAAGCTACGATACAGACGGTTTTTCATCCCATTCTTCATGGAGGCCGAGGTCCCGCTGGAAGGAATTTCGCCAAAAACCAGCCGCAGTTTCTGGCCCGCAAACTGGAACTGAAACCGGGCGCACAGGGCGACCCAACCTGCAGGACGATGCCGGTAAGCCACTCATCTTCTTAAATGGGATGGTGGGGCTGGTCCTGCTGATTGCATGCGCGAACCTTGCCAGTCTGCTGATCGCCAAGGGCGAGGCACGCCAGCGCGAATTGCGGTCCGTATGTCACTGGGCGCCAAACGAAGCCGTGTGTTGCGCCAGTTGTTGACGGAAGGCGTTCTGCTTGCCCTCGCTGGAGGCGCTCTAGGTATTGCGACTTGCGGTGCCGTTGCTCAGGCTTATCGTTCATGGAATTCCTGACAGCGTTCGGCATTCGATAGCATGCGCGCTGAACTTGACTACCACATGCTTGGGTTTGCGATTTTGCTTTCGCTGGCCACCACTTTGCTTTTCGCGCTGATTCCGGCACTTGCGCCTGGTCGAGGTGGATCCTCAGTTGCCGTTGACAGCAAGCAGTCTGCGGCCGCCGGAGCGTCCGGTACGTTGGCCAGCGAAATGGTTGATTGTCGCGCAGGTGGTCTTGACCACCATTTTGCTGGCGGGCGCTGGGCTTTTCAGACAAAGTCTGCGCAATATCGAGCATGTCGACCTCGGGTTTGTAGCCGATCAGGTCATCCAGTTTTCGCTTCTCCCGAACTCAATCGCTATACTCCGGCGCAGACGCAGACTTCTTTTAGAGAGGTTTCGGAAATCCATTGCAGCCCTGCCCGGCTTGGTTCCGTGAGCGCGGCGGAAGTGAGGCTGCTGGCTAATTCGTCATCGGGCGGCGACATCACAGTTGAAGGCTATGCCCCTGCGGGAGATGAAGACACTCACACCGGCGAGAATTGGGTTGCTCCTGAGTACTTTCTCTACCTTGCAAATCCCACTTCTGGCTGGCCGCGAATTTCGTGAAGCTGACACGGCGGACAGTCCCAAAGTGGCCATCATCAATGAGAAACTGGCACGCCGCTATTTCGCCGGACGAGACGCTATCGGTAAGCACCTCATCTTCAAACGTGGCAACGTGACCCCTGACATTGAGATTGTCGGGATCGTGAAAGACAGCAAACACAACGATTCACGCAGTGAAATCGTCCCTTTCGTCTGCATGCCTTACACGCAACAGCCGAAGCTGGGGCGGGCTACTTTCTACGTGCGTACCACCCAGGATCCGCTGGCCATGGTCAATGCACTGCGGTCTTCGGTAGCGTCCGTTGACTCAAACCTGCCGGTCTTCCACCTGATGACGCTCACGCAACAAGTCGACAGCACCAATTTCGGCGATAAAATCATGGCGTTTCTCTCCTCTTGTATGGGTATTCTTGCCGCGTATGCTGGCAGCCATGGGACTCTCGGCGTGATGGCCTATATGGTCGCTCGGCGCACACGTGAGATTGGGCATTCGTATGGCTCTGGGCGCATCGCGTGAAAACGTGGCTTGGATGATTCTGGCGGAAGTTATGCGTCTGGCTTCGATGGATTGGCCATCGGAATTGTCTTCGCCTTAATAGCTGGCCATTTTGCCGAATCAGAATTGTATGGCGTTAAAGGTTACAGTCCTCTCGTGTTGGGTCGACCGCTTTAGTGCTGGCAATTGTGGCTGTGTTGGCGGGAAGCCTGCCCGCGCGCAGAGCGGCCCGCGTGCAGCCCATGGTGGCCCTGCGCTACGAATAATCAGGCCGGGAATCAGGGAACAAAGCGCGAGCAGCCCCAGCAAATACCTAGCTTAAGTGCGATGGTACCAAGGTGCCGAACCCCGCGAGTGGCGGGCACGCAAGTAGTTATGGCCCCAGATAGCGCAAGCTGAGTTATGCTGAGGCCAGCAATGCCCTTACCTATCAAACAGCGCGGTGCGGCCGCCATGGCCGAGCTGGAGAAATTGCGCTCGAACTTCCGCGCAAAGATGGCGGAGAGAAAAGAACCACGCGTCACATCTTCCCGCGTAGGCGTGGTGCTTTCCGGCGGCGGAGCGCGGGGGGCCTATGAAGCCGGCGCCCTGATGGCTTTTCAAGACGCTGAGGTGCCCACCCACATTGTTACCGCCACTTCCATTGGAAGCATTAACGCCGCGTCTACGCCGCACACTCTGAAGGCTTTGTGGGCAAAGCCGATATGCTGGTGCGGTCATGGATGGAACTCACGCCGGCCACGCTCGGCATTGACTGGTCGCGGTACATTTTTCTTCTGGCGGGATTGGTAGCGGCTTCAGCCGGGTGGCCAACTTCCTATGGGAATGGGTGAAGGAACACGGCATTTTTTTGCACGCGCATCATCCGAAATCCACATGGTTTGCACTCGCCGCAGCCGGTGTGGCCATTCTGTTTTTTGCCGACAAGCTTTCCTATATCGGCTACGTCGTCCTCAATTTTACCCGCGGAACCAACTGGGAGCCCGATCGCCGCAAAGCCTGGGTTTCACTGGGCGCTAACGTCCTTGTGTGGGGATTTGTGGTGCTGTTCCTGGTCTTCACCAACGTGCATCTGCCCCTGGGCGGTAACCGTGTATTTGAGTTGAGCATGCCGTTGCCTGCTGTGCTGGTGATTGCCGCGGGCTTCGGACTCTATCGCTTGCTGCAAGAACCGCTGAGCAAATTGAGCCATCGTTTTCTGCGCCTGCCTCTGCGCACCGGATTGTTTCCCAACTTTGATCGCATCAAATTTCTGCGCGCCCGCATTCCGGAAGACAAACTGCGTGCCTCTGACATTCGCATCATCATGACGGCCACGGACATCCAGCATGGTTCAGGCAGGTTCTTCTCCAACGTTCCTGTGGACGTGCTGGTAAAAGATCCGGGCGTTCAGGAAGACTTTGTTCGCCGTGAAGTGGAGCATCCGGCAGACCTGGTGCAGGCCGCGGTGGCGTCTTCTTCTTACACGTTTGCCTATGAAGCCGTGCCGATGGACGGGCGCCTGTGGACTGACGGCGGCATCATGACCAACCAGCCGATCCTACCGGCTTTGCGCCTGGGCGCTGACGTTTTATTCCTGGTGCTGATTGCGCCGCTGAATGGCGATGACAACTCGGGCGCAATCAAGACTTTTCTTGACGTGGGCGTCCATGCCGTTGACATTTTAATTTCCAAGAACTTCAAGTCGGATATCGCCCTGCTCAATAACTTCAACAGGCTGTGTTCGGTGTATGCCGCCGATCTCGGCGTTCGCCCTGAGCAACTTGAGCTGGAAATTGGAACGCAACATTACCGCTACGTGAAGGCTTTTAACATCGCGCCTAAATGCCCGCTCCATGCGTCAGCGCTGGACTTTGATGGCAACATCACCGGTCCCATCATTTTGCAGGGCTACAAGGACGCGATGGACGTGATCGCGGAATTTCTGGAGTATGAAGCAGCGCGTCCGCCGCGGGAATCGCGCAGAGTAGTGCGTCTGGCAGCAGAACGCACGGAAGGCAACTTTCACATCGCGCGTAAGAATTGATCATCCACAGCTCAGCGGCGCACCGGCGTACGTCAGGAGTTGCACTCACGGTCTTTCGCCAGATACCATTCCGCAGATGAATCGACGTAGTTTTCTGGCCGCCGTGCCTCTGGCGCTTGCGGCAAAGGCGTTTCCTTTATCAGGAGTATTAATGAACCGTCCTCCAACCAGCTCTCCTGTTTCCGTTGAAAACATACCAGCAAGCCAGGAACTTGATTTCGCCAGCGCCTTACAGGCCGCCGACGCGATTCGCCGCAAGCAGGTTTCATCGGTTGAACTAACGAAGCGCATTTTCGAGCGCATTGACCGTTACAATCCGCAGCTCAACGCTTTTGTCTATCAGTTGCGCGAAGACGCTCTCGCAAAGGCAAAGAAGGCGGATGAGGCACAAGCGCAAGGGAAGAGCCTCGGCGTTTTTCACGGCGTTCCCATCACCATCAAGGAAAGCTTCGCGGTGGCCGGCCATCCCGATACCTGGGGTATTCCCGCTTTTCGGGATACGAAAGCTCCAACGGATTCTGATGTGGTGAAACGCCTGCTCGGAGACGCCGGCGCCGTCCTGGTGGGGGCAACGAATGTGCCCGTTAATCTTGGAGACTGGCAAAGCTACAACTCCATTTATGGTCAGACCAACAATCCCTGGGACCTGAAGCGCACTCCCGGCGGATCTTCCGGCGGAAGTGCCGCCGCGTTGGCAGCAGGTCTGGGTTATTTGAGTGTTGGCAGCGACATTGGCGGCTCCATTCGCGTGCCCGCTCACTTCTGCGGCATTTTCGGACACAAGCCCACGCTTGATCTGGTGAGCATGGAAGGCCACCTGCCTGGCGGAGCCAGAGGCGCACCAGGATTTTCAACATTCCTGGCAGTTGCCGGACCGCTGGCCCGCAGCGCAGGCGATCTCATGGCAGCGCTGAAAGTCATTGGCGGTCCTGTGGGATGGGACGCTAAAGCCTGGAAGTGGACCATGCCGGAGCCTCGCGGGCGCAGCCTGAAAGATTTTCGCGTTGGCTATGTGATTGACGACCCCATGGCGCCGCCCACACGGGAAGAGAAGGCGCTGCTGGAAAAGACCATCGCGCTGCTGGAGCGTGCGGGAGCTCAACTCAAACCAGGTTGGCCAACTGGCTTTGTTCCACGCGAATTGCTGGCAAACTACCGTTTTCTCCTGGATGCTTTCTTTTTCGCCACATCACCGCCGGAGGAGCAGGAACGCCAGAAAAAAGAACTTGCTGACACCGCTAAAGCCAAAGATTCCGGCGCACTGGCCTCATTCGCGGATTGGCAGCAGCAAAACTTCCGCCGGCTTGGATTTCGCGCCCAATGGCAACGTTACTTTAACGATGTAGATGTTTTCCTCTCGCCCGTGGCTTTCACGCCCGCCATGGCGCACGATCACAGTGAGCCGCTGGCGAAACGCATTATCGCTACTTCAACGGGCCCGCGAAAGTACACGGAACTGTTCAACTGGATCGCGGCGCCCACGCTCACGGGCTGTCCGGCAACCGTTGCGCCAATCGGACGCACGCCCGAAGGTCTGCCGGTGGGGATTCAAATCATGGGGCCATTCTGGGAAGACGCCACCACCATCGCGTTTGCTGATCTGCTGGCACAAGAGACTGGCGGCTTTGTGGCTCCGAAAGGCTACGAATAATTCAGGGATGATTCGGCTGCGTACGTCGTGCCCGGCGGCGTACGCGGTAACTGTCTAATGACAGCATGGCGCTGACCCACACGGCCGCTGCCAGATAGCCGGCGATCACGTCACTCGGATAGTGCACGCCGAGATAAATGCGTGACATGCCAATGGCGGCGATCATCAATCCGGCCAGGACTCCCACCCCGACGCGCACCGTTTGGACCTGGCGCGATGTGCGATCAGCCCCGCCAGCACGGAATAAAAGCAGAATGAAGCCAAGGCATGTCCGCTGGGAAAGCTGTAATTAGCCGGCGCGATTCCGAAGAACGCGGCTGGACGAACGCGATGGAATGCCTGCTTCAATGATGCATCGAGAATACCTGCGCCGATCATGGTGATGGCCATGAAAGCGGCCGCCCTGCGCCAGCGAAGCCGCAAAAATATGGCAAGCGAGGCAATCACGCCCACAATCAGGATGTTGTAACCAAACAAGGAAACCACCGTCATGGCCTGGGTAAGACCCGGTGAGGCGAAGCCGTGGACCCAGTTGCGAATGGCGGAATCAAAATTGGCTACGTCATTCTCACGCATCTCCTCGGCCAGCCAGGCGAAGAGGAAAAGAGAGAGTACAGCAACGGCCAGACTGATCACTCCCAGAAATTCCATCGCTGTGGAAGGGCTGGGCGCTTTTTCCGGTTCAGGAAGCGGCTCTGTGACTGAAGGTGTCATGAGCTGGCTGTTCTCAGTGCCTTACGCGAACGGGAGTCGAATTTCCCGGTGAATTCGGCAATCAGTTCATCGAGTTTGTTCATGAGCAGGGAATTGTCATGATGTTCGTACGCGGCCAGCTTCTCTTGAAATGCCGGCAGGTTGAAAAGAAATGACTCAATCTTTTCTCGAGTGAGCTCTTCCCAAAAAGCGCCGTAACCTTCTTTATCAAGGAAATACGCGTTGAATATCTGCTCGAACTGATGCTGGACGGGGACAGCCAGATATGGCTTGCCTAAATATAACGCTTCGCTGACCAGCGAAAAACCGGCATTGGCGATGATCGCCTTGCATGCCGCCAGGTCACTCAGGAAAGTTTTCATACTGGGCTTCTTAAAAAGAATGTTGCCGTCCTGGCCGCCATCACCGAAGCCATAGGCCACGAATTTACAGCGAACCTGCCGCAGCAATTGCGCGAGATCACGAGACGGTGAAGTCACGTAAACCAGCACGTGGTCTCCAGAGACTGGCCTGGTATCAAGAATTTCCTGGCGCAGGATCGGTGGCGCCACGAAGGTGTTGCTCTTTTTGGAGCGCACCGGAAAGAATGACGTTACAAGATAGGCCTGTGCGTACGGCGTCATCAGTCGAGTGGCGATTTTGGCCGCTGCCGCATCGCGACGATGCCTGTGCGGCAGCACGACATCCGTGTTGGTAAGGCAATGCTGGTTATCAATGGAAATCACGGGCAGCTTTTTACGATGCCCAACGTGGCTGGACATCGGCTCAAAATCAGTGATCACCAGGTCAATCCCCCATTCATCGGTCTGGCGCATGAGCTTGGAGAAGCTTCTGGCGGCTTTGGGTGCGGTGATCAGGTTCGCGGCCAGAGTGCGCCGGTAGCGCACGCGATTGTTCACATAGGCAAAGTGAAACCCAAAGATCTCAGTCACGGGAAAATCCTTGCTGAGGTTTGTGAGTCCGCGATCAAAGGAGACAACGTGAACGGTGTGTCCCTTGCCGATCAGGTGAGAGATGACTTCCCTGGCGCGAGTGGAGTGGCCTGAACCTTCGCCGTTGACGCCGTAAAGAATGTTGGCCATGGGTGGTGCCAAAAAGTATAACGCGGGGAACTGGCAAACAGGATTGCAGATTACTTGTGGCCTGGAGATGCCGGTTGCAATCGCCCCAGCAGCCCGGCCGCTTCTTTGCGCACGTATTCAGAAGGATCTTCTTTTGCGGCGCGCGCCAGTATGCCGCGGACCTCAGGAAACTGGCGGTGCATTTTCACCAGGTTGTCCAGAATAGCGCCGCGGACTTTCGCGTCTTTTTCTGCTGCCAGTGCTTTTTTCTGCGCGTTGAAGGATTCGAGACGGGTTTTGCGAAAACCCAGCGCGAAGGCCGCTTCCAGACGCACCTTGGGATCAACATCTGTTAACAGCAGGTGCTGGAGCAACGGGTCCACCTGGGGCTGCGCAATGTTGCGCAATGCGTCCACCGCGGTAGCGCGGATCGCCGGAGAATCATCATTTGCCAATTTCGTGAGCAACGGCAGGGCGCGGCTGGAGGCTGAATTTCCGAGCGCCTGTAATGATGCCTGTCTCTGTTCGCTGGGGCCGGGGGCAGTTGCGCGTTCCAGCAAAAAATCTACAATGCCGGAGGAACGTCCGGGTTCGGTGGCGGCCAGGCTGCGGGCCATGCTGCCGAGCCCAAGAATGGCGGCACCAGCAACGTTTGGGTCAGGGGCATTGAAGGCCAAGTCGCGCAACGTCTTTTCTGACTTCGCAGTTGGATGCGGCGCCCCTCCAAGCGTCGCAATCAGGCTTGTAAGCGCAGCCGAATCCTGCGGGCGGTCTGCGATTGCGTGCACCAGCGCGTCCTGCGCTTGCCTGTGGCCCACCGCTCCCAGTGCTGCGCTCAGGATGCGGAACTCGGAGCTGGAAACATCCGCTTTCGCCAGCACCTGGCCAAGCTGCGCGCATGACTCGGGATGAATGTAAATCAGGGCTTTGAATTTCAGATACACAGGAGTCTCATCTGCTATCTGTTTGTCCGGATTGGCGGGCTCAGGTTTAAGCGAGTTCAGTTGCACCATCAAGTCGGACAGTGTTGCCGCACCCAATTCGGTCCGCTGTATGTTGGCTTCGACTTCGGTGCGCGACCTTTGCGCAAACAAGGTGAGACCCGTCGAGTTTTCCTTGAGCGAAGCAGCCGTTTTGAGCAGAGTATCCTTTTCCGCAACGGAAGATTTCAATGCGTCCATCTGCGTGAGGCGCAGAGTGGTTTCAGAATGAGCCACATTCTTGTCTTCCACTGCCGTATCCAGCGTTTCTCTTCCGGTGAGGGACGTCAGGTGGCCGGTGCTGGAATGGAAACGCGCCTCAAAATCCATTTTGGGTATTACTTTCCTGCGTGCTTCGCTTTTGCCGGGAAGATTTTCTCCTGTGAGACTCGCGGACGCGGGCAGATAGCGAAGTTTGTTTTTGCGGATTGTCAACACGTCCGTATGGCCAGGATCTGCATTTTTGGCAATCCGATAGCGGGCTATATAAGGCCCATTTCTATCCGCTTCCATGGTGGTCCATGCGCCAGACTGTTCCGGAGAAACCTCGGGCAGGACAAATTGCATGCAGGCCAGCAGCGTGCGGACAAAATCCTGGGAAAATTTTCCTGCCTGCGGCGGAAGGTAGAAAGCAATGACTTTGCCTTCGGGATTCAGTTCCACCAGGAATCCTTGTGCCAATGTGGCCGAGACCTCGTTGGCCTGGCCTGCCTGGTCATTACCATTGACCACCAACCGCACGGCAGGCTCGCGGAAGCTATAAAAGTTTTCCGCACGCCCGGCGCTGACGTTCAATGTGATCACTTCCATTTCACCTTGCACGCTCGCCATCAAGGCGTAAGCCAGCCCTGATGCCTGTGCCTGGCCGGCGTTCTGACCTTCAAACAGAGGACGCAGATCGGCCCTGGAAACGGATTTGTATTCCATACGATAGGCCGTGCTCTTGCCGGCGAGGAAGCGGTAAGCCGGAAAGTCGGACTCGGCTTCTGGAACTGACAATGGCGTTGGTTGGGCTTGCGCGGAAGATTCCGGCCGTGAGGACCCCGATTGCGGGGTGGGCGTTACCTGAGATGAAGGCGATTCCGAAGGCGATGGCTGTGCGGGCACGTTTTGCGCGCCTGCTTGCGAAATAAGCATGAAGGCCAGAAAGGAACCGGCGACACCGCCTGTGACCCCTCGTAAGATTCGAACAGAATGAAGCAGTGTGGTCCGCCTTCCAGGCGCAAGTTTTTTGATGATGCCCATAGCTATGATAACGGCTGGCGCTTTGAACAAGCACCAGCCGAGATCCTGTGATCAGAAGATCAGGAAGGTTGCAGTGAGTGGGTTGGACCTCACCAGTTCAAAGGAACGGTGTTTCTCTCGTCAAATAGCACGCTATTGAAATTCAACCCGTTCCAGGACCAGAGAGTATGGTCATACTCGGCCCAACACCACGGAGGTAAGCCAAAACACGGGTACACCACCTTGGCATAGACATAAACGCCGCCGGAGAGCAAATTCAGGTTGCTATCTACATAGATTTCGTCGGTGACAAAAAATTTGAACAACCATCCATAGCCGACGCTGCCATTCAGGTTCATGTCCCAGTTAACCAGAGTCAGGGTTACACCCATTCCGGCTTCGGCCACAATAATGTTCAGGCCGGCTTGAGCATAAACGCTGCTATGAACAAACGGCCCTCCGGAGATACTGAGATTGTTGGGGACCAGTGAGATGCCGTAATGAAAGCCTGCTTCTCCTCGCGCACCAATGGTCACATCAATGTCAAACGGTCCCACGGGTATAGGGGGAAGGCTGGTGCTGAAATCCAAGCCCTTGGAAATCTGGTCATCTATGCCCCAATGCCCGGTTGCGGACTTGTTGATGTTGAGAATATCTACTCCCAGGACAAAGACTCCCATCCCGGCTGTTACCGTATTCGTGGCCTGATTCCCGCCGAGGTTACTGGTAACCCGTAAGAGATCGCCTCCAATGCCAAACACTTCCCCGCCCGCTTTGCCTTCAGCGGTCACGTTGAAATGGCTCTGGTTGGTCTCAAGTTTTTGCATGTCGGGAGGCCTGCAAGCATCACCGGTCAGCGAAAGTGTGCCGTTCACGTAGGCATGAAAGGTGCTGGGATCACCCACATCCCAGTTCCAAGGGCGGTCGTCGTGGATATGCTGGCACTGTGGACCGGGGGCCGGCGGCGGGGGCGGATTAATTTTGAGTCTCGCAATCTGGCTCAACGCGGGGCTGTTGATCACCATGCCATCGCGCTGCGCTCCCCGGACGCCGTTTGCAGTAATAACCTTGCTCGCTTCCGCGATCCTATTGTTATCTAAATTCCGCGGCATCCTTGAGACCATCAGGTTCTTGTCAAAACGCAATGGCTGGAGGGTGGTCAGGTTCTTGTCACTGTATCTCACGAACAGGTCGGTTCTCTTCAGCAGGGTGGTCGGCTTGGGGGCGAGCTGAACCTGCCGCTGCAATGCACTGCGATTGATTTTTATCTGATGCAGTACCACCGGCGTTCCCGGCTTGCTTGTACGCAATGAATAGCCGTGCTCTGACAGCCACTTTTCGAACGTGTTCAACTCGTCATAATACTGTTTAGCCGTTGGTCTTTTGCCGTTGGGCAATGTGAGTATGGCGGTCGGCGGAATCGGTTTTCTGGTTGCCGGATCCACCATCTCAAATGCCTTAAACGCGATAGGCGGCCGGCTCAAGGTCTCTACCATGCTGCGGTTTAGCGTGGTGGCCCTGACCGTGGGCCTTCTGATAATGTTCGCTTCCGGAATCTTGCGCCGTGCATCCGCGCTAATCTTGCCTGTCGGTTTGATCTGCGCCGTCATTGAGACGCTGGCTAAAATGATAAAGGCAATCGCGGCGATTATTCTAGCGGCGGTCGCTGGGGTTCGTGTTGCGTGGATTCTTCCATAATTCGTTCCAGAGGAACCAAGCTTCGTCATTCTCTCTCCTGTGCATTCCGATACATCATTGACGGGCCGCTTCGCTGGCGGCCTGCGTGCAGTAAACCGGATGCAGCCCGGCGATTCTAGCAGCAACTCGGCTCCACACCATGAAAATCGAGCATAACCGCCGTCATAGCCTTTAAACGTGGTAATGGGGAAGAATCAGCATTCGTTTCAAGGAATCTATTTTTTGTGGCGTGGGGCCTAGGTGCTGCCGGTCTTAATGGGAGCTCCGCCCAATGCGCGCAGAACAATGCTGAAATAAGCAGGATTCCTGGTGGCGAAGATCAGGCGCTCTCTGCAGGCGATGTAGCTTTCAGGGGCCGCGGCTTCCATTTCCTGCCAGAAGAGTCGCTGCATTCGCCTGAAGTCCCAGACATTTCGCGCCTGGAAACGATTGGCTGCGGCAGGGCCCAGCGTGAACCAGTCATGGCAAACAAATGTATGGAATTTGCGCTGAGGCACGGCATCAGGAAAGGTGTACCACTCATGGAAAATGTCAGATGGCGCGTGACTGATATCTTCAATAGGCGGAACCAGCAGGGCCGAGCCGGAGACCTGCCAGCTCTGCAAACTTTCATCGGCTACAGCCTTGAGTCTTTTCTCATCAAAAGCCGTCACCGCCCAAGATTTCCCGACGGCAACATCCGGGCAGACCCGCAACACGTCATCAATGCCGTGTGACAACCGATTCAAGCCATCTGTATTCGCCCTGGAAGCCGTGAAACATTGTGAGACTAAATTACAACGTCTCTGCTCAATGTACCAGCGTCAGGCGGTTTTTTCTCCGGCAATGGAGGCTTCAAAGGGAACACTGATGTCGGCTTCCCACACGCCTTCAAAATCAACGAAGAAAGCTCTGACCTTGATCTGAGGTAATTCGGCTTTGAGGGCGTCCGCGGCCTTATGCATTTCCTGGCGATGGTTCTCCGCTTCACGATGAGGATCGTTATCAAATGCAGCCAGGCCGCCGTAAGCGCCGCAATCAGAATGCACCATGAGGACCACGGTATCAGTATCGTGCAGGCGCATCGAGGTGCGGATCTGGTCCAGGACGAACTGGCGGTCCTGGATGTTGTCTGGAGAAGCCAGCACTTTGGCGCCGCCCGCCACGCGGATCGGGTCAGTATTCCTGATTCCCATCCGTTCCAGCAATTTGGTAAAGACCAGGCTGAAGCGGTGGTCATAGCACCAGACAACAGCAGCATCACTTTTATAGCGTTCTTTGGGTGAGGAGAAATGGAACACTTTGCGCATGTGGGGCCCTCTTTAAAAGTGACGACAACTTGCAGCGCGCACCATTCTATAGGAATGGCTTCAAAAAGCGCGGAGCGACACAATAACAGCTATTGGATGAAAAATTCCAGCAATCTGGCTGCTATCTCCTTTGGAATTTCAGCCGGAAGCCAGTGACCGTTGCGGGGATAGTGCCAGATTTTCTGTGCGCCGAATCGCTCGGCGAAGGCCGGGGCTATATAAGGATCGCGATCACCCCACAGGACGCAGGCCGGGACCTTGCGCGTAATTTGCAGAAGCTGGTCCTGCCAGCCTTCGTAATTTTTTGGTTCGGTAGCACGATAAAGCTGAAGCACCATTTTGCGAACGGCAGGGGTGAAGAGCTTGTAGGTCTCGCGGAGATGCTCGCGAGTCAACTGCGGCGACGCCTTGTGCATGGATAAATAAAAAACAGGCCACGTCAGAGTCGCCATGCTGAGCTCGCCAAGCGGCCATGTGCGCCAGATCTTTCCCCATATGTGCCACTTGTAATCGGAGAAAAAATTGGTGTTCATAATGGCCATGCGGCGCACCCGCTGGGGATGCTTCACGGCCCAGGCCAGTCCGTATATACCGCCAAAGTCATGGACAACAAGATTCAAAGGTCCGGAAATTTTCAATGCGGAAATCAGATCATCAATAAACTGGGCCATCTCTTCGAGAGAGAACTTCGAGCCGGCGGGAAGTTCAGACCTGCCAAAGCCGGGAAGATCGGGCGCGAAGCATTGCAATCGCGATTGAACTTCACTGATCACTCCTCGCCACAGCAAGGAGGAGTCAGGGTTCCCGTGAAGAAAGAGTGTTGGCTCACCGGAACCCTGAACTTGAACGAAAATCGACGCGTTGTGAACGGTGATGTTCATCGTACAGAGACATTTACCGTTTGCGATTCCTTGCGCAGCAGCGCGGCTTTGCGTTCCACGCCCCAGCGATAGCCGGCCAGCTTGCCGTTCGATTGCACTACACGATGACAGGGCACAACCAGGGCCACGGGATTTGAGGCACATGCATTGGCTACGGCGCGCACAGCTTTCGGGCTGCCGATGCTTTGGGCCACTTCCGTATAGCTGCGGGTCTGTCCCAGCGGAATCTGGCGCAAAGCATTCCACACGCGCTGCTGAAAGGCGGTGCCCTGAATATCAAGCGGGATGTCGCCGCTGATGTTCATTCCAGCCATCAGGGATTTAACGCTGGCAACGGCGGGCTTAAGCTCGCTATCGCGCCGCTGAAGATTGGCGGCGTGAAAGTCACTTTGTAACTCGCGCAGCAGGGAAGCGTCGCTGTCTCCAAAGCGCACCGCGCACAAGCCGCGTTCAGTGGAGGCAATCAGCAGCTTGCCCATAGGCGAAGAAATAATGGTGTAGCTGATGTTCATGCCCTGGCCATTGCGGCGAAAAGCGGTTGGCGTCATGCCAAGCTGGTCTGATCCTGACTCGTAAGCGCGGCTGCTGGAACCGTAACCGGCTTCATAGATCGCATCCGTGATGCGCGCTTCTTTGTGTAGGGCCTGTTTGAATTTGCCGGAGCGCTGCGCCTGCTGATATTGCCGCGGACTGATTCCCAGTCTCTTCTTAAAGAGTCGCTGGAAATGGAAGGGGCTCAGGCCGACGTGGCCGGCGATCTGATCAAGGCTGAGCGTGCTGTCAAGATTCTGTTCGATGAACCGGCACGCAGCCTCTATTTTCGCGAGCTGTGAGTTGCGTTCAGACGGCGCGCAACGCAGGCAGGCGCGATAACCGGCTTTTTGTGCCAGGGCGGGATTGTCATAAAACTCAACCATTTCACGCCGCGGACGGCGGCTGGGGCACGAAGGACGACAGAATATCCCCGTGGACTTCACGGCGTACACAAATTCGCCGTCAGCTTGCTGATTGCGCGACTGCACCAGCGCCCAGCGATGTTCTTTGGAACGAAGCCCGGTATTGGTCGTAGTTTGCATATTGATCTCCACTGGACCCAAGTCTAGGTCACGTGGCGCGGATGCACTATCCGCTGCTTGCTCTCAAACTTTTTCTTCCTTTAGATGATAGTCGCTTGAACGGCTTTCACCACAGAGGACACAGAGAAACACAGAGGCGGCAAGTCCGCCAGGCAGAGGCAAGGGTGGAGTGCCTGTGCTCCACAGTTCTTTTTGCTTCCAGCCGCTCTTCGCTTGTGCGATTGCTTCGCGAAGCGGGCGCGCTAAAAAATGGATTGTGGCGGGGACGGCATCCTTTATCGATTTGCGGAACTGGTTGGTCCGAGTCACGCCAATATTCTTATTGCCGATCTTACTTCGCATTTATCTTGCGTACAATTTTCTGCGGAAATTGAAGGAATTTCCTGGCGGAACCGGAACCGTTGCCATGGTGGACGATCCTGAGCCGAGTTGGGTACGGAACGCCTTACGCGAAGGAGTGAACGCGATCATCGCGCGCGATGCCGACAGAGATCAAATTGCCCTGGCGGTTGAAGCAGCAGACGCAGGGTATGTGCTTTTACACCCGACATCGGCACGCATGCTGGGCAGCTCTGCTCCATCGCTGCTGGATTCGCCGGATGAATTGGAACATCTGACGGCGCGTGAAAGAGAAGTGCTGGGTCTGATGAGTGGTGGCCTGGGTAACAAGGAGATTGCTGCTCGTCTTGGAATTTCTGAACACACGGTGAAATTCCATACCAGTTCCATCTTGGCAAAGCTAAGCGCGGGAAGCAGGACTGAAGCCGTAAGTCAGGGCATAAGGCGTGGCTTGATAATGTTATGAAAACCTCTTAACCCAACCCCTTCTACCAGCCTTGGTTTTGTTTGCCTTGGCGGCAACATTAGTTATCTCTAATTATTTTGTTTGCAGCGCTTTTCCGGCAGAAATCCGGAAGCGGCAGCCTGAAATTGGGACAACCTTAATACTGTCCCTATGAACTACGACCAATGACTCGGCAATTTTGTGAAGATTGCGTGCTATGCTCGGGCTGGCTGACAAGTCCCTTCGGATTACATTTTTGAACGGAGATCCAGATTTGCCTTCCTCCCCCATGGCGCGTCTGCGAACTGCTGCATGGATAGTAACTCTGTTACTTCCCATAGCAGCATGGTTGATGGCCAGTTTTAGTTCGCCTTTCTTCCATCCTGGCGTGGGAGTGTTCTTTACTGCCGCTGCATTTTTGTCCGCCGCGATTGGCGGCATGCCCATGGCGATGGCCGGTATAGCGTTGAATGCCGCAGCACTCAATATCTATCTCACCTTTTTTCAGACCGGAGTACCGCGAAACAATGCACTTCTGTGGACGCTGCTGCTGGTCATGGTTGCACTCATTGTGGGCTACGCCAGAGAGAAGTGGTCGGCAGCGGAGATGCTGGCAGGAAGGCTCAGCTCTGATCTTGCGCGCTTGCGCGATGAATTGGAATCACAACGCACGGACCTGAAGCGTTTTCACGATCTCAGCGTACGGCTTTCCAGCAGTCTTGAATTGCAGCGCCTGCTCAATGATGTGCTTTCCAGCGTAGCCGGTCTCCTGAAAACAGAGCTGGCCATGATGCTGGTGCTGCCCGAGCGCAATAGCCGCCAGTTGCGCGTGGAGGCCTTTACCGGGTTTACCGCTGACCAGATCAAGGTATTCGGAGACCTGCCGGCTTCATTTTTCTCTCCCGAACATCGGGTGTTGATTGAAGACATTGACGTGGCGGGAACGTATTTTCCGTTTATGGATGCAGCGGAGCAGATTGGGTTCAAATCAGTTTTCAGTACGCCAATCGTAAACGTGCGCGGCGAAGCGCTGGGCGTGGTGGTGACATTTTTCCGCAAGCCAAACTCGCCCAATGACCGGCAGTCACGGCTGGTTGAACTTTATGCCCGCCAGGCGGCAAACGCGCTGGACAACGCCCGGCTGTATCGCAATTCACTGGATACGCTGGCGGCGGAACAGCGCCGGACGGCAGTGTTGCGATCACTGGCCGAGGCCGCGGTGCAGATCAACTCTTCACTGGCGCTGGATTCACTGCTGCAGGTAATCACTGATCAGGCGCGAAACATCATCGGGGCAAGATACGCCTACACCACGCTGCTGGCGCGGGGCGCCTGGAACCAGAGCATCACCTGCGCTTCATTGCAAGATGGCGAACCGGCATTTCAATTTCCGCAGGAGAGCTCAGAAGTTTTTGCCCTGGCTTGTAATCTCAATACGCCGGTGCGTCTCAATGCTGGAAGCAAAGGCACAAGCACGTGGCGGTACGTGATGAAAGCAGCCGAGCCAACGCGCTTTGGATGGCTGGCGGCGCCACTGCTTACGCGCGACGGCCGCAATCTTGGCCTGATTCAGCTTACGCAAAAAACTAATGGCGAGTTTTCCGCCGATGATGAAGCCATCCTAGTCCAGTTAACGCACATGGCCTCCGTGGCCATTGATAACTGCCGGTTGTACCGGGACACGCAGGAACAGATCGCGGAAAACCGGCGGACACAGGATGCCCTGGAGCGCAGCAAGGAAAGCATGGAACTGGCGCAGCAGTATGTCGGCATCGGAATCTGGGAGTGGGACCTTCAAACCGGAGCGCTGGTCTGGTCAGACGAACTGCGCCGGCTGCACGGGCTGGGTGACGCATCCTTTGACGGAAAATATGAAACCTGGATGGAGAGCATACATCCCGGTGACCGTCCGCAGGTCCACAATTCCATCACGGATGCCATGCGTCGCAACGGCGAATATGAAGTGCAATATCGCGTGATATTTCCGGACAAGAGCGTGCACTGGCTGGAAGCGCGCGGTCGCACCGTGGTGATTGCCGAAACTCCGGTTCGCATGCTCGGCGTGGCCACTGGATGTCACAGCGCGCAGGCTGGCGGAAGAGGCCTTGCGTGGATCAGAAAAACTGGCGGCAACCGGACGCCTGGCGGCCAGCATTGCCCATGAAATCAACAACCCTCTGGCTGCCGTGACCAATGCGCTTTACATTTTGCGAACGGCTGAGCGCATGCCGGAAAAGTCGCTCGACTACATTCGCACGGCGGAGATCGAACTGGCGCGCGTTGTTCACATCACCAAACAGACCCTGGGCTTCTATCGCGAGCTTTCCGCGCCGGTAAGCGTGTACATACCGCAGTTGCTGGATGAAGTCCTGGCTGCGCAGGAGACCAGGATCGCCGCGCATGGCATTGTCTTGCTAAGGAATATGGTCCGGTGCAGGAGATGCAGGCGTTTCCCGCCGAACTCCGCCAGGTATTTTCTAACCTGCTAACCAATGCGCTGGAGGCCGTGCGAGAGGGAGGAAAAGTCTCTGTTCGCATAAGACATGGGCATGATGGTCATAACCGCTATGGAGTGAAGATCACCATCGCCGATGATGGACCGGGGATTCCGGACGCACACATCCCGCGCATTTTTGAGCCATTCTTCAGCACCAAGGAAACGAAAGGGACAGGACTGGGCCTGTGGGTGAGTCAGGGGATTGTGCAGAAGCACGGCGGTGAGATTAACGTCCGCTCCAGTCACGCGGAAACACACCACGGAACCTGCTTCATGATCTTTTTGCCTTCCACTTCCATGGCCATTGAACCGGTGCAGGATGAACAAGCCGCATAGCCAACCTTGCTTCCGGGCGATGGCGTGTTGAAGCAGATAGCGGCGGGCGATGATTTTTCCGCAGCCTAGGTTCCGCCCTGGGTGTCTTCTAATTACCTTCGCAGCACTCCTTTTGAGCGATCAGCCGGGCCAAAATTGCCCCAGCTTTCAGGGTTTTTGCCGATTGTTACGTTTGTATTCAAGGGATAAAAAGCAAGGAACATTGATTTCAAAGTACTTAACTTCAGGCCCCCTCGCCAAATGTTAAGAAAAGTTTGGGAACTGCCCGGTCTAACGCGAAATTAAATTGGTGTGAGAAGCTGGATTTCTAGGGTATCCTGAGTACTCCTTCTAAGGTTACTTTTGTTCTATGTCTCAGGTAAGCAAACGCGATGGCTCGGATCCGTCCACGCAGAGGATTTTCGCTGGTGGAATTGATGGTGGTGGTCATGGTGATTCTGGTGATCGCGGCCATCGCGATTCCCAGCCTTGTGCATGCGCGCATGCATGCCAATGAAGCATCAGCCATCTCGTCCATGCGTGCCGTGCGCACGGCTGAGCTTATGTATCAGGACGCTTACCCTGATGAAGGCTTTGCTGACAGCCTGGCTAAACTTGGGCCGAACGGCTCTGATTGCACCAGAGTCGGCAAAACAAACTCCTGCATGTTGATGGATGAAAACCTGGCTGCCGGCTTGAAGTCCGGATACATTTTCGACCTGACTGGTGATGGCTCAAAGCCTTCAGGCTGGCTACACGCTCACGGCAACGCCCGAATCCAGCGGCGTTTCCGGAAGATGCTCCTTCAGCAGTGATGCGTCCGGGCAGATCATCATGAAGGATGGTAACGGCACGGGTGGGGGCGCTTTCTCAGTGCCAGCTGGCGGCGGCGGCTGCGACCACTAACCTGCCACTTTCTCTCTACTGCTCTTTCTCTAAATAGCTTTCCCCACCCTCCGCCAGAACTTCTTCACTATTGAGCTTTCACAGGAACTGGACGCGCTGGTGTTTTCCCACTCCATGACCAGAGTCGCTGCGTCCTCACCCTTCTTTTCAAATGAAATAGTGAATTGCTCCACCGGCTGGGCCGTCTTTGCAGACTGCATGTCCACGCGAGCCAGGTCCTGTTTCTGGTCATATTCCGTGCCCCACTGGCCGGTTTGCTTGTTGATGATCAACTTCCAGCCGTTTTCAGAAGGCAGTGAATACAGCGTGTATGTGCCGGCCGGGACCTTCGCGTCGCCTATGGTCAGATCGATCGGCGTAGTGAACGTTGTGGCCTCATTGGCTCCGGTCCGCCAGACCTGATTGAAAGGCACAACGCCTCCAATGATCTTTCTTCCTTTCGCGAAAGGCCGGCTGTAGTCA
Source organism: Terriglobia bacterium (assembly GCA_963824835.1). GTDB lineage: Bacteria > Acidobacteriota > Terriglobia > Terriglobales > Acidobacteriaceae > Angelobacter. Next base: position 28,746 of record CAWGRA010000013.1, on the reverse strand, counting down.
ATGGTGATGGTCTTTCCTTTCAGCGCAACCTCGGCTTTTGCCGGAGGGCTGGGACGCTTGCTCTTGTCCTGCTGGTTGTGAGGCCGCGGCTACAACCAGACACAACAAGGATGCGGCGATCGCGAGTGTTTTGTGCTGCATGCTGTTCCTTTCCTGATTTATCTTGTGCGCTGATGATCGGTCGCTGAACATTATCTCGCGCTGGAATGCTTCGCGCCATTGTGGATTTGGTGCATCGTGTCTTCTGTAACCACGTTGCAAGCGGATAGTTGGCACGAAAGTACTATCAACTACCCTGTACGAAGTGCTTCTTTTCATAAGTCCACGCAACACCATAAAGTTAAGCGGAGCAATCCACCAAAGTTTGGGGGAACTTCAAGTTCCCGGAAGTTGAGGACCTTGCCATGAGAAAGTTTCTGGCTCTTATCGCATTGGCCGGCCTGTCCGCGCTGAGCGCCGCAGCCCAGAACGCACCTGCTGCAGCCAATCCCGTTACGCGCACCACCAAGGCAGTGAATTACCGCCTGCGCGGTAATGACGTGAAGGTAGATTTCCACGGCACTGAGCTGATGGGAAACGCCATTGGCGAAGCCAAAGTCGCGGGCAAAAAGAGCAGCGTGGAGATTGACGCCAAGTTTGAGAACCTTGACGATCCCACCAAGTTCGGCCTGGAATATCTGAGCCTGGTGCTGTGGGCCATTTCTCCGGAAGGCCGCGCCGTGAATCTGGGCGAACTGGTGTTTGACCACAACAACGCGCACGTGAAAGCCATCACAGACATGCAGACGTTTGGCATGATCGTCACGGCCGAGCCGTATTTCGCGGTGAACCAGCCGGGCAACATGGTGGTGCTGGAGAACATGATTCCCGCCGGCTCGCGCCAGGAAAATATTGAAGCCCGCTATGAGCTGCTGGGTCGCGGAACCTACTCCTCCACCAACACACATATTCAGGACGCCATCTTCGGTATCGATCGCAAGACGCCGCGCTCGATGTTTGAAGCCCGCAATGCCGTGCGCATCGCGCACATTGCCGCCGCGGACAAATACGCCAACTACCATCATCGCCAAGGCCGACCAGCAGTTGCGCGCCGCCGAAGAAGCGTACACGCGCAAGCGCGACAAAGGGACCATTGACAGCCTGGCGCGTGAAACCGTGAGCACCGCCGAAGAAGCGCGCGTGATGGCCGTGAAGCAGAAGGCCGAAGAAGAAGCCCAGGCCAAAGCCGCGGCTGATAAAAAAGCCGCGGAAGATCGTGAAGCGCTGGCCCGCGCCAATGCTGAAGCGGAAAGCAAACGCCGTGCGGAAGCGGAAAATGCCCGCCAGCAGGCTGAAATGGCCAAAGCTGAAGCCATGCGCATGAAGCAGGAAGCGGAAAAAGCCCGCCAGGACACGGAAAAAGCCCGCGGCTGAAGCTGAAGCCGCCAAGGCGCAGGCCATCGCACAGCAACAGCAGCTTGCGGTGGAAGCCGACAAAGCCCACAAAGCCGCGGACGAAGCTGACCGTCTGCGCGCGCAGGCGGAAAAAGAAAAGCTCGACCTTCGCGCACAGCTTCTTGCCCAGCTCAACGCTGTTCTCTCCACGCGTGACACAGCGCGCGGACTGATCGCCAACATGTCAGACGTTCTGTTCAAGACCGGAAGCTTTGAGCTTCTGCCCGGAGCGCGTGAACGCCTGGCGAAAGTTTCCGGCATCGTGCTGGCGCATCCCGGATTGCATCTGGAAGTGGAAGGCCATACCGATTCCGTCGGCGGCGACGAATACAACCAGCAGCTTTCTGAGAAGCGTGCAGAAGCCGTTCGCAACTACCTTGTCCAGCAGGGAATTCGCTGACAGCTCCATCGTTTCCCGTGGACTCGGCAAAACTGCGCCGGTCGCGAGCAATGACACCGCCGAAGGACGCCAGCAAAACCGTCGTGTGGAACTGGTCCTCAGTGGTGACGCCATCGGCACCAGCAAATCAGCCACCATGCATACGCCTGAATTGCCGCGATAGATCTGCGAAGTAACTTCCGGGATAAACGCAGCAAAGGGACCTTCAATTCAGAGGGTCCCTTTTTATTTCGTGCACAGGCCATTTCGTCTGCGCTTTGAGAACGGTCTTATAGCGCAGCGGGCGGAATATCGTCATTCCGCAGGATCTTTTTCACTGAACTGAGCAGGTCTTCGCGGGAATCGCCGGTAACAAAGCAATCGCCATCGATGTCCGGGCGGATTCGTCCCATTTGCAGGATGGGAGCACGCGGAAAGAAATGGCGCACCGTCAGGCCGATGGCTTTTTTCATTCTCGGTTCAACCGCGTCGGCCACCAGAATAATGTCGAACGCCTGCGCGTGGCATGCCAGTTCAACGTCTTTCAGGCTGACGGCAGGGCTTACTTTGTAGCCGGCTCGCTCCAGCCAATCTAAACGGAGGCGAAGCGCGGCTTCGGTGGCTACTACCAACAGGAGGGAGGCCGCTGGAACTGGATCCATTTGGGGTTCGTTTCCTATAACCAAGGGAGTGTACTGATTCTAATTGCACATGGCCATTGGTACATATACTTAATTGCACCTGTTTTTCTTCAACTACTTACACCGTGACGATGCACTCGATTATTAAAAATTCCAATAATGCATTTAATGTAACACGCCTGCTTCTTAAGAATATCTCCTCGCGCATACTGAGCTTTTCTCCTCCATCTTGCCGCTCGGCTGCCAGTCCCAGCCTTCTCTCGAGTCGGACCGGTATTCGCAATACGGCCTTGGTAATCACCCAAATCCGTCGCTTCAGGTAAGCTACTAATCACGGTAAGGACCAACTCCCCAATGGCCACTTCACCCACAGCATCCGCCTACACGCAGAAGACGATTCTTCAGCACAAGCCTTTTCGCACGCTCTGGCTGGCCCAGTTCGTCAGCATCTTTGGCGACTTCCTCGCCCTCTTCGGCGTCATCAGCCTGATCACCTTCAAGCTGCATGGCACCGCGGTGCAGGTCACGGCCGTCACCATCGCTTATGTGCTGCCGCTGGCCATCATCAGTCCCATTGCCGGCGTTTTCGTTGACCACTGGAACGTCAAGCGCGTCATGATCGCCAGTGACATCATTCGCGCCGTGCTCATCACTCTGCTGGTCTTTGTCACAGACGTTGGCCAGATCTGCGTGATCTTCGCCATCCTCAGCACCGTATCCAGCTTCTTTGCTCCAGCGCAGTCCGTCACCACGCGTACCGTTGTTCCCATGGACAGCCTGCTCGCCGCCAATACCATGATGATGCAGGCGTTCTACATTGTGCGACTCTTCTCGCCATTCGCCGCCGGATCACTCATCTCCGCGCTGGGTGAAAAGGCCTGCTTTTATATCGATACCGCCAGCTTCCTGTTTTCCGCCTTCATGATCTCCAGCCTGATCATCCTGCGGCCGCAGCGCCAGGCCAGCGAAAAAACCTCAGTTCGCTGAGCCAGGATTTTCTTGAAGGCAACCGCTTCATCTTCACCCACAGCGGCCTGACGTTCGTTTTCGTCGCGATGGGTGTTGCCATGTTCGTGCTCAGTTCCTTCAGCCCGCTCATCTCCATCTATATCCGCGACTCTCTGCATGCCGGCCCATTCACCTTCGGCCTCATCAGCGCCATGGTCGGCATCGGGCTCATGATCGGCGCACAGCTTGTTCCCAAACTCACCCGGCTCTCGCGCGTACAGGTAGTCCTCGGCGGCCTGTTCGGACTCGGACTCTCCGCGGCCCTGCTTGGCGCTATCCGCCTTACCGCTTTTGCCGCCATCAGTACATTTCTCATGGGCTTTGCCATCTCGTTCGTGCTCATTCCGGCGCAGACCATGTCCCAGCAGGAAACTCCGCCGCCGCTCATGGGACGCGTCAGCAGCACCTTCATGTCACTCATCTCCCTCTCCCAGGTGCTCGGGCTGCTGCTCTCCGGATACCTCGCCAACGATCATGGGCATACGCGTCACTGTTCCTCACCAGCGGCGGAGGTCTCATCCTGATCGCAGCAGCGGCTTACGTCGCCATGCGCGGCCGAACCATTCAGAGCAAATCTGCCACGGCCTAAACCTCTCTGAAATCCGCGATACGCAATAAGAGCCCACCCTGAAGGTGGGCTTTGCTCAATCAATACTCATTTTAAGCTGCCGGTTTCTTGCGTATCGGTTTCTTCTGGTCACTGATCTTCCTCTGCTGGTCGCTCACATTTGACTCGTCTGTAACGTTTACATCTCCTTCTCGTTCCACGCGCAGCTCTTCATGCTGAACGCTATCGGAAACCTTTTCCGTGTCCTGGACTGTCCGCTTCTGAACTCGGACCTGGCCGGTGACCACCTGCTCTTTTGACACGTTGACCCGCTCTTCCGAGACCGGAATTCGAATTTCCTTTTCGTCGCCGATCACGCCGCTCACAGGCGTCTGGCCGGTTGCGTCAACCCGTTCAACGACTACTTCCTCTCTGCTTACAGGCACGTTGATGGTTTGATTTTCCGTGACCACCTCTTTGCGCAGCCGGATCTCGCCTTTCTGGACGCGCTCTTTCATCGCGCGCAGCACTTCACCGCGCAACTGGAGACTGCGCTCGCCTTCGTCGGCCCGCGTTCGGTGTTCATCGCCGGCCGATCTGTCTGGAATCTCTCATTTTCAAAGCCACTGGTACGCAGGTCGCCATTGTTCCTGGAGAGAATCTCGCGTGCGCGTTCCAGCCGCGTGGCGTCAGCCCTCACGGTTACCAGCGCTCCGCCGGCCTGCAGGCCTGATCCATAGTAGCGGGCGCGATCTTCATCGCCGGAGAGTTGCTGAAAAGCGTATTGTAAGCCGTATCGTCGCCACTATAGGATTCTTCTTCTCCGGTGAAGAAGTTTTTGATTTTTTCCCACGCGCCCCGGTCAGACGGGCGTCGCCGGGACTCTGTGCGGATACCCTCTCGACTTTTCCGTTACCTTGCGGTATCGCCTTGCCACTCAAGGTCCCGGTCCAGGGAACTGCTGGCCGATGTGGCCAGGCCTATCTCACTCGATGTGAAGCCGGCATCTTTCAATTCTGAAATCGCGGTAAGAGCGTCTGAATAATTGCGAAAGAAAGCCATTTCTGTGGTGCCGCTGCTGCTGGGAAAAATCTCTGCCATATTGAGTAACTCCTGAGATGATTTTGTTCGATCGGAATCAAATCAGATGCGCGGGCAGAGTTTTGGTGTGTTGCTGGCGACGAAAATCGTGCGCTGCTTCCGCAATCTTGCTTTCCGAGCGCAGCGACAACAACTTAAGGTTCCCATTCTGGAACGCAATTCACCACACTTTAACTTCAAACCTGTTTGCCATCCTGTTCCGGCAATCTATACTTCCTGCCGATGAATACACGATTGCACGGGCTGTAATCGTCAAATGGCGACCATCTTCGCCGACCAGCTCTTTACGAATGCTCCGAAGCGGTCGAGCGCCTTGGAGAAATTGTCTCCGGCGGCGGCAAAGCCCAGGCGGAAATGCGAGGGCGCATCGAAGCAATCGCCGGGAGCCAGCAGGATTCCACGCTCGGTGGCGGCCTGGCAGAACGGGCGGGCGTTCTCTCCGCTCACCAGCCAGGGGAACGCGGTCATGCCGCCTTGCGGCGGAATCCAGCCGAGTACGTCGCGATGCTCCGCCATGAAGCGCTCGAGGAGCTTGAGGTTTCGGGTGGCGGCTTCCTGGGTCTTGCCGAGCACGACGTCACGTTTGCGGATTGCGATTTCCGAAAGAATTTCTCCGGTGGTGGTGTTGCAGATCGAGAAGTAGGCGCGCGCGGTCCAGTATTGCTGGCGGCGCTGGGCGTCGTGCTCGATCATCCATCCCGTGCGCACGCCGGCAATCGAAAATGCCTTCGACAGGTCGGCGATCACGGTGGCGTGCGGCAGGCGCGCCGCCGATTTCGTTTGCCTTCCGTGGTAGATGGGATGGTAGACCTCGTCACTCACCAGCTGGATTCCGCGCTCGGCGGTGAAGTCGTGCAGGGCTTCCATTTCGTCGTCGCCGATGGTCGCGCCCGTGGGATTGTGCGGGCTGTTGACCAGGATGAGCTTGGTCTTCGAGTCGGCGAGCCGCTTGATCTCGTCGGGATCGATGCGGAAGCCGTTCTCGCGGCGCACGCGATAGAAGCGGGTTTCCAGGCCAAGAGATTCCGGGAGCGCCGAGAAAGTAGTGAATCCAGGCAGCGGGATGATTACGTTCGCGCCGGGCTCGGCGGCCAGCCACATCAGGGCCACGAGCGCCTCGGAGGCGCCGGTCACGATTTGGACGGCCTCTACCGGGACACGCTGCATTTCAGCGATCGCCTCACGCAGACTGTCGGCGCCGGCGGGGCGGCCGTAGACCAGGTTGTGGTTCAGGAAGCGGTGGCGCGTTTCGTCGTCGGCGAGGGCGAGGATGTCGTTTACGGTCCAGGTCGGTCCGGTGCTCGCAGCGAGGTTGAATTCTATGTCGTGTTCGTACTGGTCGAGCCAGGCATCGAGCAGGAAGGGCTTGAGTTGCATGCGAGCACCTCGAAGGAGAAGTTGGTTCCTGTTATTGATTCTGCGAGTCGGCGCACGGATGATTTTTTAGTTTACGAGCGATGAGAATCTGGCGCCTGAACAGTTTGTTACAAACTCACTTTTGGGGCCTCGATGCGTTAAGGTGCGCCTCGATGCCTGCCTCAGAAAACTGCTAAGCCCCATAAACCGAGTCGAAGAACTGGCGCAGCAACTGCCCTGCTTCCGCCGGCTGCTCCCAGGGGGAATAGTGGCCTGCTCGCCGGATGATTTTCAGTTCGCTGCACGGAATATTTTGCCGCATCAGCTCCGCCTCCGGAGGGCCGGTGAGTACGTCTTCATCCCCGGTCACGAGCAACGTGGGCACGTTGATTGTCTTCAGATCGGGCACGGAATCCGGGCGCTCGGCCATGCCTCGCTGCACTTGCGCCACGTTTTCCGGCGACATTTTGCGCATCATCCGCAGCGCGCCGTCCACCAGGTCAGGACGACTCTCCGCGTCGTCTGGCCCAGTCAGCTTGGGAACCATGCTTTCGAAAAATGGCCCGGTTCCGCGCTCCAGAACCTCGGCGGCGGCTTGCAGACGGACTGCTTCTGGCTTCGGGAGAATCGGCCGGCGCCTTGGTATTGAACAGAGCCAGAGCGGCGACCCGTCCTCGGAAGCGCCGCCAGAATTCGAACAGCACATAGCCTCCGATGGAAACTCCAGCGAAGGGCGCGCGTCCCACTTCGAGCATGATCGAGCACGCGAGCGAGATCGGAGGCATGTTTCTCCATGGTGGCCGGACCTTCGCCCGCGACCGAGTCGCCGTGGCCGCGCAAGTCAGGAAGGATCACCTGATAGCGGGAAGTCAGGGCCTGGGCCGCAGGCAGCCAGAATTCATGATGCGCCGGAAAAGGATGGAGCAGCACGACGGGCGGCCGGTTCCCAGGATCTGGTACGCAATCTCAGCGTCGCCGCTCTTTGATATCGAATCATTTTCTCGACGCGAAGAGCGTAAAATTCGTGGCCAGTTCGCCATGGCCAGCTAGATCCGCAGCTGGATGACCCGTCGGGCCTTGACTGCCGGCTCTTCCGGCATGATGATCCAGGCGATGGGATAGGAAAGCAATCCGATGCCGGTCATGACCGCCGTGATCAGCCACACCACGCGCACCAGGGTGACATCCAGATCAAAGTATTCAGCGACGCCCGGCGCAGACTCCCGCAATCTTGCGGTCGGCGCGAGGACGGATCAGACGCTTGCGGGCGACGACGCTCCCGACCCGCTTGCCGCAATAGGCGCAATGGTTGGCATCGTCCTGAATCACTTTGCCGCAATAGTTGCAGTACATACGATCTCCTTCCGAGCCGGTGTCGGTCCCGTCACTTCACCATTAGATACGACGCCGGAGCTTCGAACGGTTCCCTTCGCAGTGATCCAACGGATCACTCCCGGTAGGCGTCTTTCATGCGTTTGCGGGCGATTTCCGCCGGCGGGGTGGCTGGCGCCGTCGGCGATTACGGCCTGATACTTGGCCAGCGCCAGATCGCGCTTCTGCAGCATGTCGTACATCTCTCCGGCGCCCAGATTGGCCTTCTGCAACACTTCAGGATCCGGTTGCATGGACCTGGCTCACCAGTTCATAGGCGGCCGCCGCGCCGCCATAATCCTTCTGGCTGCGCAAGCAAATCGCCCAGGCTCAGCGCGGCGATCTCATAGTGCAGATCGGGATATTGTCCGTCCTTCCCCGCCTGCCAGATTTTGCGGTAAACCGCCGCCGCCTCCTGATTGCGGCCTGCCGCCCGCAACAGGTGTCCCTCCTCCAGCGCCAGCAGCACGTTTTGCGGAAAGCGCGGAATCAGCCCGCGCACGATGGGCAGCGCCTCGTCGTAGCGATGCTCGCGCCGCAGAAACAGCACCAGCAGGATCTGCGCATCCACGCTGGTCTCGCCGTTTCCCTGGGCACACTCTTTGAGATACTGGATTCCCTTGTCTTTGTTTCCTCCCAGCCCGACCATCGAAGCCGCCGCCTTCACTCCCCAGGGCAGGCTTCCCACCACGTAATTGTGCGCGCCCACGATCAGCTTGGCCTCCACGCGTTGAGGAGAGAGTTCGAGCACGCGTTCATGATCGCGGCGCGCCCCCACCGCATTGCGCAACGCCGAAAACCATGCGCGCTCGATCAGCGCCGTGTAGGTGGAGAACTGGGCGCGAGTCACGCCGCGAGCGTACAGCGCGTCCACATCGTTCGGGTTCGCGCTCAGGCGCTTCTCTTCCAACTGCAGCGCGCGGGCGACCAGGTCCTGAATCTGCTGCTTGACCTTGGGATCGGCGGGACGGTGCGGTGCGGAAATAAAACTGTCATTGGCGTACTCGCCGGTGTTCAGCACGCCCATGCGATAGAGTTCGCGGAACAAGAACCGCGGTCAGCAGGTGATTGACCGCAAAAGGATCGTCGGGATGCCGCGCCAGAACCTGCTCGAACTCCTGCACCGCCCGGTCGTAGTCGAGGTTGTAAAAGTGGTTGAAGGCGGTCAGGTTCAGCGGATCGTGGGGACGGTAGGCCAGCGACTCAGGAGCGGGAGCCGCCTGCGGGGCCGCAACCGCCGGAGCCGCCAGCAGAAGTCAACAACAGGAACAGAGCCGCGCGGTGTGGGAACGGGAAAAGACAATTGGCTTTCGATCCGGGCTCTGTTCACCGCTGGTTCGTTGAACTTTAGTTTACCCGAAGCGCGGATTGCCCGCGAACCAAGAAAGTCATCCACTTCGCGGAACATCCGTGCGCTATAATCCCGTTCTCATAAGCGTCCTCAATCATCATAATTTCCAACTCATTCGAGGCGCATCTTTCCTAGTGCAACGGTAATTCTTGCTCGGCTTGAGCAAGGTCGCCTCGGTGCTTCAGTCAGCAAAGAAGTCGGCTTTTCAATGAGTTACGATTTTTTCGCTTTTGGTTACTGGCTTGCGAAGTTAAAAACGCGAGGGTAGTCCTATGTCTGACGTTGTGCGGGAAGCGCAACACGAGTTTTGGCGGCCTCCTGTAGCCGCATCCGAGGCCGCCCGTCCGGGCATGGTGGACGTCTGCGACGGATGCGCCACCGAGTTCATGGTCGGCTCGCTGTTCTGCCATGTCTGCGGAGCTTCCCGGGTGAAGCGCCGCGCTTCGCGCCTCCCACTGGACGCTCTACCTCGAGTTCCACAACATCAAGCGCGCTCTGGGACTATCCACCGCCTCGCTGATCGCTTTCTTTGCCGGCATGGTCTGCCTGATCATGGCCGGCGTCGCCGTCGGCATGATCTACAGCGTTCAGACCTTCAACGATTTTCAGGCGGTCCAGCTCTACCGGATGCAATGGCTGTTGGGCGCGATCGCGGCCTTCGCCGCCGGCCTGCTGCTGAAAAAAGTCGCCGGACCCGAAGCGCTAGCTCGTAATTCTGGCGCGATCGATCTCTCTGCTAAACAGTTCCCCCGCGCTGCCTTGTCAAAATCCGTGGCTGCTTCCGAGCTGATGCCGGCGCCTGAGAAATTTTGAATGTCGAAGTGCTTGCCGAATGACAAAACAGCAGGTCCCTCCACTTCGCTTCGCTCCGGTCGGGATGACAATATGACGCCGGACGCACTGGCTACTGCGCGGATTCCGGATCGTTGATCACGACTCGCCTTTGCTGATGCATGCGGTAGAGGTGATGGACCGGCCCGATGCCTCGTCCCAGCGGGTGCGCATTGGTGATCGCGGCGGCTACGTAGGCCTTGGCCAGCAGAACCGCCTCAGGCAAGCCCCGGCCGCGCGCCAGGTGGCAGGCCATCGCGGTGGAGAACGCGCAGCCGGTGCCATGGGTCGAATTCGACTGCTGCCGGTCGGATTTGAAAACTTCCTGCTGCGACTCCCGTTCGGCTGGTGAAGCTCAAAAGATCGATCGCCTTTTCCAGGTGCCCGCCTGTGATGACCACGCTGGCCGCGCCCATGTCGTGAAGCTTGTCGGCGGCCACACGCATCTGCTCGAGGTTGGTGACCGGCAGGCCGGTCAGAGCGCGCCGCTTCGTCCACATTGGGCGTCATGACGGTTGCCAGCGGCAACAGCCGCTCGATCAGCAGGCGCACCCCGCTGGCGTCGATCAAATCGCTCCAGAGGACGACTTGATAATCGGGATCCAGAACCATGTTGCGCAAGCCCGGCTTTCTCCAGAAAATCGGCAACCGCCCGCGCCACTCTTCCCGAGCCCAGCATGCCGATGTGGACCGCCGAGATTGTCGAGGTCGGCTGCCAGTTCCTCGAGGGTCTCAGTCACCAGTTCCGGGCTGACGGCTTCCACCCGCCGAACCCCGGCGGTCGACTGGACGGTCAAAGCCGTGATGCAGGAGACCCCGTAGCAGCCTGGGCGGCATGGTCTTGATGTCCGCCGTCACCCCTGCCCCGGAGGAGGGGTCAAACCCGGCAATGGTGAGAACACGGGCGGAGATTGGGTCATATAGGGCAACTGTAATGGAAACCGCGGCGGTTGCAAATTCGGAAGTGATTCGCTCGCGACTTGTCCGCAGACGCTCGAATCTCTCGAGCCGGCATTGTTACCTAGACGCAAACTGAGGTAATGTCTCGTAACCACATTGAAAATAAAGAGCACGTAATAATTGCCATCTGTACGCCGTCGAGTTGAGTTATTTACTATTTGATAAACATCTAAGGCTATTGACTACAGCAATATGGGTAGCATCTAGTCAAGATTAACAGTATGTTACGTGAGATATCTATTACTAGATAATAATCTTGCTACAGGAAAATCCGGGTTGACAGCCTTCCCGGCGCGGGTAGCCTTGTCAAATCCCTGGCCGAGGTGGTGGAACTGTTTAACGATGTGAGGTGACTGAATGCGAGGACATATTGCTCATACACTGGCGACCGTTTTACTGGTCGCCAGCCTAGGGGCGGCTCAGCGACCAACCAGCTCGGAGTCCGGAAAGACCAGCAAATAACGTCACTCCGGGCAAGGTAGCCACGGACCAAACCGTATCAAATTGGGACGGCGTCCTGGTACGGAGACTACTTTCAGGGCAAAGCCACGGCCAGCGGCGAGCCATACAACATGTACGACCTGACGGCCGCGCATCCCACGCTTCCTTTGGGTAGCTGGGTGCGGGTAACCAACCTGCGCAACGGGCGGGCTGTAGTGGTGCGTATCAATGACCGCGGACCAGTGGTTCCGGGACGCATCATCGATCTGTCTTACAACACCGCGCGCGTGCTTCATTTCGAGTCGCAAGGGCTTGCAGCGCGTGCGCCTGGACGTCGTCCGAAAACCAGCAGCCAGGCCCAAGACTCAGCCGCAGACCCGGTTGGTGGCTGCTGCCCTGCAATACTAGCCTGCCGCGCTGCAAATCCCTTACACTTCGATCAGATGTACGATCCCAGACAAAATCTGATCGTCGCTCTTGGATGTTTCGTCCGCGGCCGCCGCCCAGAAGATCGTGGCGGCCGTGGGCGATTCCGCCTTGACCTACAAAGTCGGAATGCAGCTGTTCACCGCCGAAGGACCCAGCGTGGTGCGCGACCTGGTCGCCTCCGGCCGACGAGTTTTTCTGGATCTGAAATATCACGACATTCCGACACACAGTGGCTGCCGCAGTGCGCGAAGCAGCGAACTTGGGAGTCGGAATGCTCACGGTGCATGCCGGCGGTGGCGGCAAGATGTTGCGCGCCGCGGCCGACGCCGCGCGCAGCGTAAACCCCGCGCTGATGGTTCTCGGAGTCACCGTGCTGACCAGCATGGATGACCAGGATCTCGACAAGGTCGGTGTTCGCGGACGCGTTGTGGACCAAGTGTTGCGTCTGGCAGGACTGGCCATCACGAACGGATGTCAAGGCGTGGTCGCATCCGCGCTGGAGGCTTCCGAACTGCGCGCCGAACTGGGCGATCATTTTCTGATCGTCACCCCGGGCGTGCGTCCAGCCGGAAAAGATCACGGAGATCAGAGCCGCGTGGTCACTCCAGCGGAAGCCATCGCGGCCGGCGCAACCTATATCGTGGTCGGACGCCCCATTACCGCGGCCGCAAATCAGCGGCGAAGCGCGCTCGATTCTGGAGCAGATGAGCCTCGCGGTCAGCGCATAGCGGGATTCTTCTCACGGACAGTCGCGAGTGGAATGGCCCTATTCGGAGTTCCCTCCGAAAATCAGTCCCGAGCAGTTAACTGAAAAAAGCTGCCGAGGTCACCGAAAAGGATCTGCCACCGCCAGTCCACTGCTGGTGAGCCCGTCGGAACAAGTCGAGCCAATCTTCGTTGGACTCTGGTTGGGGAGCGTCTGGTCTGACCCCGCAGAGGGCCACGAGTGAATCGGCAGGAGTGGCTGGTGCGCCCCGAAGATGTTCGCCATCCGGATCGCGGACCGCTACTCCGCTGCTGGTGAGCCCATCGGAACAGGTCGAGCCCACCCTCTACGCGCTACGATTCGAAAATGTATGCGTTTGGCCCTGCAGAGGTCCTACATTGAATTTGCAGGTGTGGCTCATGGGCTGCGAGGTTTCTGGAGTCTTCGGGTCGGGAACAGAGATACCGCTGCTGGTAAGGCCGTCGGAACAGGTTGAGCCGACCGCCGTGGCGCTGCGATTCGGAAGGGTGTGGGTTTGACCCTGCAGAGGACCGCGCGTGAATCTGCAAGTATTGCTCATCTGGTCGCTTGCAAAAGCCGTGCTCAGCAAAAGCACGCAGAGAGTCGCGTTCATTATTAACGCGAAACTCAAAATAGAAACGGGTCGATGTGGCACAATTCCTCCTGAATACAGCTCAGCAGTTTTGTGGATTTAAGGATATGGGACTGGGCCTCCTGCGAGGGAGCCAAAAACCAGCGCTCAACTGACGTTAGTAATCGGTAGTTGGCATTCAATCGCGAACCTTGAAAGGAGTGTCCAAAGATGTTTCACGTGCGTCAAGAGAACTTGCCCTTTGTTGGTAGTTCGTTCGAGTTTGTCGGCGCTGAGCAGGGCAACACCGGAGTTTCGGTGTTCCTGTTCCATGGAAAACCCGGATCAGGGCCGGGTCCGCACCGTCATCCTTATGACGAGATCCAGTTCATCCGTGAAGGCCGGGGAGTGTGGACAGTAAGCGGCGAAACCTTCGAGGGCGGCCCGGGAGACATCTTTGTCATCAAGGCTGGCGAGATCCACAGCTTCAAGGCGGTGGGAGATTCACCGCTGGTACAATTCGACATTCACGTGAGTCCGCGCTTCATTCAAGAGAACCTTTAAGGGCGGTGCTTCGCATGGGCACCGGCCCTGTTTGCCATGGCAAGGCAGGGAAAGATTTTCAATGTCAAAGTCGAAGGCGGCGGACAAGAGTGTTCCACACGGTCCAATGTAGGCGCGAGCGTCCCGCTCGTGCGGGATCTGCACGGGAGACGCAAGGCCGGGGAAGATTTTCAACGTCGAAGTCAACGTCAACGTCAAAGGCGGCGGACAAGAGTGTCCGCCCCACACGGCCGGTGGAAACGCGAGCGTCCCGCTCGTGCGGGAGCTGCACGGCACTTCGCGAAAAATCGCGATTATCGCATCATTTCAGCGAATGCTTCGTCGAGGTGCATCGGCGTAATCCCGGCGAAAGCGCCGCGCCTTGTTCATGGACGCCTGAGGAATCTCAAGTAGAAAGCTGCGAACACCAAGACAATGCCAATATTCACTGTCAGCCGTTCCCAGAATTGGTTTCTGAAGAACCACGAAATCTACACCGACTATGACGGCTGCCATCGCCACCACGTAAAGCACGACAGCTACCTGTCTGCCCATTTCAATCTCTCGTCCAATCGTAAATCGAATCGGGTGTAAGGGGAAAAGTCGCGGCAGTCGGTCGTTGGCATTTGGTCGTTGGCCGTTGGTCGTTGGTAGTTGGCCAAAACCACAAGGGGCCCGACTTCATCCCCGCGCCGCTGAGCTATAGGATTGGCCAACGACGGACGGCCAACGACCAACGACCCTCGACCAACGACCCCATCCCAACCCAAAACCACAAGCGGCCCGACTTCATCCCCGCGCCGCTGAGCCATAGGATTGGCCAACGACGGACGGCCAACGACCAACGACGCTCGACCCAGGACCAACGACCCCGTCCTCTACCCCGAATTCTCCAACGTCCTTGACTTTGCCACCCGCGAATACCACAATCCTTGGTCGTCAATGGGCCAGCTCCCCCGGAAAAGTTCATCTGAAAGGGGTACAGCCATGAGAGGGTTGAGAATCTGTGTTTACCTGCTGCTGTTAGCGCCGCTGCTTGGCATCGTGGGTTGTGGCGGTCCCGCCTATGTCATGAAGGGTCAACGAGGTCAAAGCGAACAAGGTGACGATCAAGAACTGCGCGGCGGATCCGGACACGGTCCAAGTCCCCAGAGGGGATACCCTGACCTGGGTCAATGATCCGTCCGACTACACACGCTTATTCAATCAATTTCCCTAAGCAGCAAGCCGTTCTCTTCGCGACACGGTCCCCACCGGACAAGGCCAGAAAGTCAACGGGGATTTCGCTTGTAATTACGGTGGCTGGGCGTACGACGAATTGGTGCCGGTATGCGTACGACCTGATCCAGAACGGCGGCACGAAACTGCAAAGATCCCGGCGTTCATGTGCACTGAGCTAGCTCTTCGGCAGGAGAGCACGGAAGCGCGGGTCGTCTTTCAGATGGTCGAAGTCCGGCGTGTCACGAATCACAGTCCTGGAATAGCCGGCCGCCACCGACTTGTTAAGAAATTCCAGCGTCCTATCCGTGTCTCCGAAGTGGTTGTGGAGAATCGCGGCACGAAACAGGACATCGGCGTCCGCCGGTGCGATCTTGAGCGCCCGCGCCATATGTTCACGCGCCTGCTGCTCCTGGTCCACCATCGCATAGTAGTCCGCGGAAAAGGCCAGGGCAAAGAGTCCTTGGCATTCACCTCAAGCCGGGTCTGCGCCAAGTCAATTGCCTTGCGATACGCACTTAGCGCGTCCTGGCGCCGAGAGGGAATCTGATACAACGTGTCTCCCAGGTTGCCCCAGTTCAACCAGTCTTTGTCGTCGATCGTTTAGCGCCTGCTGCAGATTCTCGGCGGAGTCCTGATAGCGCCGCATGTAGAAGTAAGCCGCCCCCAGGTTTCCGTAGGATTCAAACGATGGACGCAAAGCGCTGGATTGTTTCAGAACATTTACTGCTTCGCCATACCGGCCGAGCAGAAGATAAATTGCGCCCAGGTTAGAGTATCCGCGAAAGTTCAGCGGCGCCAGTTCGATGGCCTTCTGAAACATCGCCACTGCGTCTGCATAGCGCGCCTGGTTGTAGTAAAAAGTGCCGAAGGCGTTGTACACGCCCCAGTAGTTAGGACGGAGCGAGATGGCCTGGCGGTAGGCATCTTCCGCGGCGGATGTCTTGCCTTGCTTTTGATACGCATCCGCGAGCAGGCTCAGCGTCTCATCGCTAGTGCGGTCGAGATCGAGGGAGCGCTCGAACTGCTGCACCGCCTCCTCGTACTGCCCGGAGGAGAAATAAACGTTGCCCAGGCAAGTGTGCCCTTCCGCCAGTTGCGGAGTGATGGCGAGGGCGCGCTCGCATTGCGTCTTGGCCTTGTCCAGCCAATCCTTACCCCGGTTCTTCAATTGAAAGCCTGTGGTGTAAGCCAGTCCCATCGCCGCATAGGCAGGTGCGTAGTTCTTATCCACGGCAATTGCCTGTTCGAACTGCGCAATCGCGCGTTCGAGGTTGTCAGGGTGCTGGTAGTCCTCCAGGTATCCGCGGCCGCGCAGGTAGAAGTCGTAAGCGGCAGGTTTCGTATCGGGACGCGCCAGCAAGGCCTGTCGCCGTTCGGGATCGACCGCTTGCGGCAGTTTTTCCAGCACTTCATCGACGAGGTTGTCCTGCAATCCGAAGATGTCGTCGGCGTTCCCGGTGATGGTGTTGGCGGCGATCTGAGTATGGGTACGCGGATTCACCAGACTCCAGGTGATGCGGATGCGCGCGCCATCCTGTTGCAAGCTGCCTTCGAGCACGAGGTCGGTGCCGAACTCGCGCCGCGCATGATCGGGGGTCTTTACGCCTTGCGCGATCAGATCGCGCGTGGAGACCAATTGCAGATGTCCTCCATCAAGGGCTTGCACCAGTTTCGCGGTCAGGGTCTCGGTCAGCCCAAGACCGAGAGCGTTCGTCGGCACATCGTCGGTTACCGATTCGAACGGCAGAACCGCCATCATCCTTCCTTCGGGTACGGAGGGCTCCCCTCGATGACGCTGCCACCAGCCGCGCTACACCGATGAGTACAACAACGGCTGCCATGATCGGCAACCAACGCCGCCAGTTCGATGAGGGCGCCTGCCTCGGGAAGACCGGCATCGTCCCGGTTGCCAGGTTGGCGAGGTCGATGCGAAGATCGCCGGCCGATTGGTAACGTTCCTTGGGATCCTTTTGCAGCGCCCGCAGAATCACTCGCTCCAACCCGTCGCTGATCTTCGGGTTCACCGCTCGAGGCGGCACCGGCGCGTGTTCGAGGATCGCAGCAATCAGGGGCGCCCCGCTCAAATCGCCGAACGGCCGCCCACCCGTGCTCATCTCGTACAACACCACGCCCGCCGACCACACATCCGCTCGCGCATCCGGCGTCAGGCCTTTGACCTGCTCCGGAGCCATGTAAGGCAACGTCCCCGCGTCCGCATAAGTATCGGCAAGCGAAGTCGAGACGGTCGCGTCCGTGGTCTCAGTTCTCAACGCGTAGGCCAGCCCGAAATCGAGAATCTTTAGCCGGCCATCCGGCGTGACCTTCAAGTTGCTCGGCTTCAGGTCGCGATGAATCACGCCTTCTTTGTGCGCGGCTTCGAGGCCAGAGGCAAGCTGCTTACCAAGCTGAAGAACTTCCGCTTCCGGGAGCGGATGCCCCGCGAGCTTGTCGTTGAGCGTCAGGCCGGGGACATATTCGGTGACGAGGTAGTCAATCCCGTTGTCACGGGCGAAGTCGAACGCCATTGCGACGTGGGGATCGGTAATCTTGCCCAGGCTCAAGGCTTCGCGACGAAACTGCCGCCGCACCAATTCGCTCAACAGTGGCAACTCGGGCAGCGTCTTGAGCGCCACATCGCGATGAAGGCGCTCATCGCGCGCGCGAAACACTACTCCCATACCGCCGGCACCGATCTGTTCGAGGATGCGTTGCCGCTTTTCTGCTCAATGCTCCCGTAACGACCGGCTAGGATCAGTAGATAGACGTCTGACTCGTCTATCCATTGCTTGATAACCTCCATCTGCGACTCATCACCTGCAGCGAAGAGTTCCATGCCTGCAGGAATGTGCCCAGCTGTCAGTATAGCCTCTACAGCAGCTTGCCTTTCATGTCTAAGATCGCTGAACGTAGAGGACACGAAAACTTGAAGCCGCTTGCGGATAAAGTCAACCATTGGCGTTCTTATTGATCCATTCTTTCGCTTAGAGTTTTCCGGTGGGTAGGCCTTTCCCAACGCTACCTAGCCTGCGCCGCCACCAACTCAACCTTCTTCTTCCGCTGCATTCGTCGGCGGCCAGGTTTGGTTCGAAGCAGCGGCGGCAGCGGGCTTCATACATTCCCGTTGCTCCCACCACAATCAGATCTTCGCTGGCGATCAGTCGCTGGGTATGCTTGGCTGGGTTGCCGCATTGCATGCAGATGGCGAGCGTCTTGGTGATCTCGTCGGCTACGGCGAGAAGCTCCGGCATGGGATGGAAGGGGCGTCCGAGATAATCGGTGTCGAGTCCGGCGATGAGGACGCGCTTGCCCATTCAGCCAGACGGACCACGAAATCAATCATCGCTTCACCCAGGAACTGGGCTTCATCAATGCCGATCACTTCCGTGCGCACGTCGAGTTTGGCCTGCACTTCGGCGGCGTTGCTCACGCCGATGGAATGGATGCGCGTGTCATTGTGCGAGACAATGTGGTCGCGAGTAGCGCTCGTCGATGGCCGGCTTGAAGATCTGCACACGCTGGCGGGCGATCTCCGCGCGGCGCAGACGGCGGATCAGCTCTTCACTCTTGCCGCTGAACATGGGACCACAGATGACTTCGATCCAGCCCAGATTTCCTCGCATCGCATTCATTTAGAAAACTCCTGGCTTAAATACTGTCGCTCGCTCTAAACCGCTTTGAAAGGGCAGTTTTGGCCGCAATCAACAGGCCCTCTTGCAGCGAGCTCGGCGCGCAAGTCGGCCTCGCTCTTTGCTTCAAACACGAAATCAGAATCACGCATCCAGCACTGCCAGCTTGCTGTTCATAAACTCGCTGAATTCTTCAACGCTCGAAAACACTTCGTGGCGCAGCCCAGCAGCCATCCGCTGATCTGTTCCACCGGGATGGCGCAAATATATAAACCGGCATTCCCAGGCGATGCGCGAAGGTCAGCTCGCCCTGCGTGCCGGCGCCGCGTCCGGCATATTGGTCCCAGTAACAGACCAGCGCGTCGCAACGATGTTCGATGAGATCGAGATCATAGGCAATGATCTTGCGGATGGTCTGCTGAAAGCGATGAAGATCGCTGGTTTTCCATGGGCGAAATTCGCGCACTTCAGTTTCCGTGAGATTTTTCATCTCGTCGAGCGCGGGATCATACACCTGATGACCCAGCGATTCCAGCAGCGGCGTGATTTCAGCACGCCAGCCTTTGCCAGGTCGGGCGAATATTCAATGGAACCTGCGAGATAAAACAACATGCGTGCAAGGATTGTCAGCGATAGGCGTGTGGAACGTCAACGCAGAATCGAGGAGTTAGGGACGGGTTTTCCAGAGAGTTTTCCAGAATACGTGGGCCGCGAATAGACGCGAATCAAACAACCCGAACCACAAGGACACGAAGGATCACAAAGGTGATCAGAGTTGGGCCCGCCGCTAGAGGGCCTGTCCATTCACTATTGGGTAGTTCGTTCGCTGGGAAGGGCCAAGTCTCTTCATCGGAAGACGTTATGACTGGGGATCCATCACGTCGCTCGGGCTTTGCACCCTGGAGAAAATAGAAGTAGGGTCCGTTGCTGTGCTCGACATTCGAGGCCCAAGGCATTTAAGTCTATAGGGATGCACGCTCCGCTTGGTCTTTGAACCCTGAAGACAAATGAGAACGTAGGGCTCCGATTTCTTAGCTCGACATCCAAAACCCAAGAAGTTCAAGACTGTCGCGGATCACTCGTCCGTTCGGGAGAAGAAAAACTTAGTCAAACCGCAGCGCACTCAACGGCTCCACGTTCATCGCCCGGCGAGCCGGGATGAATGAAGCCAGGAACCCGACTGTGCAAGCAGGAATGACGCCAGCACCAGGGTCATTGGATCAGAGCCGTTAACACCTACCAGCAGACTATTCAAGCCACGTCCGGCCAGGAACGTCAGAACCAGTCCGCGATTACGCCGCTGCCGATCAGGAAGAGTCCCTGACGCAGGATCATCTTGAGGATGTCTCCACGGCTTGCACCCAGTGCCATGCGGACGCCGATTTCATGTGTGCGCTGAGCGGCTGCGTAGGAGATGACTCCATAGACGCCGACCATGGCCAGCATCAGGCCAACCAGACCAAGCGCGCCGGAAAATCGCGTAGACATGCGATAGAGGAAGAGACCGTTGGCGCCTTCCAGAGACTGCTCCATGGTTTCCAGGCTGAAGAGAGGCAGTCCCGGCGCCAACTGGTGAATAGCAGCTTCCACCTGCGGCCCCAGATTCTCCGGCGGCACAGAAGAACGCAGTTGCAGCGTGGCTACCAGCGGTGTGCTCTGTTCTTCAGGAAGGTAGAAAAAGGCTCTGGGGTCTTCTCCAGGGTTGCCGTACTTACCCTGTTTGCTCACGCCTACCACCTGAATAAACGGCCCTTCAGCGCCGCGTATGCTGAAACGCTTGCCGATAGGATCCTGGTTGGGCCAGTATTTGCTGCGCCATGACTTCATTGACCACCGCAACCTGCGGGGCTTTTTCCTTATCCTGCGCGGTAAACGCGCGCCCTCGCAGGATTGGTATACGCATGGTCTCAAAGTAATGAATGTCCACGGAGTTGTTCCCGATCACCGGCACATCTTCCTTACTGGCGGACGCACGCCCTTCAATGTAAACAGCGGCCGGCATCACTGGAATAGCCCATAGGCACATTGGCTGCGATGGTCGCGGATTGCACGCCGGGAAGCGTCGGCACGTTCAACCAGGTCCTGGTAAAAGCGACGCGCTTTTGGCTTGTCAAAGCCCATGGTGCGCAAGTCAACGGTGGCGTTGAGAACATGCGAGGGATCAAAGCCCAGGTACATGTGCTCAGCGTTCTTCGCGCTGCGAACAAACAATCCGGCCACCACCAGCAGCATGAGTGATGCGGCTACCTGCACCACCACCAGAGCTGTTGCGCATCCGTGAACGGGCACTGCCGGCAACAACGCCGCGGCTGCCTTCCTGCAGCACCTGGCTGAGGTTGGTCCGTGAAGTTCGCATGGCCGGAGCCATGCCCACCAGAAGCCGGTTGCCAGGCGATGGCGAGTCCAAAAGCGAAAACACGCCAGTCCATGCTGAAATCAAAAACCAGCGGACTGCCCAGGGCGATGATGCGAATGGAGCTCAGGAAATGGCTTACCCATGCGCCCATGCGATTCCGCACAAGCCGCCGGCGAGGGCCAGCAACACGCTTTCCGTCATGAGCTGGCGGATCAGGCGGATACGAGCGCACCCAGCGCTGCGCGAACGGCCATCTCTCGTCCTCGTGAGTCGCCCGGACAAGAATGATGTTGGCCACGTTGGTGCACGCCAGCAGCAGAACCATGCCGGCCAGCACCATGAACAGCACGCCGACCACAACGATGCCGTTGGTAGGATCGGGCTCCGGACGCGCGAAGCGTTCGGGATAGATCCGTGCAGTAAAGTTTTTTTCTTCAGGATATTGCTGCGCCATGCGCTGCATGACCACGTCCAGCGAAGTTTGCGCCTGCTGTCTGCTGACGCCCGGCTTTAGCACGCCATATATTTTCAGCTGGCGATTGTCGCGCTTGGTCCAGAAGTCTTCGCTATCACTCCACAGAGTGCGCATCCCTATGGGCAGAAAGGCCTGCATGTCAATGATGGAATAGAGGCCGCGAAATGTTTCCGGCGCCACGCCCACCACGGTGCAGAGCGGCCGTTGATCTTTGATTTGTTGTCCAACGATGGAAGGATCAAGGTTGAAGCGTTTTTTCCAGTAGGCATAACTCAATACGATTTCCGGCTGATTGCCGCGCTTTTCCACTTCAGGCCCGTAAAGCAGCCGTCCCGCTGCGGGCTTCAAATCCGAGCGCCGGAAAAATAGTTGTCGCTCACGTAGCTGACCACGGCAGTCTCAGCATTGTTATTGAAGGAAAGTCCAACCAGATTCAGGTTCCAGGCGATCAGGTCAGAGAAGCCTTCTGTCTGAGAGCGCAGGTCCTGATATTCGAGATACGAGAGTCTGGCTGCCGCTGTCCAGCCGCGCTGTTGCCCGCCGATCACGACAAGACGATCGGCATTGGCGACAGGAAGCGGCCGGAGAAAGAGACCATTCAGGGTACTGAAGATGGCGGTGTTTGCTCCGATTCCCAAGGCCAGGGTAAGCACGGCAACCAGCGTCACCGTCGGGTTCTTCAGCAGCATGCGAACGCCAAAGCGAATGTCCTGAAATAGCGTCTCCATCTTTTTAACTTACCTTCCAAACGCAGATTTTCCATTGGGGCCGATCAGGAAGTGCAATCCCGTGGCCACAGGGAGCACCCAGCACTAAACCTTTGTGGCTACTGGCTTATACGCACCGGGATAGAGGAAAGTTTAGGGTTTTTGAGTGTCCGTTTTCGCACACCGGGAGCCCAGAAATGGACAACCAATGCCCGGCACGGTTGCTGGCTGCCAACTAGTACTTGTCCAGTGGGACGTCCCATTTGGGACAGACAGGCAAGCTGCTGCAGACGAAAATTGCAATACTAAGCCATTTTGCAAGTTAGAGGAGACATTGCGCGAGGGTCCCTATGTTACATTCTTGCAGACATGAAATTTTAGTGGTTGATGATGACGCCGCTGTTCGTGACAGCCTTGTGATGGTGCTGACAGCCGCGGCTATAACGTCAATATCGCAATCGATGGTTTTGACGCTCTTCTGCAATTGAAAAAGAGCCTTCCGCAAATTGTGATTTCCGACCTGAATATGCCACGAATGTCGGGCTTTGAGTTCCTTTCCGTGGTGCGGCGGCGGTTCCCGCAGATATCTGTCATTGCCATGAGCGGCGCCTATCCGTCAGGGGACGTTGTGCCTGGTGGCGTGATTGCCGATGCTTTTTATGCCAAGGGGCGCAGTAACCCGGACAATGCTGCTGCAAATCGTGGCCGACCTGATTCGGACTTCTTCGGCGCACGCTGTGGACCATGAGCGGGAATCCGCTCCGGTATGGATACCCCGAAACGGAAATGATTCGCACGGCATTCCTTATGTGGTGCTGACCTGCACTGAGTGCCTGCGGTCATTCCCTTTGAGCGTGATGACCGATAACTTGCAGAAAATTCAGGAAACGCCATGCCGCTTCTGCCCCAATACGGTCAGATATATTATCGATTTTTCTCTCTCGATTGCTTCACCCCGGCAGGAAGCAGAGGCGATGGCTGTCCCATTCTGCTGGCTGCGAAATGCAATAGCGGTTCTGCAGATTCATGGCAGACCCAGTCATGGCAAACCTAGTCATTAAGAACCACGCTTAAGAGTGAAGGGTGGACTTCGATTTCGCCGTTGTACTGAATGAATCCCAGCTTGCGGAAGCGATTCATGAAGAAATTGACGCGCGCCCGCGTTGTCCCAACCATTTCCGCCAGCACTTCCTGGCTTATTCTGGGAATTACCTTCTCCGGCGCTTTTTCCTTGCCAAATTGGGCGAGCAGCAAAAGGATCCGCGCCAGGCGTTTTTCACTGGAATTGAAGAGCTGATCCACCAGGTCTTCCTGCACGCGGGCATTGCGGGCCAACAGATGGGAAACGAAAATATCGGAAAGGTGTGCTCCTGGTGCGAGCATTCGCATCATTTCTTTTCTTCGATCTTGAGCAGAACACAGGGCGTGATTGCACTGGCACTGGCCACGCGCACCGGGTGAGATAAGGCAATGCACTCCTCGCCGCAAAACTCACCGCGGCCCAGCAGGGCGATGGTTGCTTCTTTCCCTGTTCTGGCTATCACGCTGAGCCTGATCCGGCCATTCTGAATGTAAAAGACAGTGTCCGCACCGTCGCCCTGGGAAAAGGCCCGCTCTTTAATGCCAAGATGAATGATGGTCCTGCCGAGGCCGCTGGTGGCGAGGAATGCCGCAGCATCAAAGTCGCGCTTCTTGTTAAGTGGTATGTTGATAAGCGTTAGCCCTCGTTCAGTCTCCGGAAAGTGTTCCGATACGGACAGAGCCTCGTCTTTAAACTTGCCAGACTTGAAACTTGCGCCTGGCCTTTGGTCCGCCACATCGGTACTGAAATCTCTGTGCTATATCGAACATAGCAGCTTGCGGCATCTACGGGGAGACGCGTTTTGCCTGCGTGAAATTCTTTAATTGCAGCCTGCTGCGGAAATACGCAAATACTTCCGCGAACTTCAACCGTCTGATAACAAAGGGACGAGGGGGGGGGGGATAATTCTGCGTAGAAAATCCCTTAGCTTGCTATTGGTATGGTTCAGGTCTAGACTTCGTTAAGGTTAACGATTGATTTACGTCTACGTTAGCCGGAAAAGCCGAAAGGCCAAGGGAGGCACCCCATGAGCAAGGGCGCACCGAAGAACGGCCACAAAATCTCAAGCAACGGACACAACGGGAATGGCAAAACCGTGGTTCCGCCAAACTTTGCAAGCACGTTGATCTCAACGATTCCGCACGGCAGGAAAGGCAAACACAACCTGATTGTTGCCATGATCCTGGATGATCTTGTGAAGCTCGACCGGAAAAGGCCGTACTGATTCCTCTGGAAAGCCTGGACGGCGAAAAGATGGAAAACGTGCGCTCTGCCCTGAACCGCGCCACGCGGCAAAAAAACATGCCTGTTGCCACTGCCACCGACGAAGAATACTTTTACGTCTGGCGGACGGAGCCGAACAAGTCTCAGGCGAGTTCCGCAGGAATTCCAGAAAAGCGTCAGGGAGAGCAACCACGGGGTGACGACAACGCGGAGGCTACGTCTGCGTAGATACAAATTCGTAACGCTATTCCAGAATTTGTGACCTCCTAGCGGCTCAAGCCGAAATGACTAGACTCTCTAAGCGATCAGGCATAAATGCCTGCGCCACCCCGTGGTACCAGCCATACTCAATTGCGCTAGCGGATCAAAAGATCCAGCGCGGCGGTTCCCTTGATTGGAGTTGATCGACGCAACGCAAAAGGATAGGCTAAGCCAGTTTGCATCACTCGCCTACTGAAGGAGCAGCCTTGTCCATCAATCTTCACGAATTTTGATCGTTCTCTCTGATCGCAGTTTCCTGTGTTTCAGCCCAAACCGCACCTGCGAAAAAATGTGCCAACGCCAAAGGCGCAGCCACCGTGGCGGAAGCCCAAGCTTTCATGAAGAAAGCGGAAGACCAGTTGCTGGATCTGAGCGTCCGCGCCAGCCGCGCCACTGGGTGCAGGAAAACTTCATTACCGATGATACGGAGGCGATGTCGGCACAGGCGAATGAGAAGCTGACAGCGGTGGCGACGCAGCTGGCCTTGGATGCACGCCGGTTTGACGGCCTGAAGCTGCCGCCGGCCTGGCGCGGAAATTTCTGCTGCTGAAGCTGTCACTGACCGCGCCCGCACCTAATAATGATGCCGAGCGCAAAGAGCTGACCGAGATGGCCAGCAAGCTGGACGGCATGTATGGCAAAGGCAAGTACTGCAAGCCGCAGCGGCTGGAGCCGGGCCACGGCGGAGGCAAACAGAAATGCCTTATCACTGAATGATCTCAGCCGCATCATGGCCACCAGCACGAATCCGGACGAACTGCTGGATGCATGGGTTGGCTGGCACAAAATTTCTGTCCCGATGAAAGATAAATACGCGCGCTTTGTGCAGCTTTCAAACACAGGCGCGAAAGAGCTGGGATTCAAAGATACGGGCGCGATGTGGCGGAGCAACTATGACATGACGCCGGACGAGTTCAGCGCGGAAATGGAGCGGCTGTGGCGGCAGGTGGAACCGTTTTATGTTTCGCTGCATACGTACGTCCGCAAACAGCTGATCAAGAAATATGGCAAGGTGGCGGAACGTCCGGACGGCATGATACCCGCGCATCTGCTGGGCAATATGTGGGCGCAGGAGTGGGGCAACGTTTATCCGCTGGTGGCGCCGGCCAGACAGCAGACAAAGGCTACGACCTAACGCAGCTTTTGAAAGAGCACAAAGTGAACGAGCTGGGCATGGTCCACTACGGCGAGAATTTCTTCAAGTCGCTGGGCTTTGCGCCGCTGCCGGAAACTTTCTGGGAACGGTCACTGTTTCTGAAGCCGCAGGACCGCGATGTGGTGTGCCACGCCAGCGCGTGGGACATCGACCAGAAAGACGATTTCGGCTGAAGATGTGCATTGAGGTGAAAGACGAAGACTTTGTGACCATCCATCATGAACTGGGGCACAACTTTTATCAGCGCGCGTATAAAAACCAGCCGACGCTCTGTTCGAAGACAGCGCGAATGACGGCTTTCATGAAGCGGTGGGCGATACGATTGCGCTTTCCGTCACGCCGGAATATCTGAAAGAAGTTGGGCTGCTGGATACCGTGCCGCCGGAGAGCGCCGACATCGGCTATCTGCTGAAGATGGCGATGGACAAGATTGCTTTTCTGCCGTTTGGGTTGCTGATCGATCAATGGCGCTGGAAGGTGTTCAACGGCGAGATCACGCCGGAGCAGTACAACAAAATGTGGTGGGAGCTGAAAGCCAAGTATCAGGGAGTGGCGCCGCCGGTGGAACGCAGCGAAGCTGACTTTGATCCGGGAGCGAAGTATCACATTGCGTCCAATACGCCTTATGTGCGCTACTTCCTGGCACGAATCCTGCAATTCCAGTTTCATCGCGCGCTCTGCCAGGCTGCCGGAATCAGGGGCCGCTGCACCGGTGCTCCATTTATAAGAACAAAGCCGCGGGCGAGAGGCTGAACAAGATGCTGAGCATGGGCAAGAGCAAGCCGTGGCCGGACGAACTGGAAGCCATCAGCGGGCAGCGCCAGATGGACGCAACCGCCATCCTGGATTACTTTGCGCCGCTAAAGAAGTGGCTGGACGAACAGAATGCCGGCGAGAAACAGGGCTGGCAAGGCATGGACGGCTTAGGTGGTATAGGCGCTCACCATCGCCACCCATCAAAATGGACCAAGTCGCGAGGGACGCCCGGAGGGTTGCTGGACTTCCGTGTTTGCGATTTGGGTACAGGCAGGCGTTTTGCCTGCCTGTGCTGAGTCCATATGAAGTAAGTTTGTAGTGAGCGGGGTGTTTGCCAAATCATGGCCAAGTGGAAGCAGTACGAATTGTGGGTCCAGACCGGGGAGAGTAAGTGGGAGATCATCGGCATCTTTCCCAGCACTGAGCTTCCCACGGCGGTGGCCAATGCCCGCGGTGTACGGACACGCCTGATTGAGGTACTTTATGACGGAAGCAAACTTCTGGGCCAGGAAGTAATCGCGGAATTAGGGACAGCACGCAAAGATCCTTGATTTGAAAGATGGTTGATTGATGACCCCGTAATTCCCGATGCAACATTTCATCGCTGCGCGATGAACGTCTGCCTTAAGGCCCGCGATTCGCGAGCGAATCGCTAGACGCCGGAGGAACAGGTGGGTCAGGGGCTTAAAAGCGGGAGACCGGGAATAAGATTTCGCCGTATTCTGCCTCTTGCGGCTCTTCTGTTTGTTACCGTCACCACCTATCGTTACATCGCTTTTCCGCGAACACCCCACGACGGGACCCATTTCAATCCGGGCCAATCCTCATGCGCGTCCGTTAACGGTTGCTCAGGCAGTGAACCTTCCGGCGTTTGCGCTGACCCTACCTCATTGAGCTGGCTTTGTTCGGCCCAAAGCGCGACAACTCTGCCGGAGCGCAGGCTTTCAGTATTGTGGAATTCGCCGTCCTCGGCATTATTTTCTGGTTTTTTGCAGGACGCTTTCTGGATGATCTTCACCACCTGGCGCAGGCTGCGCAGCGGTCTCGCGATGGCGCTTACTGGATTGTCTGGTGGCCGCCTTTATTGCGGTTGAATCCACGCTGTTGCTGGCGGTATTCACCTTCGCTCCCTCTGCGAGACTTTCAGGACATGTGGCTGATATCGGCTTCCATTGGCTGGGCGGCCCTGGGCTATTTTGCGTTCGCCTTTCGCATCGTGCAGTTCCGGGCGTACCCGCGCGGAAGCACGGAAAAGGCTTACGCGAATGGCGAAACCCAAGAAGCTAAGATCGACGACGTGTGAGCCCGCATGCAACCCGCCATAGGCTGAATGCTTCCAGATATGGTAGGCAGAGTTCCCCAGTGCTTGATTCGGCAATTCTCGCAATATTTATCGGTGAAGCGGCGGAAAAAGGACTAACATCTCAGGATCACGCGTGAGCTGGGTCCGCAACGTGGTTTGTGGTTCATTGGAGGCAATGATGCAAACGAACAATCAGGATTCTCTATGTCCGCGCTTTACCCGCTCATTGGTTCTTGTTCTGGGGACAGTCCTGCTTTGCGGGGTCATGGCTGCGCAGGGGCGCTCCAGCTCCGGCTCCCCTGAGCAGAGGAACCTCTAATAATTCCCGCCCCAATACCACCATCACGCCAGCCGATCTTTCAAAGCAACCAACCTTCATTTCCGGCAGCGTGTTGCTGGAGGGGGAGGGGCCCCGTGACGGAACCAGTTGCCATTGAGCGGCTCTGCAACGGATCGGTGAGACGCGAGGGATATACCGATTTCAAAGGACATTTTCAGATTCAACTGGGCTCGAATTTCGGCTTTCAGGACGCCAGTGAAAATGACCCCCGTGCCACATCCGGCCAGCCTCTGCGGACGACTGGACAATCGGGTAGTTCTAATCGCTCAAATCTTAACGGATGCGAATTTCGCGCCGTACTCGCGGGCTATCAGTCGTCGACCGTGATGCTGCGGGTCACCGGAAACACGTTTTCACGACTGACCGCGCGCTGCTGCTCCATTCCATCGACAGCGAGAAAGATAGTCGGTGGCGGCGGCTTCCGCAGACGGCGCTCCCCAGATTCCGCTGATCGAAGGCAACCCCGTACGCCCCGGCGTCACGGAGTGCTCCAACGAACGCCGCACGCCGCCGATGGCGATGCAGGGGCAGAAGCGGCACGACTCACGTC
>CAWGRA010000012.1:0-134297 GCA_963824835.1 Terriglobia bacterium | reverse complement strand
TAGGCCGGGTTCTATAAAAGGCAATGTCAAGAGAAAACACTTTTCCCCGAGACGCGGGGTAGAGATGGTTCTCGTCATTGAGCCCCTTTCGCCGAAGATGATCTTTCGCTTTGGGCAAGATTAGAGCAGCCGATGGAGTAATCGGGTACATGGTGTCTGCGTCGAACTGCCGATGCCAAACTGAAACGCCAACAAGCAGAATCTGTGGTCGGTGTGCCAACCATGGTTCTATCTGAGACTTCTGGCGCAAGGCCAGGCCTTACAGCTTTTTTGGGTTATCCGAGGGGGCATAGGGTGGCCCGTGAGACTTGATTAAGCCTATCCCGCCCAGGATACTCACCCTCGAACCCGAGCGCTTCTACTGGCATGGCGATCGCAGGCTTTTCACCCGCAATGGCTGCACTGGTTCCGCGCTCAAGCTGCTTGTGTTTTCAGTTTGGCTGCGTCGAAGCTTTCTCCTTTCTTCCAAATGATCAGGGCAACCGCCGCGATTTTGCGCGCCAGGGTAAGGCGCGCCATCTCCGGCTGGATGCCGCTGTTAATCCTCGCCTGATAAAAATCCTGCAACGGTCCAGCGAAAATGCTGGCACTGAGTGCGGCACCTTTGAAGATATTTTTCAGATCGTGATTGTGGTCCACGTTGAGCCCGCGCACCAGCACCTTCTTGCGTGAGCGTTGCAGATGTCCTTCCATCTGTTGATAATCGGCGCTGCTGCGTGTCTCCAGTCCCAGACCACAGTAGGCCCAGAACTGGCGCTTGGTGCGAAAACGATGCGGAGTCTGTACTCTTGCCGCCAGCACCGCCGCCCGGATCGGGCCCAGATAAGGGATGGTGCGCAGCCTTTCGCAGACACTATGTTTTTTACTTTCCATCATCAGCTCTTGTTTAGCTTGCCGGCGTAACTGCTGCAGCAGATCCAGTTCTTCATACAGTCTCTCGGCCCGCCGTAACAATCCCGGCTGATGCAGCTGCACCAGCCATTCCTGGCGATGTTTCCGGGTGTAAAGCTTTTTGCCTCCGTAAGGAATCGCCTGACCACGATAGATGGCTTTCAATCGGCTCATCACCCGCGTGGTGTCCACGGTCAGCGTCATGTAGCTGCGCGTCAGTTCCTGCAAGGTTCTGGTGCTGTTTTCGCCGTGATACACCGGGGAGAGCAATCCGCCGCGCAACAACTCGGACAGCTTGCGGGCATCTATGCGGTCGCTCTTGTTGCCTTTTTTGAGCAGCGCATTTTTGCGGGGATTGCAGACGATTACCTTACTCACGCGTCGAACCAGCAAGTCATGCAGCCAGGTTGAGTACGTTCCTTCCTCGAATGTCACATGCAACGTTCCCCGCAGCCCCTCCAGAAACTCCAGAATCGCGCTAGCCCGGGTCGCGATCACCGACTGCATCACCAGTTTGCCACTCTCATCTCGAACTGCAATCGAGATACTTGCCTGGTGTACATCCAGCCCAATATATTTAATCTTAGTCATGAGGGTGTTCCTTCCTTTTGTAGTTGGTGCCTAAGCACACCAAGACTACTCGGAAAGGGGCGCCCTTTTATAATGCGTGCCCCATCCTTTTGCGACGAAGGCGTCTTTACTTCGGAGCAAAGATATCTGAGTATGTCTGTCAAGAGAGCTGGAGAAGTTTTTCAACAGCTTCGAGGCAGGTTTATCACCTTAAATTCACAGCTTCTGCACCGTTGAGAGCTGGCACTAAGGGTGAGCCGCGCAGGGCCAGCTTCGTCATATACAGGTTCTCGTCGTAGACCACGCGATCTTGCCAGCAGCGGAACAGGATGCGGATCCATTTGAAAGCCAGGCTGCGGATTGCAGCATGGCGGCCCTTTCCGTGAGTTCGTTGTTGTTGATAGTAGGCGCGAGCCCAGGTTGAAAAACGTATCGTGTGCCCCGCCCATTCGTGAAAACTCTGGCGCAGAAACTTGGGGCAGCGCCAGCGTGAGTGTACCCACTTCTTCTGTCCGCTGCGTTCCATCACCGGAGCGATTCCGCTGAAGGTCTGCAACTCATTGGCATTGCGATAACGATCACGTTGTGTTCCCATTGCTGCCAGAAGACGCGGCGCCATCACCGGTCCAGCTCCCGGCAAGCTTTCGAACAGGTAAAAGTCAGGATGCTCGGCTGCAGCTTGTGCCATTTGCTGATCCAGTTTTGCGATGCCTTCGCGCAGCTTGGCCAATAACTGCACCAGCACCGGAACCACCACTGCCTGCACATCGAGGATGGCACGGTCGCTCAGCGCCGGCCGCGCCTGGCCAATCTCTTTGATCCGGTTTGCGATCAAGTCCGCCTGGCGGCTGTGATGGCGGTGAAAGAAGCGACGCAGCCTCGCGGACGATAGTTTCTGTAGTTGCTCCAGCGTGGGCCAGCGCTCTAGTAAGTCGAAAACCAGCGATGTATCAATCGGGTTGAACCACTCCAGCATCTGCGGAAAATACAGCTTCAGACGGTTGGTCAGGTTGTTGATGATGGCCGTCTTTTCGTTGACCAGTTTGCGCCGCTCTTCCACCAGATTCTGGATCAGACGTGTCTGCGGGGTATCCGGCGCCCAGCGGCGCAGTCGTCGGCGATGCAGCACTAACAAGTCCAGCACCAGATCGGCGTCCCGCGG
Source organism: Terriglobia bacterium (assembly GCA_963824835.1). GTDB lineage: Bacteria > Acidobacteriota > Terriglobia > Terriglobales > Acidobacteriaceae > Angelobacter. The sequence goes on along the minus strand of CAWGRA010000012.1, from coordinate 131,674 downwards.
ATCGTCCTTGGCTCCGGAAGGATAAAACGTCTTGCGAAACTGCGCGCTGGTCTGTGGCGATACCACATAAAGATGCAGCTGTTCATACTTGCTTAGCTGCCACAGCAGGGCCGCGCGGGTTTGCTCGATCGCGACGGCAATCGGCCCGGAACCAAAGCGTCGTACTAAATCTCCGACCCAGGCCTCCACGGCTCCTGCCTTGGCCGCGAACCCTCCCGTCTCCCGTTTGTTCTCACCCGCAGCCTGCCAGCACCACACATGCTCGCGGTCGGCCCAGTCAATGCCCACCAAAGCGACAAACTGCGGTTCGTTCTCCGTCGCGTTTGCGTCCAACCATGCCTGTTGCATCTCAACACCTCGTTCTTTTCGCTTTTCACAGGCTGACTTTGTTTCCGCGAAGCCCTTATAGTAGAGTCGTGTTGTCCAGACCGTATCTGAGTGTTCGTTCTGGAAACAAAGTGCGTCCCCGCAGCCCGAGACTCTTCGCTTGAACATCTCACTGTTGGGGTGGGATTACTCGTAGCTGCGGGGCGCCTGCTCGCTCACATCCTACGCAAGCCAGCAGAAACTTTATTGCCTCGATTTCCACAGCCGCGGCCGCTACTACTGCTGTGGATATCTACTACTTCCTCAATCGCCACTCTGACTATCTATAAGGGTGGGGGATAAAATCAGCGATTCGCTCCCCACGTGTCATCTTCAGCGGAGTCGGAGCGCAGCGACGACGCAGTCGAAAGATCTATGCATTTTGCCGTCGATTGCCTGGATGCGGAACAGCAGCTTTTGCCGACGCCTCTGATTTTGACCAATTGCCAACTGCCAATTGCCATTTACCATTTGCTGCTTCTTAGCGCCGTAGGCGCGATCAGAAGTTTAGCCCGCTGTGAGGCGAGCGTAAGCGAAGCCGGAACGGTCGGAGGCTTGGAAACGAGTCGAGCCCCGTACGGGGCGGCACAAAGGGGCGGATTGAAACGGCGATGGACTGATGGCCGGAGGCCCGAAATCCCAAATATCGCTTATTGTTGTTCGCGACAAGTGAATTAGGCGAAAATGTCATACTCAATATGAAGATTCGACAAGTAGATTTTCCGGCTGCTGTACTAGAAGCACAAAGATCTGGACCCTAGTAATTTTCGCTGGAGCAGGCATATCGATGGATGCCCTCACGAATTACCCGGATTTCGAGGCCCTCGCAATCCCAAATCGGCGGAAAACATTATCCAATGCAAGAAGCAGAAGAATTTACCATACTTAGGGCGTCTGACCACAGCTGGTGTCACCGTTCATGACCAAGTCCGTTTTATCTTGTCCGACCCGAATTCAAGACCGAACATGAACCATAGATCTCTCATCGAGATTTTTAGATCCCCACAGGACATTCGGGTCGTTACTACGAATTTCGATCGACATTTCACCACAGCGGCTATGGACGGTTTCAAAACGAAGTTCCAGAAGTCTTCCATGCACCTGCCTTGCCGATCGGAAGTGAGTTTTCAGGAATCATCCACTTGCACGGGAGTGTTGATAAGCCGGCTAATCGCTTGGTTTTGACAGATTCAGACTTTGGACGAACTTACATTACGGAAGCTGGGCGACGCGATTTCTTGAGTGTTTGTTTTTTTCTCCTTGTTTCGTTGTGTTGTTTATAGGCTACAGCCACCGGGATATGCTGCTCAGCTATCTCGCCAGAGGGTTGACAGCAGCGGAACTCCCGGGCTGGGCCGGATTTCGCACTAACTCCGCCGAACGACGATGCACGATGGCTGAAACGTTGGCATTAGTCCGATCCACTACGCTCTTTCTACGGTTCCGGAGTCGCCCCACTATCAACTGCAAATTGCAATTACAGCCTGGGCACAGCAGGCACAGGCTGGTGCACTTGCGGTAGAGGAACGCATTCGAGCATCATAACCGGCGGTGCCCCACTACGCCCTGAAGATGACGACTTTCTTAAAGATGCGCTCTCGGATCCATCCACATTACGTTTCTTCACTAGGCACGCTCGAGGCGTAGGGTGGCTACGCTGGGTGGAGACCCAGGCGATGTTCCAAGCACTTTTCTCGCCGCGTTCCGAATATTCTACGCAAGATGTCGAACTCGCATCCTGTTAGCAACCCAATTTGTCGTCCAGCACTCCGGAGAATTGCTCCAAGCGCTTCGACGAAAAGAGGATTTTTATCGCGATTGCTCTGGCATGAAATATCGTTAGTGCTATTCAGGGACAAACACAAGATTACCGATTCCTGTCAATTGGATACCTCCTATTGTTACGGACTCGCGCGGCCTGACGCCAGGAACGATGATTTTGGAGTATATCCTGCACAATTGCTCTTATCCAGACGATGAAGTGCCAGCCCTTCTACTGTTTGAACACTCTAACGCGCCCCCGCCACTCTTAAAGGAAACCCTCAAGTGGGTTGAAGATGGTCATGAGCAGCGTCGGAAGATCATTGATGTGGAACTCAAGTGTAGGGGGTCTGAAGTATCACTGAGACTGACTTGGGATGCGTTTTTTGTTCCGAACTTGGATGGACTGGTCAGACACGTTTCGTGATCGTGAGCTCTCAATTGGCACTGGCACGTCGATTGCTGCTTAGTTACGGCAAAATAACTGAAAATTGGGACCCCCTAAGTTTTTCCCGGGGGATGGTAGAGTCCCGGGAGCAAGATCATCTCCGCGATGGTCTTTCGGTTCTCATCGATGCCGGCGCTGCCGTGATGAAGTGGGCGAATGGCCACGATTCCGATTGGGCAAGCGCGTTGCGGCAATGATTTGGTTTTCCTCCGACAATCCCTTGTTGCGGCGTATTTTCAGTTTTTGGTCTTTCGATCTCGCCTAACATAACAGGCGATGAAAAATTGAGGTGGGTTGCTTAAATCGTCTTTTGTATAAGTACATTTTTAAGCACGAAGTATTCCTGCTGATCAAGACCGCATATCCTTCAAGCGTCGCAGGAATCGCGACGAGAGTTTCTTCTCGAGCAGGTTGTCTCGCAACATAAAGCGCAACAAGAAGACAAAAAAACCGGGGCGTACGAACTTTTCAATATCGCAACGTGGCTCGCCAACAGCGACCAGGCTGTGATATGGCCGCAAAGTTGGTGCTACTCTCAAATCAAGGATAATAACCCACACTTCTGTGAACGAGATCATCCAGACATGAATACTTGGATTGGACCCTGTCGTACGGGGGAGTAAAAAGCGATGTGGATTTAGCCAAATTACTTTCGCTCGATCTTAGAGGGTCTACTTGAAGACGTTGCTTCTGTTGCTATAGACGGCAAACCAAATGTGCTGTCGGGACAATATGCCTTGGACCCGTTGCCAATGTGCCCAAAGCTCCCATGAATGGGGATTCAACATTGCACGACAGGCTGTTGGTTCGTCGAATTTTACAGAAGAACTCTGGGCTACGCTTGTTGAGACTTGGTCGGTCTGGACTTGAATCAGATAGCGAATGGGCGATTGTTCTCGATATTTTGGATACGCCAGCAGCGCGAGGCACTGCACTCACGTCGATAACCTCGCTCTTGCTAAAGGCAATGGAGAACAATTCATCTCCACTTCCTAGTGGACTGATCGGGCATGCAAAGAGGCTTGCCGAACAGCTTTGGGTGCATCTTGAAACAGCGCAGACACGTAGATTCTCCGAACCAACAGATTGGCTTGGCGTTGCAATCAACCAACCTGCTGGTCGCCTCTTCGAATTCATGTGCTCTGCTTATCCAGACTTCGACGAGAAAGGTTACTCACACTGAGGAAGGTGAGGCTTATAAGCGTGTGTTCATGCTTGCGCTACAGGGGATTTCCTTCGCCGCCCAACTCGCGCGAGTGATCTTAGCATCACAACTCCATTTCCTGTTCGATTTTGATCCGGCTGGACGGCGGAAAATGTATTTCCGATTATGGACGTTGGATTAGATGAGAAGAGAGCAAAGCAGTGCTGGTGCGGCTATCTTTACTGGGGACGTTGGACGGACTCGATGCTTGGTCAAGCTGATATCTTGCTATGGCGCTATGTCTCAGTCAATTGGTTCGCTTCAGAACGGATGCAGCGCGCTTTCTGCGCGCATCTTGCGGGAATCGCTGTATACGCTTCTATTCACCCACTCGACAACGGGTGGTTATTTCGGTTCTTAGTGACTGTTAGCAAAGAGAGCCGCGAGATGTGGGCAGATGAAATGCGTTCTGTTTATTGGAGGGCTAGATGTTTCTGCCAAACTCAATCTTTGGCAAAGATGGCTAAAAGTATACTGGCAAGAGACTGCAAGGGCGCCCACTACCACTCAACACAAAAGAAACTGCTGAGATGCTTGAATGGGCGATTTTGTTGGAACCTGTGTTCCCGGATGCAGTCAGTTTGGTTCTTCAGAGTGTTTATCCTGATTTTGGGAATTCAATGGTCTACTACCCTCTTTCACGTTCCGAGCTTCTCACCCAGTATCCAGATGCGTCTGTGTCGATTTGGTGGCTTTCCTAGCCGCAGGTGAAGGCGCTCGGCCGATCTACGATGTACACGAGCTCAGCAGCGCTGTTGAACGACTTATTCTGTTAACTCCGAGTAACCCGAAGCTGAAGAGTTTGTGCAATGATTTGGCTCGGTTGGGAGTTCCAGGTGTAGGTGAGTTAGCCGCGAAATTGGATGTGGGGTGCCGGGTGGTCCTAATCTCCGGTGGGCTTTTCAAAGGGAATATCAACAAAAAGTTCTTGCCCGAGAAAAGGGGACAGGCCCGGGCAGGTTCTATAAAAGGCAATGTCAAGAGAAAACACTTCTCCCCAGACGCGGGGTAGAGATGGTTCTCGTCATTGAGCCCCTTTCGCCGAAGATGATCTTTCGCTTTGGGCAAGATGAGAGCAGCCGATGGAGTTATCGGGTACATGGTGTCTGCGTCGAACTGCCGATGCCAATCTGAAACGCCAACAAGCAGAATCTGTGGTCGGTGTGCCAACCATGGTTCTATCTGAGACTTCTGGCGCAAGGCCAGGCCTTACAGCTTTTTTGGGTTGTCCGAGGGGGCATAGGGTGGCCCATGAGACTGATTCAAGCCTATCCCGCCCGAGGATACTCACCCTCGAACCCGAGCGCTTCTCCGGCATGGCGATCGCAGGCTTTTCACCCGCAATGGCTGCACTGGTTCCGCGCTCAAGCTGCTTGTGTTTTCAGTTTAGCTGCGTCGAAGCTTTCTCCTTTCTTCCAAATGGTCAGGGCAACGGCCGCGATTTTGCGCGCCAGAGTAAGGCGCGCCATCTCCGGCTGGATGCCGCTGTTGATCCTCGCCTGATAAAAATCCTGCAACGGTCCAGCGAAAATGCTGGCACTCAAGGCCGCGCCTTTGAAGATGTTTTTCAGATCGTGATTGTGGTCCACGTTGAGCCCGCGGACCAGCACCTTCTTGCGCGATCGTTGCAGATGTCCTTCCATCTGCTGATAATCGGCGCTGCTGCGTGTCTCCAGTCCCAGACCACAGTAGGCCCAGAACTGGCGCTTGGTGCGAAAACGATGCGGTGTCTGTACTCTTGCCGCCAGCACCGCCGCGCGGATCGGGCCCAGATAAGGGATGGTGCGCAGCCTTTCGCAGACGCTGTGCTTTTGACTTTCCATCATCAGCTCTTGTTTAGCTTGCCGGCGTAACTGCTGCAGCAGATCCAGTTCCTCATACAGTCTCTCGGCGCGACGTAACAATCCCGGCTGATGCAGCTGCACCAACCATTCCTGGCGATGTTTCCGGGTGTAAAGCTTTTTGCCTCCGTAAGGAATCGCCTGACCACGATAGATGGCTTTCAATCGGCTCATCACCCGCGTGGTGTCCACGGTCAGCGTCATGTAGCTGCGCGTCAGTTCCTGCAAGGTTCTGGTGCTGTTCTCGCCGTGATACACCGGGGAGAGCAATCCGCCGCGCAACAACTCGGACAGCTTCCGGGCATCTATGCGGTCGCTCTTGTTGCCTTTTTTGAGCAGCGCATTTTTGCGGGGATTGCAGACCATTACCTTACTCACGCGTCGAACCAGCAAGTCATGCAGCCAGGTTGAGTACGTTCCTTCTTCGAATGTCACATGCAACGTTCCCCGCAGCCCCTCCAGAAACTCCAGAATCGCGCTAGCCCGTGTCGCGATCACCGACTGCATCACCAGTTTGCCACTCTCATCTCGAACTGCAATCGAGATACTTGCCTGGTGTACATCCAGCCCAATATATTTAATCTTAGTCATGAGGGTGTTCCTTCCTTTTGTAGTTGGTGCCTAAGCACACCAAGACTACTCGGAAAGGGGCGCCCTTTTATAATGCGTGGCCCACCCAATCTGCCGTTCTTTCTTTCCCATACGAGACAAGAGGTGCCCTATCCTTTGCGCAGCAAAGGGTTTTAAAAAGCCGATGCCGCACGGTGTGGCCCACCCAAGCTTCCGGTTTTTGTTGCCCATACGAGACAAGAGGTGCCCTATCCTTTGCGCAGCAAAGGGTGGCTTAAAAAGCCGATGCCGCACGGTGTGGCCCACCCAAGCTTCCGGTTTTTGTTGCCCATACGAGACAAGAGGTGCCCTATCCTTTGCGCAGCAAAGGGTGGCTTAAAAAGCCGATGCCGCACGGTGTGGCCCACCCAAGCTTCCGGTTTTTGTTCCATACGAGACAAGAGGTGCCCTATCCTTTGCGCAGCAAAGGGTGGCTTAAAAAGCCGCCGCACGGTGTGCTCTCGTTTTTCACAATACCGGCCAAAGGATATTGGCACTTAGTCTAAGGCGTCGGCAAAGTTTCTGTGCCGCACGCCAGATAATCCAACGCAGGCCAAATACATAGATCTTTCGACTGCGTCGCAGCATTCGCTGGCGGACTCCGCTCAAGATGACAAAAGGATTGGAAGATTTGATGGGATAACCTGGGGATTGGAACATGTGAAAAAAATGATTTTCTTGAATTAGGCGTTCTTTCGATGTGATCGGAAATTATCGGAACACGGTAGCAATGGTTAGGGCATTTAAACAACAGATTCCTTACGCTCAATTATTCCGAAATATCGCGAATCAATGTTTTCACATGTTCCTGTCCCCGGGATTTCCAATCTTGAAGATGGCCGGGTCCCAGACCTCGCAGTCAGCCGCGCGAGGTCTGGAACCATGATTCACTGGATGGACGTGCAGGGAGTTTGTGAACCGCTGGCCACGCCCTGGCAGAACAACTGGTCATTGCCAGGAGTCATGCTGGAGCAAAACGAAGCATCGTGCAAAGCCACGGCGTTGCACAGCGCGCGGGCGTTCGGGTCAGTCACGCTGCTGCAATTTGACATGGAGCCGCTGCTGGAGACGCCGTAGCAGAAGTTCTGCATCTGCGGGTCGGTAATGTCTCGGCAATTGGTAGGGAAGTTGGGCGAGACGGACATGCCGAAACAGGCCAGCCGCAGGTTGCGGTCAGTAATGGACTGGCAGGGCGTCTGCGATCGCTGGGACAAGCCAAAGCACATCTGCTTGTCATTGGGATCGGTGATGTCATTGCAGTTGGTGGGGAAATTCGGCGCCACCGCGATTCCATAGCACGCGAGCTGCTGGTCGCGCGGAATACGGTAGCTGAACGGATTTCCGGTGGTGTGCATGGCGCAGAAGCCGCCGCCATCATTCACCCAGTTCTGCTGGATGAGGAAGTTCAGCCCGCCCAGGCTTACGTTGGCTACTGAGCCGTTGCCGGCGGAGAAGGTGTTTCCATAGGTATAGGCGCAGCGGTCGGCGTTTTCTAAAGCAGAGCCATCGGAGAGAAAATCAACCCAGGCATTGATGTCAGGATCGGTGACGGTTTCGTCCAATTCGTGGGCAACCACGCTGGCCATCGCGTCCGCGCCTGGATTGTTGTTGGGGCTCACGCTGAAGTTGGTGACAGCACAGCTGCCGATGCAGCGGTCGGCATTGCCAACGAAGGCAAACTTGATGTCCGAGCTGAACATGTTGGCGTGCGTGTGCCATCCGCAGTAGTTGTTGCAGAACCGCTGCGTGGTTCCGTTGGAGAGGACGTTGAACTGGTCCACGTCAGCCGAGGTCAGCACAAAGTAAACGCCGTTTGGGTCAACCGGGAATGCGCCGCGGCTGATGGCGCTGGAAACCACGGACTGCACGGCCCCAAGTGACAGGGTGGTACCCTGCGAATAGTTGTCAAACGTCTGCGAGCTCATGCTCACGCTGGTGTTGATGTTCTGCGGCGTGCTGTTCGAATACGTTGTGTTGATGGCAAAATACGGCGATCCGTTCAGTCCCAGCGCCAGACTGGGAAGAATGGTCAGCGCGGAGTTCCCGCTCCAGTTGCCGTACCAGACGTAATACATGTTGTGCGGAGTCAGCATGACGGGCCCGCCCTGATAACTGATTCCCTCCGTCGCGGAGCCTGAGATGGTGGCCGCTCCACACGGTTGGTTGTTGGCGCTAGCTTATTTGCGCCCGCGACGCGCTATGACTCACACAACAGATCACAGTTACCAGCAGCACTTTCATCAGATTGCGGTTCATGTCTCCCTTTCCTGAATGCGAGTGATTGCTGCGCCGCGCACCGGTAGATCAGGGTGCTCGGGTCAGCGTGAGCACTATACAGACGGAAATCGAGGATGAAACTGACGTGAGGATTTCTTCCTGAAACCGGAAACCTCCGTTTCCCAGCTAGCCGTCAGCGGATGGGTGATCGGAGATCGGTGGATCGGGTGATGGGGAAAAACAAAACCTTCACCGCGGAGACGCGGAGGCGCGGAGAAATACGGGATCGGGTGATCGGGAGATCGGGGAGATCTGGTGATGGGGAAAAAGTCCCCGGCGTGTACGATTATCCGAGTGTCGAAATCCTGAGGGAGCTTATGAACATCTTGATGACCGGAGCTACCGGCCTGGTGGGAACGGCGCTGGTACAGGCGTTTACCGCTGAAGGCCACGTAATTTACCGTCTGGTGCGGCCCGGAAGCACGCGCAATGAGACGATCTCCGGTGTCTTCGACATCCCGTGGAACCCGGCAACGGGCGAGATACGTGGATTTAACAAACACTGATTTGCCACAAATATTTGCCAAACAATATTGATGCGGTCATCAATCTGGCTGGAGCGCCGATTGCCGATGGCCGCTGGTCACCGGAGCGCAAAGCTCTGTTGCGGTCAAGTCGCATTGACAGCACGCGTGGCCTGGTCAGGGCGATGGCAAACATGAGTCCGCGGCCGCGTGTCTTTATTTCCGCTTCGGCCATCGGCTATTACGGTGATCGTGGCGACGAAGTGTTGACTGAGAACAGCGCGCCGGGAACAGATTTCCTGGCCACACTGGCGAAAGAGTGGGAAGACGAAGCCATGAAGGCGGAGCAGTATGGCATTCGCGTGGTGGTAGCGCGTCTGGGAGTGGTTCTGGCCAAAACTGGCGGGGCGCTCCCTCAGATGATGATGCCCTTCAGGTTTGGATTGGGCGGCAAGTTAGGCTCAGGCCGTCAATGGATGTCATGGATAACCCTGGAAGATGTGGTCGCCATCATTGGCACGGCATTGGCCACTGATAGCCTCAAAGGCGCCGTGAACCTCGTCTCGCCTGAGCCGGTGCGCAATGCTGATTTCACCCGTTCTCTGGCCAGGGCGATGCATCGTCCTGCAATCTTCGCCGCGCCTGCTTTTGCACTACGGCTTGCCATGGGCCAGATGAGCGAGATGATTCTTTCCAGCACGCGCGTCACTCCTCAGGTATTGCTGCAGCATGGGTATCAATTTCGCCACGCTCAACTGGACGAGGCTTTGCGTGCCATCCTCGCTTAAGGTGTAAATGACCGTCGCGTGTCTTTATCTTTTATCTTTTTATTTTTTCGACTTCGCAATCGCATCCAGCACGGAATCATTCGCGCCGGCGGCCTTGAATCGCGCGCGAAGCTCGGGCGTAAGCGGGAAATTAACCCCGTGTTGTTTCAGGATATCAATCAGATGGGCAGGGCTGACTTTGTTGCGGATCTTTAACTCCACGTCGTCAACTGAAAGCGCGTCGGATTCGATGCGCTCGGTCTGGAGACGCTTTGCCGTGGCTTCCACTTCTCGCATGGCGCGCAGAAGATTGCCGCCCAGGATTTTGCGAACATCATCGGGTGAATATCCGCGTTGCAGCAAGGCTTCAGTGATCCTGGGCAGGTCGGCCACTGAATCAATACCTTGCGGCAGGGAAGTCACGCCATCAAAATCCGAGCCGAGGCCAACGTGGTCAATGCCTGCTACTTTAGCGACGTGGTCAATATGATCGATCAAAGACTTCAACGGCGGTCGCGGAAACTGTGCCGCCCATTTCTTCTCTATGGCCACGGTTTCGTTATATCCCACGGGGTCGCCGTCGGCGTGCGGATGTGCTTTCTTGTAAGCCTCAACTTCCGCGTCACGTTGCTTTACCTTCTCCGGATCAGACGAAGCATTGAGATAAGCCTGGTCAATAAACGCGGAATAGAAGTTCACCATGACCACGCCGTCATTCAGCGCCACGGCGCGCAGCATGTCATCCGTCATATTGCGGGGATGGTTGGTGAGCGCCCGCGACGACGAATGCGACGCGATCACCGGCGCCTGGCTGATGAGCAGCGCCTGATAGAACGTTGCGTCAGATACATGGGACACGTCCACGATCATGCCCAGGCGGTTCATTTCGCGGACCACGTCCTTGCCGAAGTCCGTCATGCCGTTGTAATGCTTTACGTTGGTGTTCTGGATGTCACCGGATGAATCCGCCCACTCATTGGTGTTTGACCACGTCAAGGTCATGTAGCGGACGCCGAGCCGGTAAAAGTCACGCAGGAGGCGAATATCATTCTCAATAGCGTGTCCGCCCTCAATGCCCATCAGCGCGGCAAACTTATGGTCGTTGTGCGCTTTCACAATATCGTCGGCGGAAAAGGCCATGGTCATCTTGTCAGGATGGCGAGCGGCCTGAAGATACACGCTGTCAATCAAGTCCATGGCACGCTTGGCGTAGTGGCCTTTGAATTCAGGTTCCACCCAGATGGAGAAAAACTCAGCCCCAAGATTGCCTTGTTTGATTTTGCCCAGATCAATGTGGCCTTCAGAGACCGGCGTGTTCTGGCCAATATCAAAATTCTCGTCCAGAAAACGCTGTGGCGTGTCAGCATGCGTGTCAATGATGATGGCAGACTGCTGGATGGCCTGGGCGGAGTCGGGCCTGGACTTGGTTTTGGCCGGAGATTTAGTGGCCGACGATTTTGTGGTTTTTTTCTGTTGCGCAACAGCCGGCAGGGAAGAAGGGAGGCAGAACGTGGTGACGCAAAAGATCAGTACAAAGGAGGCAAAAGATTTAAGCGGTTTCATTCACGGGCAATTTTATCAGCCGCGGTGTTGGCTTCGCGCCATTCCGTATAGCGGTCGGAAATCATCACATGGAAGCAGGCCTGGCGATGTTCTTCCGCCACTTCAATCAGGTTGGCGTCACGCAGATTCTTGAGGTAGTCCTCAATCCAGGCATGCTGGGCGCGGGTAAGGCCGCGCTTGGCCAGGTCAACTGTAATGCCGGCCAGATGCGAAGATGCATTGTCGCCATTTTCAGGGGCGGCATTGTGATTGCTGCGGCGCAGCTTATGCTGCTGCTCCATGGTGCGGACAGCCGAGGTTACCTGCAAAGGCTGGCGGAATTCGGTGTAATAGGCTTCGCTCAGGTCGGTAAGGAACTGGTTGACCCAGGGCCGGGCATAACGCTTGTCGGGCTTAATGTTAGGGCTGATGTGCAGCGCACGGCTTTCCTGGATGGGTACCAGTTCTTGGGAGCGTTCCAACTCCATCAGCTGATTATCGTCAGCAATGCGGGGAAGCTGGAGGCGGTCAATTTCTTCGTTCTGGCGGACCATGGAATCATGGGAGCCGCGCAGGACAGGATTCCAGACCACCCGACGAACATGGGCGCGACGGTGCCGCATGCGCAAATCACGACGTACAGCGTTGGCGGCAAATGCCGGGAAAGCCGTAGCCATGACTGCAAGCATTAGGATCGACGAAGTAAGGATTCTCTTAGCGCCCATCGGGTTCGTGTCCGTTACAGCAACTTCTTGGATGGCAAATTTTAAACCAGAGCTGCTCTGTCTGTGCTCAGAGATTTGCCTCAATCCTGATTAATTTTCCTAACGTGATCTGTCTACGTTAGTAATCAAGAGTTTACAGAACTGACAAAGTTTGTCATTTTCGGCAGGTTCGAGGAAAATGACAAAATTTGTCAGCGAGAGGATGGTATTCGCTATATCTCACGGTGACAAGGTAACAATACGACCGCGACTGAGGTAATGGGAAAACACCCTAAATCACCCTAAGTATCGCCTGCCAGAACCTGATATTCCTGTGCAACACCCATAGCAAACCTTCAGCGGCTGGCAGCGAAAAGCTTAGGTGACTTGCGGCCCATGTCCCGAATCGCCATGGAATGTCCAACTTTTCATTACCGTCACCCCTGTGCCTTGTAGGAAAATAGGCTTGAACATGATGGATAATGCCATAGCTCGTCCGCATCTCTTGCTGCGCTGGAGAAACTGGGCGCAGAACCTTGGCCGCTTTCTGGCCCAGCACCACGTGACTGCCAATGACATTTCGCTGCTGGGCGTGATGTTTGCCGCTACGGCCGGCGCTGCTTTCTTCTTCTCCCCCAGTCGGACGCGTTTGACCGCGCGCTCTTGCTGTTGCTGGCTGCCGCCGCTATCCAGTTGCGAAAGCTAACCGGGAATTTGCACGCGATCGTCACGCGTGAAAGCGTACAGCCTCCTCCGCATGCCATCTTCTTTGATTTCCCCAGCCGCATTGCCGATGTCTTGATGCTGGTCCCCGTTGGCTATGCCGTGCATAAGCTTCCTTACGGCGTGGAACTGGCCTGGAGCGCGGCGCTGTTGGGATTGTTCAATGCTTATGTGCGCTCCATGGGGAATCAGGCGCCAGAGCAGAAGAGCAGGTTGGCCACCACGAACCTTCCCATGATGCTGCTGTCAGCGGCATGCATCCTGTCACTCTTTGATAGCGTCATTTACCGGTCCGGCGTCATGCTTTGGACAGCACTCATCGTTTTGAACGTAGCTGCCCTGGTAAAAATCTGGCAGCGAACGCTGAAGATCGTGCAGCCGGAAGAGATGAATTAATTCAGCCGCGAATCAACTTCTCATCTTCTTGTTTTTTGGCGAGATGTAGCTATGCGGCAAAGCCCGCGACACGAGTCACCTTTGCTAAACACAAAAACAGACTCGTCATCCCGAACCCCGTTCATGAGCCAGCGTTTTCTTCAGCTGGCGAGCAGGGGTGAGGGACCTTGCGCTTGACCTTTCCTGTCCCCAAAGCCGGGACAAGGCCTCGCGCCGTCCACGCGCGTCGAGACCGCTGCTACAGATGTGCGATGATGCGCCAGAAGAAATGGGCATCTTGTCCGTTTGTGGCGAAAACGACAGGATTGACGAACCAGGCGCAAGATCCCTCCGCCCTACTCACGCGCTGAAAACTGCGCGCGTTCGCTTAACGGACGTCGGGATGACGTGGTTATTCTTGTCTCATGAGAACTCCCTGATGCGACATCGTGATTACCCACATCCTCGGGATCTCTCGACTACCTCGTCGCATGCGCTCCGACTGCGCTCGAGATGACAAACTGGGGAGGGCGTCGAGCTGTTCGCCGTTAGCGCGTAAAGAAGTCCTTCATCGCCTGCTTGAACACCTCACGACCGGTGTCTGCTATCGCCTTGGTCAGCGGGATGTCCTTGGGACAGACCTCAACGCAGTTCTGCGCGTAGCCGCATTCCTGTATTCCACCATCGCCCATGAGCGCCTGTAGCCGCTCGTGCTTGAGCGCCTTGCCCGTGGGATGCTGGTTGAAGAGCTTTACCTGTGCGATGGTGGCAGCGCCCACAAAACCGGTGCTCTCATTGAATTGCGGGCACGCTTCCATGCAGCAGCAGCAGGAGATACAGCGGGAAATGGGATATGCTTCTTCCTGTTCCACCGGTGAAATGCGTGGTCCGGAACCCAGATCATACGTCCCGTCCACCGGCACCCAGGCCTTCACGGCCTTTAGATTTTCAAACAGCACGCTGCGATCGACTGCCAGGTCGCGAACCACGGGGAACTTGCTCAGCGGTTCAAGAGTGATGGGCTGCGTGAGCTTATCCACCAGTGCGGAGCAGGCCATGCGGGCGCGTCCGTTGATGAGCATGGCGCAGGAACCGCAGACCTCTTCCAGGCAGTTCGAATCATAGGCAATGGCCGTAGTCGCCTTGCCGTCCTTGGTCACAGGGTTGGCGGCGATCTCCATCATGGATGAGATCACGTTCATGCCCGGCTTCCAGGTAAGTTCAAATTCGTCCCAGTGGGCTTCGGCTTTCGGATTCTCCTGGCGCCTGATTTTGAGTTGGACGGTCTTGTGATTTGCGCTCTTTTCATTCGCAGTCGTCTGCTTGACAGTCTCGGCCATTATCGTCCGGTCTCCCGTACCGTGATGAATTTCAGCGTGGTCATGATTGCATTCAATGCCGTAATGATCGCGAACGCTCCGTACACCCAGTCACGTTTCATGATCGCCGCCCAGGTCAATATCGCCGCGATCATAAAAAACGTAATCGCGATATTGCGATACCACTGGGGTGACGAGTTGGTGCGCTGCTGTTGTTCTTGCTCCATAAAATTCCACAAAACTCCTTTAACCACAAAGGACACGAAGGATCACGGAGTCACACCGATGGGGACCTAATATTTCTCCGCCAAATTCCGGCTCCCGGATTGATTCCTTCATTCGCTCCGCAGTTTCCAATTACCAAATTGTTTTATTCAATTTCCGATTACCAAGATTACTCTATTACCAATTCTTCTCTAAGTTGCCATATCGTATCTTCGCGCCCTTGGCGGAATCAGTGAAACATCCACCGGTTCGAACTCGAATCTCGGCTCATCGGCATCCGGAGCGAAATAAGCCTTCGTTGTCTTAAGCCAGTTCTTGTCATCGCGATCAGGAAATTCAGGCTTATAGTGCGCGCCCCGGGATTCATCCCGCAGGGCCGCGCCCTGGGCAATTACCCGCGAGAGCTGCAGCATGTTATAGAGCTGGCGGGTGAAGACGAAGGATGTGTTTGCCCACTGGCTCTTATCGCCCACATTGATGTGGTTGAAACGACCCAGCAGGTCCACCAGTTTGGCGTCAGTATCCTGAAGCTCTTTGTTATATCGGATCACAGTCACGTTCTTGGTCATCAGTTCGCCCAGCTCACGCCATATGCGGAACGGGTTCTCCGTGCCGCTGGCGGAAATCAGGCTGCGATTGGCGTCTTCCTGGCGCTTGCGTTCCGCGTCAAACACCGTGCTGCTGATACCGTCAGTTGATTTGGCATTCCTCGCATATTGCAGGGCATTGGGGCCGGCAACAAAGCCTCCCCATATGCAGGAGACCAGCGAATTCGCGCCCAGGCGATTAGCGCCATGGTAGCTGTATTCGCATTCTCCCGCCGCGTAAATGCCTTTGATGTTGGTGGCCTGGTTGTAATCCACCCACAGTCCGCCCATGGTGTAATGCATCCCGGGAAAGATTTTCATGGGGACTTCCCGCGGATCGTCGCCCACAAACTTCTCGTAAATTTCCAGAATGCCTTCGAGCTTGCGGTTCAGCGTTTCGCGATCAATATGCGTCAGGTCCAGATAGACCATCGGCTGGCCGTCAATGCCCAGTCCGTCCTCATAAACGATTTTGTGGATGGCGCGCGTGGCCACGTCACGCGGCACCAGGTTGCCGTACTTGGGATACCACTCTTCCAGGAAGTAGAACCGCTCATTGGCTGGAATGCTCTTCCAATCGCGCTTGTCGCCCTTCTTGCGCGGTACCCACACGCGACCGCCTTCCCCACGTGCCGATTCAGACATCAGCCGCAGCTTGTCTTCGCCCGGGATCGAGGTTGGATGGACCTGGATGAACTCACCGTTCGCGTAAAAGCATCCCTGCTGGTACAGCGCGGACTGAGCGGACCCGGTACAGACAACTGAATTGGTTGACTTGCCAAAAATCGCGCCAATGCCGCCGGTCGCCATAATGAGGGCGTCCGCCGGGAAGGTGCGGACTTCCATGGTGCGCAAGTCCATGGCGCAGATGCCGCGACAGGTCTTTTCATTGTCCAGCACGGCGCTCAGAAATTCCCAGTGCTCGTACTTTTTGACGCGACCCTCGGCTTCATAGCGCCGCACCTGTTCGTCCAACGCATAAAGAAGTTGCTGGCCGGTGGTGGCCCCGGCGAACGCCGTACGATGGTAGAGCGTTCCTCCAAAGCGGCGGAAATCCAGCAGCCCTTCCGGCGTGCGATTGAAGGTCACGCCCATGCGGTCCAGCAGGTCTATAATGGCCGGCGCGCCTTCACACATGGCTTTCACCGGTGGCTGGTTGGCCAGAAAGTCGCCGCCATAGATGGTGTCATCAAAGTGCTTCCACGTAGTATCGCCTTCGCCCTTAAGGTTCTTGGCGGCGTTAATGCCACCCTGCGCGCATACCGAGTGCGAACGCTTTACCGGGACAATGGAGAACAGGTCCACATGGCCGCCTGCTTCGGCGATCTTGATGACCGCGGCCAAACCCGCAAGCCCGCCGCCCACTACGATGATTCTAGGATTTGTCGCTGCCATTCTTTAGCCTTTTGACCACAAATCTTTTTGACACAAATCTTTTGACCGCAAATCTTTAAAACAAAAATCCTTAACCACAAAGGACACGAGCTCCGCTCTTTCCAATTACCCGATTACCCGATTACTCAATTACCCGATCTGTTCCCAATTACCCAATTACCAAATATGTTTGCTCAATTTCCTCGATTAACAATTCGTGCCCATTTACCAAATCCAGCTATTTCGCTGTTGTTTCCACGGTCTGCTGCGGAGGCAGAACTGCCGGCGTGTTTCTCCATTGCGGCTTGAAGAATGCTGCCATCGTGGCGAAACCAACGGCGATGAACAGGATCGCAATGCCCGTACAGACATAACCAAACATCTTGCGTGATCGATCACTGACCGTGATCCCCCATTTCGCTGCAAACAGAAACAGGCCATAGGCAAAGTGCCATGATGCGGCGATGATACCTATTAGATAGAAACTCGCCATCCATGGATTCTGCAATTCAACCTGGACCTTGTGAAAAGCTGCCTGGTTATTGGTCAGCAGGTGAATGCCGCTGAACCGCATGGTGTATGTGTGCCACGCGATGTAGATGAAGGTAACCGCGCCCGTCCAGCGCTGCGAGGCATACATGAAGTTACCCTGCCATGGATAATCCGTCACATTCGACTTGCCGCGTCCCCAGATATAAAAGCCATACAGGGAGTGGTAGAGCAGCGGCAGGTAGATGCCGAACAATTCCAGGAAGAAAACAAACGGCAGCCCACTCAGGAACTTGACCTGCTCGGCGTAGGCCCACGGGCCGTTGGTGGCGAAGGCGTTGGAGATGAAGTGCTCCACCAGAAATGCGCCTATCGGAATAATGCCGCTCAGGGAATGCAGGCGGCGCCAGAAAAATGAGTGACCTTGACCGGCGCGGAGAGGCGGTACGCCGCGCGCCACGGGAGAAACAACAGTA
Organism: Terriglobia bacterium; assembly: GCA_963824835.1. GTDB lineage: Bacteria > Acidobacteriota > Terriglobia > Terriglobales > Acidobacteriaceae > Angelobacter. The sequence continues at coordinate 114,123 of CAWGRA010000012.1, read as the reverse complement.
GCCATCAGACTGCTCTCCGTTCTCTGCGGTAATCGCTATGGAGTGGCAAACTTTTTATTATGCGACCACGAACGAATTAGGTCAAACGGTGAATCGTGCTCTTGCAGGCAAATGCGTTTGCCATACCCTTACCCGCTGTCATTCCGAGTGAGGCAGAAGTTCCGCAACGCGGAACCTTGCCGACGAGGAACCCCGAGGATGCAAATATAACCAGGCTGCTTCAGGGAATTTTCTCGATTACCCGCTGTCATTTCGTGTGAGGCAGAAGTTCTCGCAACGCGGAACCATTGCCGACGAGGAACCCTGAGGATGCAATTATAACCAGGGTGCTTCAGGGAATTTTATTGATTACCCGCTGTCATTCCGAGTGAGGCAGAGTTCGCAACGCGGAACTTGCCGACGAGGAACCCCGAGGATGCAAATATAACCAGGCTGCTTCAGGGAATTTTCTCGATGCACTTTGCCGTAATTTCAACACGGTAAAAAAGAGTAACCGAAAAACTGTTTCCTTTTCCCCCCACACCCGTTATCTTTGTTGCCCCGGAGAAACTATGTTTAAACCCCAACGCCCGTTCGTACTTGTGTTTGTTTGCGTGTTAGCCATTTCCGTCATTGCCCAATCGGTTGATCCCAACATCAATGACAAGATCCGCGCGGAAGAGAAAGACCACTCCCAGATCATGCACACCATGCATTATCTGGCCGATGTCTATGGCCCCCGTCTGACGGGCTCGCCCAATCACAAGGCAGCGGCGGATTGGGCCGTGAAAGAGATGACGAGCTGGGGATTCGCCAACGCGCACCTCGAGCCCTGGGACTTCGGACATCCGGGATGGGTGAATGAACGCTCCAGCGGCTATGCGCTTTCTCCATTTCACGATCAGCTCACTTTCAAGGTCCTGGCCTGGACGCCGAGTACCAATGGCACCGTGACAGCACAGGTCTTTCAACTCATCCCGCCGGAGAAGCCAAAGCAAAGACCAACTCACAGCCTATCTCGATTCGGTGAAAGACAAAGTGAAAGGCAAGATTGTTCTGGTCGGCAAAGCGGAGGTTGTTCCGGTAGTGATTGAGCCGCCGCCGCGCCGCATGGATGATAAAGCTGCTGCCGAGCGCTTTGATCCCAAAAACCCTAATGCCGGGCAGTTCGGTCCTCGCAATGCCGCGCAGCAGAACCCGATCCTCCGGGCACCCTCAAGCCGGCAGAGATCAACACTCAGATTGATGAATTCCTGCTCGCTCAAGGGCGCAGTGATGCGCGCCAATGATGCCCGCATGGGCAACGGACGCATTCGGGCCTTCCAGAATCGCACCTATGATCCGGCAAAAGTTGTGCCCACGGTTGTGCTTCGCAATGAAGATTTCGGACGAATCACCCGCATCCTGGCCGATGGCACTCCAGTCGAACTGGAATTCAACATCCAGAACAAGATCTATCCGGAGGGCAAAACCTCCTTCAACACCGTCGCCGAAATTCCCGGCACGGACAAAAAAGATGAAGTCATCATGCTGGGCGGACATCTGGATTCCTGGCACTCCGCCACCGGAGCCACGGACAACGCGATTGGCTGCGCCATCATGATGGAAGCAGCGCGCATTTTGCAATCGCATTGGCGTGAAGCCTCGCCGGACCATCCGCGTGGCCCTGTGGAGCGGCGAAGAAGAAGGTCTGCTCGGCTCACAGGCATACGTGAAACAGCACTTCGGGACCTTTGAAGATCCCAAGCCCGAATACGCAAAGTTTGACGGCTACTTCAATATCGATTCCGGCACCGGACGCGTGCGCGGTCTCAGCGTCTTCGGTCCGCCCGAAGATGGTGACATTCTGCGCGCAGGCGGTTGCGCCTTTCGCCGATCTCGGCGTAGCGGGCGCCATCGCCAACAAGAGCCGCCGCCTGGGCGGCACGGACAGCACCTCATTCTCGCAAGCCGGATTGCCGGGCATCGGCATGGGGCAGGATCCGATTGAGTACTTCACTGACACATGGCACACCAATCTCGATACCTATGAGCGCATCATTCCGGAAGATGTCCAGAAAGCCTGCGATGGTAGCCGCCGCGGCGATCTATCAACTGGCGATGCGGGATGAAATGCTGCCACGCTTTGCCAAAGCAGATATGCCGCCGCTGCCTCCGCCGGACCAGCCGCGGACAGCCGCGCCGCTGACGCCCGCGGGCGCTGCGGGCGAGCCTGCAAAGCCGCGCAATGCGGTGGCCGGCGGACAAACCCACCAGTCCAGCGGCCAGGAAGCGGCCACCCGTTGCGCCAAAGAAGTGAGATCTCGAGGCTGAAAAGTGCGCGAGAAGAAGGCTGATTTGGATCCGATTGCGTCGAATACCACGACACCCGTCATCGATCCCGTCAACGAGGCAGCGTATTCTTCAGCTGCAGAGTCCCGCAAGGGACGACTGAAGATTCTTCTGCTTCGCAAATATTCAAATCGCGACGACACAACAAAGTAAGGGCGGTGTCCACGCCTCCTGCAGGAAGCAGCGCTTCGGCAACACCCAAGACTAACGAAGTAAGAGGCCTCATTGTCAACGTAGCGGACCGAACTGCTACCTGGCCCGCTTTATTTCCGCGTAATATTTGGACGCTCATCCTCAACTCCATCGCATGATTCGAATGACTAAACGCCGTGAGGCGCGACAACCAGTTAGCCCACCCGGGGTGCCCATGCACCAAGCGCCGTAGGCGCGACGCCAAGTTAGCGCCACCGTAGAGGCGAGCGTAAGCGAAGCCGGAACGGTGGGTAAAGCTTCCGATAAACATGCAAGCCCCCGTAGGGGCGACACAATAATCTTTTACCCTCTCGGGCTTCACTGCCGGTGTTAGTCTATGCATTCTCAAAAAGGAGTCCCGATGAAATCGTCCCGCCGCAGTTTCCTGCAAAATGCCGGCATTGCCACCACTCTGGCTGTCACGACGCCCGCAGCCATATTCGCTGAGCAGGAACAGGAAAGTGCGCCAGAAAAACCGCTGCCTGCTGCCAATTGCAAAACTGAAATCGCGCAAGAGTGAAGCCCAGCCCATCACCACGGAAGAGCGGTTATCGCGCCTGGAGCGCGCACGGCAGTTGATGCGGGACAACAAACTGGACGCCATCATGATGATTGGCGGCACCTCACTCAACTATTTCACCGGCATACGCTGGTGGCTGAGCGAGCGCCTGTTTGCCATGATTGTGCCGGCCAAGGGCGCTCCGTTTTATGTGAGTCCCGGCTTTTGAAGAAGACCGTGCCCGCGAACAGATTGTGATGAACATGGGTGACGCCAAAGCCGACGTCCGCATATGGCAGGAAGATGAGAGCCCCTATCAACTCATCGCCAACGGGACTGAAGGAACGCGGCATTGCGGCAGGGAAGATTGGCATGGAAGAGACTGTGCATTACGTCTTCAGCGCAGGCGTGGGCGCGGCGGCTCCGGCAGCGCAGATCACCAGCGCAACTCCCGTTACGGCGGGCTGCCGCATGATCAAGAGCGATCATGAATTGCAATTGATGACGCTGGCGAATCAGGTCACGCTGGCGGCCTATGAAGCGGCTTACCTTTCCATGAAGGAAGGCATGACGCAGCAAGATTTCGCGCAAATGGTCTCAGCGGCCCATGCACGGCAGGGATTCCAGGGCGGCGCGGGAGTGCAGGTCGGCGAAAATTCAGCACTGCCGCATGGATCGGCCAAACCACAGGTGATCAAAGAAGGAACCATCCTGCTGATGGATGGCGGCTGCAAAGTGGAAGGCTATGAATCCGACATCAGCCGCACGGTTGTTCTGGGCAAGCCGACGGACAAGATGAAGAAAGTCTTTGAGATCGTCCACAAAGCCCAGGCCACGGCATTGGCCACCGCCAAACCCGGCGTCCCCTGCGAAGCTGTGGATGCTGCGGCACGCAAAGTGATCGTCGATGCCGGCTATGGCCCCGACTATGCGCACTTTGGACACCGCGTTGGACACGGCATTGGCATGGACGGTCACGAATGGCCTTATCTTGTCCGTGGCAACAAACTGCCGCTGGCGCCGCGCATGTGCTTCAGTGATGAGCCCGGCGTTTATATCCGCGGTGAATTTGGCATTCGCCTGGAAGACGACATGCACATCACTGAATCGGCGCTGAGCTGTTCACGCCACAAAGCCCGAGCCTGGAAGAGCCGTTTGGGAAATGAGGAATCGCCGACATCGCGCAACCCTAAACACGAAGGACACAAAGGACACGAAGTATCAGGGCTGAAACTTCGTGATTGTCGTAAAGTCATTTGCCCATCAAAGTGAAGCGGCTGTACGAAGTAGTCGAGCTGAATGCTGAAACGCCTTCGCTGAACCTTCGTGTCGCTTGTGTGCGTAATCGGCTTTATTTCAGCGCGCTCCCATGAAGCTCCCCACGTCCTTCTTCAACTCTCCCAGCGACTGGTCCTGTATGTACATCATGTGTCCGGCGCCGTAATAGCCAAGCGACACGCGCTTGTGCTCGTCCGCATCCAGGCCCATGTGACTGAGCGTGTACTGGGTGCCGAAGTAGGGCGTGGCAAGATCGAAATAACCTGAGCCGACAAACAGCTTCATGAACGGATTCTTGTCAAAAGCATCTTTGAGCGCCTGGGCAGTGTCAGGGAAGCCACCGCGCTGAACGCCCCAATCCCATTCGTCAAAGCGGAAGCCGCCGCCCAGAATGTAATACTCAAGGTCAGACTTATAGCCGAGATCTGTGCGCACGTACTGGTTGAACATGGCGGTATAAGGCGGACGGATCGCGTTCATGCTGGGATCGGATGCGGCGGTTTCAAGCGGCGTGCTGCGCTCGTTGCCGAGAAATCGGCTGTCCAGCCGGCCCACAATCTTGCCCTGATCGCGCATGAGTTCCTTGGTGAAGTGGCCTTCATCAATGCGCAGGTTATGTTGCTCCACGTATGTCTTGCTCAGGCCGGTGTAGCGCGCCAGCTTTTCCGCCACCGCGGAGCGTTCCTGCGGCGTGAGGCGGTCGCCTTTGGCCAGAGCTTCCGCGTATCCCGTGGCCGCCCACTGCTCCACTTCGGCGCGAAGCTTCGGAAAATCCTGCTGCAGTTCAGGCGACAGCTTCTTGTGATACCACGCAGCATCAGCATAGGTCGGCAGAAAGATGATGTAAGGGAAGATCGTTGCCGACAGTGAAATCCGTGGTCTGAAAATTCAGGATGCTGGAGATCAGCATCACGCCGTTGAAGGCCACGCCATGTTCGAACAGATATCCAGAGAGTCCGGCGGCGCGCGTGGTGCCATAACTTTCGCCCACCATGAACAGCGGTGACGACCAGCGTTCGTAACGTCCGAGATAGAGACGGATAAATTCGCCAACCGATTCAATGTCGCCCTTGAGGCCAAGGAACTTTCTTGTCTGATCACGCTTCACGGCGCGGCTGTAGCCGGTGCCCACGGGATCAATGAAGACGAGATCGGTCTGATCGAGCCAGGAATATTCGTTGTCCACCAGCTGATACGGAGGCGCAGGCATCATGCCGTCCGACTGCATCTTGACCCGCTTCGGCCCAATCGCGCCGAGATGCAGCCATACAGAAGCCGATCCGGGACCGCCATTGAAAGAGAAAGTCAGCGGACGCTGCGCCGATTGCTGGCCATCCAGCGTGTAAGCGATAAAGAAGATATGCGCTTCCACTTCACCTGTGTCAGTGTTCTTCAGTGGCAGCGTGCCCGTGGTGGCCGTGTAATGCAGCACTTTGCCGCCGACACGGGCCTCATGGTGCGTCACGATGGGCGCAGGCTCCGGCATCTCTTTCTTCTGCTCTCGGCTTTGGCCTCCCCTGCCTTGCCATCGGCCGGCGACTTGGCGGACTGATCTGACGAGGCTTGAGGCGCGGTGGCGCGCTCATCGCGATTACGCTGGGCAACAGCGATGAGTGAAAGCATGAGAAAAAAAGACAGACAAAGAGGCAAGGCACGGCGCAAGGTCATTGAATGGTCTCCAGCCAGTTAAACGTGTTCTTGGAAAACACGTGAGTTTAGCTGAGACCAGGCGATTTGGTAAATGGGTATTTTGTAAGTGCGTAATTGAAAAAGCGAATCTTGTTTCGCTCTGGATCACAATTACCAATTACTTAATTACTCATTTACCAAATCCGCTCCAATTACCCAATTACTAAATTACTCAATTACTCAAATTTCACTCAGTTCCGTTGATACGTATTCGCCGGCGGATTGGCTCCCACCGGAGCCACGCTGTTGCGATGAACCAGAAAAATCAGGATGATCACAATCACGATCAGTGCCAGCGCGCACAATGAGAAGTGCTTGCCAGGCTCAGGTCGTTTTCGGGGGAGTATTGCCATCGTGTTTCTTGGATGCGACTAAACTCGAAAAGAGCAGCAGATGAAAAAAGGATTATCTTTTTTGACCGCTCGAAATGCTCTGCCACAAAGGTCACCAGGAATCACCAGGTCACAATTCCTTTGTGCTCCTTCGTGTCCTTTGTGGTTAAGCGGTTTTCTAATTATGAGTTGGAACCTGAAGATCGCGTTCCAGACCGCACTTCAAGTTGCGTGCCCTTGTCCAGCTTCATGTCACTGCCTTTGAACAGCAGGCTGGTTCCGGTGCCAAGGCCGGCGCCAACGGCCGCTCCAACGGCAGCTCCTTTGCCGCCGCCAAGTACCGTCCCGCTCACAGCTCCAACACCGGCGCCTATGGCGGCATTTTCAATCACGCGTTTCTTGTCTGGCCCTTTCTTTACCATTTCGCCTTCTTCGCCATCGGACTTGATGGACGCATCCCCCGGCACGCCGGTGACCGTAGCGATCAATGGCACCCAGCCGTTGCGGGTTTCAATTTCATCCATCGCCAGCATGATGCGTGCGCCGGTAAAGCCATGTTCGTAGCGCGCCACGTGACCCTTGACCGTGCGTCCGCGGGGAATAATCAGCCCGCTGGGCGTGGTCAGGTCTTCGCGTAATTCCGCTTTGAAGTGTTTTCCTTCTGAAAGTTTTTTTGTGTCCAGGGTATCTTTCAACTTCACGATAAAGCGCTGGCCCTCCGGCACAACGTTCGGTGCCGCGCCATACACTGGATTGGGATGGTAGCCACCAGTCTGCGGAGGCTGTCCGGGATAGGCGCCTTCAGGACGTGTTTTCAATACCGGGCTGTCCTGCGAGTTTGAGCTTCCGTTGTCTCTGGGCCGCTGCGCTCATTGCCAGCGTCATTCCCAAAACACATACGGAGGCGATCCACTTTGGCTGCATGGCTTGCACCTCTTGGGGTCAACCTGAATCGGCCAACCTGAATTTTGTTGTTACAGTTGCTGAAATTGAGATGCAGCATGGCTGCCCCAGAGCTGCTCACCGGCATCTCACTTCACTTAAACTCTTTTGCTTTAAACCCAGTACCGAAGATGGTGTTGCGGTGGGAAATAGGTCATTACTGAAGTAACTGTACAACTCGGACATATTTGTAGCAATCTGAACACATCTTAACACCTGGGCAAAAGGCCTATATCGGTCGGGGTGATATGAAGAATTGGTTCATACCCGTAGCGGTTGTGGGGTTGAGTGGGCTGGGAATCATGGTCGCCAGCGAGCGGGGACGGGAAAAGCTTCGCTACGCATTTGATCGCCTCGTGGAACATGGTGACCCGCTGGGCGAGTTCAACAATTTCCTGGATGATCAGTTGACTTCCATCCAGCGCGCGCTGGATAACCTGGCTGCTGCCCTGGAAGATGGCGAGCAGGCCTAAGGCTCTCCTTCAGCCTAACCCTCCTTGAACACCCATCAGCCTGCAATCTGGCTGATCCGTGCCGCCATTTGCACGTCCCTCTCCGTAACTCCCCCTGAATCGTGAGACAACAGAGACATCTTCACCTTGTTGTAACGTATGTCGATGTCAGGATGATGATTGGCCGCCTCCGCGGCTTCAGCGATCTTATTCACAAACGCCATCGCGAGTTTGAAGTCCGCGAACTCGAACGTCCGCTCAATCGCCAGTCCGTTGCGCTTCCATCCTGGAAGACTGCTCAAAGCAGTCTGAATCGCAGAATCTGTTAAAACCGCCATTGCTCACCTCTCGAGAATCGAACTGAATTTATTGTAATCGTGGAAAGCTATAAGCACTCAGCAGCCAGGAGGGGCTGAATTGCGTGACTGCTGACATGCTGAGTGCTGAATGCTGAGTGCTGATAACGGATAGCTAAGTTGCTTTGGCGGCGATGGCCGGCAGTTTGATGGCGTAATTGAATTTCTGCGAGTTGATTTCCTTGCGCAGGTCTTCCCAGATAGTGTCCGGCATTTCCATGAAATGGCGGACCACTTCGGGATCAAACTGGCGTCCGGACCAGCGCATGATTTCTTCGCGAGCGGCGGAGATGGTCTGGGCAGCGCGGTAAGGCCGGTCTGAGGTGATGGCGTCAAGCGTATCAGCGATGGAGAAGATCCGAGCGCCCATGGGTATCTCTTCTGCCGCGCAGGCCTCGTGGATAGCCGGTACCATCGTACTTTTCCTGGTGCGAATATACGATCTCAGCGGCACGCGACAGGAACGGTATCTTCTTCAGCATCTGATACCCGCGGAAGCAATGTTCGCGCATGATCTCGGTTTCTTCCGGAGTTAGAGGCACCTGGCTTACGAAGAATAGCGTCAGGGATGGCCATTTTGCCGATGTCATGCAGGAATGCGCCACGCGCAATGATCTTGATATCTTCGCCGGAGAGGCTCATGGCCCGCGCAATGGCAATGGTAAAGGCAGTTACCCGCTTGGAATGGCCTTCGGTCTCAGCGTCTTTGAGGTCAAGCGCATCGCCCAAAGCTTCAAGCGTTACGTCATAGGAGCGCTCCAACTCCGTCATGGCATGGCGAAGTTGTTCGGTGCGGGCCGCTACCAGCGATTCCAGGTTTGATTGATAGGCCCGGTTTTCCATCCTCAGGCGACGTGTTTCCAGGGCCCGGCGAACCATGGCCAGAAGCTGTTCACGCTCAAAAGGCTTAAGCAGATAATCGTACGCGCCATTGCGGATGGCCGCCAGCGCCACTGAAATGTCATGCACGGCGGTAACCATGATCACCGGCATGTCAGGATATTTCTCTTTCGAGCGCTCCAGAAGGGCAATGCCGTCCATTTCCGGCATCATCAGGTCAGAGAGCATCAGTTCGAACTCACCGGAAGAGTGCAGGATCGCCAGCGCTTCCACGGCCGAACTGGCGGAACGGGTCTTGTACCCCGCGGCACTTAGCATCGACGAGATAATTTCGCGTATTGATTCCTCGTCGTCGACGACTAGAATGCGGTCGGTATTCATTTAATGATTTCCTGCCGGGGGGAAGTTTAATCTAACGCAGGCGACCCGGAAATACAATGACCAAATGCACAAAATATCTTAGGTCTTGTCAGGTTATGATATACAAGAACTCCCCCACCTCAAAGCATTGGTGAACATGGATCTTGGCCCTGCAATCTGCCTTCCTGGCGAAAGGCTCGACGCTGCTTATTCTGCTGGCTGGCGCGGTGCTGTTGTACCGCAGCTTCCGGGAGAAATATCTGGTTCCGTGGATTGCCGGCTGGATCGCGTATAGTGCGTCCAAGCTTCTTTCCATTGCCCAGGTCGAGCAGCATTCGGTCATACTCACGGTGCTGGCGTGGGCATGTTTTCTGCTGGCCGTGGGACTGTTCTCCAGTGCCGTCCTTCTCTACACTGACGAGAAGAGACTGGTCCTTCCCGCCGGAATCATGCTGGGCGCCGCTCTGGTGCTGATCGTAGTTCACGCTGTGTGGTTCCCTCATCTCCAGACGCTGGATACTGTCTTTTCGGTTTTGTGGCGTTTGGGCGCGCTGATTGCTTCCATGCAACTGCTGCGCCTGGCCTGGGGACGGCCGAATATCGGACGCTGGCTCCTGGCTGCAATGCTTCCTGTTCTGCATCTTCATCTGGTGCAGAACCCAGCACGGATCTCTGGCATGATTTTCTGGTGGACCTGGCGCTTGGCATCAGCATGATGACCATTGTTCTGGATGATTCGCGCGTCCAGATTCAGCGGCTCGACGTGCTTAACACCATCACCCATCAGATTTCCGAATCGCAGGACTTTAACGCTACTGTCAACCTGGTTTTGACTCACCTGATGAAAATCACGCGCGCCAAGGCGGCCTGGTTACGGCTGGTGGAAGGCGACAAGCTGGTCATGGTCTCACAGCAGGGACTCTCCGCCGGCTTCCATCCAGAGGAGTTCACCCTTGATAGCAACAACAGCGTAAGCGGCTTTGCCCTGCGCGATAGCTCGGTTTACGTGGTGCGCGCCGTGGATTCCAACCCTCCGGCCCTTTCCCGGGCTCTGCGTATGGAAGGCATTCATCACACTCTTCTGGTGCCCGTGGAAGGAAAGAATTCCCGCATTGGAGTGCTGGTGCTGGCCATTAAAAGTTTTCGCGCGCATCGCGGTGACGAGCGGGCCTTTCTGAAAGCGGCAGCCAAGCAATTGGGACTGGCCGTGGAAAACCACAGGCTGGCTGACCGCGTCGAGCAGTCCCGCAATGAGTGGGCGGGCACCTTCGATTCCATCCCGGATTCCATCCTGGTGCATGACAATGACTTTCGCATCCTGCGCGCCAATCAGGCTTTGTTGCGGCGGCTGGATATGCCTTTCGCTGACATCACCGGCCAGTTGTGTGAATCCATCATGCCCGGCGCGGGATTGAACTGGAGCGGTTGCCCCTACTGCACGCATGCGGAATGCTCGGGTGAAGAAGATCCATGTTTCGGCGGCTACTCGGTGGTCTCCACCTCGCCTTATACCAATCAGGAGATGACTCGTGCGGGCACTGTTCACGTCATCAAGGACATCACTGAGGCCAGAGCTTCAGAAGAGCGCTACACGTCCTTGTTCAATCACATGCATGAGGGTGTGTTTGCCTCCACGCCGAACGGTAAGCTGGTGGACTGCAATGAAGCGTTTGTCCGCATGCTGGGCTACTCGCATAAAGAGGAAGTGCTTGGCCTGGACGTTCTCCAGTCCCTTTACGTTGACAATGAAGATCGCAAGAAGTTTCTCAGCGAGATCAGCCGGCAGGGATTTGTCAGGAATTTTGAATACCGGCTGCGCCGCAAAGATGGCAAGGAAATCCATGCCATAGAAAGCAGCTTTGCCACGCGCGATCCCGGCGGGCGCGTAGAGCGCTATCAGGGCGTGGTCATGGACGTAACCGAGATGAAGCGCGCGGAAGATGAGATCCGCCGCCGCAATCGCGAGCTTTATGTCCTGAACAACATCGCCGTCACGTTTAACCAGTCGTTTGATCTGGATGAAATACTTCAGCTCATCATGCTTCAGATTGTTGAGCTGCTGGCCACTGACACGGCTTCAGTTTATCTCTTTGACGAGCAAACCAACGCGCTGCTCAAGAAAGCCGCTTACGGCCACCGCAGCGCGGTGGTTTCTGAAAATGACGTGTTTCTGCTGCCCACGGAATTTGTGGACGCCTTGCGCGCAAACCATACAGAAATCGTTGACCACCGGAGCGCGGGCAAGCTTCCGGAGATCGTCACCAGCATCATCGCCAATGAAGGCTTGCGTGCCTGGATGTGGGTTGTGCTGTGGCGCAAGGAAAAGATACTGGGCGTTCTGGCAACCAGTAGCCGGGTCGGGCGCGATTTCAATGGCTCGGAAGAAAGCGTGCTCATTGCCGTGGCCCGTCAGTTGGCCACCACCATTGAAAAAATCCAGCTTTATCACGAAACCCGGCGGGCTTATGAAGACCTGCGGCGCACGCAGGAACAATTGCTGCAAAGCGAAAAAATGTCAGCGGTCGGCCAGTTGATCTCCGGCGTGGCCCATGAGCTGAACAATCCGCTCACGGCCATTCTGGGTTATGCGCAGTTACTGGAAAGCGAAAGGCTGGAGCCGCGCGTGCAGGAGTTCATTCAGAAGCTGTACAAACAGGCGCAGCGCACCCAGAAGATTGTCCAGAACCTGCTCTCTTTCGCCCGCCAGCACAAACCCCAACGCGTGCACGTTGACCTGCGCAGCGTCATGGAAGACACCATCGCGCTGCGCGATTATGACCTGAAGGTCAACAACATTACCGTGCAGCGTGACTTTGAAGCTGTGCTGCCCTCAGTGGTTGTGGATCCGCACCAGCTTGAGCAGGTCTACCTGAACATCATCAATAATGCCGCCGATGCCATGCTGGATGGACGCAATGGCGGCGTCTTGCGTATCAAGATCTTCAGTGACAACAGACATGTAATCTGCGAATTCCATGACTCCGGCCCGGGCATGAATGATCCCAAGCACGTTTTCGATCCCTTTTACACCACCAAGAGCGTGGGCAAGGGGACCGGCCTCGGCCTCAGTATCTGTTATGGAATTGTGAAAGAGCATGGCGGAGAAATTGCCGCCAGAAATCATGCCTCCGGTGGCGCGCTGATTCAGGTTCGCCTGCCGGTGGCCGTCGGCGAAAAACCGCTGAGTGAACGTGAACGCATCGTGGCCCGGCGCGAGTCTCGTCTTGAAGGCCAGGTGCTCCTGGTGGATGACGAGGAAGCGGTGCTTGATTTTGAGCGCGAAGTTCTCACCGCTGCGGGCCTGACCATCCTGACGGCGAACTCCGGCGCCCAGGCCATTGAGTATTTGTCACATGAAGTGATTGACGCCGTATTCCTTGACAGCAAGATTCCCGGTGAGTGGTCGAGTGAAGACGTGTATCGCTACATGGAGAAGAATTCACCGGACCTGATCCGCAAGACCATCCTCGTCCTCTCCAACGTATCCGATCCGGCGGTCCGCACGTTTGTGGATGCCACGCAAATCTTCTGCCTGGTGAAGCCGTTTGAAGTGTCTGACCTGCTGGCCGTGGCAAGGCGTGTGCTGCGCCGCGCTCAGATGGCTACCCATAGCGGGTGATCTTCACTGGTTCCTGTCTACAATCCCGAGCGAGCGAGGGATCCTACTTCTGATGACTATCGCGGCGAGGAAACTATCTAGCACGCGCTTAATGAAGCTTGTCACTTCGAGCGCAGCGACGAATTTGCTTTCAGCGAGGCATACGAGAATGTTTTAATCGGCTAAAAATTAACGGCCGGAATAGGGTTCCCTCGCTCCGCTCGGGATTTGAAAACCCTACGATCGCGCCCGCGTCTCCCGCACCAGCATTTTTCCAATCATTCGATTGCCCACCAGCGTCATGACTCCCGCGCGCAGCCACGCTGGAGCTGACAGCAATTTCCGTATGCGCGCCGCATTGCGCAAAGCCGGTGCAAGCTGCCGGAAATATGCCGTGCGATACGCCGCATGGGCCTGGGTGAGGGAAGCCGTTTGCTGAAGAAAAGGCATCACCGCCTGTGCGGCCATCACTCCGCCGTGCAAGGCCAGCGAGATGCCGTCTCCAGCGAACGGATCAATAAATGCTGCGGCATCGCCGGCCAGAAACATGCCGCGATCTTCCGTACGTGGATCACGAAAGCGCAGGCCGGAAGTGGTAACGGTCGGGAACCTCTGTTGCCAATCGCGGCTGCGACGCTGGAGTTCAGGATGCAGCGCAAAGACCTCCTCCAGTGATCGGGCTACGTTGGCCTGCACCATGGCGCAGGCATTCACTCCCTGGCCATCAATGGGCTGCACACCGCAATATCCACCAGGGAAGAAATAGAGATCAACTGATTGCGGCGCCCGGTGCTCATTGAAATGGGCCTTTAATCCGATCCACTTCGTCTGTATCGGGCGACTCGCGTTGCGTGAGCTGTGACCATCGTCCGCTGGCGTTGATCACGGCCTTTGCCGTAAACTCGCCTAATCGTCGTTGTGACGTTCGTGCCGGCTCGAACATCGCGCACCAGGACTTCTTCGCGCACATCCACGCCTCCTTCTTCTGGCCGCCATAAGCAATGCTGCATCCAGGTCATAGCGAGGGATGCTGGATGCCGCCGGCTCCACCGGGAACGGTGATCTGGCGCGAGTCCAGAAAGATGCGTGACAAGGGAATCGTCGGACGTTCAGAAAATTTGTTTGCGCCCAGCAGGGAATCCACAATGTGCAGCGATTCCGGAGACACAAACTCACCGCAGACTTTATGCCGGGGGAAGCTGTCTTTATCCAGCAGCAGCACGCGCGCACCGGCGCGGACTGCCGTGATCGCGCACGCCGAACCCGCAGGTCCGGCTCCCACCACAATCAGATCGTATGCGGATGCTTCCACGCGATCACTCCCATGCGCAGCAGAAAATAGGTCTCAGTCTCAACCTCGGCGGCGCCCCCTGCCAGCAGCATCTTCTTCATCTCTTTCAGGGTATAGGCCCGCTTGACCGAAGCCGGAGCATCATGCCGGGTCAGGCGGCTCCGATACAGCGGAAACCCGGCGTAGATGAGAGAAAGATGCAGCGGCGTCCGAATCAGGTCATTGATAACTATCAGCGTGACGAGCCACGCGCAGGGCCTCGCGAGCAAAACTTGTGACCTGATCGGGCTCAAGATGGTGGGCAAACAGCGAGCAACCCACGGCGTCAAAGCTGTCGTCAGCAAAAGGAAGCGCCAGCGCGTCACCACAGACGGCGGGAAGCTGGCGATTCATGTGTGTGACGTTGTTGTCAAGCAAAGTTGGTTCGGCAACTATGCCTTGTCGCTGAAGCTTCTGCCGGGAGAGCAAGGCCACATCGCCGGATGCGCCCCCAACGTCCAGCCATGAGATCGTCTTCAGGTTCTCTTTTTGGGCCACCGACCGCAACAGTCGCGTCATGGTTCGCACGCCGCCAAAGTTGCGGTTGATCATGCGCAGGTCGGCCAGCGATCCTTCAATCTCCTGCTGTGTACCTGCGTCAGTGTCTAACAGCTCAGGGATCACCACGCGTTTCATAGATTATGGCCGCGACGATCGCTTGGGGAATGTCTAAAAACAAAAAGTCGGCAGTTATCCCGAACCCCCGTCAACCAGGCAGCGCATTCTTCACTGCCGAGTAGGGGGAGGGATCTTGTGCTTCGATGACCTCAAAGAAACTCGAGATCCCTCAGGTTGGCTCGCGAGCTGAAGACAACGCTCGCTTCGCAGCGGCCTTCGGAATGACGACGTTCCTGTATAGATTACGTTTGTCTTGCGCCCAAGACGATAAGGCAAACAGCTCCGGCTTCCAAGGCATTCTCCGCCAAAAAATCAGACTCTGGCCAGCTCTTCTTCCAGCAATTGCTTGTTATACAACTCGGTATAGTAGCCGTTGCGGGCGATAAGCTCATCATGCGTGCCTGATTCTACGATGCGCCCATGATGCAGCACGGCTATCCGGTCAGCATTGCGGACCGTGGACACGCGATGCGAAATGAAAATCGTGGTGCGTCCCTGCATCACTTCACGCAGATGATTGAGGATCTTTTCTTCCGTGTAAGTGTCAACGCTGGCCAGCGCGTCATCCAGCACCAGGATGCGGGGATCGCGCACGATCGCCCGCGCAATGGCGGAGCGCTGCTTCTGTCCGCCGGAGAGAGTAATGCCGCGCTCACCCACCAGCGTCTTGTATTGGTCAGGAAACGCTTCAATGTCACTGGCGATGCTGGCTGCCTCGGCGGCATCATGAACCTGCTGATCACTGGCCTGCTCCACGCCAAACGCGATATTCTCGCGCACCGTATCACTGAACAAAAAAGTCTCCTGCGGAACAAAGCCGATATTCGCGGCGCAGTGTTTCCAGTGAATAATCACGTACGGGCCGGCCATCAATCAGGATTGCGCCTGGGGCAGCATCATAGATACGGGGAATCAAGCTGACCAGCGTTGTTTTGCCTGAGCCCGTTGGACCCACAATCGCCAGACTCGTTCCTGCCGGCACCGTGAGGTTGATGTCCTTCAGTACCGGCACGCCGTTGTAAGCGAAATTCAGATGACGAAACTCAATCGTCCCCGCGATCGTTTCGGGCGACTGAGCTGGCAAACCTTCATCACTGATTTCCGGCTTGGCCGTCAGGATTTCATTGATGCGCGTCATGGACGCCGTACCACGCTGGAAAATGTTGATCACCCACCCCAATGCGATCACCGGCCAGGTGAGCATCAATATGTACATGGAGAAGGCGTAGAAGTCGCCCACTGACATTTGGCCCTTGATCACTCCGCGCGGACCAAGCCATAGCACCATCGCATAGGCCAACCCCAGCAGCAGTTCCAGCGCCGGCCAGAGCATGCCCATAAGACGGGCTAGAGGAAGGCTGCGGGTGACGTACTCTTGATTCGACGTCTCAAACAGCGCGATTTCAGCTTCTTCCTGCGCATATGCCCGGATCAGCCGGGCGCCGGAGAAGTTCTCCTGGGCGCGAGCGGAGATGTTGGAAAACTGCGCCTGTATGCGTTCAAAGCGCTCATGGATGCGCCGCCCAAAATATTGAATGATGATGCTGGCCAGCGGCAGCGGCAGAAACGCATAGATTGTCAGCGTGGGGCTGATGTGCCACATGAAGAACAGCGCCGCCACCGTAAACACCAGCGTGTTGGCTGAGTACATAATCGCCGGACCCAGCAGCATGCGCACGGCGTTCAGGTCATTGGTGGCGCGGGCCATAATGTCACCCGTGCGGTTCTTCTGGTAGTAGCCGTAGGGCAGTGTGGAAAGATGCGCAAACATGTCATTGCGCAGGTCATATTCAATGTCGCGGGATACGCCGATCATCAGCCAGCGCGTCAGGAACTGAAAGATGCCTTTGACTAGCGCAATTCCGATCAGCAGCAGGGAATAAACCAGGAACTTATGCTGGGTAGCGCCGTGATTCAGATCATCCACGGCTCGCTTCAGGACCTGCGGAAACAGCACCCAGATACCATTGTTGCCGAAGACGGTAAGCGCTCCCACGAACAGCGTCCACTGATATCGTTTCAGGTACGGGAATAGCGGCTGAAGATTTTTGAACATGAGCCTGTATAGATGATTTTATCAGTCAGCCAAAAACCTCACCACTGATGAACACAGATGGCACTGATTTCGGATAAACACGGATAACCTTGCCGAAGATTCATCGGCTGAAATAAATTGCCTGCCGACAAAGGACAAGAAAGATCAAAGATCTTAGAGCAACTCGAAACCAAGAGAGTTGATCTGTGAAAATCAGTCTGATCAGTGTTCCCCAGCCGTGAGGTTTTCAAATCCGCGTTCATCCGGGCCGAACCCAGCACGTGAAAGGAGCTTCGCGCGTAACTGTCTATCGGTGTAGAGCGAAGCGCTAAGCTGGGCAATTCCATAAGGGCTCGCGCCGTCCACGCGCGCCGAGCCCGCGGCAACAGGAGCACCTCGCCGTAACCAGGAAAAAAGCTTTCCAGCGGTGTGGAGCGAAGCGCTAAGCTGGGCAATTCCATAAGGGCTCGCGCCGTCCACGCGCGCCGAGCCCGCGGCAACAGGAGCACCTCGCCGTAACCACGAAAAAATCTTTCCAGCGGTGTGGAGCGAAGCGACAGAACTTACGACGGTGTCTTGAAAATCAGATATCCGCCTGCCAGGCCGAAGATCAGGTCCGGCGACCACGCCGCCACCAGCGGTGGGAGTTGGCTTACGTTTCCCATGGCTTCAAACAGTCCAGACGTCATCCAGTAAACCAGCGCGATAATCAGCGCCGTAGCCACGCCGCTGAGCGCGCCCCGCTTACCCACGGACAAGGCAAAAGGAAATGCCAGAACGGCCATCACCAGCGTGATGAGCGGGAAAGCAATTTTCTTCTGCAAGGCCACGCGCAGACGCACCACGTCAAAGCCGCTTTGCTGCAAATCTCGGATGTAAGCCCTGAGTTCGTCATAGCTCATCTCCTGTGACTGGCGGACTTCTTTCTTGAAGTAGTTGGGCTGCTCGTTCAATTCCGGAAATGCTTCCGCGCCAAAAGGATGGTAGTTAGTGACCATATCGCCGTTGAAAGACCGTTGCCAGCCGTTTTCAAATACCCATTGCTGGCTATCTGACCAGTGCGCGCGGGCGGCATAAATACGTTTGTCGATCTGGAAGCTGTGCGGGTCAAGCTCAAATGAAGTGATGTTGCCGAACTGGTTCCGGTCGGGATCGTAAAACTCGTAATAGTAAACTTTGCGGTTCTCCGCCTGGGCTCCGTGCTTTTTGTTGCTCTGGCCAAAAATCCATTTCCGGTCCGGACGCGAATACGTTTGTGGTGGCTTTCCTTTGATCTGGTTCCTCAGGGTTTCCACCCGTTTGTTCGCGTAGGGAAGGTAGTACTGGTCCAGCAAAAAAAGTCCGCCCGCCAGCCCCAGGGCGATGAACAGAATGGGAATAATTGTGCGATAAATGCTGATACCGGTGGCCTTCATGGCTGTGAGTTCGTTTGATTTTTGCATCAGCCCAAAGGTGACCAGCACGCCCAGCAGTACGGCCAGCGGCGTAACCAGGTACAGCAGGGCCGGGATCTGATTCAGCATGTAAGAGCCCACGGTGATCAGGTTGATTTTGTTGCGCATGATGTCACTGAGAAGCTCAAAAAACGTGAACACCATGATGAGCACCATGAAGCTGGCGAGAATCAGCAGCAGATAGCCGACAAAGTTGCGTAGCACATAGTCGTCAAGAATCAGCGGAAACCTTGTGCTGAACAGCCGGGATCGTCTGGGCGACGCAGTGCGGCCGTTGTCCCGTTGCTTGCCGTTGCTCAGTAATTTTGAGAGCGCGTCAGACCATACTTTAAAACGCGCGGACAGCATCTGGCCCAGTCCAAGTTCAACCGGCAGCTTGTCTGTTCGCGAGATCAGCACCGCGCCCACAATGCCAAAAATGATGTTGGCCAGCCACACGCCCGGGATCACCGGCATTTTGCCATTGCGGGCCAGTGAGAGACCGGTGCCGTAGAGAAAATAGTAGATAAATACCAGAATGATGGTCAGGACAAAGCCCGCGCCTTTGCCGCCTTTACGCGCGGAAAGTCCCAGCGGGATACCGATCAGCACCAATACCAGGCAGGCCGTTGGCAGGGCCAGGCGACGGTTAAATTCCGCCCAGTACAGGCGCGCCTGTTCCTTGTCTGGATTATTGCGCTGCCACAGCACGTTAGCGGTACTCATCTGCGACACGGGAATTTTTTCCTGCACCGGCTTGGGAATAGCCGGCAGCGTCAGCGAGGTGTCCGTTTCGTTGAACGTGGAAATGGTGTACTGGTCTGGCTGGCGTGAATTGGTTTCGTGCGTTTCGCCGCTGATCAGGTGGAGTCGGATTGAATTGGGTCCGCCGCTGCTCACCACAGCTTCTTTGGCGATGGTAATTTTGGGAGCGCCAGGGGTTGACGTATCGGCCAGAAAAACGTTCTTCCAGACCGCCGCGCCGGAGCCGGAGCTTACGTCTTCCACATAGAGCACGTAATTTTTGAAGTCTTCGTAGAAGACGCGGGGCTGCACCTGAAAGGAAATCTGTGAGGAAGTGAGGCTCTTTTGCAGATTCGCCAGGGCCGCCGCGGATTTCGGGGCCAGGATGGCAGTATCAACCAATGCGAAGATCCATGCTGCCACGCCGAAGATGGAGATGATCGCGAGAAATTTCCTTACGCTTACGCCGGAAGCGCGCATCGCCGTTACTTCGCTGTCGGCCGCCATGCGGCTCAGGCCAATGAGAATTCCCACCAGAACTCCCATGGGCACGGTTACGGTAAGGGCGGCGGGCATGAGCAGAAAAAAGATTTCGGCAACGCTGGGGACGGGCGCGCTGTTGCGCACCACCAGTTCCAGAAACGCCCCACTTCACGCATAAAAATGACAAACGTGAACACTGACGCTCCAAGGAGCGCGTGGGAAGTAACTTCTTTCAGGATGTAGCGGGTAAAAATGCGCACGCTATGCCGGTTTCCTGGTGTCTGAGTTTCTGCCGCTCAATTCTAGTGCTGTTCCATTTTCGACGTTGATATGAGTCTAGCAGACGGTATTGCCAATTGGTGCAAATATTTCATCGCTGCGCGATGAACGTCTGCCTAAGGCCGCGATTCGCAGCGACCGCTAGACGCTGATATTGCTGCAGGCAGCTTTTGCCCAATCGCATTATGGTTTAATGGATGATCTCAAATATGTCGTCCATCCGCCTTGTATTTCTCTGGCACATGCATCAGCCGTACTACAAAGATCTGGTCACGGGACAATACCGTCTGCCCTGGGTCCGTTTGCACGCTCTCAAAGATTATTACGGCATGGTGAAGCTGCTGGATGAGTTCCCTGAAGTTCATCAGACGTTCAATCTGGTGCCCTCGCTGATCGCGCAAATTCAGGATTATGTGAGCGGCGCAGGCCCAGGATCCGTTCTGGCAGGTGGCCTCTCTTCCTGCGCACGCGCTCGATTTCAATGAACGGCTCTTCGCCATCCAATATCTGTTCCAGGCCAACACTGACAATATGATCGGGCGATATCCCCGTTATCGCGAACTCTGGGCACAGTACCGCAGTAAACCAGAGGACGCTCCCCGGCTGGTTCGCAACTGAACAACACTGATCTCACGGATCTTCAGGTGCTTTCGCAGATCGCATGGATGGATGAATTTTTCCTGGAGGATCCTGACATACATGAGCTGGTGAACAAAGGCCGCGGCTACTCCGCTGATGACCAGCAGCTCGTGGTGAAGAAGCAAAATGAATTTCTGGCCATGGTTCTGCCGGCTTACGCTAAAGCGGCGCAGCGGGGTTCCATCGAGATTTCCACCTCACCGTTTTACCATCCCATTCTTCCCCTGGTCTGTGATACCGATGCCGGCGGCGTCTCCCACTCCGGGCTTCCGCTTCCGGCCCACCGCTTTCAGCATCAGGATGACGCTCGTGCGCAAATCAGGCGAGGCATTGAACTGCATGAGAAAGTTTTCGGCATGCGTCCCCGCGGAATGTGGCCCTCTGAAGGCAGCGTCTCCAATGACGTGCTGCGCATCGCGCATGAAGAAGGTCTTGATTGGCTTGCCACTGACGAAGGAGTGCTGGGCAGGTCCATTGGCTATTTATTCCGGCGTGACGGTGCCGGTAAGCTGGAGCCTGAAGCGGCGGAAAAACTTTATCGCGTCTATCGCTGGGAAAAAGCGGACGCGCACATGAACATGGTCTTCCGCGATCATTCACTGTCTGATCTGATTGGCTTTGTTTACTCCGGCATGCCGGCAGCGTGATGCCGCCAATGATTTCCTGCATCGCGTAAAGGAATCCGCTGCTCCGGTTCTCGCCAGTGGCCGCGATGCAGTCGTCCCTATCATTCTTGATGGCGAGAATGCCTGGGAGAGCTATCCACAATCGGGCAGGGAATTTCTGCGCCGCGTGTATGACGGCATTCAGAATGACCCCGCGCTGCAAGCGATGACCGTGGCCGAGGCCGTGAAGGCTGAGAAATCTCCTGAGCCGCTTGCCTCCATCTTCCCCGGATCGTGGATCAACGCCAACTTTGATATCTGGATCGGTGCGCCGGAAGACAACACGGCATGGGATTACCTCTCTGCTGCCCGTGATTTCTATGCCCATAACGCGGACAATGTCAGCTCCGCGCAGCGTGCGCTGGCATTTGAAGAGTTGCTGATTGCTGAAGGCAGTGACTGGAATTGGTGGTACGGCCCGGAACACCATTCGGACAACGATCGCGATTTTGATGAGCTTTACCGTAAGCATCTCTCCAACGTTTATCACGCGCTGGGTGCGGCGCCTCCTGATGCTCTGGCGCACCCTATCGCCGGACGGCATGAAAAACCGCATTTCACGCCGCAATCCGCTTACATTCATCCCCAGATTGATGGCAGGGACATTGGCTACTTTGACTGGCTCGGCGCGGCCACCCATGTGGCTGACCGCCACTCCTCGGCCATGCACGGCAAGATCTTTCTGCTCGATACGGGATATGCCGGCGTGGATGAGAGCAGCCTGTATTGCCGGCTGGATTTCCTGGAGCCTGCCGCCAGTTGGGCGATTGCAGACACCAGAGTTGTGATTACGCATGGAAAGCATGCCCCAGGATGCGGCCTTGCCCATCATGTCATACCGGCTGCAATCAGATATTGCCGGGGGCGCAATCAAGACATGGAAGTTCTTTGAAAACGGCACTGAGAAGCCGCCGGGTCCCGGCCTGCGCGTGGAAATGGATGCCATTCTGGAATGCCAGATTCCCCTCTCCGAACTGAAGGCGGAGCAGGGAACTGTGCTGCGGGTGCGCTTCTCCGTATGGCGAGACCATCTGCCGCTGGACGCGCTGCCGCAGGAAGGTTCGATTGAGGTGCGCGTGGTGGCGGAAAGCGAGCTTAGCGCCGTTCCCTACGCCAAACCGTAAGGCCGGCGCCGCGTTACCGCGACTAAGTCTGATGATCTCGAAAGCGGTGCGGAGCGATAGGAATGCGCGATCATCCACAATTTAAGCCGCGAGGCCGATTGCGATGCCGAGCAGGAGTGTAATTAATAGATTCGTCATCCCGAAAGGCGTCAGCGAGGCGAGCGTTTTCTTCAGCTCGCGAGCAGCCTTGAGGGATCTTGTGTTTGTTTTTTTAGAATAAGCGCAAGGTCCCTCACCTCTACTCACGCGCTCTGCCGCACGCCACAAGCGGGCGCAACCACAAACAATGCAATCAAAGCGGTGTGGAGCGAGAGAAGTAAAGGGCTCGCGCCGTCCACGCGCGCCGAGCCCGCGTGTAACTGGAGCAACTCGACGCGTCAACCACGAAAAAAGCTTTACAGCGGTTTGGTAGCGGAGCGACAGAAATGCGCGACCACCACAATGTAAGGGCGAGGCCGACTTGCGCGCCGAGCCCGCGGCAACAGGAGCCTTCGCGCGTAACCACGATAAAGGCTTTCGAGCGGTTTGGAGCGAAGCGACAGAAACAAAAGGAGGCCCGCCGAAGCGAGCCTCCTTTTGTTGGTTAAGTTGAGTTAGTTGTTGCCGTCAGTGCGGACAGCGATCATGGAGTAAGCACCGTGCGTTGACGAAGACCAGGCCGCGTACGCGGATGGTTGCGCCATTAGCCGGAGCCACTATCTGCTTTGACTCCGCTGGCAAAAGTTACTGCCACGCTGGTCGCCTTGCTCAGAGTTGCGAACGCTGAGGTCGGGCTGGGCGTGAGAGTAAAGCCGGTCGGGCTGGAGTTCGATACCGTTCCCACCAGTGCCTGCTCGCGCAGTTTCACTTTCGTGGCAACGATTGGCGCCGTGGTGCTGGCCGCATCAGCTTCAATGCGCTGGCCCGCGCCAATGTGCGTGGCGTCAAAAGCCGGAGCCGTGACGTTCAGTTTGTCTGCGCGAACGCTGTAAGCCGTGCTGGCATTGACGGTGATGTCAACGGTTGCCGGCGCAGTGGTGGAGTTAGTGGAATCAACCTGGTGAGCAATGGTGATCTTGGTCAACGGGTTGTCGAGTGCGCTGATAACGCCTTCAGCCTCTTCACCGTTCTGGCCGCCTTCGCGCTCAACCTTGGTGGCCAGCTTTGCTGCCGTCGGTCTTGGTGACCGCGTCAACTTCAACAATGTCATTCACCTTCAGGTCTGTGAGCTGTGTCAGGCCATCGTTGAATTTCGTGTTGGCGTCGGTCGCGAACACGATGCTGGCTCCGGACTTGGTGGTGATGGTGAAGTTCGGGGCTGCAATCGCGCTGACCGTGCCGTGAACGTCATCGTCTTCGCCGTCGCCATTGTCTTCACCGTTCTGGTCGGCCGGAACAGTGGAAGTGGTTACGGTAAGCGTTGGTGTCACCAGGACCGGAGTCTTGGTCAGGTCAACTGACTTGGTGATGTCCAGGTCAAAGTTCAGGAACAATGGGCTGTGGTGCCAACCGTGATGTTGCTGGCGAAAGTCACGTTAACTGTCCGCGAGGCCAGAGTGGCCGCAGGCTTGGTAACAACGCCGGCATTTACCACTGTAATCTCAGGGTTGGAAACCGTGAGCGTTGCGCGCTGTAGGTTCCCGGCGGAATTTTGCCGACGCTGAACGGCTCAATGGTGCCGGCCGTGTGAACAAATTCAATTTCGCCCGGAGCGGCAAGCAGGTTGCCGGTGTTCGCTGTCGGGGCAACGCCGGTCAGGGTGATGGCGGTTACGGTCAATTCAAACTTCGCAACATTGTCGCCAACGGCGTCGCCAAAGCCGATCTGGGCGGATGTTCCGGTGGTCTGGAGGGGCGGAGTTGAACTGCTGTTGCCGCCGCAACCTGCAAGGGTAAGAGCAAGAGCAAACACAACACTGAAAAGTGTTACAAAAGGTACCCGTTTCATTGGGCCTCCAAGAATGATTGATATTCAATTGTGAGGAAGTGGCGAGAGTAGCACGTTGTAAGTAGAGTACTACGTACTCTGGACTAAGTGCAGCAAGAATCGCGAAAATTTGCCGCGATGACGGGTCCTTCGAGTACATGCCCTGAGAGACATGGTCGGGTGAACTACTGAGGAAATCGCAGCGCAGCGCTGATTTGACTGACTCCGCTTTTCGCTGCGGATAAAGTGTTGCTAGCGCTTAAGGGCGCATCCAGTCCGCGGAAAGGGCAGTGCCCACCTTACACTTCAGTGAAGATTGACGAATCTTCTTTCCTGCCTGATTTAGTGCGGACTCCAGGCCAAAACGGAAGGAGCTTCGTATGCCGGAAAAAGAACTGCCGTCCCGCCCCAGCCTGGAACAATATAAGAAGCAGGCCAAAGATCTTCTCCACCAGAGCAAAGCTTCTGAACCTGAGGCGCTTGAGCGCTTCAGAAAACATCTTCCGCACCAAAAATTCAGCGCAGGAACAAGTTCAGCTTGACCGACGCGCAATTGGTCATCGCGCGCGAACACGGATTTGAAAGCTGGCCCAGATTTACGCGTGCCATTGAATTAGTCAGGTATCAAAATTCTGCGGAAGCGCAGAGCAATCCCGTAACAGCATTCATTGAAGCTGCTTGGTGCCGCGAGATGGCGGCGAATCACGCTGCGGGTACGCTGGACCTTGCACAAACGATTCTTGCCGAACATCCGGAGGTGGCTGCCGATAGCATTTTCACCGCGGCCATTCTTGGTGACGAAGCGTTGGTGCGCGCTTTGTTGGAACGCGATCCTGCGAGTGCCACGCGCAAAGGCGGCCCATATGATTGGGACGCCCTGACCTATCTTTGTTTCTCCCGCTATCTGCGCCTGGACAAGTCGCGGTCCGATGGCTTTTTACGAACTGCGCAAGCTTTGCTGGATGCAGGCGCCAACCCGAACACCGGGTGGTTTAAGAAGGACCACCAGCCAAAGCCCACGTGGGAAAGCGTCCTCTATGGCGCTGCCGCGATTGCTCAGAATGCCGATCTAACCCGCCTCTTGCTTGAACGAGGAGGCGATCCCAATGATGACGAAACTCCGTATCACGTTCCGGAAAGCTACGATCTGTCTGTGCTGCGCGTACTGCTGGAAAGCGGCTAAGCTTCACCCCGGATAGTCTTGCCACGATTCTCCTTCGTAAAAGCGACTTGCATGATTTGGAAGGTGTAAAGCTGATGCTGGCGAATGGCGCGGATCCTAATCGCATGACGCGATGGGGTTACACCGCGCTCCATCAATCTTTGCGACGCGACAATAGCCTTGAAATCGTGCAGGCCATCCTTGACCATGGAGCGGACCCGCACCTGCGAAATCTTCAAAACAACCAATCAGGTATCTCGATGGCTGCTCGTCGCGGGCGCAATGATGTACTTCTCGCAATGCAGCAGCGTGGGATTTCAATTGAGCTCCAGGGCGTCGAGCGACTGATTACTGCATGTGCCATGAATGACGCGGAATCTATCCATGCCCTGGTCAAAGATGGGTCCGCGCTGGTACAGCAACTTCGAGAACAAGGTGGAACGTTACTTTCCGAGTTTGCCGGAAACGGAAATACTGAGGGTGTGCGTCATCTGCTCGATCTGGGCGTTGATGTTGCTGCCCGGTATAAGGAAGGTGATCCTTATTATGATATTGCCAGGGACAGCACCGCCTTGCACGTGGCGGCATGGCGCTCACGTCCGGCAACGGTGCGACTGCTGATCGAACGCGGCGCTCCCATTGACCTGCCGGACGGTAAAGGACGTACGCCGCTGGCACTTGCCGTCCGTGCATGCGTGGAATCGTACTGGACCGATCGCCGTACGCCGGAGTCGGTCAAAGCATTGTTGAGTGCCGGCGCATCAACATCCGGCGTCGAGTACCCATCAGGCTACGCGGAAGTGGACGAACTGTTGCGGCAATTTGGCGTTACCTAGTTGATTAAGGCTACTGCTTCAGTTGCGTTCAGCAGTAAAGACCATGCACTTTACACGTCATGGGACTAGTTGCTTCAAAATGCAAAGCAATCCCAGCATTGATTGTTAGCCTTGGATTTAAGCTTTGGGCTTGTAAGTCCCGTACTATTCGGATAGTTTAAAGCAGAGTTCCACAACGAAAGTCTTAAGGATTTTTTACCTATGGTGCATAGCGGCTCCAGGAAACCATCCGTTGCTCTAATCAAACTGGCAGCTTTTTTATTTTTGATGAACGCCTTGTGGTTGATAGGTTGTACGGCAAGCAATGGGACCGTACCCGGCTCCACGTCTACTCCAACTCCCACGGCCAGCCCCACTCCTACGGCCAGTCCCACTCCAACGGCCAGCCCAACTCCAAATCCCACCGCGAGCAATGTTTGGACGTGGCAGGGCGGAAGCAATTTGGTGAACGCCCAGGGAGTTTATGGAACACAGGGCGTCGCTTCGGCCACCAACGTTCCCGGTGCTCGCGACGGCTCAGTGAGATGGATTGATGCCAGCGGGAACCTGTGGCTATTTGGCGGCGCGGGACTAAATTCAAGCGCTATCACATCTAACCTCAATGACCTTTGGGAATACAATCCCACCGCGAAGACCTGGACGTGGGTGAGCGGCAGTAACACCTTCGATTCCATAGGCGTTTACGGTACCCAGGGAACACCTTCCGCCAGCAACACCCCGGGGTCTCGGTCTGGAGCGCTCGGTTGGACGGATAGCAGTGGCAATCTCTGGCTGTTCGGTGGATTTGGTCGCGATTCTACACCTAGCAACATAGGTTTCTCAGGATTTCTGAATGATTTGTGGAAATTCGATCCGGTAGGAAAGACTTGGACATGGATCAGTGGAAGCAACACCGTCGGCAGCCTGGGCGTTTATGGCACGCTCGGCGTTGCTTCAGCCAGCAACGTTCCTCGGTCGCGCAGTGGTGGCGTCTCCTGGATTGACAGTACCGGCAATCTGTGGCTTTTCGGTGGCTTCACTCCTGACCCTAATGTTCAGGGCGATAAAATACTTAACGATTTGTGGAAATTTAGCCCTGCGTCAGGCACATGGACCTGGGTCAGTGGGAGCAATGCCATCAATGCGCAAGGCGTTTATGGCACGAAAGGTGTAGCCGCCGCCAGTAATGTGCCTGGCGCTCGGCTCGATTCTGTCAGTTGGATTGACGGCACTGGCAACCTCTGGCTGTTCGGAGGTCAGGGCATTGATCCACGTTTGTTGTCTGGTGCTTTTAATGATCTGTGGGAATACAGTCCGTCAACGAATCTATGGACATGGGTCAGCGGAAGCAGCACCACCCAATCAGCCGGAGTTTACGGAACTCAGGGTGTCGCGTCGCTGAGCAACATCCCGGGGGCTCGCAGCAGTTCCACCGGGTGGAGCGACAACAGCGGCAATTTCTGGCTGATGGGCGGAGGCGGCTTCGATTCAACCGGCAACCTGGATATCATCAACGATCTCTGGAAGTACAACATCAGTTCCAACACTTGGACGTGGGTAGGCGGAAGCAATACCGTAAGTGCTCACGGCGTCTATGGAACGCTTGGCGTCACTGCCGCGACTAATATTCCCGGCGCTCGAAGTCTTTCCGTCAGTTGGTTTGACAGCAGCAACAATCGCGTGTGGCTCTTTGGCGGCAGCGGACTCGACTCCGCCGCTACCAGAGGTAATCTCAACGATCTCTGGAGCTATCAACCGTAGTTCAATATTAGTTCAATGTTCCGCGCTCTCATTGGAACTCAGGTGCTGGCTCTGCTAATTCCACCCCATGCGGCGACTGCGGCAATGTGGTGTAAACTTTTGACGTAGTCGTCACACGCGAAAGTGGCGGAATTGGCAGACGCACCAGAGTTAGGATCATGGAGTTGCCAAAATATCCTAAGTATTTGGGTTTGATAAGGATCGACGGCGAGCCGCTTAAATGGCGGCTCTCGTCATTTTTGATTCGGTTCCTCACTGCTATGCTGGTCTTTGCTGCTAAACGCCGGTCCCTACAATTTCCCTACAAGTCCCAGAACCGGATCGTGAGTGTAATGGTGATATTACGTCAACTACGACAGTGTAAGCTTCTTCCATGACACTGCTCAAATCCACCGCGCCTCCTCCTCTAGCACTGGGACGCTTGAATCGAATCGCGGTAATAGCGCTGCCAGTTCTTGGGATTGTGCTCGGCGGGTGGGAAGCGAAGGGCTGTGCCGCAAGGCGGTTTGGCTACGCGGCCGGATACGCATACGCAGCAACCCTCTTTTTCGCGATCGCCCTCTGCGTTATCGGCTTGTTGCTTCTCATCTACTGGCGAACTCGGAGCATTGGAGTAGGCCTTATCGCAAGCGGGAGTTCTGAGCTGTGTAGCCTTTTATGGCGTCATGGGAATCCTGCTTAGGTTAGACCGCGTATCGTGGAAGCATGAGCCGCCGCCCATTGCAATCGGCCCCGACCAGAAAGCTACCCTCGTGGTTTATTTCAAACACGGCACAACCGACGAACAGATCAAAAACTTTCGCTACTCCGTACTGTCCGGGGCCGTAGAACCCTTGGAATATCTGAGGCTGCTTCCTGATCAAGCAAACGGACATGAAGCCGTTGCCCGACGTACAGCAACGATGTCCACTCAGAACAACTAACGCGGTACATCAACACCATTGAGCACGACAGCCGCGTGGAGAAAACCTATCGGAACGTCGCTCCAAACGCGATTCCACCAGAGCAGGAGCGAACTCAATGAGGAAAAACTCCCTCGTAGCTGACGCAATCAGGCAATTACGCTCACGATCCGACTAATTGTTTAAATTCGATTTCAGCTCTGGAGTGGTTCCTGGGGTATGTTCGCGGCTCAGCGGATTATTAGTCTCGGCTTGGACGCTCAGCGTAAGCTAATACCGAAATGGGGTCTTCGATGATCTCCAACCGCATGGAAGTGGCTCGTCTCGAAATGGGAATCACCTCAGCAATCGAGAAGGTGTCCCTGCAAAAATCACTCCACTGCACAATGTGCAGCGGAACCTTGGTGTAAACTGTTGATTGCAAACGTGCGAAAGTGGCGGAATTGGCAGACGCACCAGACTTAGGATCTGGCGGGTAAAACCGTGGGGGTTCGAGTCCCCCCTTTCGCACCAGGATTTTTGTTTGAGATCCCTCGACTGCGCTCGGGATTTCGGCAGCGGGTTCCCGCTTCGCTCACACCCGCTGAGCGCCTCAACTTAGGATCTGGCGCCGTAAGGCGTGGGGGTTCGAGTCCCCCCTTTCGCACCAGGATTTTTGTTTGAGATCCCTCGACTGCGCTCGGGATTTCGGCAGCGGGTTCCCGCTTCGCTCACACCCGCTGAGCGCCTCAACTTAGGATCTGGCGCCGTAAGGCGTGGGGGTTCGAGTCCCCCCTTTCGCACCAGGATTTTTGTTTGAGATCCCTCGACTGCGCTCGGGATTTCGGCAGCGGGTTCCCGCCGGCCGAGCAAGACTCCTCCCCCACCGCGAAGCTTCTACTCACGCGGATATGGTGTACTGCGATAGCGGTCAGACGCCGGCTATCGGGTCAGGTTCGTGTACAACGAAATTCCCGCAATCACAAAGATCAACACTGCCGAGCAGGCGCCCAAAATCCTCACCCAGGGAGTGATTTTGTCCATCTTCTTCAACAGTTCCTGTTGTTCTTTCTGCATGTGATCCTCAGCGCTGTCCAGGAACAGCTGATCGTCTTCATGCATGGTAAGGGTGCCGCGATAAATGAGAAGCACGACCAGCACCAACGTTAAACCGCCCCAAATGGATAGCAGAGCCGCCATCATAGAATCCCACCTTGATTTGACTCGTGTCTTGGAAGCGGTCCCGCCTACGCGACGCCGCAAAGTGCTTGCGGCCGGGGGTATGTGGAACCTAGCGCGAATTATAGCCCTGCCTGGGTCCAGCCAAACGTCAATATTTGTTTGTTCCCGGACTGTGATAACTGGATGCTTGAAGATGGCGGGAAGACTGGCGGGAAAATGAGGCCTGAAACTCTAAACTCTGCCCGATCTCATCCAATCAGTGCAGCAAGCTCAAAGTCCAGAAAAACGCTGGATGCCAAACCGGGAATCACGAATCTGTACTATAATGGTCTTGTATTCAACAGCATTCATTTTTAAGGAGAAACTCGATGGCAACCACAACCACTCCCGAAGTCGGGACTCCCGCAAAGACTCCAGTTACGCTGACCCCCACTGCGGTCTCAAAAGTGAGGGAGATCATGACGCAACAGAACCCGGTACCTGCCGGATTGCGCATTGGTGTGGTGGGCGGCGGCTGCTCTGGCTTTTCTTATTCCATGTCGTTTGAGAACGCTCCCGGCATGATGGACAAGGTCCTCAACTTTGACGGTCTCAAAGTTTATGTTGACGCCACTTCAGCCATGTATCTTGATGGCTGCACCGTGGATTTTGTTGAGACCCTGGAAGCTTCGGGATTCAAATTTGAAAATCCCAACGTGAAGAGCACCTGCGGCTGCGGATCATCCTTCAACGTTTAATCTGTTGCGCTAACACAAAGAGTCTTCAAAAGCCCTGCCGAGTTGGCGGGGCTTTTGCTTTGGCCAGAATGAAGTGGTTCTGGAAAAAATGGCTTATTGCGAGGAGACCTGGGGAGCTGGGTGTGCTGGCTGGCGCGGCGTCCACTTATATTTCCTGTGATTCTGGTTGCCCATTCTGGGGTTCCGGGATTCTGGTTTCCTTCGGATTCTGGCCGTTGCGGATTCTGGCTGCCCTGAAGACCTGCCAGGCGCGCCTTGCGCCGAGCCGGCTGCCCCGCGCGAGGCGCGGCCATAGTCAGGCCACGCATTCGCTGAGCCGGTCTGATTCGGGCCCTGCTGTTCCAGCCGCGGATCATAGACGAAGTACCACTGGTCGTATTCGTTCTTTTCGTTGAATTCTTTAATCGAGTTCTTCTTGCTGGTGCTGGCAAAGCCGATGATCTGGCCGCCGCCAACCTGCGGTCCGGAATTGCCCAGGCCAATGCTCGACGTTTGTAGCGCCCCGATCCAGCCTGGAGACCCTGCTGGGGCGCATTCTGGGGAGACAAGCTGCCCGCTCTGGCGCCGTATTCGTGCTGCTTCCTGAGAGTCCGCCGCCACCAGTGCTGCCTGATAGTCACTCCGGACAAACCTGTACCGCCGCCAGAAAGCCCTGTACCGCCGCCGGAAAGGCCGGTACCGCCGCCTGAGAAGCCGGTGCTTCCGCCAGAAAGCCCTGTACCGCCGCCAGAGAAACCGCTGCCTCCAGCACCGCCTGCCGCACTTGGATTCAGGCCAGCCGCGCCCGTGGGCTGACCCGCCGGACTAGCGCCGCCGGTCAATCCCGGATTCGCTCCCTGCACCTGGCGCCATTTTGTTGCGGGACCTTAATCTCGGCTTCATCGGCATGCACCAGCTTCCATTCTGACTCGCCGGTTATGGGATCTTTGTATTCTTTGCGCAGGAAGCGGATGTGATTGGTATCTTTCAACTGCTCAATCGAATTCGGGTAGCTGTTGATTTTGTGATAGTAGCGCTTGACGGCGCGGGCGTAATCCGTGCCCCGGTGCACCAGTTCTTCTTCTTTATCTCGCTTTACCTGCTGGGCAATGCGGGGAAGCTCAACGCTCATGGCAATCAGCATCAGCGTGATCAGCAACATCACGGAAAGCAGTACATAGCCTTGTTCTCCATGCTGGCTGGAATGGTTCCAACTCTTGCCGGCCTGCGGATGCTGATATGAATCGTCTTCTGCTGCATAAATCTACTGCCGTTTATTGCTGGCTGCGCAACTGGATGTCCTGCTTGTTGTTGGTGAGAACGTCTTCAATGGTCACAGACGTTTTCTGGATTGAAACCACGCGGTAGCGCCGGTCGATGATGTCGCCCTGTTTGGCTACGAACACCACGTCATTCTCCGCCAGGAAGATCTGCTTCTGGTCAGGCGTTCGATTTGTTCTGGAACCCGTAAAACTTAAGCGGAATCGGCGGTGGCGGCGGCGTGGGTGTGGGCGTAGGGAGCGGAGTATTCGCTGGCACGCACTGGCGTATCCACCTTTGGCGGCGGTGGTTCTTCCATCCTGAAAATGTTGCGGCCCGGCTCGTACTTCACGCGACGGCTGGCCTCCAGCACATTCAGATGCAATGTGGGATCAAGATTATTGTTTTGGGCAGACGGGGCGCGGAGTTTTCTTGCCCTGGATGGCCGGCTTGGTGCCGGCCGCGGAAGTCGCGGTGGAGGACGCGACAGGTGGCGCGGCAGACGTATCTCCCGAGCCGGCGAAGTCATAGATGCCCACCGCCAGGAGGATGGCCAGCAGCACAGCCATGATGATGATCTGCTTCTTGTTTTCCGCGCCTAGTTTCACTTAGCTCAAGTCCTCTTTTAAGAGTTTCGTCTGCCCGCTTACGCTTCCTTCAAAAATGTATGCAACTTGATCTGCAAGGTGACCATTCCATTCTGCTGGCTGCTGAGCGTCACCTCATCAATCACAAACAGCATCTTGTCCTGCTCAATGGCATTGATGAAGTGCGCCAGCTTCGGATATTCGCCGCTCACTGAGGTCTCAATCTCCAGACGCTGCAGTCCTGGAAGGTCATCCTTGTCAGAAGTTGCTTTGTTGGTATAACGCACTCCCTTGCTTCTGGACGCCCGCGGCCTGGCTGATTTTTTCCAGTCGCAGTGATATCTCTGAAGCGCGGCTTGGGACCGTATTCCTTATAAAGGTCCTTGATGTCAGCCCGCGTCTGCATCAGCTTGCCTTCAATGCCATTCAGAGGTTCCACCTCATGGCTCAGCGCCTTGTATTGCTGCTGCAAAGCCTCTGCCTGTTCTTCTGCGCGGAAACGCTTGAGCCCGGCCAGAGCAGGTACACCAGAAGCCCTGCGCAGATGAACACCCAGGATTGCCAGGACGGTAAACACGCGTTTGCCGAATCTTCTGAAGGTCCCGCATTTACATGCCTCCCTTGGCGCTGCGCAACACCACCATCGGGTTCGGCGGCATGTAAGCGGTTTCAATCTCAATCTCAAATTGCTGCGTGCGCTCCAGACTGTCTGTCTTTCACCAGCGCGTTCAGCAATGATTTTGGGATTGTGAAAGCGCTCGGAGTTTTCCATTTTCCTTACCAGCTCAAGCGCATTTTCGTATTTCTCTCCAATAATCACCAATTTTATCTTGAAGACATTGTCCGGCCCCAGGCTGGGCGCAACCGATGAAACGTAAGCCCTTCCCGGCATGAGTTTTTGCAGATCATTCAGGAGCTGCGTCCAGGAAAATCTTTTCTTTTCGATTTCCGCGTTCCAGAAGTTCTTCTGCTCGTTCATGTCACGATTCTCTGGGCGGTTCTCAAAGGCTTCAGCCGCGGCGCGCTTTTCCTGCAAAGCCGTAATTTTTTGCTTGAGATCCCTGATCCGGGCACCTGAGTTTCTCGTGTCATTGAAATTCATCCACGAAAGCGCGGCCAGAATCAGCACCAGTATGCTTAGTCCGGCAATGCTCATCCACGCAATGGAAAGAAAGCGGCGGACATCTTCATACTTCTGCGATGCGAGATTTAAATTGACGCGCATTAGCCCAGCAGCGCCCCCACAAGGCCGGCCATCATTGCCGGCGGGATTATTTCTCCGCTCAGGTTCTGTTCTGACGTTAGGCTCAGGCGCCAACTCCTGTACCTGCGCGCCCGTGTGTTCATGCAGCAGACGGCCCAACCTCCGCCAGTTGTGCAACTCCGCCTACATAAATCTGTTCAATGCGGGCGCGCAAAAGTGTCTTCAAAAAATACGATGGAGGGCAGCACGCCTTCCGCCAGTTCAGACGCGGTAACATCGGGGCCGCGGGGATTGTCCAGGGTGCGAATCAGGCGCAGCTCGTGTTTTTCAGCCGCGGTGATGGTGATGTTGTTTGCATCCACCTTCAGCATCAGCGTTGGACGCTCGCCATCTATGATTCCCAGCGCGGCAATCGAGGATGACAGCACCACGCCGGGAAGGTAGCCTTCGGCGCGAAACGCGGATTCATATTCTTCAATGATGCTTCGCGGTGAAACAGCGGCCACCACGCGAACATTCCCGTTGCCGCGGGTAATCTCATAGGAAACCACGGCATCATCCACGTCAAAGGGAAGAGACTTTTTCAGGCGGAAGCGGATGACCGGCTCAATTTCCTGCGGCTTGGCCGGCAGAGCATCAAAGTCCAGCAGCAGCGTGCGAATGGACGCGTCCGGGATGATCACGATCACGTCTTTTGATCCGCCGCCCACCGCCTGCAAAGCTCCGCTAATGGCGGTACGCAGGGCCGCTGCATCCACCACGTTCGGGCCGTTCAGCCCCGGGTATACGGCGCCTTCCGGCAGTTGCCGTGACGTGAACAGCTCCAGCCGCGGAAGCTTGTCTGAAGCTCGCGCTGCAATCACACGGTCGCGCGTGATTTCGCAAGCCAGGCGCGGCCGGACCGATTTTTGGGTTGATCCTGTCATCGTGTGGTCTCGATGAATGTGACCTTGTTGATCTCTTTCATAGTGGTTAAGCCCGCCCTCACCTTGCGCAGCGCTGACTCGCGCAGGAAACGCATTCCTTCGTCATGTGCAGCTTTGCGGATTTCTGATGACGGCCGCTTCTCCAGAATCAATTCGCGGACGTGGTCGGTCAGGTCCAGCAACTCATGGATCGCCGTCCGGCCGTGATAGCCCGTTCCGGCGCATTCTATACAGCCCGGCCCATCATAAAAGGTTACGTTCCGCCATTCTTCAGGATTCAGCCCGTTGTTGTCCAGTTCCTCGTCTGAGTAGCGGACCAACTATCTTGCAATGCGGGCAGATCATTCTCACCAGGCGTTGGGCCAGCACGCAGTTCAACGCGGAAACAAAGTTGTAAGGCTCCACGCCCATGTTCAGGAAGCGTCCCAGCACGTCCACCACGTTATTGGCGTGGACGGTGGTGAAAACCAGGTGACCGGTAAGGGCGGAGTTGATGGCAATCTGCGCGGTTTCCTGGTCGCGGATTTCGCCCACCATGATCTTGTCAGGATCGTGGCGCAGAATGGAGCGCAAGCCACGGGCAAACGTGAGTCCCTTTTTCTCGTTCACGGGAATCTGCGTGATGCCATGGATCTGGTATTCCACCGGATCCTCAATGGTGATGATCTTGTCTTCGTCCGTCTTGATTTCATTCAACGCGGCGTAAAGCGTGGTGGTCTTGCCGCTGCCCGTGGGGCCGGTAACCAGCACCATGCCGTAGGGTTCGGCAATGTAGCGGCGGAACTTCCTCAGGTCGTCTTCGTCAAACCCCACTACGTCCAGCACCAGGTTGCGGAATTTCTCGCTCATTGATTCTTTGTCCAGTACGCGGAGCACGGCATTTTCGCCGTGAATGGTCGGCATAATCGATACGCGGAAGTCGATGAGGCGACCGTTGTATTTCACGCGGAAACGTCCGTCCTGAGGCACGCGACGCTCGGCAATGTCCAGTTCGCTCATGACCTTCACGCGCGTGATGATGGTGGAATGATGTTCCTTGGCCAGATTCAGGGCCTGTTGCAGCACGCCGTCAATACGGTACTTGATCACAACCGAATCGCTCTCGCGTCTCAATATGGATATCACTGGCGCGCTTCTGCAACGCGGTGAAGATGGTGGTATCCACCAGGCGAATGATGGGGCTGGTGTCAGCATCCTGCGTGCCGGTAATGCGGTCAATGGTGATGTTCTCGTCGCCGCCGCCTTCATCGTCATGGACCACATCCAGCACAAAGCCTTCGCTGGCTTCTTCCAGCACGCGCTGAGACTGCTCCGTCTTTTTCAGGATCTCGTTGATCTGTGCCAGCGTGGCTACTTTGGTTTTTACCCGCCGGTTCAGCAGCAGGCCGATCTCGTCGATCATCATCAGCTTGCTGGGATCGGCCAGGGCAATCCAGAGCACGGTTCTGATTTCTTCCAGCGGAACAAAGCTGTAACGGAACATCAGGTCCACCGGCACGGTTTTGAAGAGTTCCGCGTCCAGATGGTAATCACGCAGATCGACAAACTCGCAGCGATAGCGTGCCGCCAGGTCCCGTGCCCGCTGTTCCAGGTTAATGGGCTGCCCGTTGGCGGAAATTCCGTTTTCAATTGCGGGTGAAGCTGTTCTTTGATCCATAAATTCCTACTGTTGTACCTGCGCCCCAAGTGAAAAGATGGGCATGTAAAGCGAGATCAGCACGAAAGCCACCGTGACGCCCATGAAGATCAGTATGATTGGCTCAATCAGTTGCAAGGCAGCCGCCAGTGAATTTTGCACGTCTTCTTCAAAAAATTCCGCCACCGAATTCAACATGGTCGGCATGGCGCCTGTTGATTCGCCAACCTCGATCATTTCTATGGCCAGATCGGGAAAGAATTTGGTTTCTTCCAGACTGGTCGGAGAGAGGCTGGCCTTCACGCACCCGCTTTGCTGCGTGCGTCACGCTCTCAGCAACCTTAAAACTGTTGATGGACTGGCTAGCGGTCTCCAGTGAAGGAACCAGGGGAAGGCCGCCAGAGAGGAGCGTAGAAAGTGTGCGGCTGAACATGGCGACCTGATATTTCATCCACACCTGGCCAAACAAAGGCGCACTATAGCGCAGCGAATCCAGCGTTCTCGAGCCATTTTCAGATCGCTTCCAGACCACGAAATCCGACCACAACCGCTATGACGACTGCAAATATCCAGTAGTAATAGTTTTGGATGGCTTTCCCATGCCCAGCATGAAAACGGTGCTCGCGGGAAGTTTGGCGTCCAGGCTGGAATACAGGTCAGCAAACTGCGGTACCACGTAGGTCATCAGGAACGTGAGCATCACGCCAAGCGCAACAAACAGCAAGCGCCGGATACCACAATGACGAGAGCATCTTCTTGCGAAAAGTCATGGCAACCCGCTGGAAAGTTATGAATCGTGCCCAGTACTTCTTCAAGATTGCCGCTTCGTTCGCCCGCCAGTAATGTGGTGGTATAAATCTTTGACATGTTGCCCTGGGCGGCAAATGCGTCTGACAGCAAGGCGCCGCTTGTCACCCTCTGCTGTACGTCTTGAAGCACCGCTCTTAAAATAAGCGTTGCGCTGGCGGCGGCCCAGAAGATCAAGCGATTTCAATATCGGCAGACCAGCCTTGATCAGCGTGAGGAATTGCTGGTTGAAGATGATGAATTCCTCGGCCTTTGATCTTCTTTCTTGTCCCCAGCAGATTCAAGCCCAGCGCTCCACCCTGCCCCTTGATGGAATAGACCATGAACCCCTGCTGGACGAAGCGGTCTCTTATCTCCTGCGCGGAGCTTCCGTTCTCCATCTGTTCGAGCACGTGTCCGCGCTCGTCTGCCATTTTGACTAGGAATTCAGCCATGAATTGTTTTTGAAGGGGAAGTCCCTGCTCCTTCTCAAGTCTAGCATTTCAAGGGCTTTGTAGCCGCACTTCTATAGAATGGGGGGCCGGCCTTATTATTGCGCGAATTGCCGATTAATTTCCTTAATTCTTGGTTGACGAAGGTAATCACGTATCTACTGTGCCACCTTGTCATCCTGCAGGACTTCCACTCCGGGTGGAGGAGTGAAGTGGAAAAGCCCGTCCTGGACAGGCACATTCTCCTCTATTTGTGAGAAGCGAAAATCCGTACTGGTTCCATCCACCTCTCGAATCAGGATGCGAACAATCTGGTGTTCCGGGGTAACCTCCAGCAGCAACTCAGATACCCGATCTCTCATGGTCTTAGGAATGCCTCTAAGCACAATGTCTCCGGGTTGCAGCGGCTGCACATCCGGCGCGAAGGATAATCCATCCAGCTCTTTTTGCAGCTTCGTCTTGCCCAGCAGATAACGCAGAGGAGAGCGTATGTCATCAAGCCTCTTGATGGGCGCTTTCCTGGCCTGATGGTCGCCGGGAACATAGAAGTAAGCTGTCTGAGAATCGGTGAGAAACAGCTTTTCCCGCGGCTGGCGGTACTCCCATCTCATGCGGCCGGGCTTCTTCAGCCACAAGACGCCGCTCTCATTACGGTTAATGCCGCCCCCTGATAGATCTCCGCGAATGAGGCTTTAAAACTCTTTAATCGGTTGTAATGCTCGTCAATGGCCTGCGCCGTTGCGTTCAGGTCCTTTGCAGGAGCCTGGGCGAGTGCGATCTGGCGAGCGACTCACTCGCCAGCAGCAGCAGGAAAAATACGATTCTGAAAACAAGGATGTTTTTAAACGACATTGAATTTTGAGCTCTGAAATTGAAAACGGTTGGATTAATCAGATTAAGACTATCCCATTGAAAGAGGCTACTGGTATCGCCACTCATTCAGGTACGGGAATTGCTTTGAATTTTCCACGTTCACAACCCCGTTCAGCAACAATTTATACGGCTCACCGTGAGGGTCTGTAGGAATCCCTGCAATAGCCCTGCACGTATCAAGTCTTCCCACTTCGCCGGATATGTCCCGGTGCGGTCATGGTACATATTCACGCGCCGGTCCAGCTCCATGATATCAAGGTCGGCGCGAATCGAGTCGAGGTGGCCGATGGCATTTTGCTTGATGTCTTTGTCGTGGGTGGTATCTCGAAGCGCCGTCCACAGGGCAATGGCGGTGTTTACGTCACGGCCGCGTTCCGCCATGCGGGCAGCCATCACTTTCATCCAGGGCAAAGCGCCTGGGATCTCTGAGCCCTTCTCAAATGCTTGCTGGGCGGCTTTGTAGTCCTTGCGGTCCATGTAGTGGATAAATCCCAGCGTAAAATACAGCCGCCAGTATTCGGGATTTTCGCGGATACCTTTTTCCACCAGCGCTGCGGCACGGTCCGGCTGCCCGGCGCCGTTCGGAGGCGGTTGCGAAAGAAAAACCGATCCGTATTCATAAACCACGATGATGTGCGGATCCAGGTCTGTGGTGATGTCCAGTAGCGGATACAGCAGTTCGTAGTGAGTCGCCTTCTCAATGTGCCGGGAGCCGAAATACTGCACCGCGCGGGTCCAGTAAATGTCCGCCAGCAGGCTGGAATAGCCCAGGCTCAACCGCTTAAGTATTTTTCCGGAAGGCAGATAGAGCACTTCCTGAGCGTGGCTTCATGCCCGCGCTCGGCTTCCACTTTCCGCAAACTGATCACTGAGCCAGCCATGAGCGCGACCAGCAGCAGACTGATCAGAGCTGTCCTTTTGGCTCTTCGGTTCATTTCAGGTTGCGCCGCTCAAAGATCAGGATCGCCGCCACAGTGGTGGCACAGGCATAGGTGACTGCGTAAAACGTGTTGAACAGAATCAAGCGCCCGGCAATGTGCTGATCGTGCGCCACCTGCCCAATTACGTTGAGTGCGGCAAAATTTGGGACCAGGTACGCCACTCCGGTCACCAGCCATTTCGCCGCTCCGTGGGCCAGTGCGGCAAAGTTGCGCAGGTCAGCCGCAAAGGTACCGATCACGAAAAGCGCGAACGTGAAAATCGCCGAAAAGATCGGCGTGGAAAATGACGAAAAACAGCAAAGTGATCGCCGTGACCATCGCCAGTTCGAGCACTGTGAAGTAAATGGCCACTACCAGCCCGCTGTTGGACCCGCTCTGTTCACGTGCAAACATGAACAAAGCGATGAACAGTCCAAGCGTCATCAGCGCGGTATTCACTACCAGCGTTATCATCAGGCCGAAATACTTTCCGGCGATAAACTCCCAGCGACGCACCGGGCGTGCCAGAATCGTATAAAGCGTGCGCTTTTCAATTTCCTTTGAGACCAGTCCGATGCCGATAAAAATTGAAATGATCACCCCGAAGATGGAGATGGCTGTCAGGCCCACATTCACCACAATGAGCCGTTCCATGCCAATGGATATCTCTCCGAAAAGGGGAGCGCTGGCCACCAGCAGCAGCACGAAAACCACCAGGTTATAGAGCACGCGGTCGCGGACCGCTTCACGGAAGGTGTTGAGCGTGATTGCGGATAGTCTTGACGTCACAGCTTTGCCACCTCCGGCTCGGTGGTCTTGGAGAGGAAGTATTCCTCCAGCGTGCCGTGCAGTGGAGTAACTGAAACCAGCCGGGCCCGCTGCTGGCGCAATTTTTCCAGGACCGTATCCAGTGTTTCTGAGGTAAGCGTGGCGCGAACCAAGTCACCCGTTACGTGGGATTCCATCAAATGAGCGGTTACAGAGGGGAGCGCTTCGGCGCCTTCCCATATCACTTCTGTCTTGCCCCCGCCAACACTGCGCAGATCATTCACCGTGCCCACTCCGCGCAACTCGCCTTTGTGAATCACGCCAACCCGGTCACACAGCGCTTCAGCATCAGACAATATATGCGTGGAGAAGAAAATCGTCTTGCCGGCATCCTTCAGATTCTGAATCAGCTCGCGCACCTCGTGCCGTCCCAGCGGATCAAGTCCTGACAT
Organism: Terriglobia bacterium; assembly: GCA_963824835.1. GTDB lineage: Bacteria > Acidobacteriota > Terriglobia > Terriglobales > Acidobacteriaceae > Angelobacter. Next base: position 73,639 of record CAWGRA010000012.1, on the reverse strand, counting down.
TGGTTCATCCAGGAAAAGAATTTCCGGATCGTGGACAATAGCCTGGGCAATGCCAACGCGTTGCAGCATGCCTTTGGAAAACTTGCGCAACTGTTTGTTGCCCACGTCGCCCAGTCCCACGCGCTCCAGCAGTTGTGGAATGCGCGCCTTACGGTCTGCTGCTGCCATCCCGGAAAGCCGGGCGTAGTAGTCGAGGAGTTCTGGCGCGCTCAGGTAATCGTAGAAATAAGGCTGTTCAGGAAGGAAGCCGATTCGCTTCTTGATATCCGGATCGTGGAAGTGCTTGCCCAGAATTGTCGCCGATCCCGAAGTGGGGAAGACAATCCCCATCAAAAGTTTGAGCGTGGTTGTTTTGCCCGCACCGTTCGGCCCCAGAAAGCCAAATGTTTCACCGGTGGCAACAGTAAGATTAAATGGCTTTAGCGCAACACGAAGTTGCTTTTTCCAAAAGCCCACGGGATATGACTTGGTGAGTTCCTTAATTTCAATTGCATTCATGGGTGATTGAGGAAAGAGTGATGTTAGCCCAGATCAACCCGTGATCGCAATGAGTCATTCGTACGTCGTACTACTGGCCTAGCGCCGTGTATTGCGCAGAATCAATGCACGTCGCGTGAGTTGTGGCTGCAGCTCAGGGATGCGCTGGCCCCAACCTGGACCTTGATCACTCCGTCTTCGATCGAACAAAGGTTCCTTTGTCCCGTACTGGCCCAGATGATCGGCGTGCCCGTGATCGTGTAGTCACCGGCTGGAGCTGTCGCTGCGCTTGATTTCAGGTAAAACATGTATCCGCCTTTCACGCACGGCTCTGCTACACAGCCCACCAGCATATCTGTGAGGCAGGCATGCGTTGGATCGCAGGGATTCCCCGGGCCCAACTGGGCCAATGATGTTGCATAGCCGAGGGCAGGGTATTGAAGCACGTAAACGGCTTGGGAATTATGTGTATTTCGCACAACAGAAACCGCGGAGGCTTCATTGGCCGACATTTTGCTTCGCAACAGATTGGGAATGGCGATGCTGGCGATGATCAAAATCACCGCTACCACGATCAGCAATTCAATCAGTGAAAACCCATTTCTCTTGCGACTTTGAGTCATGTTCGTTGCCCGCCGTCCCCTGAGTAAATAACTGCTGTATTACTTAACTCTTGAACTAAGTGCAGCACGCCAAGTTCCATCCTGGCTCATTCAAGAGAGGTTTTACACAAATAGCATATTTTTTCAATGGTTTAAGGCTGACCAGACGGCCACATCCGATGCACCAAGATCTTGAGTGTATCTAACAAAAAGTGTCACATTGTCGCTTGGATTGTGCGATTTTGTTGGCGGAATCGTTGCGAGAAATAAACAAGGGCCCGGCATTGCTGCCGGACCCTCTTTCTGGCTTATACCCTCCCCCAGGTACTTGCCGAAAACTAAGTGTTAGTTGCGCAGCGCGCCGTAGGTGGCAGGCGTCTGGCAGACGGCGATCGGTAACCGCCGCGCCAGGAGCCGTCACCGGGGTGGCCAATCTGCTGACGGACCACAGCATCAGACGTGGTGCAGTAAACCTGGGTTCCCGTGCTGTTCAACACGAGTGGTTCTGCGGTCATTCCGTAATCTCCGGTCACGCCGGCAACGGCGGCAGGAGCACCAGCCAATACTGATATCCACCTTTGGGATTCGGGCCCGTGGCAGTCTTAGCCAAAACGTTGTCAATCAAGCAAGCGCCAGTCGCGTCACAAGTACCCGGAGTCGCGTTCGGTCCCAGGAAGATGAATGAAGACGCATAGCCGACCTGCGGGTAGGCAGTGGCGAAAGTCACCTGTGACGTGTTAAGCGTGCGAAGTGTGCTGGCGGCGGCCGAATCCGAAGCTGACATCTTCGACCTCAGCAGGTTCGGGATAGCAATGGCGGCGATGATAAGAATGATCGCGACCACGATAAGCAGCTCGATCAATGAAAAACCTTTCTGTTTGCGCATGTAAGAGATCTCCTCTGTAGCCTTTGTCCTTGCTGATTCTGCAGCCTCGGGACGGTCGACTCGTTAGGTCTATTCGCATCTCTGAGGCCATTTTGTCACACGCACGTGCCACATCTTCTCCTCTTACAATGGAAGCCATTGTCAATAAAGAGCATTTTCTTTGCAGGATAATTCGCAGGCTCCCCCAGGAGCTTCGTCGCATGGAGTGAAATGTTGACATAATTTGTCATTCTTGCTGACAAAATAGGGTATGGGAGCGACGCAAATCAGCTTTGTGTTTCTGAACTGTAAGCAACTGAAATGAAAAACGGCGTGGCATTGCTGCCACGCCGTTTTCTTGGCTTATACCCTCCCCCAGGTACTTGCCGAAAACTAAACGTTAGTTCCTCAGTGGCGCCGTAGGTGGCAGGCGTCTGGCAGACAGCGATCGGAACCGCTGCGCCAGGAGCCGTCGCCGGGGTGGCCAGTTGCTGACGGACCACAGCATCAGACGTGGTGCAGTAAACGTTGGTTCCCGTGCTGTTCAAGACGAGTGGTTCTGCCGTAATGCCGTAATCGCCGGTCACGCCAGCGACAGCGGCTGGCGACGCCAGCCAATACTGGTACCCACCTTTAGGGTTCGGGCCGGTGGCAGTGGTCGCCAAAACGTTGTCAATCAGGCAAGCGCCAGTCGCATCACAGGTTCCGCGGAGTCGCGTTCGGTCCCAGGAACATGAATGAAGTATGGCATAGCCGACTTGCGGATAAGCAGTGGCGAAAGTTACCTGCGCCGTGTTGAGCGTGCGAAGTGTGCTGGCGGCGGCCGAATCCGAAGCCGACATCTTCGATCTCAGCAGGTTCGGGATGGCGATGGCGGCGATGATAAGAATGATCGCGACCACGATGAGCAGTTCGATCAGTGAAAAACCTTTTTGTTTGCGCATTCAGAAATCTCCTCTTGGTATCCCTATACATGTGCCCCGGCCAAAGGCCGCGACTCAATGCCTCTGAAGAGCTTGTTAGAGAACTCATCCTCCGTGTAAGGCATGTCATCGTGCCATCTCTCTCAACATTTAGAATTGTTAAGAACGCGTAATGAACGTAAGCCATTGAAAAATATGGCATATAGGTCTCACGTCCAACTGCTCGCTCTTTCTGGGCTGATGACGGGGAATAGGAAGATTCTATCGCGAAATGACATTTTTTGTCATCATGATGACCAAAAGTGCCTAAAGGCCCATGTACCAGCTTGGTGCCAGAGCTGCCCGAGCGGACATGAGAAGGGTGCTACTTAGACGCACTTCGCCGAGTGGCCATTCATGCGAAGTGATTCGGAATAGAAGTGAGCCAGCTGAGCACTGGAACGGTGTTGCTGGCTCTGTCTTCAAGATTGTTTCAAGTCTGAAACAACAGCCAAAAGACCTAAAACGGGATGTCTTCATCCGTGATTTCGGCCTGCGAGGCCATTTCATCCGAATGCTGTGAGCGCTGGTCCATGCCAGCGCTGCCCGCCGCTGGATCCGCGCTGCGCTGATACCGGCCTCCGCCTTCGCCGCCACCTTCGCCGTCGCCGCGGCCGCTCAGCAGAACCAGATCGTTGGCCACGATCTCAGTGCGGTATTTCTTTTCGCCGCTCTGCTTGTCTTCCCAACTGGAGGTGGTGAGCCGGCCCTCAATGTAGATCTTTGAGCCCTTTTTCACGTACTCGCCCACAATTTCCGCCAGCCTTTGCCAGGCGACGATGTTATGCCACTCCGTGCGGTCCTGCCACTCACCGGCCTTTATCTTTGTATCGCTCGTTGGTCGCCAGGCTGAATTTCGCAACCGGCGTCCCGCTGGGGGTGAACTTAACTTCAGGGTCCTTCCCCAGATTTCCAATCAGAATTACTTTGTTTACGCTCTTAGCCATGGGAGATCTTTTCCTTTAAATAATTTCGGACAATATACCAGCACCGCCCGTGAAAGAAAAGCGAAACTAGGCGTGCGCGCCATAGACCTTGTAAAGCATGAGATAGACCAGCACTCCGGTCACGGAAACGTACAGCCAGATTGGGTAAGTCCAGCGGGCAATTCGTTGGTGACGCTCAAATTTTTCCCGCAGCGCGAAAACCAGCGTGGTGATCACCAGCGGCGGCACGGCGGCCGCCAGCAGCGTGTGCGAAATCAGCAGCGTGAAATAGACGCCGCGAGCCATGCCGGTACCCGGGAAATGCACGGAGCCCACATGCGCGTGATAATACAGGTACGAGACCAGAAAAATGCTTGAGGTGAAAACAGCCGCCAGCATGCACGCGCGATGCATGCGCATATTGTTCCGCCGAATCAGCGCGTGGCCGGTTGTGATCAGCACCGCACTGGCGCCATTGAGCGTGGCGTTTAAAGCCGGAAACAGGGTGTAATCGGTCATGTAGTTGAAGATCAGAAGTGCACTACATTCAGCATCATCAGCGCGAACAACACCGGCAGATAAATCATCGATGCCTGAAGCAGATGGCGGGCCAGGGTGCGCGATTCCGGCGCGGTGGTGGGAAGCTTGGTCCGAGCCAGGCGGAACACGAAATAAAGGAAGCCTAATCCCAGCAGGAGCGCTCCAGCAAGATAGACCCTTCCGGACATCCTGAATAACGCCGGCAGCAGGCTCACCGGTAACAGCGCGGCGCAGTAAGAAAGCATCTGGCGGATGGTGCTTTGTCCCGCTTTGTCAACCACGGGCAGCATCTTGATTCCGGCGGCTTCGTACTCGTCGCGATACATCCAGGCAATGGCCTGGAAGTGCGGGAACTGCCAGAAAAACACGATCAGGAAAAGAACGATGGCTTCAGGTTCAATTCGCCCGCGGATCGCCGTCCAACCCAGCAACGGCGGCATGGCTCCGGGAAATGCTCCGACAAAAGTAGAGATCGGCGAAACCTGCTTGAGTGGCGTGTAAAGGCAGAGATATGTCAAAGCCGTTGCCAGAGCCAGCGCACCGGTAAGCACGTTGGTGGTCAGCGCCAGAGAGATGGATCCAAGCAGAGTGGCGGCGATTCCGGCAGTCCAACCCGTTGCCAGTTCCATGCGACCGGCAGGAATTGGGCGATTGCGCGTGCGTTTCATCAGCGCGTCCAGCCTGCGTTCAATCACTTCATTCAGCGCGGCTGACCCGGCGCATGTCAGGCCGATGCCCCACAATGCGTTCAACAGTGTCCATGAAAGGGAAGACACGCCGCTTTTTGAAGAAGCCATATAGCAGCCGGCCCAGGCGGTGACGACGATCAGCGTGGTCACGCGCACCTTGAAGAGTTGTGCGTAGTCGCCCAGGACAGAATATTTCTTGATCGCGAGGGGAGCAGCCACTGTGGAACTCATGCCTGGGCCACCTCGCGCATACGGTCGAAGGGCAGAACAGCGGCTGGTTCGCCGCGATGCCGATACGCCTGTATGGTGAAGATCACCGTCACCGCCAGAATCAGCGCTCCTACGCCCAGATGGGCCACAGTTACACCCACCAGCGCCACCGTTGGCTGGGGTTCATTCACGCTGAGCACCACGCGAACAATGTATGCCATTACTCCGAGTAGAAGTTGCACGATGAGAAGAACCAGCATCCACATGGCAGGCGTTTTGATGTGGGGAATGTTTGCATGTTTGCTCAGGCTGCGCATACTGAGGTAAAGAATCAGCCCGGCGACAAAGAGCGCATTCAGGATATGGGGATACAAAAACATGTGAACAATCTTATGGACCGGCCAGTGGTTTGAACCCACAGGGCCCCATTTGGTCCACACATGCCGGAACGCCGCGCCAAGAATCAGCTGGAGATAAAGGAACCCAATCAACATCCATGAATGCCGGATCAGCGGCTTGGCATCTTTCATTGTGATGCGTTCCGCAGGCTCATCCAGCCAGCTTTTGCCCGGTGAATACGGCGATTGCCGCCAGCACGCAGAACATGGTTTGGCCAACCACGCCATGCGCAGTTGAAATGGCCGGCGGAAGAAAGTTCAGTACCGTAAGCCCGCCGAGTACTCCCTGAAACACCACGCCCAGCACTGCGCCAATGGTGAGTGCGCGCATCCAGCCGCGCTTATCCACCATCCATGTCCAGATCGCCGCAATGATGGTAAGCAGGCCCACAACTTCCGCCACCACGCGATGGCCATGCTCAAACTTCACCCCACCAATCATATGCGGCATGCGGTACATGGAACCGAAGCTCGTTGGCCAGTCTGGGACAGCCAATCCGGCATTGTTGCTGGTAACCAGGCCGCCGGCAATGAGCAGAAGGAATGCCAGTGCGGCCACAAAAACAGTGAAGCGATGATGCGCTGCGTTGTAGGTGACGGGGGTCAGAACAACTCCTTGGGAGAACATCTATTTTAGCACCCAGGTTGGTTCTCCACGGGTCGAGCTCTACACCTGAAAGCCTATACCCCTGGCGAAACCGTTGACATTGCAGGCCAGAGATCCGCTGGATCGCCTTAACTCCGAGCTACTGCGCGGCAGCGGAATAGTCGAACTGCGCCTTTGTGTTCTCCTTGGCCGCAACCTTCACTTTCATGGTTTTCTCGCCGAACTTTTCATGGACGGCCGCCAGCGTGTACTCACCCGGTGGCAAATTCTTGATCTCAAAATGGCCATCATCACCAGTGACAGCAAAATAAGGGTTGGTCATTACATTTACATAGGCCCGCATCCAGGGATGCTGATTGCATTGCAGCGCCAGCATCATCTCCGGATTAGGGAATGTCTTGGTGATGGGCTTGTCCGTGGGCTGCTGCTCTTCATTCCACTGCGGATTATGGCTGGGCATGTCATGTATGTTGTGATTGGCCTGATCGTCATTCACGATCTTGAACGGCTGCTTCACCATGATTCCCATCATGCGCGGGCTATAGCGGCAATCTTTCTGGCTGAGCACAACTGGCTCCGCAGGAGCGGCAAAGGCGCCCTGCGGCAGACCTTCCTTGACGTAAACAAATACATTCGCCAGTTTCCCATTTTTTACCGCCACGGTTTCCGCAGGCTGCGATTTCTGCGGACACATTGGATCGGCGGTCATATCAATGGTATGACAGTTTGGGAACCGGCGCCGGAAAAGCTGATGACGCCGGTGATTTGCCCGGCGGTGTTGGGATCCACCGTGACAAACGAAGCTGGTTTTGCGAAGAATCAGAAGCAGGCTGTGATCGCTGGCTACAGCCCACAATGGCGAGCAGACACAAAAGGAAAGAAGAAAAGATGATTTTCATGGCTTGTAGAAATCTTATCGCACGGAACGCTTCTGGCGCTCGCGCATTAGCAGGAGCGTGGCTTTACTTCGCTGCCACGGCCACGGATTCCAGGTTGGCGATGATTGCGTCAGTAAACTCCACGGTCCCGGCCGTGCCGCCAACGTCACGCGTGGTGTGCTTCTTTTCTTTGTAGGTCTTTTCCAGCGCGTTATAAACGCGATCAGCGGCTTCCACTTCATGCAAATGACGCAACATCAGCACTGCCGATTGCAGCACGGCGGTAGGATTGGCCAGGTCTTTTCCGGCGATATCCGGCGCCGAGCCGTGCACGGCTTCAAATATTGCACAGCCATCGCCCAGATTTGCGCCCGGCACCATGCCGAGGCCGCCCACGAAAGCGGCACAGAGATCGGATACGATGTCACCGTAAAGATTCTCCATCACCAGCACGTCATACTGATAAGGATTCATCACCAGTTGCATGCAGGTGTTGTCAATGATGTGCTCGCCGTAAGTGATTTCCGGATACTCCTTGGCCACGTCGCGGCAGCAGCGCAGGAATAGCCCGTCACTCATCTTCATGATGTTGGCCTTGTGAATGGCGTGGATCTTTTTGCGCTTCTCGCGGCGCGCGTATTCAAATGCAAAACGCGCAATGCGCGTGGACGCCTTCTCCGTGATGATCTTCAGCGCTTCCACCACGCCGGGAACAACTTCATGCTCAATGCCGGAATACTCGCCTTCCGTGTTCTCGCGCACAATCACCAGGTCAACGTTGGGAAAACGTGTGGGCAGGGAAGGCAGGCTTTTCACCGGACGAAAGTTGGAGTAGAGCTCAAACTGCTTGCGCAATTGTACGTTGATGCTGGCGAACCCGCCCGCAATGGGCGTGGTGACAGGGCCTTTCAGTCCAACGCCGGTGCGTTCAATGGATTCGGTAAGCTCTTTGGGAATGTACTTGCCGTATTTCTCAAACGCCTGCGCGCCTGCGTTCACGGTTTCCCAATCCACCTTTACTCCCGCCGCTTCAATCACGCGTACCGCTGCATTCGTTACTTCTGGACCAATGCCGTCGCCCGGAATCAAGGTTACTTTATGTGCCATATCAAGGCCTGCCATTCCAATCTGATTTGCCTGGTTTGATTTGCGTGGACATGCGTCGTTTTAGTTTGACGCCTTGGAAGGCGATTTCGCCTTCGCCGCTTTTTGCTTCTCTGGATTCGTGTTGAGCAATTGTTCCAGCTCGGAGTGGAATTCGTTTACATCCTGGAAATCACGATACACGGAAGCAAAGCGTATATAGGCGACCTTATCGATCAGCTTGAGCCGCTCCATGATCAACTCACCAAGTTCGCTGGCTGTGCGCTCACGCTCGGCGGAATCCACCACGAACTGCTCAACGTCATTGACGATCTGCTCCATCTTGCCCATGGAGATAGGCCGTTTTTCACAGGCCCGCAGTACGCCGGCAAGCACTTTCTGCCGTTCAAACTTCTCCCGGCGGCCATCTTTTTTCACAACCATGTAGGGAATTTCGTCAATGCGCTCATAGGTGGTGAAGCGCTTTTCGCATTTCAGGCATTCACGGCGGCGGCGAATGGACTCGCCTTCTTTGCTCTCACGCGAGTCCACTACCTTATCGTTCTCGAACCCGCAAAAAGGACATTTCATGGGCGCTAACACTGCTCTTTATTGAAGATAGGATACTGTTGATTGTATCAGACATGACGCAGGCCGCTACAGGTGGGGGAGCGATGAGGATTTAGTAATTGATTAATTTGGTAATTTGGTAAATGAATAACTTGAGATTTGGTAATGCAATTCGCCAATTTCGACTGAAGCCTGCGTACTCGATCCCAAAAGATTCTTCAATTACCCAATTACCAACTTACCCAATTACCAAATCACAATCACCCAATTACCAAATTACTCAATTACCCAATTACCAACTGATCTACCCCTCTTCCAGCGCTTTCTCTTCCTGTATCTGGCTCTCATCCTTCAGCTTTCGTAATGACACATGCTCAAAGTGCGCCAGAACCAGCCCCAGCGGAATTACTGACATGAACGTTACCAGCCAGAGCATCATGCCGCAGCTGATCGCCAGCTCCTGGGAAAACTGGAAAACCCCAACCATAATTCCGATGGTCGCCAACTGTGATCCACCTCCCACCACAGGTAGCTGCATGGTTCCGCCCGCAACGCTGGCCCCGGTGAGCAGCAGTGCACTGGCCAGAGTCATATCCGGACCAATGCCGGCGTAGGCGTGAGTCACGCAATAGTATGCGGCGCCAATCAGCAGCCAGAGCCCGATTGATATGGCCGATAGCTCAAGAAATGACGTGAAGTCATGGATGGTATTCAGCCCTTTGCCGAAGGTATGCACACGATGGCGCAAACCCTCTCCCATGCGGGAAGAAAATTTCCCAAATACCCGTTCTGCCAGCTTTGCTGCGCCATCGGGGTTGGACGAATCCTGAAAGCGAAGAATGCTCCCACCAAAACTGCCAGCAGAAGCCCGAACGCAATGGCCTCAAAGATGTGAAACGCTGAAAAGGAGTGACTGCCAATTTTTTTTCCCACACCACTGGCGAAACCCGGAAGGTCTTTCAACCCAGGGGAGAACAGGACGTTGATCGCCATGATCAGAGCGAACGCGCCTACATCAAACAATCGCTCCACCACCCAGACCGCCAACTGCGAAGACATTGTGAGATTTTCTTTGCGCGCAATCAGGAATGGACGGATGAATTCACCCGGCCGTCCCAGCAATGCCAGGGCGGTGAAGCCGATCATGGTGGGCGCTACCAGCCGCGAAGTCTTCGCCTCGCAAACCGGACGCAGCAGGATCTTCCATCGCAACGCGCGAAGGTAATAGTCAAAGTAGATGACGACTACTCCCAGCGCGATCAGCCCCACGTTTACGCCTTCCGTCTGCTCCTTGAAGGACTGCCAGTCGAATTTTCTCCACGTCTTTACCTGGAAATACACCAGTGCCCCAATGGCAATCACGACCAGCGCGGTGAGCAGAATTTTTCTCTTATTCATTCAGAATGGGCCGGACACAATGTTGCAGGAGCGTGTGATCAAGCACGCTTGAGCTTACTCATTGTAAATGGAATGTTTTAAGCAGGCTTGTTTGCTTTCGGAACGCTGGCCTGCTGCGGTGACGCTTTCGACTTTTTCCTGCTCGACCCCACTGTGCTGCTTACCTTGGTGGTGGTTGCGGGAAGCGTCTTCATTTGCGCGCGCTTTTTAGCGTTGTAGTCGCGCACGATCTTGGAAACGTAAGCTCGCGTCTCATGATAAGGCGGAACGCCGTGGTACTGGTCAACGCGATGCGCGCCGGCATTATAGGCGGCCAGGGCCTTTACCGGATCATCATGATACAGGTTCAGCAGCGCATTCAGGTGGGCTGTACCCGCTTCGATATTGGCCTTCGGATCAAAGGCATTGGCCACGCCCAGTTGCGCCGCCGTTGATGGCATCAACTGCATCAGTCCCTGCGCGCCTTTGGGCGATACAGCATGCGGCTTAAAGTTGCTTTCCGCGCGGATCACACTGGCCACGAATTCAGGATCCAGACGATTGCGCGCGGCCGCCTCCCGTACAAACTGCTCAAGCTCAACCTGTGTCACGGGTATTGTAGTTGTAGCCGGCAAGATTGTTTTTTTCTGCCTGGTTGGGTCCCCGCAGCCACATTGATGCCAGATCCATTTGATGTTGCTGGATTCAGCCCGGCGTTATCGGCGGAACTGGTTGCGTCGGTCATGGCGACCGGTGTGTCGTCTTTCTCGAATGATGCAATGTCCGCGGTTTCCATATCCACGTGTCCGCTGGCCAGGTAAAGGCGAGTGGTGGTGGAGTTGATTTCCTCTTTGCGCACGAAACTGATCTGTGAGCCGTTGCGCAGTACAGCAATCTCTGCCGCGGACGCCGAAATCTGCGCCACCAGCAGAGCTATTCCGATCGCAATGGGTCTAAGAAAAGTCATTTCGAACCAAGATCACTATTGTCCCCGAATTAAAGCCGGAAAGCCAGCCCCAAAAAGCTGCTCTATCGCCAACGCCACGCCACTTTCAGAGTTGCTGCCGGTTACGTGAAAGCCGAGCTGTTTCAAGCCCGCGTCCGCATTCGCCATCACCACCGGAACTCCTGCGTACTCAAGCATTTCCAGATCATTGTAGTTGTCGCCAATAGCCATGATTCCCTCAGGCGAAATGTCATGTTTTTCAGCCAGTCTCCGCAGGGCATGCCCCTTGGAGCAATCGCGCGTAAGAATATCCAGAATGCAAAGATCGCGGTGGTCATATTGGGTGCGCATGATGGTAAGTTCATCGCCAAAATTCGCCTCGGCCAGTCGCTGTTGAGCTTGAACCATCCTGCCTACGGAACCGCAATACATGGCCTGAAGCGGATCTTCCGTGAGGGCATCTTCCAGCGGCGAGACAATCTTAATATGAGGGCGATTTGCCTCCATCCAGCGCGAGATGCTCTGGTTCAGCTCGTCAACGCGCTCCAAAACCAGGGAATTATTCCCATTGAGATCGGCTGGGCGATCAAACGTCAGAACGGCGTTTCCGCGGAAACTTTCCATGTGCTGGATCAGCTTGCGGGCTGAACTTGCGGGCAGGCGATCGGTAACGTCTGTCTCTCCCTCGCTCGACCTGACCAAAGCGCCATTGGAACTGATCAGCCAGATAGGGAAGCCGAGTTCGCGGGCGACAGGCAAAGCGTAATCGTGGCGACGACCGGTAGCCAGCACGATCTGTATGCCCGCGCGATGCGCTTCCCGCAGCGCTTCGTAGTTACGAGCGGATATCTTGTACTCGGGATCAGTGAGCGTGCCGTCAATATCAACGGCGATCAATCGGATGAAATGCTTTGCCACACTTTATTTTATGCCAACGCGGGTGGATTAGCCGCGAATGAACGCGAATCAACTAAATGCATTTGGCATTTTCAATTTGAAACTTGGCAGTTGGAAACTGGTCGCACTCTTATTTGATTCGCTTTGATTCGCGGCGAGGTTTTTGGAGATGAATCTGCGCTGATCAGCGTTGATCTGCGGCTATTGCTTTTATTCACGTTGATTCGCGGCCAAAGCTTTTACACGTAAGCTGATTGCTGCGGCAACACCGCGGCTTTTTCTGACAGAGCCTTTTTCAGCATTGCATTCATCTGCGCCGTGGCGGCAATTGCCGTGGGTGTCTCCGCCAGTGCGTTGACCCCCATGAATCCGTGGATCGCGCCCAGATATCGTGTGCATATGGTTGGCACGCCAGCCTGGGAAAGCTTGCGACCGTATGCTTCGCCTTCATCGCGCAGCACGTCACATTCAGCCGTGATGATGAGTGCTGGTGGCAGGTCTTTAAGTTGATCCAGTGGCGCGAACGAGAGGCACAGCCGTGGGATTGGTGTCATTCGCGGCATCAGGAACGTACTGTCGCCAGAACCAGTTCATCGCTTCGTCCGTCAGATAGTATCCCTGGCCAAAATCGCGGCATGATTGTGAGCCGTAGCTGGATTTGCCGTGGCAGGATAGAGAAGGGCCTGCGCCACGATGCGCGGTCCGCCTTGCTGTTTCGCCAGATGGCACACAACCGCCGCCATGTTGCCGCCCGCGCTGTCACCGGCAACGGCCATGCGGCTGCCGTCAACGTTGATTTCTGCCCCGTGCTCCGCCACCCACTTTGCTGCTGCGTAACATTCTTCCAGCGGATGCGGAAAACTCTCTTCCGGTGACCGGCGATATTCCACAAACACCACGGCCGCGCCGCGTGGCGTTGGTGATGTCGCGCAGGAAACGATCGTAGGTGCCGGCATCGCCCAGCACCCATCCACCACCGTGGAAATACATCACTACCGGCAGAATGCCCGTAGCGCCCTCTGGGCGAAGAATCCTGATCTGCACATTGCCACGCGGACCAACCGGGATGGTTCGCTCGTCAACCTGCGCCGGCAGCTTGGTAACAGGAAATAGCTCCTGCCCTTTCACCTGCATGGCGCGGGCCTGTTCAACCGTGACTTCCCACACCTGCGGACGGCCAAGGTCTTTCAGAAACTGCAGGAACCATTGTGATCGCACGGCGATCGTAGCACCGCCCTGGACGATAATGCCTGGCCGGGAGCTTGGATGCAATCTTTCCGGTAGAGGGCCGGAGGCCCGAAATGAGTTAGCCCAGTCGTGCGAGGCGCGACGCTTTCAAAGCAAAGCCGCGCTGAAGGATAAGGCCTGGGTAAAATGCGAGCAACGGATTTCCTTACCGCCGGAGGCCCGTCGCGCAGCGCAGCGAAGCGACATAATAAAACCGCAGCGCCAGCGGGCCATATAAAGAGATTTATTTTCGCCGCCACCAGTGTCTTGGCCTTCGCCAGCTCCGGACGGTCCGAATCAATGCCCTGGCAATTTTTCAAAAGCTGAGCATAGTACCGGCCGGCTTTTTCTTTCTGGTCGAGCTTCTCCGCCGCCTGCGCTGCGCCGGAAAGTTCATTGAAGCGATTGGGATCAGTCTTCAGCGCCACTTCGTATTCCGCCAAAGCTTCTTTCGGGCGATTCATCTCCAGCAGCATGTCAGCCAGCATCTCGCGCGCCGGTGATTCGGTTTCACCCTTGCCTACCTTGTCCTGTGTATCTGCGACTTCTCGAATCATCCGGATGGCATCTTCACTCTTGCCTTCCGCATATGCCGCCCAGGCCTGCGTCTCTTTATGTTCGTTTTTCAACAGGTCGGCATGGTATGACTTGCCGCCTTTGCGGATGGTTTCCAGCAGCTCGTCATAATGTTTCAACGCGTCCTGTCCAGCGGCGGCGTCATGTAGATGTCCGGCGGCAACGGCGTGTGCCCAGTATGTGACTACCTGTTGTTGCGGGCTGGCTTTTTCCAGATCGGCTGCCAACGCCAATGCTTCTTTCCATTGGCGTCGTTCAATGGCATAGCGGGCTGCCATGGAACTGACCATGTCGTCATAATAGGGCTGATACTCGGGTTCAATCTCTGCGCGATTCATCTTTGCCATGGCATCGCTCACCACTTTTGCGTTTTGATTGTCGCCGATCTGCAGATACGCGTAGTGCATGTAGTCCATGGCATGCATGCGATGATGCGCTGTATGGAAATGCATCTCCTGCATTTTGTCAGCGGCACGCAACGCAGCATGCATTGGACGCAATGGAATCCTGCCACAATCCCAGACGCGCAAAAATATGTGATGGCATGTGCACCGCGTGCGGAGAAGCCGGCGCAATCTTTGGCATATTCACGCGCCGCGGCCAATCCAAGGGGCGCCATCTGCGGATTATCACAACTATGAATGATGTAATGCGCAATGCCGGGATGATCGGGCTGCACTTCAAAAATCCTCGTCAGGATGGCCACGGCTTTTCTGTCCTGCGCATGAGTTGGATCGTCTTCCGGCGCGGCGCCCAGTAGCGCTACAGCGTAAAACGCCTGCGCCTCTGTGTCTTTCGGATTATCGTTGGCCACTCTCTCCATGGCACTGGCGTAGTTGGCGAGACGCTTTTTGTGTTCGAGATTCGCCGGTCTGGTAAAGAGTGACGACCGCGTCCACATATTCCTGCTCTCGCTTGGTCTTTGGCTTGAGTTGTTGCGCCTTCTGCGCCAGTTCATGGCCGCGCTGCAAGTCTGCCGCCGAAGGTCGCGCCCACAGCAAATGGAACAACGTTAATGATTGCCCCCAGTACGCCATGGCGCATTTCGGGTCCTTCGCCGCTACCTGCTTGAATCCGCTCTCAGCCTGCTCGTATTCAAACGAGTGCAGCATGGCCACCGCGCGCTCAAATGGCTTCTGCGATTCCGCCGAGCATGAGATGGGGAATTGCACGCTGCCCAGCTTCTCATTGGGATCCATGTGATGGTGATCGTCATCAGCGAAGGATAGACAAAAGGCAAGAAGAACAAAACAAGCGGCCGACAGTCGCATTTTCATATGAAGAGCTCCGATGCAGCGAGATTACTGACATGGTGGCGCAGTGTCAATGAAACATCTGCCTCAGCTAGTAGCTTCGGGCTCTTTAGCCAGAAGCTAAGTAGCCAGAGGCTAGAAGCCGCGTTTCTTTACTCCTCGTCCTTGTCCTGCGCTGATGCGCCAAGATGAGCATCGGGCTGAGCCAGCTTGATCTCCGGCAAATTCGCCGCCTTCAACTTCTCATTCAACAAGGGAAGCTGTTTGTCTTTCATATCTTGCCATTTGCTCATCACCTGCGGAAACTGTTGTTCCACTTCGGCGATGCCGTTTTCCGTCTGGGTAGTGGGCGCATCATCGGCTTCCTGTAATGTGCCCAGCAATGCCAGATATTTGGTGCGCAACCCGGCCAGTGTCGGCTGGTCATTGGCCGGTCCCGGTCTGCGACCACCCGCGCCCAGCACGCTATTCATCTGCTCATTGAATGCCGTAATGGTTGTGGCGCTCTCACTGCCTGCCGGCGCCGACTTCAATCGCTCCTGCAGTTGTTTGCTAAGCATCCGTGGCCTGCGTTGCCGCCGGCACCAGCGTCAGCAGGCGCGCAGTGATTTCCTGCGAAGTTGAAAATTGCGCCTGTAATGCTGCCGCCGGAGTCTTAACCCGCGGGTCCATCCTCACGGTCAAAGGCTGCGAGTAGCTCTTGCCGTTCACGGTCAGCACCACCGTGTACGTGCCCGGCAAAGCCCAGGCTCCTGAAGGTTGCGGAACCGTATTGTGCGGCACCGCTGAGATTGGATATTCAGGATCAAGCCCGGGAATGTCAGCGTAATGCATGTTCCACAGGAAGCGATGCATGCCCGCGGCCGCTGAAAGCGTTTGCGGCGGACGCACCCAGTACGTGGGAATGTTCAGCATGGGATCAATCGGCTCCGGCTTGTCCGCGCTGGAATAACTGCGCACAATCTTTCCCGCGGCATCTTTGATCTCCAGCGTCACCGGCGATGTGGCCGCGGACTGAAGATAGTAGTTGATCACCGCGCCATCCGGCGGATTTTCTCCCGCAGGGAAGTCAGGCGGCAGCGGCGTATCCGGGATTCATGGACCAGCGGACGCGCGTAGCCGTCTGCGGCTTGAACAGGTATGCATCAGACGAAAGCGCTTTCGCCTCCACCTGGCGCAGCGGCGTAATGTCATCCATGATCCAGAAGCCGCGACCGTGCGTGGCTGCGACGAGGTCATCATCTTTAATGATCACATCGCGCACGGAACTCGGAGCCATGTCATTACGCAGTGACTGCCAGTGGTCGCCATCATCCAATGAAACGTACACCGCGCGTTCTGTCCCGGCGAACAGCAGTCCACGGCGCACCGGATCTTCACGCACCACATTCACGTTTTCATTTTCCGGGATCCCGGCCACAATCTCCTGCCAGCTCTTGCCGCCATCTCGCGTGCGCAGAATATGCGGACGCAGATCATCCAGGCGCAGCGTATTCACTGCCGCATACGCTGTCTGTGGATCAAAATGGCTGGCCTCAATGATGGACACCTTTCTGGAACGGCTGCATATCCGCAGGCGTGATGTTCTTCCACGTTCCTGCCGCCATCCACTGTGATTTGAATCTGTCCATCGTCCGTTCCGGCCCATATGCGATTGATGTCCAGAGGTGATGGCGCCACAGCGTAGATCACGCCTCGCTGTGTTGGCTTGGCCGTGGGCTCGCTGCTGAATTTGCCGATGCTCGCCGGCACGGCAAAATCCTTGCGCGTAAGGTCAGGCGATATCTGCGTCCAGCTTCGTCCGCCATTCGTCGTCTTCCACAGATTGTTGGAAGCAAAGTACAGCGTGTGTGGATCTTTAGGCGAGAAGACGATTGGTTCCGTGCGGACCACGCGAAAGGTCTGCGAGCGAAACGCCTTTGGCGCAATCTGCTGCGCCTGTCCCGTGCGACGGTCATAACGTGTGAGCTTGCCGCCGTAAATGGTGTCAGGGTCAAGCGGATCAGGCACCACGTATCCATATTCTTCCGCCGAGACGGGATGCCATTCCCGGATCGTTATCTGGCCGTCATTACCGCGGCTGGCGATGCACGCGGAACCGCTCTCCTGCTGTCCGCTGCACACTCGATAGGGAAAAGCGTTGTCAGCATTCACGTGATACATCTGCGCGGTTGGCTGGTTGTACCATGAACTCCAGCTCTCGCCGCCGTTCACGCTCACAATCGCGCCCTGATCGCTGGCAAGAATAATGATGCGCGTATCGTTGGGATTCACCCATACATTCTGGTAATCATCGCCGCCCGGCGCGCCGCGGAAACCTTTCCATGTCTTGCCGCCATCAGTTGATTTCCACGTGACCGTGCTGGCCACATACACCACGTTCGGATCTTTGGGATCAAAGCGGGGAACTGAAAGATCACCGCCGCCGATCCTTCCTGCCGGTCGCGCATCACTGGTGATCACCGCCCAGCTCGGCGCCCGCGTCTTCACTGCGATAAATCTTTACGCCATCTTTGGTCGCCACCGTCGCCATCAGGATCTTCGGATTGCTGTCTGCAATGGCGATGTGCGACTGCACCACGCCTTCCGGCAGTCCCCCGGCAAGCTGCTGAAACGTAGTGCCGCCATCCGTGGACTTGAACAGTCCGCCGCCGGTCCCGTTCCATGCGCCATTTTCCCATGCGCCTTCGCGCGCTTCCCACAGCGTGGCATAAACAATATTGGAGTCAGTGGGATCAATCAGCACGTCAGATGCGCCAACATTTTCGTCCTTGCCCAGGACCTGCTGCCAGCTCTGGCCGCCGTCAGTGGAGCGATAAACGCCGCGTTCTTTGTTGGGACCATACGGATGTCCGGCCACGGCCGCGAAAACCTTGTTGGGATCATGAGGATCAATCGCAAGCTGAGGAATCTGCTGTCCATCGCGCAGACCGAGATGCGTCCATGTTTTGCCGGCGTCAGTGGATTTGTAAATTCCATCGCCCACGGAAAGATCCGGCCGGTGCAGCCCTTCACCGCTGCCCACATAAACAATGTTCGGATCAGACGCCGCCACCGCCACCGATCCAATGGATCCGGTAGGCTGATCATCAAAGATCGGCTTCCATGTGCGACCGTAATCGTCCGTCTTCCAGACTCCGCCGTTGCATACGCCTATATAGAAGACGCTGGGCTGGCTGGGCACGCCGGCAATGGCGCGCGTGCGTCCTCCGCGGAACGGGCCAATGCTCCGCCAGTGCAACGGCTTTAACAGGTTCGGATCAACCTGGGCAAGAGGAGCAGGTTGTGGGGCTTGGACGGTGCTCTTTGCCGTCGAAGGCGAAGCCTTCTTGCGGCTCTGTGCCGCCCGCGGAGAACTTTGCCGGGCTGTGGGATCAGGAGCAGGCGATTGAACAGACGATTGAGCAAATGCCGGAATAACAACCAGGCCGGCGATGAACCACAGACCTGCACGACGAATAAAAAAGAGCACGGTATCCTCCAAAGGCGAAGAAGGAGGATACCGCAGGAGCCATTCTCAAAACAAATTACTCGCATTGGCCCATCGAACCCAAAGCTGCCGAACGCTTAATCAGTTACATGCCTGTAACAAAGATTGACGGTGCTGTACACAGGAAAACGTGAGCGTCCATGACGTATTCGTCAAGCGATTGCATTTTCCCGATGTCGGTTTTCGGATGTCCAATGTTTGGCTTCATATCAAGATCAAGGTTCGGGAGCATTGTTCGCAATTCATGGAACGCCGAAACCGCATGTCTGTAATCGTCATATTTAGGAGCAACGCAGTATCTGATATCGGCTGCGCATGCTTTGGGATCACGTACACTCGAAACGTGCAATTTCTTTGATGTAGCCTCGTCCAGCTCATAACGGAACTGATAACTGGTCTGTATCTGTTTTAGCTGATCCACCAATTTGGCATGCTTGCCGCTGAATGGTTGCTTGACCATGGTTGGGTCGCCCTCGGCTAGGATCTCAGTCGGTATCGGAATCTTAAACCTCCAATAACGCTTACTGAAATCAGAGTTTGTTATCTCCGCATCATTCCTAGCCAGCAGAATGTGACTCGTTTTGTCAACCAGTCCGAACCTGCCGTTAACATTGGGCAACATAGACGTTAAGTCGAAATCTCCTGGAGGATACCCATATATGCGTTGATTTCCTAACCCAGTGCAATATTCGTGTTGTTGTGGCAAAGAGGGAGTGAAAACTTCAATATGGTCGGCATATACCAAATAACCAAATACTCCTTCGAAGTGAAGACACATACTTCCAGGGAATTTCGAAGCATCGGAGTGCTGCTTCTTTTGATTACCTGGTTGTTCTGGTGTCGCGGTAACGACCGAGGCAGTAATGAATGGTAAAGAGAGAAGCCCTTTTAGTAATTCTCTGCGACTGCTTTGCATATTTGCTCCTCTTATGTTTTGGCACTTAAGAACGGCTGAAATCAATAAAAGCGGCCCAATAAAAAGGATGTCGAGTGGCAGCATTCTTTCGCAATGCAGTCACAGCTGATTGTAAGCCCCGCGAAGGGGTATTATGCTTTCGTAACGAAACGTAAAACGCATTCATAAACGATGACGTCGCCTTGGAGTCTATGTTCCACCGGGTAGCCACCACATCAGGGAGGCCCGAGTTTAAGAGCGTAAAAACCAACCCATCCATTGTGATCCAGCCTGTTTGAGAACGCTCGGTTGAACAAGCTGAGAGAACCACGAGATTGCATTTCCGCAAACCTCTTATGAGCGTTTGCGCCTGAAGACGGGATCCAGAGCCCTCCTGCTCGCCCAGTAAGAGCAATTTAACCGTATCGTCATCCGGCGAGGAGTGTCCCGCGAAATGGACGATCCCTGCGTTCGGTAAAGCTTTCCGAAAGGCGTCTACGGTCGCGCTCCGGCCGGTTAAGACGGTGCTCAAAGGGAATTGATGAGCAATTGCGTCCACCTCCAGAACTACGTTGGGTAACGGTTGAAATTCCCGGCCGGTCATATTGATTGCAGGCTGAGAGATGACCAGTGCGCGATTAGATTCAAAATTCTTTGACGGCGGTCTCATCCGGTGCCGGTACATCAATCCTGGGGAGATCGCAATTGCGTGGTGTTCCCCAAAAAATGTTCCGCTGGGTTCCACGAGGGCAGAGATCGGAAGGGAGCCGATGCTTTTGTCCAATTCAAAAACGAGGCGAGTACGATCATCGCTGAAATATGAGGCGACTGGAGCAATGAGTACGCCATACAATTCGCGGCCGAGTTGTTCAATCAATGCCATTGGAGCTTGTGGGTTCGAACAGAGATCCTCAAACCGGTTGGCCATCCTTCGCAATTGGTCAGATCCAATTCCCACAGTCACGGGGTAAACAACACGGTCCTTTACTACCCAGATCGTTGATCTCTGCTGGAAGCTCGCATATATAAGCACTATTGTTTCAGGGTCTGTTGAGTCTATAAGGTGATCCAGTTCTTCCAATGGATCTGCGCGTTGATGACTTAAACTGGTCGCCTGATTAATTCGGAGCGCGGAACCGCGATACCATTCCCATGTGAGTAGTGCTCTCCGGGCCTGGCCCTTTTGCAGCTCGAGGTCGGTTAGAGCACGGTAAATATCATCCGCCCCGCGCATCCAGGCCGTCCGATCTCTTTCCGAAGTAATATTGGACAGAGCCCGTTCAGCGAACCTGGAGCCAGTAGTGAGGTCGTCCTCAGCACTCGTGATTTGTCCTTGCTTCAGCTTGATCGCCCCAACAGTTCGATAGAAGTCAAGACACGTGATTGCATCGGAAGCATTGAGAAAGTTACGGGCAGATTCAAGATGGGACCGGGCACTCTGAGGATCGCGTTGCGCTTCAATCTTTGCA
Source organism: Terriglobia bacterium (assembly GCA_963824835.1). Lineage (GTDB taxonomy): Bacteria > Acidobacteriota > Terriglobia > Terriglobales > Acidobacteriaceae > Angelobacter. The sequence continues at coordinate 52,702 of CAWGRA010000012.1, read as the reverse complement.
TTCCCGATTTCTGCTAAGACGCGATAATATTTTGTGACGGGGTTTTGAGGCAGTGTTTCCAGGAGACGTTTGGCTTCCTGGTACTGGTGGCCTGCTTGACTGACGTCGTTGAGTGCCGCAAAGGTTTCTCCTAGCCGATAATGGGCCAGGGATTCATTGGCAAGGCTCCCAGCGGATTTAACAGCAGTAATCGCTTCATTGAGTAGACCCTCCTCCAAGTGCCATTGTCCATTATCTTCTGCCATTAATGAGAGTCCACCATAAAGTTGAAAGGCCCTTATTGGTGGGGCCGCGGCGGTCCAATAGTCTTTGAGCGCTACGAGGTGGACGGTCCATGACCGGGCGGTATTTCCTTTTACAAGCTCAACCTCTGCGATGAATCCCTGCGCTCGCAGGCAAAGAGTTGTGAAATCCGCTGATTTTGCGAGATTCAACGCGTCGTTCATTAGACGCTCAGAATCGCTAAATCGTGATAACAAGTCATCGCAGCTGGATTCTTCCAGATACAACTGAATCTGCGCCCAGCGATAGTTCTTGCTCTTAATCTCTGGCTCGATTCGGCGTGCCAACGAGAGACACTCGCTTGCATGCACACCCCTGTGAAGCGCATATACGTTTTCGAGCTGGGCGCGCAACAAGGCAGCTTCCGCTCCAGCACTCCGAAACGAGCTGGCCGCCACCAGAGCTTGCGAGCCTGCGCCCGCTGAATCCCCTTCAACATTGCTGTGAATAGCCTGGGCGAGTGCATTAACGCCATCACAAAAAGTTTTAGATTTATGGGCGAGTAGTACATCCCTTAGCCATGGATCGCCAGAATGAGTCGTCAGTAACGTCGCGAGATCATTCAGAGCAGAACTAACGGCTGGATTCCTTCGCTCGTGGTTTTCAGTGCACGCTTCCGGGAGCCATTCGCGTATGGCAACATCAAGATATGCTTCTGCCCGAGCGGAGACCTGAAGCGGAACTGCATGATCAATGGCACTTTGAAATACTCGGTCGAATTCCTCAGGTGACAATAGCGGTTCATCGACACGACTTGAATGTTCAGCAAGCTTGGTTTTCAGTTTCTGGAGACGGCTTCTCGCTTCTTCGGCCCAGGCGCCTTGCGGATCTTGCTGTAAGTAGCGTTCCCAATCACGGTATGCTTCTCCATACATATAAAGACGTTCTTCCGCGATTGCCCTGTTGAAGACGGCAAGAGAGTTGTCGGGAGCCAACTGCAATGCTTGGCCCAACAGGTCGATTGCAGTACCGTAATCGCTTGGATGATCCAACGCTTGAGCCCGCTGGAAGTAGGCAATTGCAAGTTCAACGTCCAGACTAGGATCCGGTGGGCTCAGATTCCGTGACGCTATTAGCGTATTAATTGCGGTTTCATAGCGCCCCTCCAGGAGGTCTGAAACTCCTTTAAGGCGCAACCACTTGACATCGCGTTCGGACAGATGGTGGCTAATGATCAGTTCTGCATGGATCAGTGGCTCAGGGACATCAAGTCTGGAACTCTCTGTAGCTCGCAGGAGCGTTAGATCTGCATGTGCGGCTCCCGGTATCCGCATCTCCATCGTCCTCTGTTCCGTATATGCCCGGGCCAACAGCTTTTCGACTTTCTCCGGTGTTTCCCGCTGTGAGTACCAGGTCCCAAAGGCAATCAGCGCACATACCGCGACTGACGCTGGCACAAGGATCCAACGCATCGACCAGCGATGAGGCCTCTCCTCCAGATGCTGAATCGAACTGCGATCCCGGTTCGCCTTCACTGCCTCACCAGCAATTTCCTTCTGCCACTTCGGCGTCGAGCTCTTGAGTTGAGCCAGAGCTTCGTTTTCGGCTTTCAATTCATCGCTGCTCTGATCGTCAGAGAAATCTTCCGCGAATGCGCGCAGGAGTGGGCCGCAATGGGCGCATTGGGCCGCGTGTTGAGTGACCGCCGGCGCTCTATCACGGGCGATCAGTCCGGCCGCGAGATTGCGAAGATCATCTTCAGAGGGACCATTGGGCGAAGGGCAAACACCACCAGCAACGCTGGCAAAACCAGAATAGCCGCAATTTCTGGTACCAGAACCACCCTCGGAACAGGAGCCGGCATTAGGGCTTGCTTGCATGGCTGCGTCCGTTAGCAGACTAAAGTTCGCGCGTTGATAGTCGAGCAGGCGGGCTCGGCAGTCGGCACAGTCTTCCAGGTGCGCCTCAATTCTCTGCGCTTCGCCTGAAATCGACGTGATACTGTCTGTTCCGTAGTGCTCGATTTGAGCATCGCTCAAATGCTCAAACTGTTTAACCACTTTTGCCCCTCGAAATCATAAACGTCAAATAACCCCATTATCCTTTTATGAATACAAGGAAGAGCTCTCAGCTAAGCTACGTCTGTCAATCGCGCCACAACCTTGATTCGAAAGATCGCAGAGCCGATACAAGAGTCTTACGCGGCGAACTTTAGGGCCGCGTGGTCCGGCTCATTCTGGATCGAACTAACCTGGTCAGACGAAGTAGAGTACTTTCAACGCCCTTCACCGTCAATTGCACGCTGGGCAGTCTGGAAATGTCCCTGGCGGTAAGCCCGTGCTGGTAATAAAGCCAGAAAACTGCGTAATCGCGCACGAAATTAGGCTCTGAAGTTTGTGATTTGAGGCACGCGTCGACTTCATTGACCATGATTTCGCGGTCCACCTGCCGGGGCCCGCCATGCGTGGAAGGCACAAAAACAGCAGCTTCATCCAGACTTATTTCTTCCTGCCCGCGGTTGCGCTTCTTGTTAGTTTGAGCGCGAAAATGGTCCATCACCACGTTGGAAGCCACGGTCTTGAGAAACCCAAAAATCGCGTTCTCATGTTGAAAATCGAACTCGCGCAGTGCGCGTGAGTCATTGGTAAACAATTTCACGTAAGTGTCATGGACAAGATCGTCCACCAGGGCAGGTGAAGGCGTGGTCCAACGGCGGATAGACCGTGTAACTCACACGGGCTATCGTCGGCTGGTACCGGCGGACAAACTCTTCCCAGGCAGCTTTCTCATTGTGATCAAGACAAAGCTGCACAAGTCCTTGCGCTGACAGCTTTTGAGGGTCCATGGTGGCGAACTGGTGTTGGCATTCTAACCCAATTCCTTAAGACAATTGGCAGCCTTTTTAATAAGCAGTCTTTAATAAACGATTGGTTCGAAATAAAAGTATTCTTTCGATCGCACCAGCAAGCCCATGAACTCTGCGGTTCAGGCGACCAAGCTTAAGCACATATCCGGACAGCCCTGACGTGTCCTTCTGGAGTAAGATCCGAACGGGGAGGATAGAGAGTTTCTATGCCGGGCTATATTGGCGCGAAAGCGGCTCAATCGGATGGAAACCGTGAAGTCCTGCCCCCACGGCTCCAATCCGCGTCAATGCCAAACTTTATCTTACATCCATCAATTCAATGTCGAATATCAAAGTGGCGTTCGGAGGGATGATACTCCCGACGCCGGCTTTTCCATAGCCCGCTGCCGGAGGAATCCTGAGCTGGCGTTTGCCGCCCACCTTCATGCCGACCACACCTTCGTCCCAGCCCGTTATTACCTGGTGCGCGCCCACCACAAAATCGAAAGGTTCATCCCGATCGCGTGAACTGTCAAACTTTCTGCCGTTGGTGAGCCATCCAGTGTAGTGAACGCTTACACTTCTTCCCGTGGTGGCTTCCTTGCCGGTTCCCATCTTAGTATCCCAGTAATTCACGCCGGAAGGGGTGCTCTTGGGCTTACCGGAAATGTCATCCGGGCCCTTGCTCTTGGCTGCCGCTGGCGCGGGCGAAGCGGGCGGCTTTTCGGATTTCTTGGTTTGTGCGAACAACAAGGCAGTGCCGGCAAGCACCACAAGCACCATTACGAGTCGAAGCATTTGGGAATGTCTCCTGAGAAAAGGTGAAAAGCGATAATACACGAAAGCAGGCTGAATGGACCCGCATTCCTGTCGCGGAGCGCTGCTTTGACCCAGCGTTACCGCAGACTCTATACTGCCAATGCACGCCGATAAATCATGATCATCGCGGCGCGACTGCTGTCAGCCCTCCCAGGGGGCGGTTAGCTCAGTTGGTTAGAGCGCCTGCCTTACAAGCAGGAAGTCGGGGGTTCGAGTCCCTCACCGCCCACCATATTTACTTTCATCACCTCAGATTAAGCCCTTCCCGACAAAGCCTCTCGACAACACAGATCTTCCGCTCTTCTAGCAAATAGATTTTTCCCGGCAGCGCCTTTCCTCTATGCCAGGTTGACAGGACCAGCTTCATGGCAATATATTGTTATGCGATATATGAAAAATCCCATGCTGGATCGTGAACTGAAGAGAGGCAGCGCTGAGCTGCTGATCCTTTCCCTGGTTGAGGCGCGGCCGCGCCATGGCTATGAGATGAGCAAGCTGATTGAATCACGCTCTGATGGCGCCGTGCGTTTCAACGTGGCTTCGCTATATCCGCTGCTGTACCGTCTGGAAAAACGCGGCTGGATTGAAGGCCGCTGGGTGGACAAGGCCGAGCAACGCCGCCGCCGCTACTATCGGCTGACTGCGAAGGGGAAAAAAGTATTGAGCGCCCAGCGCAGTACATGGCAGACCTTCGTGGCTGCCATCAACCGCATTACGGAAATTGAAAGTGCCTGATCATTGGAGATAGAGGATGTCTGATTTCAGAGAAGAAGTGCGCAAGCGTCTGGCCCATCTGAATCTTGAACCCATCCGTGAAGCCAGCATCGTTGAAGAAGTCGCGTTGCACATGGAAGACCGGTACCGGGATATGGTCGCCATGGGCAGTACCGCGGAAGGAGCTGATCGCCTGGTCCTTGCTGAGCTGGATCAGGGCAGCCGTCTCCAACGCGGGCTGCGAGAACTCGAGCCGCCTGTTCACATGGATGCCATCGCGCCCGGCGATACGAGCTTTGGGTCATTTCCCGCAAATTTGTGGAAGGACGTACGCTATAGCGCCCGAGCACTTCGCTTAAATGCGGGCTTTTCTCTCATTGCCATTCTCTCCCTGGCGCTTGGGATAGGCGCGAACACGGCAATCTTTCAACTGCTTGATGCTGTCCGCTTGAGAACTCTGCCGGTTAAAAATCCCGGCGAACTGGCCGAGATACGCATTCCCAACCTGCTGGGCCGGACTGGGCACATGGAAGATCATGAGGAGCTGAGCAATCCTTTGTGGGAACAGATCCGCGACCACCAGGAAGCATTTTCCGGAGTTTTTGCCTGGGGCACCGCCACTTTCAATCTCGCCAGCGGCGGTGAAGCGCGTCCCGCGCATGGCTTGTATGTAAGTGGAGACTTCTTCCGCACGCTTGGCGTGGAGCCCGTCATGGGCAGGGTCTTGACTACGGCCGACGACCAGCACGGATGCGGCGTTCCCGCCGCGGTCATCAGCTATGGGTTCTGGCAACGGGAGTACGGCGCTGCCAGGACTGCGGTCGGCAGCATGCTAAAAATCCAAAATCATCCGGTTGAAGTTGTCGGCGTCACTCCTGCCAGTTTCTTTGGAGTAGATGTAGGTCAATCCTTTGACGTGGCTGTTCCGCTTTGCGCCGAGTCGTTGATTGAAGGCGAGAGGAGCGTATTCGCGCGCAGAGACGGCTGGTGGCTGGCCGCCATTGGACGGCTCAAACCTGGGTGGTCACTCTCCAAAGCGACGAGCCAGTTGGAATCAATTTCCCCCGGGATTTTTGAAGCCACTCTCCCATCGAGACTGAATACAGAAAAGGCGGCTAAGTATCGCGCGGCGAAGCTGGGCGCTTTTTCCGCCGGATCAGGGCTCTCAGCCTTGCGCGAAGACTATGAAAACCCGCTTTGGCTTTTGCTGACTCTGGCCGGAACCGTGCTGCTGATTGCCTGCGCGAACCTTGCCAACCTCACTCTGGCGCGAGCCAGCGCCAGAGAACGCGAAACTGCTGTACGTCTTGCCCTCGGCGCGTCGCGATTCAGATTGATGCAACAGGTGCTGCTGGAAAATCTGTTACTGGCCATGACCGGGGCCATTGCAGGCGCGCTGCTGGCCCAGGTGCTCACGCGCGTGTTGGTTTCATTTCTCGCCACGCACTCTGATCAGGCATTTCTGGACCTGAGTTTCGATTGGCGGGTACTGGCTTTCACTACCGGCATTGCCGTGCTGACGTGTCTATTGTTTGGCCTGGCACCGGCATTGCGAGCGACTGGCACTTCGCCAGCCACAGCCATGAAGGCAGGAGGCCGAGGCGCTTCGGCGGACCGCAGTCACTTTGGCGCGCGCAGGATCCTGGTGGTCACGCAAGTTGCTCTGTCTCTTATGCTCGTGGTTGGCGCATTTCTCTTCGTGCGCACTTTTCAAAATTTGCTATCGCTTGACCCGGGCATGACTCCCGGCGGAGTGCTCGCCGTCAACCTCGACATTAGTCCAGTGAAAGCAACCCACCAGGGGCGCACGGAGATCAAGCAGGACTTGCTTGCGCGTGTGCGGGCCATTCCCGGAGTTGAATCGGCGGCTGAAGCCAGCATTGTTCCCCTGACTGACAGCGGGTGGAATGACACGGTCTACACTCCTGCTTCAGGCCAGGAAATTCGCGCAGTCGCATTCTTCAACAGGGTCAGCCCCGGTTACTTTAAGACCGTAAAGACAGACCTGCTGCAGGGTCGCGATGTGAACGATTCCGATTCAATGGGCTCTCCCGCGGTGGCCGTGGTGAATGAAACATTCGTGCGGAAGTTCCTGCCCGGTTTGAGCCCTCTCGGCAAAACATTTCAAGTGGACGAAGGTGCAGGGAAACCGCAACCGGTTTACCAGGTTGTTGGCGTCGTCAGAGATGCGAAATATGGCAGCCTTCGCGAGCGCATTTTTCCGGCAGCGTATCTTGCCGCGGCCCAGGCTGAGGACCCTGATTTCCAGCCGGCGCTGCTGGTGCGGTCCAACATCTCGATGGACGCAATGCGATCTTCCCTCGATCGCGTAATACGCGCGTTCAATCCGGCGATTACATTTCGCTTCAGAATCCTGCAAGCAGAAGTTAACGACTCTCTTCTCCGCGAACGGCTGATGGCCTCCTTGTCAGGGTTTTTCGGTTTTCTTGCCGCGTTGCTGGCCACCATCGGACTGTATGGGGTGATTTCTTACATGGTAGTTCGCCGTCGCAGTGAAATTGGCATACGCATGGCGCTGGGCGCAGATCGCAGCCGGGTCCTGCGCCTCATCATGCGTGAAGCAGGACTGCTTCTGGCGATTGGTTTAGGCGTGGGAACCATTTTGGCGCTGGCGGTCGCAAAAGCCGCCAGCACCCTGCTCTTTGGCCTGAAACCGCGCGATCCCGCAAGCTTTGCGCTGTCCATTGCATTGCTCTCTGTGGTTTCTCTAGCCGCCAGCGCACTTCCTGCGTACCGCGCTGCAAGAGTGGATCCGCTGGACGCGCTACGCGATGAGTGAGGGTTGCCTGCTGGATTTCCAGAATCTCAATCGAGCGCTTAGCTCAGTTGGTTAGAGCGCGTGCCTTAAAAGCAGGCAGTCGGGGGTTCGATGTCCCTCACCGCCCACCACATTGTCATTACGAACTCTTCGCAACGTGAGCAACAACCGGTGTGCCGGGCGCGAGTTCATCGCTCGCCGGCACGACGACCTGGTCTCCGTCTTTAAGTCTCCGAAGATTTCAGTTTTGCCGCCGGCGGTGGCGCCGGATTTCACGTCCACCCACTCGGTCTTGCCGTCACGGACGCGGATAACAAAAGTGCGCTGAAGATTCGTAGTAATCGCGGCCGCCGGAACAAACAATGTCGGATAATCGCGCTGAACTGGCCATTGCACATTCGCAAATGTTCCAGGTGTGATCTGTTTATTTCGCACATCAAGCTCAACCGCCATGGTGCGCGTGTTCTGATTGATATCGTGGGAAACGCGAGCCACAGGCGCATGGAACACCTGTCCTGGATACGCCGGAACCGTGAATGCCACCATTTGTCCTTCCCGCACTCCTGAAGCGTACAACTCCGGCACAGGTACCACCAACCGCAGCCGGCCAATATCTTCAATTCGCAAAATCGGCTGCGCCATGGACTGTCCCGATGATGGTCCCACCAGCGCGCCAGGATGAAGGTTGCGCTCGGTCACAACTCCATCAAAAGGCGCACGGATTTCCAGGTATGACTCAAGCTGAGCGATGCTGTGTAACCCGTCTTTCGCCGCCAGTACACCATGCTGGGCCGCTTCCACCTGTGCGCGGTCCGCGGCCGACGTTTGTTCGGCAACCTGCAAATCGTTACCGGCAACTACTCCGGGTGTTTTTGCCGCCGTCGCAAGGTGTTGATACGTGCCCTCATCAGACATCAATTTGGCCTGAGCTGCCGCAAGGTGTGACTGTGCAGTCTGAAGATTTGCTTCCGCCTGCGACCGTTGTGCCAGGAGTTCAGGAGCAGAAAGGCTGACAATCAATTCGCCAGACTTAACATGGGACCCACGGTCAACCGGCATCTTCTCAATAAATCCTGTCACTTTCGGGAAGACGGCAACAGACTCATATGCCATGGTCTGCGCCGGAAGCGATAAGTTGGTGTTGAGTTTGTGCGATTCCACGGCAACTACGTTACCGTGGCTGGAGCTCCCGAACTCTGGGACTTCTGCGCGGGAGCGGCTGAGGTCCCGCATCCCGCCGAGATACTCACGGCTAATCCAACGCCTGCAAGCAGCAGGTAACGTGCGCTCATTGGCTCACCTCCGCTGCCGTAAAGTCCGGATCGTCAGGATCCAGCGTGGGAGAGATGATTGATGCGCGCCGCTGCACGATAGAGAAGATAGTTGGAAGAATGAGCAGCGTGGCCGCTGTGGCAAACAGCAAACCGCCAATTACAGCGCGACCCAGCGGCGCCACCTCTTCGCTGCCGCGCCCCAATGCCAGCGCCATTGGAATCATTCCGGCGATCATTGCCAGGCTTGTCATCAGGACTGGACGAAGGCGTTCTCCGGCAGCATTCCGCGCCGCGGTTTTTGCATCTTGTCCCGCTTTGCGGTTCTTCTCGGCAAATGTCACCAGCAGGATGGCGTTCGCCACAGCTACACCAATGGCCATAATTGCTCCCATGAAACTCTCAAGGTTCAGGCTGGTTCCCGTGATCAGGAGCATGATCACCACGCCCAGCAGTACTGCCGGCGTGGTGGAAACAACGATCAGCGCGAGGCGTACGGATTCGAAATTGGCAGCCAGAATCAGCAGGATGACTAATATCGCCACACCCAGGCCGACTGTGAGGTTCCCGAAAATCTGATTCATGGCGCTGATCTGGCCTCGCACTTGAACGCTTACGCCTCGTGGCGGAGCACCCGCGCGCGAAATCGCCTTGTCAATCTCAGCGCTGGCACGGCCCAGATCAACTTTAGAGAGATTAGCTGACAGCCCAATCTGCCACTGCCCATTCAGGCGATCGAGCTCCCCGGGAACGGTGCCCGAACGCACGGACGCCACTTGATCAACCAGGGGATCGGCGCCGGAACTGCTGGCCACAGGAATCGTTTGAATGTCTTTCAGAGATGTCATCTGCGGTTGCGGAATTTGTACCTGCACCTGATAGCTCACTCCCGATTTTGGGTCGCGCCAGTAATTCGGCGCAACAAATCGGCTGGAAGCGGTGGCGGAAACCACCGCCTTGCCCACTTCGTCAGCGGTAGTTCCCAATTGTCCGGCCATCACGCGGTCCACATTCACTGAAATCGTTGGATAATGCAGCGGTTGCTCGTACCCCAGGTCGCGCAGTTGGTTGATGCCGCTCAATTGCTGCTCCAGTTTGGCCGAGTAACTGACCACGTCATTATATTGAGGTCCGTGCACGGCGACTTCGATGAGTGAAGGTGTGCCAAAATTCAGGGTCTGGCCAATTAAATCACCGGGATCAAACGAAAAATGCGAGCCCGGAAACTGCTGCGGCAACACCCCGCGCAGCTTGTCTTCAAGATCACGCAGGGAGATTGAAGCTCCCGGACGCAGTGCAATGTTCATCACGGCTTCATGCGGCCCGCTGGTCCAGAGAAAAACTGTATTGATTGGATACGATGAGCCCTGCATGCCCACGTAGCTGAGAGTGGTTTCTATATTGCCCTGGCCTGCTTCTCGATTCACAAGATCGAGGATGCGCCTCGCCATCTCTTCTGTCACCGGGACGCGTGTACCATCCGGAGCATCAAAACGCAGCCGGAATTGGCTGGTTGCCGCCGACGGAAAAATTTCCCGGGGCAATCGCGGCAGTATCAGCCCCAGCACGGCAGCGGCGATTACGGCATAGACCGCAAGCAACAGCGTTTGCCGTTTCATAATCCGGTTGAGTATGGAAAGAAATCGCTCGCGAAAACGATCGAAACGTTCATCTGCCGATTGGTGCGCCTTGACCAGTTCCGGCTTCAAAATCCAGTTGGAAAGTACGGGAACCAGCGAACTGGACAGCAGATAGGATGCACCCATGGAAAACCCAACCGCCAGAGACAGCGGCACAAACAAGGCGCGCGCCGGACCGGTCATGAAGAATGACGGTAGAAACACCGCCAGCACGCTCAGCATGGCAAGCAAGCGTGGGATCGCAACCTCACCGCTCGCATTTAGAACGGCCCGCGGCTTTGGCTCGCCTGCCGCAAGATGCACGTGGATGTTCTCCATCAGAACGGTGCCTTCATCAACCAGCACGCCAACGGCTAGCGCCAGTCCGCCAAGCGTCATGATGTTCACGGTTTCGCCCACCGCCCACAGAGCCACCACGGCGATCAAAAGCGCGAACGGTATGGTGATCACCACCACCAGTGAACTGCGCCAGTCGCGCAGAAACACCAGCAGTGTCAGTCCGGTCAGCAGTGCGCCCAAAGCCCCTTCACGCAGCACGGCAAAAAGCGAGTCACGGACATACTGTGACTGGTCAAATTCGTACGTCAGCTTGATGTCATCTGGGATCAGGGATTGAAATTTCGGCAGGCTTTGACGCACCAGGTTCACCACCGTAATCGTGGAAGCGTCAGGACGTTTGGTGACCGGTATGTACACCGTTCTCTTGCCATTGACCAGCGCATAGCCCGCCAGGATGTCAGAGGAGTCCGCAACGCTGCCCACATCCCGCAGATAGACGGCCGGACCGGAGCCCGTGCGCAACGGTATGTCCAGCAATTCGCTTATCTGGTCCACGGTTGCGTTAGTGGTGACCAGGGTCTGGAAGTTGCCGATATTTGCATTCCCGGCAGGTTCAATGCTGTTTCCGGAAAGCAGTGATTGCACTACGTTGTTCGGTGACAAACCGTAGGCATGCAGTTTGCCGGGATCCACGCTGATCACAATGGTGCGCTGGTTCCCGCCAAACGGAGGCGGTGAGGATACGCCGGGCAAGGTCGCAAATACCGGACGCACCCGATTCAATGCCAAATCCTGGATTTCTCCCAGCGTTCGTGAAGGGCTGGAAAATACCAGATAGCCGACGGGAAGAGTTCCGGCGTCATATCGGATCACGAACGGAGAGACCGTTCCGGGCGGCATGAAAGCGCGCGCGCGATTTACATAAGAGATTGTCTGCGCCAGCGCCTGGCTCATGTCTGTGCCCGGGTGAAACGTCAACTTAATCAGCGCAGTCCCTTGAATTGATTTTGCCTCCACATTTTCAATTCCGTTGATGTAGAGGAAGTGATACTCGTAGTAATAGGAAAGAAATCCTTCCATCTGTTGCGGGCTCATGCCGCCGTAGGGCTGGGCAACGTAGATGACGGGAAGATTGAGGTCGGGGAAAATATCGATCCGCGTGCGGAGCAGGGCGAGAATGGATGAAAGCGCCAGCGCGATCACGATCACAATCACGCTGATGGGTCGCCGGAGTGCCGCACGAATAAGCCACATAAGGAATCCTGTTAATCTCCCGTTATCGTTGTCCGGCCAGTTGCGATAGAAATGGTGTGAGATCGCCGCGGGCAGCTGCCTCCGCGGCCATGGCGCGCCACACGTTCAGGCGCGCAACCGCATCATCTGCCTCTGCTTGAACCAGCACACTTTCGGCTGCTGCCACATCAATCACCGTTGCCAGTCCGGCTTGGAACCGCGCCCGCTGTTGCGCTTCACTCTGCTGCGCCGCGGATAGTTCAATTGGCGTATTCAGCGCCACTTCCCGCGCGCCCGCCAGTTGCGCTTGCGCCTGCTGTACACCGGCGGAAAGATCGTCCACCAACTGGGCATAGCTTGCCTGCTCGGCTCGCACGTTCGCCGCCTGTACTTTCTTTTGCGCACGCAAACCGAAAAAGTCGAAGGCTGGAAACGTCATCTGCACGCCGGCGGCCCAGTTCATTACGTTAGGCGAGAAGCCCATTCGCGCCTCCGGGAAAATTTCCATTGAGATCCGTTCCCGCTCCCCGTCCTGAAAGCGATGCCAGAGCATTAAATTGCGGGACATAAGAATGCTCGAGGGCTGAGAGTCTGGCTTGTTGCTGATTCACCACAGCGGCTTCACGTTGTGCAGCAGGATGGCTGGCGATGGAAGCAGGATTTGGTTCTGAAGGGGCTGGTGCGAGCAATTTCGCGTAATCTAACTCGATTGTTGGAGTTCCTACAATCTCGGCCAACGTTGCCCGTCGTACCTCGATATTAGTGTGGGCCAGTATCAATTGTGTTCGCGCCAAAGCCAGTTGTGCGTCGGCCTGCGCCGCATCCGCGCCCGGACGCAGTTGATTATCAACCAGCACGTGCACCGACTTGGCAAGAACCTGTAAGCGATTCACGTTTGCCTGGGCAGTGGTCGCAAGTTGCTCCGCGCTAGCAAGATCGAAGTAGGCGTTCGCCGTGAGTGCTGCCACGTCCAGCCTGGTAAGCGCATACCCGGCTGTTGCTGCCTTGAGCGCCCTGCTTTGTCGCGTTCACCTGAGCAGCTCGCAATCCGAAATCAAATGGTTGCCATGAAATCTGGGTGCCCCCGGCGCTGCTCCATGCTGAGCGCGTGTTGTTGCTCGCAATCACCGGGCCGGAGATCGAGGGAATGACGCCTTGCGGCAACAGCAGGCCGTAGATGTTGTTTGCCGTCGCACGGTTGGTTTGCCAGAGGACGTCGGCCCGCGGATAGTACGCGGAACTGCGCTACGCCAATTGCTGCTTGTGCCGCATTGCGTTGCTCCAGCGCAACGCGTGTTCTCGGATAATTGGCTTCCGCGGCGTCAATTGCCGCTGCCAGTGTGAGCTTGCCGGCCTGAGGCTGCACAGTGGCAGTTTGGCCGGGCGGCGGCTGCGACACAACGATGCTTATCTGCGCTTCCAATCGCCAGCAGAGCGTGCTTACTGCCAGACATGATGCAAAGAGAAAACGCCGATGTGCGCTCATCTGACTGTTGCCTTCCGGTGAGAATTCTAATGGTTCACTCAGCCGGCACTCTTCCATTTGGACAGCCGAGGCACTACATTTTACTTCTCAAGCCGAAGCGGCTGGAAAATCTTCAAGGGAGGACATGCGCCTCCCCTGAAGGTTTCCTCAGGCACTCTTTTTAGATGACTACGCTTGCGGATGCTCCAGAATCGCAGCCAGAGCGCGCAGTCGTTTCGAATCCGCCTGGTCCTTGGCCGTGCCGGCATCCTTTTGCAATGAAGTCGCCATGCCTTTCAGTTTCGACGTTGCATCTTTGCTCATGTGTGAACCTTCCGCGTTTTGAATCGCCTTCTGGATATCTGCGATCTTCGCGGCAGGCAGCGCTTGCGACCGTGACAATTGGTCCACGTACGCTTTCGCCACAACCATTTTTGACGGCCATACGATCTTCTGCTGGTTCTGCACGTTCAATTCATTCACCCGAACCGTTTTTGCCGCATCAATTTCATTCTGCGTCAAAAATTTCGTCGGTGTCAGTTCAAACACGTCAAGGCCGCGCGCAATCTCTGAGGCATAAATGTTGCCGTTATACCAGTACGCTGACCAGTCGCCGCCCAGAACCAGCGTCTTCGGATCAATCGGTCCACGATCAAAGTAGGCGATTTCAAAGGGATGCATTGCGTCCGTAAAATCCACAATGGAGATGCCGCCCTGATACCAGGCCTGCACTTCGATATCGCGTCCCGGGACCGGAACCAGTGATCCGTTGTGCGCCACGCAGTTTTCAGTGTCACCCTGCGCAGCCGGCAGCTTGTAATAGTTCTCGAAGGTCAGCTTGTCGTCTTTCAGGGCGAAGATTGCGTCCGCGCCCCACTTGTTAGGATCGTTCGCGCGGCACCGCGCGCCCAGACCGCCGCCCCACTCGTCAGTGAACAGGACCTTGCTTCCATCATTGGAGAATGAAGCCGAATGCCAGTACGAATAGTTGGGATCATTCACCGCATCCACACGCTTTGGATTCACCGGGTCCTTGATGTCGAGCAAAATTCCATTTCCGGAGCATGCACCCGCCGCCAGCCCGATCGCAGAATACACCGTGATGTCATGGCACTGGTTCGTATCCGCCGGCTTTTCCGACGCCGTGCTTGCCGTGCGTGCCGCCATTGTTCAGGCCGTTCATTGCTCCCGTACGGGGATCGATAAACACCCGAGGGCTGGATACCACTTTTGCCTCCTGCGGCGCAGCCACCGGAACCTTGATCACTTCTATGCGAAACAGCGCGGTATTCGGATCTTTGTCCGGCTTTTCACCTGAGCATCCCGCCAGTTCTTCCGGCTGGCGCACAAATGACGTGCCTGATACATAGATATAAACGTTGTCTTTGTCCTTCGGATCCACAACCAGGGTGTGCGTGTGTGATCCGCGGCAGGTCTGCACCGCTGCCACTTGCTTCGGATTCTTGATGTCGGAGATGTCAAAGATTCTTACGCCGCGGAAACGGTCTTTTTGTGCTGCCGGCAAGCGGCGTTTCTTTTCTTTCTGCTCTTCCGGTGTCGGCGGCGGCTCGGGTGGAAAGCCCTGTGTGCCGCAATCCAGGCGTCCATTCGGCATCTCCACTGACATGAAGAGCAGGTTTTTATAGACAGAGACGTCACCCTGCCCGCCAGGGCAGACCATTGAGGTCAGCAGCTTGGCATTCGCCGGACTGGAGATGTCAAAAATATTCACGCCATAAAAATTGCCCTGAAACAGGTGGTTTCCCTGGAACGCAAGATCCGAGTTTGCGAAGGCAAGCTGGGCGATCACCGCTTGCATCGGCTTGGGGATCTTGGACGTGTCACTCATGCCAAGCTGGCCCAGCGTCTTCTGCACTTTTGGGTCGTCCGGATCAGCGGCATCAAGTTGAAATGCCTCAGGCTTCTTGACCAGCGTAAGGTGCTTCATGCCCATGGCTGCTTCCCCGGCGTTAAACAGGCCAGGCGTCAGCTTTGCGCGCGGATCATTTACGTCTGACCCTGTCATGCCGGCGGCAGCGCGGGAGCGGGCTCCGGCGCAAACGGATTCTTTTCTTCCGCCGGTTTCTCTGCTGAAGGTGAGGGTGAGGGCGCAGGCGTCTCTGCGCCTGCCGCTGGCGCGGGCGTAGGTGTAGGCGTGTGCCTGTGCGTGCAGTCGGCTCACACCGGAAGATAGAAAGATGGCGGCCACCGCCACGAAAAAAAGAACACTGGGCACTCGCTTCATTGTTTCTCCTCTAAAGTTTGTTTGTCTTTATCGATCTTTGTCTAACATGGTCTGCATTATCTTGATCTCGGCCCGTTGACTATTGTCCGCATCCGTGGCGAAGTCGAAGAGCTCGGCGTCCTGCCCCGCTCCAGCGGTATCGAACAGGTCTTTCACCATTGTCAACGCGCCATTGTGGTGCTGGATCATCCCGGTCAGGAATAAATGGTCAAACTCGGGACCCTGGGCTTTCTTTAGACTTGCCATCTGTTCTGGCGTGAGCATGCCGGGCATCAGGGGCATGGGATGGCCTGACATATCCATTTCCGGCATTCCCGGCATTGCCATGGAAACCGGCTCGCCCCGGGCGGCCAGCCACCGCTTCATGAAACTTGATCTCGTCCAACTGCGAGTGACTGATGCGCGCTCCCAGCAATCGCAGGTCTTTGTTCTCCGTGTGCGACGCGATGAGCGCAGTCATCTCCACCGCCTGCTCATGATGCATGATCATGCCTTGCATGAACTCCACTTCCGCTTGCGACCTTGGCGGCAACTTTGCGGTGGTCGAAGCAGGAAGGCTCCGGCTGGGCTTTCCCGGCGCACCCGGCTGAACCACTACCGGGGGCGGCGCCGGATCATGATCATGCTGCTGTGCATGTACGGCTGGAACCAAAGAACAGCGGGGCACCAGCCAAAAGGAAGGAAAGCAACGCGTATGCCCGGCCAGACCAGGAACTATGGACGGCGGGAACACGGTTGAGCCACCAATTCAAAGCATTCTTCAACATTTCTTGTTTGTCGTTTATCGCTTGCGTTCCCCGGATAACCAATACGGACATTTTGTAACCGAGAACTTGTTAGGGAATACTAACATTTCCGGGGATTCTCTCTAAACCTCGTTTACATGGCCCCCGCCCATTCTCGCCCGCGTTATACCATCTGCATCGCGATCCCAAAGGCCATCTCCCGAATGGTGTGAGTATGGTCACTACCGGCACGGTAGCCACTTATTGCGACTGGAACAACCCGTGCAGATTGACGCGCCTGAGATTCATGCGCCTAAAAGATTGACCCCTCAAAGATGTGATGGGTTGAAAGAGAGGTCTTGCAGGGCTGGTAGCAATTGAAATGGCGGACTTTAGCGCTGAGATAAGCCCCCTGTTATCTTCAGAATAAGCGTAGAATTGTGGGCAATGAGTACGTTGCCCAAGCGGTCCGTTGTGGGCATACCTTCCGGGATGAGATTAGGGCCGTATGAGATCGTGTCCCTGCTCGGCGCGGGCGGTATGGGAGAGGTCTATCTGGCGCGTGATACGCGATTGGAGCGGACTGTCGCCATCAAAATCCTTCCGTCACATCTTTCCACGCACCATGATCTTAAGTCTCGTTTTCAATCTGAAGCCCGGCTGATCTCCGGGCTGCAACATCCTCACATATGCGTGCTCTATGACATCGGCAATCAGGACGGTATTGATTACCTGGTCATGGAATACCTGCAAGGCGAGACTTTGCACACCATCATGGAGCAAGGTCCCGTACCGCTGAAGGATGTCTTCGAAATCGGCATTGAGATCGGCGGAGCGCTGGAGCATGCCCATCGCCACGGCATCATTCATCGCGATATTAAGCCTGGCAACATCATGCTGACCCACTCGGGGGCCAAGCTGATGGATTTTGGCCTGGCCAAGATGCAGTCTTTGCTTGCGGCCGATGCTGGTGGCATGGCTGCCCTGGCGACGATATCCAGTCCAGCGCCGGCGGTCACCATGCCGGGGACCGTGGTGGGAACCATCCAGTACATGAGCCCCGAGCAGGTACAAGGCAAGGAGCTTGACGGACGCAGTGACATTTTCTCCCTGGCTGCGGTCTTGTATGAGGCCGCCACCGGCCTGCGGCCGTTCAAGGGCGCAACCATGCTGGAGATCGCCAGCAACCTGCTTCATGCTGAACCCATCGCGCCATCTGGGATCAACCCAGCGGTACCGCACGATTTGGAACGCATCATCCTCAAGGCGTTGGCAAAGGATTGCAGCCAGAGATATCAGTCCGCGCGGCAGTTTGTGGATGATCTTCGCTTTGCGCAGCAAAATGGACGCATCGGAGCAAGCGGTGGACACAGGCAAAGTGCGTCGCACCTGCTAGTGAGTTCAGCCAATAAAACGGCTTTGAATGTTGTACGCGCACTGCGCCGACCGCGAATTCCCATCTTTTACATCCTTGTGGTTCTGCTGGCCGCGATGTTGATTGCTTCGCTCGGCTTTCGAGTCTTGCGACCCAGGGTGTATGAGCCGTCAGCCCAGGCGCAACACTGGTATGACGTGGGCGCGGGCGCACTGCGCGATGGCGCCTATTTTCAGGCCAGCAAAGCTTTCGAGCGCGCTATCAGCACCGATGATAAATTTCTTCTGGCCCATGCCAGCATGGCGGAAGCCATGCTGGAGATGGACCATGCGGATCGCGCCAAGGACGAACTCCTGCGCGCAGCGGTTACAGGCCGATCTTCGTTGACGAACACTGATTCGCTTTACCTGGACGCGGTGATTGCGAGCGTCCGGCACGATTACTCGAAAGCCATTGATCTGTATCGCCAGATTGCCGATCAGAGTCCCGCCGCGGAAAAACCGTACGTCCTGGTGGATCTGGGACGCGCCTATGAAAAAGCCGAGCAGCCCAGGAACGCGATGGATGCTTACCGTCAGGCTTCTGAGCAGAACTCGCAATACGCCACCCCGTTTTTGCGTCTCGGCATTCTTTACGGGCGTCAGCATGAACTTGCCAAGGCGCTAAATTCGTTCGACAAAGCGGAAGCCATCTACCAGGCCTTGGGTCGGCTGGAAGGACGCGCCGAGGTGGCTTTCCAGCGAGGTGCGCTCTTTAATCAATTGAATAAATTGAAAGAGGCCAGCACCAGCCTGGAGCAGGCGCTTACGCTGGCCAAAGCGGCCGACAATAAATCCCAGGAGATCAGAACGCTGCTGCAAATGAGCAGCGTGGAAGTGGATGCCGGAGAAACCAGTCGCGCCCTGGAAAACGCGCGCCAGGCGGTGGCTCTGGCGCAAAAAACCGGCATGGAAGACCTGGTCTCGCGCGGCCTGGTGGACCTGGGCAATTCCTTCCTCATCACGAACCAATATGGCGAGGCCGAAAAGTACTACGAGCAGGCGCTGGAACTGGCGCAGAAAAATAAAGCGCCCAGAAATGAAGCGCGCGCGCGCATGTCACTGGCGAGCCTGCGTGTGCAACAGAACCGCGCCGATGAAGCGCTTAGCTATCTTGAGCCGGCTCTGGCTTTTTATCGCCAGGGTGGATACCGCACTGAAACTGCTCTCGGCCTTGGCCTGCTGAGTCGCGCTAATCAGCAGAAGGGCGAATATTCCAGCGCACTCCAGGCCAATGAGCAATTGCTGCAAGTGGCACAGCAGGGAAAGGAACCCTCTGAGATCGCGTTCGCGGAATCCGAGCTGGCGGCATCTCTGGCCCTGGTGGACCGGTTTCCCGAAGCTTTGACTCATCTGGAGCAGGCGCAGCCGGTGTACAAGTCGCTGGGGATGCAGCGCAATTTCGCTTACAACCAGCTCAATCGGGCGAACTACCTCATGCAGCTTGGACATCTCAGCGAATGCGCACAGCTTTTCGATGAAACGTTGAGCGTTGCTGATCGCCGTGGTGGCGACTATCAGGAGTTATCCATTCTGGTGAATGTTGGCCGCGCCCGCTTGTCTCTGATAAAAGGTCATTTCTCCGCGGCAAAGACCGGGGCCGATAAGGTGCTGGCAGCGGCAAAAGAGAAGTTTCCCGAGGCTGCGCTGGAGGCAGAGCGTTTGCTTGCCGCGGCACAGGAGGCCGGGGGCAGCGCAAAAATTGCCAAGCAAACGGCAGCCGGTGCTCTGGATATGGCTAAACACCTGAATGATCCAGGACAGCTCGCACAGACGCAGCTCGTTGCTGCCCAGACACTGATGACTGCGGGCGATAACCAGGGCGCGCTCGAAACGGCGAATCAAGCGCAGGCTTTTTTTGCTCGCGCCGGCCAGATGGCATCCAACTGGCAGGCTTTGTTAATTGCAGGGCTTGCCCGCCGCGGCCTGGGTGATACAGCAAAATCGCATGACTATGGTGCGCCCGCGGAAGAGTCTTTGGCCAGGCTGCGGCAGTCCTGGGGACCGGACATTTTTGAAAGTTATCTGCGCCGGCCTGATATTCAGCGTTTGCAAAAACGGCTGAAGCAATTGAGTGCTTCGGAGCGGTAAATGCTAATTGGATTTGCTGAGCTCCTGCGGGTATCAAATCAGGTGCTCACAGGTAAAGGAGAAAAGAGATGTCGATGTCAAAGCTGTCAAACATGTCAAAGCTGCACGCGGTCATACTTGTCCTTGTCATTTGTCTGGTGGGAATCGGCGTTCTTGCTGCCTCCAGGGTGCCTCCTGTCACCAACCCGCCCATCATTGTTAAAGGAGGTTCGTTAACCATTGATTGTGGTGACGGTACTGACTGCCTGGTTTCCAACGGCAATGGCGTCAACGCTCACAAAAACAAAAAGGGAAAGATCCACAAAATCGTGGTCAAGGACGAAGATGGCAACGTGCTGGGCACCTTCGATCAAGACTCGTTCCCGAATGGCAAGCCTTCCATCGAGATCAGTTATTACTAACAGGCACCATCACTGAGCCAGTGTAGAATCCCTATGAAACACAGGGAGACTACCGTGACCCAATATGTACCGGCAATCGGCGCGACGTGCCTGGGCGTTGTAATTGCCTATCTGGTTCGTTACTTTATCCGGCGATTCAGCAACTTTGGAGCCGGGGCGTTGGGTCTGTCGTCACAATTATTTTGGGCGGAGCCGTCATTAAGTTTCTGGAGGCGGATAGGTCCGTTTGGTGGTTTTATCCCATTGGTTTGTTTCTTGGATTCGTTCTTTACCAGTGGATTGCGACCCGGATTGTCTCGCGTGGCAACGGCTATAGTTACGGAAACTACGACTCAAGCTCCGAATCTCAAGGGCACTACATCCCCGGGCCCAATGATCCGAGAGTAGATAACGCCGGCAGCGACACTTTCAAAAAGTTGTAATCCTTGCACGCGCGCCTTGGGTGCTTCTTCGCGAAAATGCTAACTCATGCCCGGTCGCGAACCCCATCCAGTCATTTCGCTGCCCTCGACCAATGGCTGTTCTCCGTGCCTCCGCGTCTCCGTGGTCGGTTTCGCCTTTCAGCTTAGCTCTGCTTTCTGCAAACTCCCCCTAATGTTGTTAGAATTTAACTTGTGGAACCATCATTGTTGACCCGTCAAATCGCTAAACGTCCTGATAAATGTACGTTCCAGGGCCGAATCCTCTTTCTTACCGAAGATCCGGAATTGATCCGTCGCCAGTTGGCGGGGAAGACCTGCCGTGGGACACCAAAAATCCGCAGAATAATCCCAAGCTGCGCGATGACATCTCCACTGACGAGATCACGCCCGCGCACATCTGCTTCTTCTTTGATGAGACGCTGGGCGAGTTCCCTTACACCGGCCTGAAATGCGGCAATGAAACGCCCATCAAGCGCGGTGACGTGAAGAAGGGCGGATTTGTGGCGGCGGTGAGCGGGAAGCGGCGCGGCAAAGGGTCAAGCCGTGAGCAGTCGCCTTATGCCGAGCTTTGCGCCGGCATCAAGCTGGTGATTGCGGAAAACATTGAGCGTATCTACAAGCAGAACTGCCAGAACCTGGGCGTGCTCACCACCACGGACTTCAGCATGATTGACAAGATTCGCGGCGGGGAAGAGATTCCGCTGGCCAAATTCACCGAAGGCGAAGACGACATCACCCGCCAGGTGATCGAATACGGCGGGCTGTTCCCGTTCAACGTGGCGCGCATGCAGATCGAAAGTTTTTCTGCCGCCCATCAAGACCGGCAAGCGCCCGATGAACATCTCGGAAAAGATTTTTGCCCGCCACATGCTCAATGAGAAGAATGAACCGGGCGTGCCGTTTGTGAAGCCGGGTGATTCCGGATTCGCGCGCACCGACCTTCGTTTCAGTCATGAATATGTCACGCCCATGGCGGCCATCTTCTTCGAACACTTCGTGGGCAAAGACGCCAAGGTGAACGATCCCGCCAGCATTCTGTTCTTCCGCGACCATCTCACCTTCCTGGACGAAGTGTTGTCAGAAGAAAAGCGCAAGATGGGGCTGCTGGATCTGGCGGTCCAACTCAAGCTCAAGCAGGAAGACTTCGCCAAAAAGCAGGGAATCAGGCTGCATGGCGAGTTGAAAGACCGTAAAGGTTCGGAAGGCATCTGCCACTCCGTGATTGCGGAAACTTACGCGCTGCCCGGCCAGATGAACGTCGGCTCGGATTCGCATACGCCGCACGTGGGCGCGGTGGGCTGCGTTGCCTTCGGCATCGGCACCACGGATGTCTTCAATTCCTGGATCACCAAAGATGTTCGCGTGAAAGTGCCGGAGTCAGTGAAAGTTGTCATTCGCGGACGCCGCAAGCCCAACGTCACCGCCAAAGACTTCATCCTTCTTCTGCTCAGCATGGATTACATACGCAGCGGCAAGGCCCTGGCCAAAGTCATGGAATATTCCGGCGAAGCCATTGAAGAGCTGAGCGTGGACGAGCGCGCCACCATGACCAACATGGCGGCGGAGATTGGCGGCTTTACCGGCATTGTTGCTCCTGACCAGAAGACGGTGGAGTTCCTGGTGGAGCGTCGCGGCATGGCCCGTGTGGATGCGCAGAAATACATTCAGGGACTGGCCAGCGATCCTGATGCCGAGTACGCACACGTGATCGAGATCAACGCCGAAGAAATTACGCCCATGGTTGCCACGCCGGGCGATCCCGGCAACGGTAAATATGTTCGCGACCTGAACACGCCGGTGCCGGTTGAGATTGCTTATGGCGGCACCTGCACGGCCGGCAAAAACGCTGATATGGATATGTACGCGCAGGTCCTGTCAGACGCATTGAAGCAGGGAAAACGCATTTCTGATTCCTGCAAGTTTTACATTCAGTTTGGCTCGCAGGACACACGCGAATATTGCATTCGCAAAGGCTACCTGGACGTCTTCACCAAGGCCGGCGCAATCGTAATTGAACCCAGTTGCGGCGCCTGCATCAATGCCGGACCGGGCGTTTCCACACGCGCCGACCAGATTGTGATCAGCGCGCAGAACCGTAATTTCCCCGGACGCAGCGGCCCCGGGCAGATGTATCTGGCCAGCCCGTATACCGTCGCGGCCAGCGCCGTTGCCGGACACATTGTGGAGTATGAACCGCAGATGGAGCTGGTCAACGCGTAAGCGTTACATCACTTTTGCGCCGTTGAATTCGCGTTGGCTGCTGTTGGAGTGGGCTGTCACAGCCATTTGCTAAAAGCCGATTGCCAGCATGAGTTTTACTGCTAAAATCGAATGTTAAATTTCAGCCCACTGACTCGGAGATTAAGACCCTTATGGCATATGTAATTGCAGAGCCCTGCATTGGAACCAAAGATGCCGCCTGCGTGGACGCCTGCCCCGTTGACTGCATACACCCGAAGAAGGACGAAGCCCCAGTTTGAAAGCGCGAACATGCTGTTTATTGACCCGGTGGAATGTATCGACTGCGGCGCTTGCGTGCCGGTCTGTCCGGTTTCCGCCATCTTCGCTCTCGACGATCTGCCGGAAAAGTGGAAAGAATTCGCCGATAAGAATTCGAAACATTACGGACGATAACCTCAAGCATCGCTTTAGCTTTTAATCCGCATGACGCGCAGCCTCTATCGCTGCGCGTTTTCGCTTATCGTAGCTCTGTGTTTTGCTCGCTCAGCCTCCGCGATTGGTGTTTTCGCTTTGGTGAACTTGGCTTCAGCCATCTGCGGGTATCAGGGCACGGCCTTAGCCGTGCCGAAAAGGCTCAGTAACTCGGCGGGCTTTAGCCCCTGCCTGTTCCCACATCCGAATCCTGTATTCTGGTTAAGCCATGCCCAAGCAGTCTGAAGCCTTGATCCTTCGCACTTACCCGCTGCGTGAAGCTGACCTGCTGGTCACCTTCTTCACTCGTGCGGAAGGCAAGGTTAAAGGCGTGGCCAAATCCGCCAAGCGTTCCAAGCGACGTTTCGGCGGCGCGCTTGAGCCTCTTACTTACGTGGTTGCGCACTGGGAAGACAAAGAAAAACAGGAGCTCGCGCGGCTGGATTCCTGCGACATTATCTCTTCTCCGCTCACTGACTGAAGTAACTTATAGCCGCCTGGTCGCGCTCAGCTATGTTGCCGAAGTGATCGACCAGCTTCTGCCCGATCGTGAAGCCAATGACGATATCTTCCGCCTCACGCTTTCCGTTGTCCGCCAGCTCAAGCCAGAATCCATATGGATGCCGCTTACTTATTTCGATCTCTGGCTAGTGCGCCTGATCGGCCTTCTGCCTGACCTGAACACCTGCATGGTCTGCGGAAACATCCTCAACGGCAGCGCAGCTTATTTTCATCCCGTGGCAGATGGCTTTCTGTGCGCGAATGACAAACGCCTGGCCAGCACGGAAATCTCCGCCGAATCACGCACCATTGCCGCGCAGATGTTTCGTGCGCCGATCGCAACTTTCGCCGGCGATCCCTGGCCGCGCCGTCGCGGAGCCGACATGCGCCGCTTTCTTGCCCAGCGCATTGAACGCCACATTGAACGTAAGCTGGTCACCGCTGCCATGCTGGATCGGTGTGGACTGAAACGTATGCCCGATGCCGAAACGAAATTCTTCTGCCCGGAGACGCACAAGCTCGTTCGCCACGCGCGACGAAGCCCAAGCCTGCGCTGCCCGCTTCCGTGAAATCCAGACGGCATGCGATGAAGGCCGCGTGCCCGATCTTCGCCCGGGCGACATTATTTATGTCGATACCAGTCTTTACCTCAGCCATGGCGTTGATGACTTCCGCGGAGGCCTGGCCGAAGTCGCAGAGTTCGGCATGCTGAAGAGCGCCGGCAAGCCAACGCCGTTCGTGAAAGTGTCGCAGCTGATGGACACATGGCAGAACTGGCAGATACTGGCCGCCGATCAGAGGAAACTTCGCGCCGAGTTCGGCAGAAGCTGGGCGCATCCTGATCCTGACCATCGGCCGGAGTTCAACCAGTGGTAACCCTGTTAGAATCATCTCGTCTGCTAAATTAGTACTTCAACATGGCTAACGTTCCCACCTATCAGGAGCTGATCTTCGGCTGCAGAATTTCTGGGCGGAGCGCGGCTGCGTCCTGCAGCAGCCCTATGACACGGAAGTCGGCGCAGGCACCATGTCGCCGGAGACTTTTCTCCGCGCCCTTGGCCCCAGGCCGTACAAAGTAGCCTACGTGCAGCCTTCACGCCGTCCCGCCGACGGCCGCTACGGCGATAATCCTAACCGTCTATATAAACACATGCAGATGCAGGTAATCCTTAAACCTCCGCCTGAAGATGTTCAGGAGCTGTATCTGCAATCGCTTTCGGCCATCGGCATTGATCTGAGCAAGCACGATATCAAGTTTGAAGAGGACAACTGGGAATCGCCCACGCTCGGCGCATGGGGCGTTGGCTGGCAGGTCATGCTCGATGGTCTGGAGATCACGCAGTTTACTTACTTCCAGCAATGCGGCGGCATTGATCTTGATCCCATCTGCGCCGAGCTCACCTACGGACTGGAACGCATTGGCGCCTTCCTTCAGGACGTGAACAGTATTTATGACATTGTCTGGGCGCGCGATCCCAAGTCCGGCAAGCCGGTCACGTATCGTGAAGTCCGCTTTCAGGATGAGCTTCAGCTTTCCGTCTATAACTTTGAAGCCGCTGATGTAGACAAAGCCTGGAAGCATCTGGAAATGTACGAAGGCTGAGAGCCAGGCCCTGATCAACGGCTTTCATGCGCTGCTAGGAAACAAGAACACCACAGCCGCGCGAGGTCGAGCGATTTCCTTTGCTTGCCGCCTATGAGCTCTGCCTGAAATGCTCGCATCTGTTCAATATTCTTGACGCACGCGGCGCTATCTCCGTAACGGAACGAGTAGGAGTGATCGCCCGCATCCGTCAACTGGCTGTTGGACTGGCCAAAGCCTATGTGGCACAGCAGAACGCAGCCATTGAAAGCTTCCAGAGCGCAAAAAGGAGGAGCCGCCTGATGCCTGACTTTCTCCTTGAGATTGGCTGTGAAGAAATTCCCTCGCGCATGATCCAGCAGGCAAACCAGGAATTGCAGAAGCGCGTGCATGAGCTGCTGAAAAATAATCGCCTTGAACCCACGGGCGAAGTCACGCGTGCGGAAACGCCGCGAAGGCTGTCCGTGATCGTCTCCGGCATTCCCGCCACGCAGCCGGACACGCAGGAACAGCTCACCGGCCCGGCGACCAAAGTCGCCTATAAAGATGGAGAGCCCACGCCTGCCGCGCATGCCTTCGCCAAAAAAGCCGGCGTGGATGTGAGCAAGCTGGAAAAGATCAGCACGCCCAAAGGCGAATATCTGGCCGCCACGGTCCTTAATAAAGGTAGGTCGGCCAAAGAAATTCTGGCTGAGCTGCTGCCCAAAGAGATCAACGCCATTTACTGGGCCAAGAACATGTATTGGCGGCCAATAAGCCTGAGCGTTTTGTGCGCCCGGTGCGCTGGATCATCGCCCTGCTTGATGGCGAAGTTGTTCCCGTCGAGTTCGGCGGCATTCAGGCCGGACAGATCTCCCGCGGCCACCGCATCCTTGGCCCTCGCAATGTTTCCGTCGCTATCGCCCACGCAGTACATTGAAGTACTGCGCAACGCGCATGTCATGGCCCGCTCTTCAGAGCGCGAACATCGCATCCGCAAAGCGCTGGACGCGGCCACCCGCGCTGCTTCCGGCATGCGCTGGCGTGAAGATGCGGAACTGTTGGACACGGTCGTTAATCTTGACCGAATGGCCGGCCGCGATTCTCGGCAGCTTTGATAAACAGTTTCTCTCGCTGCCGGAAGAAGTCCTGGTCACCGTGATGCGCGACCATCAGAAATATTTTGCCGTGGAAGATGCCGATGGCAAGCTTGCGCCGCACTTCCTCGCCGTGCTCAACACTGAAGGCGATCCCAGCGGTCTGATCCGTCATGGCAATGAACGCGTGCTTCGTGCCCGCTTCAATGACGCGCGCTTCTTCTGGGACACTGACCAGAAAATTCCGCTCACCAATCGCGTTGAGATGTTGAAGTCGGTCACATTCCAGAAAGACCTGGCAGCCGTTACGCAAAGACCGAGCGCGTTGTGCGTCTGGTTGAAAGTCTTTCCGCGAAGCTCGCCGAAGCCGGATTGAAAGTGGATGCCGCCGCGGCGTAAACAAGCCGCACAGCTTGCGCAAACCGATCTCACTGCTGAACTGGTAAAAGAATTTACTGAGCTCCAAGGCATCATCGGCGGACTCTATGCTAAAGCTCAGGGCCTGCCGCAATCCGTTGCCGATGCCATCTACGACCAGTACAAACCCGAGTCCATGGAAGACTCCGCCCCGCGGACTCTGGAAGGCGCAGTTCTCTCCATTGCCGACAAAGCCGACTCCATCGCCGGCATGTTTGCCCTGGGCCTGGTTCCATCGGGATCAAAAGATCCTTTTGCTCTGCGACGCCAGGCCAACGGAATCGTCAAGACCATGGCCGAGCACAAATTGCCGCTCGATCTCAGCTCAACTCATGGCTGAAGCGCGCGCGGCTTACACTGGCAGCGAAGCCGAAAAGAAATTCACCCTGAGTGGCGACGCTTATCAGCAGGCCATCACCGGCTTTTTCCGTGAGCGACTGGAATTCTATCTGCGTGAAGCCCAGGGCCTTGCCTATGACGTGGTGAATGCCACGCTCGCTGTCGGGGCCAATGATGTTGTGGACGCCATTGCTCGCGCCGCCGCCCTCGCCAAAGTCCGCCCGTCGGCTGACTTCGAATCTATCTCCACGGCATTCAAGCGCATCAAGAACATCCTGCGCCAGGCCGAGGAAGCCAAAAGACATGTCGCTGACCCATTTGACGCCAAAGCACTTCAGGATCGCGGAAGAGAAGTCTCTCGCCGCACAGCTTCCCGAAATCGCTCAGAAGGTAAAAAAGCTCAGCGCTGAAAAACAATACGAGCCGGCGCTGCTGGAAATATCCCATTTGCGTCCGGCTGTGGATGCTTTCTTTGACAAAGTGATGGTGATGGTTGAAGACGAGAATCTGCGCGCCAACCGTCTCGGCCTGTTGCGCACCTTGCTGCGCGAATTTTCAGCAGCATCGCGGATTTTTCTGAAATCGTCACGGAACACAAATAGCGCTGCTCCTGTTTGCTGCAATGCATATGCGTGATGAAGTATTAAGGCAATTTCTCACTCCGCATTCGATCTAACCAGCCTCTGTGCGATAAAATTGAGTGAATCCAAAGACAAAGTCGACGATCGCCAAGCAGGGAGACAGCCAAAATGAGCGCAACCCCCGTTTCAGAGCCCCAGTCCAAAACTCTTCCACAATCTAAAAAAGTCCAGTATGTGTTCTTCTTCGGCGGAGGCAAAGCCGAAGGCAACGGCAAGATGAAAGATGACCTCGGCGGCAAAGGCGCAGGTCTCGCCGAGATGACCAATGCCGGCCTGCCCGTTCCTCCGGGCTTCACCATCCAGACCGAAGCCTGCCGCGAGTACATGCGCACCCAGAAAACTTCAGACGCCGTCAATCAAGAGACCATGGCCGCGCTGGAGAAACTGGAAAAGCTTCAAGGCCAGAAGCTCGGCACCGGCGATAACCCGTTGCTGGTCAGCGTACGTTCCGGCGCCAAGTTCTCCATGCCGGGCATGATGGATACCATCCTGAATCTCGGCCTCAATGATGAGAGCGTGAAGGCGCTGGCGAAGAAGGTCGGCAATGACCGCTTTGCTTATGATTCTTACCGCCGCCTCATCCAGATGTTCGGCAGCGTGGTGCTTGATATTCCCAAGCCGCCTTTGAAGAAGTGTTTGACGGCAAGAAGAACAAGCGCGGCGTGAAGCTTGATACTGACCTCACCGCCGCCGATCTTCAGGAAGTGATCGCCGAATACAAGCAGGTAGTAAAGAAACACACCGGCAAAGATTTTCCGCAGGCGCCGCTTGATCAGCTCACCATGGCGCGCGATGCTGTGTTCCGGTCATGGAACAATGATCGCGCCAAGGTCTATCGCCGCATCAACAATATCTCTGACGATCTTGGCACCGCCGTCAACGTGCAGGCCATGGTTTTCGGCAATCTGGGTGACACCAGCGGAACAGGCGTCGGCTTTACCCGCAATCCCGCCAATGGTGACAAAGAATTCTACGGTGAGTTCCTGATGAACGCGCAGGGCGAAGACGTGGTTGCCGGTATCCGCACGCCGGTCCACATCAGTGAACTGCACAAGCTCATGCCTGACGTCTATGACCAGCTTCGTGATATCACCACGCGTCTGGAAAATCATTATCGTGACATGCAGGACTTTGAATTCACCATTCAGGAAGGCCGCTTGTACATGTTGCAGACCCGCAACGGCAAGCGTACCGGACGCGCCGCCGTTCGCGTGGCCATTGACATGGTGAATGAAAAGCTGATCAAGCCGGAAGAAGCCATCTTCCGCGTGGAAGCCAACCAGCTTTATGACTTCCTGGTCCCCAAGCTCGATGAAAGCGTGGAAGGCATTGAGGTCATTGCCAAGGGTCTGCCGGCATCGCCGGGCGCGGCCGTTGGCCAGATCGTCTTCACCGCCAATGACGCTGTGACTTTCGCCGGCACGTAGGCGCAGAAGAAACCCGTGATCCTTGTCCGCGCGGAAACCACGCCGGAAGACATTCACGGCATGGAAGTCGCCGCCGGAATTCTCACCTCACGCGGCGGTATGACCAGCCACGCTGCTGTCGTCACCCGCGGTATGGGTAAGTGCTGCATCGTCGGCGCAGGCGACATTCAAGTTGACGAGAAGAAAAAAGAAATGCGCGTCGGCAGCCTCGCCCTTCACGAAGGCGACTGGATCTCCATTGACGGCACCACCGGCCGCGTGATCAAAGGCAAGCTCAACACCGTGCGGCATCACCGGATGATCCCGATCTCAAGACCATTATGGGCTGGGCTGAGCCGTTCCGCACCATGGGCGTCCGCGCCAACGCTGACATTCCTCGTGATGCGATTCAGGCCCGTGCGTTCGGCGCTGAAGGAATCGGCCTCTGCCGTACAGAGCACATGTTCTTTGCGGAAGATCGCATTCCTCACATGCGCGCCATGATCATGGCCCGCACCGCGGAAAAACGCAAAGCCGAGTTGGACAAACTTCTGCCCATGCAGCGTGCCGATTTTGAAGGCGTGTTCCGCGCCATGGACGGCTTCCCGGTCACCATCCGCCTGCTGGATCCTCCGCTGCATGAGTTCCTGCCTCGCCGTGAAGACCTCATGGTGGAGATCACCAAACTAGAACTTACAGACGCCAAGTCACCCAAGTTGAAAGAGCTGCTTGAGGTGCTGCGTCGCGTGGAAGATCTGCATGAGATCAATCCCATGCTGGGCTTCCGTGGTTGCCGCCTCGGCATCAGCTATCCGGAAATTTCGGAGATGCAGTGCCGCGCCATCTTTGAAGCGGCCGCCAACGTGGCCAAAGAAGGCGTGAAGGTCATACCGGAAATCATGATCCCGCTGGTGGGCATGGTGAAGGAAATGAACAACCAGGGCGCCATTGTGCGCCGCGTGGCAGAACAAGTGTTCAAGGAAAAGGGCGTCAACGTGAAATACCTGGTCGGCACCATGATTGAACTCCCGCGCGCCTGCACCGTGGCCGATGAGATCGCCGCGGACGCTGAGTTCTTCAGCTTCGGCACCAACGATCTCACGCAGACCGCTTACGGCTTCTCCCGTGATGACATCAGCAAGTTCCTGCCTTCGTATATCGAGCGCGGCATTCTCAAGAGCGATCCGTTTGCCACTCTCGATCAGGAAGGCGTGGGCCAGTTGATGCACATGGCGGTGGACAAAGGCCGCAAGCAGCGGCCTAACGTGAAGCTGGGCATCTGCGGCGAACATGGCGGCGATCCCGCATCCGTGGAGTTCTGCCACAAGCTCGGACTGAACTACGTTTCCTGCTCGCCGTTCCGCGTGCTCACAGCGCGTCTGGCGGCAGCTCAGGCCGCTGCCTCTGACAAGTTGAAAGTCGAAGGCGGCAGAACGAAATAAACAGCGTACTTAGCACTTGGCCTTTAGCCATTAGTGTCTCTGGTTGACCGGAAAGGCCGAGGAATTCGACAGTAGAGACCGAGCATGCCGCGTCTAAAACATGTACGTCTCATCTACTGCGCATGCGATCGAGACTTGTCGGCTAAGTGCTAATGGCTAATGGCTGCTTCACTGTATTTTCTGCAATCGATCAATCAGCTTTTGCGCCAGGTTGTCCTCTGACTCTGACCACAGCACTCTTCCGCTGATCCCGCAATTCTTCTCAACGTTCGTTGTGAAGCTCACCAGCTTGTGAACGTTCGCCTTGATCCGATTCTCCACCGCCGGTGTGAAGTCAACCTCTTCATACAAAAACGGAGCGTCCAGTCCGAAATCAACCTGGATATGTCCGTTCTGCTGATAAGTGGAGTTTTCAAAGCTGGTGCCGAAAGCCGTAAACTTAACCGTCTGCGGTTTCAGTTCCCAGTTGGTGTCCAGATCGCCTTCCTGGACGGGTGTCCACAGGTCCCACGCAGCTTCCATTTCGTAAGCATTATCGGCGTGAAGGAATTCGCCCGCGATGGTAAGGACGCGTTCCGGATCAGCGCGATAGTCAAAGGTTTCCTCGAACACCATGGGCTCGTCCCACCCGATGGCGTGGACCCCAACGTAGCCGATGCCCCCGCGTTGCGTGGAGAAAGGGAACTGCTTCAGCACCGAGAGAAGCCGGGGCACCATCTCCTGCTCCTGGAAGCTGGGAAACCATATGCTCAGATAAAGTCGGTCAGCCATGATCAATCCGTTATTGTAATCCGGCAGAAGGGATTACGTACTTCTGACCAGCTAGGATGCGCCGGCATGGAGGCGGGAGTGCTAACACCAAAGGTGAAGCAGAGTGGATGCTGGAAGCATTAGAATCGCAAAAGCGAAACAAATCCGGTTTCCCGCCTGGAGGGCCCAAATGACCAGTTCAAAAACGGCGCGAGCGACTCTTATTGTCAATCGTTCTTATAATGTCTTTGGCTGCCATAGCTCAATCAGGTCCGCCCCAATCGCCCCAGGCCAAGCCCGCGCCGCAGGCCTCGCCTGCTCGCGCAACAGAGCCCGTTTCAGCCTCCTCAGCCTCAGCTCCGGAAAAGAAACCGCCTGTCATGCAGACACCGTCGGTACGGCTGGCTTCTGCCCGGACCGTCTTGATCGCGCGCACACGCGGTGGCGATATCCCATATGACGTTATTCGCACCACCATTGACGGTTGGGGACGGTTCACCCTGGTCAAATCAACCGAACAGGCTGATCTTGTCATTGAGGTCGCAAGTTCAGGCGGGAATAGTGATGTCCGCGTCA
This sequence comes from Terriglobia bacterium, assembly GCA_963824835.1. GTDB lineage: Bacteria > Acidobacteriota > Terriglobia > Terriglobales > Acidobacteriaceae > Angelobacter. Next base: position 20,756 of record CAWGRA010000012.1, on the reverse strand, counting down.
GCAGTACCATGGGAACGTCCCCGCGGACAGGACAGCCGGAGTCAGGCTCATCCTCCAGCCGCGACCTGTCCGCCGGCTGAGGTTTCTCTCACTGTGATTGATGGCGCCAATAAACGCGTGCTCTGGCATGGAACTGAAACGGCGAAGTACGCCATGAAGCAGAAGGCAAGGGAAAATAACCTGGTGGAAGCCTCGGAAAAGCTGGCTTCGCGGTTTCATGACAAGCTGGAGCCTGTGGAAGCCCGCTAAATTAAGCGGGTCTCATCCCGTATCGCATCACGATCTGCCCGGACAGCGTGTTACGGAAAAATAAATACGCCGGTCGCATTCCATGTGGCGCAACATCGGCATCTCGCCTCGAATCCAAGTAGGCATTGTGAGTCTGTTCCGGAACTTCGCGCTTCGCCACAGCGCATCGTATGCACTACTGCTGTTCACGTCTTTAGTAGCCATCCAATGCGTCGCCCAGAGTTCGCAACCTCAGGGCCAATGGTCCCCGGTTGCAACCTGGCCAACCCGGGCTATTCATACCACGTTGCTGCCTGACGGCCGCGTCTTCTTCTTCTCTTATTACACAGAATCGCTGCAACCCCATATATGGGATCCACTGAGCAATACTTTTTCCGCCACTGCCGCCGCTCCTTACGAATTGTTTTGCGCCGGTCATACTTCTTTGCCCGATGGTCGCGTCTTCATCAGCGGTGGTCACATTGCGGACTTTACCGGATACGCGCATGCCCTGATCTACAACGGCTCTCGAAACACCTTTACCGCGCTGCCGGACATGAATGAAGGGCGCTGGTATCCCACCAACACCGTTCTCGCCAACGGGGACGTGCTGGTGGTATCCGGAGACGTAAACTCCAATACCAACGTGAACCCGCTGCCGCAGGTCTATCAGATGGCAACCAACTCATGGCGCAGTTTGACTTCGGCCCAGCTCTCCTTGCCGCTATATCCCAGCATGTTGCTCGCGCCGAATGGAAAAGTATTTATGGCGGGCCCCGCGCCTCTCACGCGCTATATCGATACGCCGGTTCTGGCCTGTGGAGCAACGTGGCCGACAAAAAATTTCACTGCCTGGCGCGATTACGGCCCGGTCGTGATGTATGACTCGGGTAAGATCATTGCCATTGGCGGAGGCGATCCACCCACTGCGACCGCGGAAATCATTGATCTGAATGCGGCCACGCCTGTGTGGAAACTCACCGGAAGCATGCACCAGGCCCGCCGCCAGCACAACGCAGTCGTACTGCCGGATGGCAAGATTTTTGTTTCCGGCGGCAGTAGCGCCGCCGGTTTTGATACTTCAACTTCACCTGTATTTCCCACTGAGATGTGGGACCCCGCAACCGGTCAATTCACAACCATGGCCAGTATCGCGGAGTATCGCGGCTACCACTCTACGGCGCTCCTCCTTCCGGATGGCCGGGTGCTATCGGCCGGTGGCAACGTTGCTGGTCCCAACGCTCAAGTTTTTTCTCCACCTTATTTATTCAACGGCGCAAGACCAACTATTTCTTCCGCGCCAACCAGCGCCGGTTATGGCCAGACGATCTCTATTGCGTCGCCCCAGGCAGCTAACATCGCCAAGGTGAGCCTTATCCATATCGGGTCCACCACTCATACCTTTGATATGAGCCAGCGTTTCATGTGGCTCAATTTCACCACCACCAGCAGCGGATTGAATATTTCCATGCCGGCGAATGCCAATCTTGCCCCTCCCGGCTATTACATGCTTTTCATTCTCAACGCTGCGGGCGTACCGTCTGTGGGCAGCGTCATGCAAATTTCAAGCACAGCCGCAAGCACCGGCTCCCTGACGGGAAAGATAACCAGCAACTCGGGTGCGCCTCTTCTTGGTGTATCAGTTGTGGTTGGCGGTAATGGGGCCGTCACCGCCGCGGACGGCACGTTCACTTTACCGAACCTGACCGCGGGGAATTCCACTGTTACGGCATCACTCACTGGCTATGCCACAGTCAGCCAGGCAGTAACCATTGTGGCCGGATCTTCCACCTCGCTCGGTACGCTTCAGTTGACTCCGATCAGTCCTGGCGTGATCACTGGTGTGGTCATCAACAGTGCGGGAACTGGGATCGCAGGCGCAAGCGTAGCCTCGAAGGGTCTTACCGTCAGCACTGATGCTTCGGGAAACTACACCTTCACTAATATCCCAGCAGGAGCAGACCCCATTACCGCGTCTGCCACGGGCTTCACCAGCGCCAGCGAAACAGTTACGGCGACTGCCGGCGCAACCGTCACGGCTCCACCGCTCACGCTGGTCTCCGGAAGCGGGACGGTGACGGGAACTGTGAAAAACTCAGCCGGTGCGGCGATCGCCGGGGCATCCGTCGGCTTTGGCGGCGGAACTGCAATTACCAGTGCAACGGGTGTTTACACACTATCATCTGTCCCCACCGGGACAGTGCAACTGGTGGCTTCTGCCAGCGGATTTCAAAGCGTCACGCAAAATGTGGCCGTCTCCGCCGGCGCAACCGTCACCGCCAACTTCGTCCTAACCCCTGAACCACCTCAAGCGGCACCGTTACGGGCAAAGTGACCAACGCATCCAGTGGCGCAATTCTTGTGGGCGCAACTGTGAGTTGGAGCGGAGGAACAACCACAACAAGCAGCACTGGGGTTTACACGCTCAGCAATGTTACTGCTGGAACCCAAAAAATCACGGCTTCAGCACCGGGATACCTGCCCAGAACCTTGACTGCTTCAGTAACTTCTGGCGCCACAACAACCTTGAACATCGCCATCGCGACCGCCGGAAAAATCGCCGTTAAAGTTACGAGCTCAACCGGCGCCGCGGTTTCCGGGGCGACGATCACCGTGAAAGGCGGAGTGGTGGCCACTACAGTTGTTGCAACAACTGGTTCCACCGGCATATTTACTACCAACTGGATTCCCGTGGGCTCTTACACCATCACTGCTTCTGAGACGGGGCACACAACCCAGACCAAGACTGCATCAGTAACCAGCGGAGTGACGACAAATGTTTCCATTACGTCGTTTTAGAAAATCAAAAATGACCGTGGGAGTTCTTTGCAGCTCGCTCCTGCTATTGGTGGTCGTGGATTCTATGACCCTCTCCGCCCAGACTTACACGGTTACTGATTTGGGCGTGCTGCGGCCGGGCAGCGCTCGCGTTCACGGTATCAACGCCGGCAGCCAGGCGGTGGGAGGATCCGGCCATCCGCACGGTTCAGAGACTCATGCTTTTTTCTGGGAGCGGAAAGGCGGCATAAGGGACATCGGTACGCTTGCAGGCGGAGATTACAGCGTGGCCTATGCGATCAATGACTCAGGTGTTGTCGTTGGTGTTTCAAACACGTCCACCAGTATGCATGCCTTTCAGTGGACGAGTGCTTCCGGAATGCAGGACCTTGGGACGCTGCCGGGGACTGACGCCAGCCAGGCTTTCGCGATCAACAACTCCGGCCAGATCGCCGGTTCTTCAGGCTCACATGCCGCTGTTTGGACTAACAACATAATCCAGGACATCGGCACGCTTGGCGGCCCTACCAGTGAAGCGCACAGCATCAACAATTTAGGCCAGGTAGTTGGATTTTCTGATAATGGCAGCAGCCAGCAGCGGGCCTTCTTCTGGAGCAGCGGCACCATGCAGGAAATCGGAGCTTTAGCTGGCGATACTTCAAGCCGTGCAAACCACATCAACGACGCAGGGTTTGTGGTGGGCTCGTCAGAAGGAAGCGGTGGCGTGCGTGCGTTTATGTGGACGCAGAGCGGCGGCATGCAGGCGATCGCCTCACTTTCCGGCAGTAGCTATAGCGAAGCGTTCGGGGTGAATAGTGCCGGCCAGGTGGTGGGCCAATCCGGCAGCCCGCTGGGTACTCGCGCTTTCCTGTGGACCCAATCAGGCGGCACCATTGATTTGAATGAAGCCGTTACGGGGCTGCCCGTGAACGTGGTGTTAACGGGAGCGTTCTCAATCAATGATAAAGGTGAAATCGTGGCCTTCGGCGTCCGCAATCCCAACATCAATCGCCACCAGGTCGTGACCGTTGACAGTCACTTCCATTCTGGCCCTACTCGTGTTTTTCTTCTTACGCCCCAATAGGAAAATGCTGTTGACTTCAGTGGAGCAGGTTTATACCCTCTATCAAATACTTGTGCGTCAATCAAAACACTTCTGTGGTCCCCACACTTCATTGATACGGGAAGTCGCTCCGCGCGGCGTGTCTGTTCTTGTTATAGTGTCTGTTCAGCCTTAAACAGTAAACATGCGGACTCATTCATCCAGATACCTGATCTTGATCACCATCATCACGCTTTCATTGGCAAACATTGGGTTTTGTCAGCAGCAACCGGCTCAGGTTCAATCATCCCAAGACCAGCCCCAGCCGGCGCCGCAGGAAAAGAAATGCCAGGGCCTTGGCTGTCCCATCCCTGGCGATCAGACTCCGCCGGTCGCGGCGCCAACTCCAACGCCAAAGATCGAGAATGAGGCCAGAGGCGTAACCTTCCGCAAAGTATTCACCAATCTTCCCGGTGACCAGAAAGCGATTTGGACGAGCCCCTTTCATATTCGTGCCACAGATATCTATTGGCTGGCGCCCCTGGCTGCCACTTCCGGCGTGCTCATCGGCAGTGATGAGCACAGCATGGCACGCATCAAATCCAACGATAAAGCCATCAGCCGCAGCAAGACGATATCGGACGCAGGTCTGGCCGGTTTTGCCGCATGGCCGGCGGCCATGTTCGTGTGGGGTAGTCTGCAAGGCGAACAGCATCCTCGCGAAACTGGTTTGCTGGCCGGTGAAGCTCTTATCAACAGCGTTGCTGTCAATCAGGCATTCAAGTTCGTCTTCCAGCGCGAACGCCCCACGCCAACCGGCGGGCAGGGTCGTTTTTTTCAGTCGGCAAGCAATGCTTCATTTCCCGTCATTGCACTCGCAGATGAGTTGGACGGCGGCTTCCGTCATTGCGCACGAGTATCCGAATTCACTCACTGCTCTACTTGCGTATGGAGCGGCCACCACGGTCAGCGTGGCACGGGTGACCGGCCGTCAACATTTTCCTTCAGACGTGGTCATTGGGGGCGCGATGGGATGGCTGATTGGATGGCAGGCTTACAAAGCCCATCATGATCCTGATCTTGACAGCGATCGTTACGGAATGTTCCAGAGACAGAGAGGAGACGTTTCCGGCGTGAACCTCGGCTCGCCTTATGTGCCGCTCGATAGCTGGATCTATCCCGCGCTGGAACGGCTTGCCGGCATGGGCTACATTCCTTCGCAGATCATCGGCCTGCGCCCCTGGACGCGCCGCGAATGCCTGCGCCAGGTGGATGAAGCAGATTACTTCACGCAAACTCTCCCGCCCGATTCTGCTGTTCGCAAGGACATCCAGCAGCTCAAAGCGGAATTCAGTGAAGATGACCAGCATTATTATTCGGCAAAAATTGATTCTGTTTACACTCGCTATGGGCGCATTTCCGGAACGCCGCTGCGCAACAGCTACCACTTCGGCCAGACCATCTGGAATGATTTCGGCCGCCCGTTTGATGAAGGAAACAATTTCATCACCGGTGCGCAGGCCAGTGCCGTTGCCGGCCGCTTCTTCTTTTACACCCAGGGTGAATATCAGCATGCTCCCGGGCGCGGGCCCCTTACGCAGGCACAAGCAACACTGATTGCCAATGAGGATGTTGTTCCTGTGCAGACGCCTGCCCCGGTCAACACCATTGATCGCTTCTATCCCATTGACATGTATGCAGGCGTGCAACTGGGCGAGTACGCCGTCACCTTTGGCAAGCAGAGCCTTTGGCTTGGTCCCGGGGAAACCGGGCCCCTGATGGTAAGTGACAATGCTGATCCCATGTACAGCTTGCGGCTTTCGCGTACCACTCCACTGGTGCTGCCCAGCGTTCTCGGTCTTCTCGGACCGATTCGCGGAGAAATACTGTTTTCCAAACTCTCCGGCCATCAATTTCCTGCCCGGCCGTTTTTCAATCTGCAAAAGCTCACCATCCATCCCACCGCGAATCTTGAGCTTGGCTTTACACGCGCGTCAATATGGGCCGGAGTTGGTCATCCGTTCACTTTCCATCGTCTCACCCGCAACTTCACCTCCATAGGAGATACCATCGGCAGCTTGTCTCTTGATCCCAACGATCCTGGAGATCGCAAATCGGGCTTTGATTTCTCCTACCGTCTGCCCGGCCTGCGCAAGTGGCTCTCTATTTACAGTGACATGTACAGTGACGATGATCCCTCACCCATCGCCAACCCGCGCCGCGCCGCCGTCAACCCAGGTTTGTATCTTTCTCATTTCCCCAAAATCAGCCGGCTCGATCTGCGTGTGGAAGCCAGTTCCACTCAACTGATGACCTCGGTTGATCGGGGCCGACCTTCCTCTATTACAACAATCAGTATCGTGATGCGAACACCAATAAAGGGTTGTTGTTTGGAAACCAGACTGGACGCGATGGCCGCTCTTACCAGGGTTGGACCACATACCATTTTTCACCCGCCACAACTCTGCAATTCAGTTATCGTCAGGTGAAAACCGCCAACAATTTCGCTCTTTCCCGGCGGCGGTACTCAGGTTGATGGCTTCAGCCGGCTGGTGTGGCAGATGCGGCCCAACATAAGCATGGACGCTTTTCTGCAATACGAACGCTATTTGATTCCAGTCGTGCTTCCCACAGCACAACACAATGTGACTGGACAGATCCAATTACGTTACACGCCGCATCTTGGCGTACACGCCGATTAAAAAAGCGAGCCGGAACATCGTTATTCCTGCAATTCATCAAACGTAAATGATGCTGGTCACAGCGCAGCGCCTTTTGCGGCGTAGAATATTGGAACGGTGCATGGCAAGGAGTAAACATGGCGCAGGTACTCACCTCTAAAAAAACCGTGCCCGCAGGAAGTCCAACGGGCCCACTCACTCCAGACGAACTCAACAAAATCAACGCCTATTGGCGAGCGGCAAACTATCTCTCGGTTGGGCAGATTTATTTGCGTGATAATCCTCTGCTGCGCAAGCCACTCACGCTGGAAGATATCAAGCCTCGCCTTCTGGGACATTTTGGCACCACGCCGGGTCTGAACTTTATTTACGCGCACATGAACCGCCTGATCAAGGCGCGCGACCTCAATGCCATCTACATGGCCGGTCCCGGACACGGGGGGCCAGGCGTTGTTGCCAACACTTATCTTGAAGGTTCATACACTGAGCTTTACCCGAAGGTCACGCAGGATACTGCAGGCATGCAGCGCCTGTTTCGTCAGTTTTCGTGGCCCGGCGGCATTCCCAGTCATGCGTCGCCAGACACGCCAGGATCCATTCACGAAGGCGGTGAACTCGGCTATTCAGTCCTGCACGCATATGGTGCTGCATTCGACAACCCTGATCTTTTCGTCTGTTGCGTTGTGGGCGACGGAGAGGCTGAAACCGGCCCTTGCGCCACCAGTTGGCATTCCAACAAATTCCTGAATCCTGAGTTTGACGGCGCCGTTCTGCCTATCCTGCACCTGAACGGCTACAAGATCGCCGGCCCAACCGTGCTCGCGCGCATTTCGAAAGAGGAGTTGACGGACTTGTTCGTCGGCTATGGATACAAACCTTATTTTGTTGAAGGTGAAGATCCGCAAATCATGCACCAGATCATGGCCGCCACCATGGATGCAGTGGCAAATGAGATTGCCGAGATCCAGCGCAAGGCTCGCGTTGAGCATTCCACTGAGCGTCCCCGCTGGCCCATCATCATTCTGCGCAGCCCCAAGGGCTGGACCGGCCCAAAGGTTGTAGATGGTAAGCAGATTGAAGGTACGTTTCGCTCCCACCAGGTCCCGGTCACTGATCTGTTTACCAAGCCGGGACATTTGAAAATCCTGGAAGACTGGATGCGCAGTTACAAGGCAGAAGAGCTTTTTGATGCTGATGGAACGTTCAAGGCGGAGCTTGCCGAGCTTGCGCCCAAAGGCAATCGTCGCATGGGAATGAATCCGCATGCGAACGGCGGATTGCTCCTTCGTGACTTGCAGCTTCCGGACTTCCGTAAGTATGCCGTGAAGGTGGATAAGCCGGGAGTCCGCTATGCAGAATCCACGCAGGGTGCTGGGCGGGTTCCTGCGTGACGTGCTCAAACTCAATCAGGATACGCGCAACTTCCGCATCATGGGCCCGGACGAAACAGAATCCAATCGTCTGGGCGCCGTGTTTGAAGCCACTGATCGCATGTCAGTCGCAGAGATACTGCCCACCGACGATCATGTCAGCCGTACCGGTCGCGTGATGGAAGTCCTAAGTGAGCACATGTGTGAGGGCTGGCTGGAAGGCTACCTGCTTACGGGACGCCACGGAATTTTCTCTTCGTATGAAGCTTTCATTCAGATCGTCTCATCCATGTTCAACCAGCATGCAAAATGGCTGGAAGCCACGCGGCGCATTCCCTGGCGCAAGCCCATCGCTTCACTCAACTATCTGTTGACTTCACATGTATGGCGGCAGGACCACAATGGGTTCAGTCATCAGGACCCGGGATTTCTTGACCAGATCATGAACAAGAAGCCGGAGGTTGTGCGCGTGTATCTGCCGCCGGACGCCAACTGCCTGCTTTCCGTGGCCGACCACTGTCTGCGCAGCCGGAATTACGTCAACCTGATCGACGCCGGTAAACAGCCTGAGTTGCAATGGCTGGACATGGACGCGGCGATCAAACATTGCACTGCGGGAGCCGGAATCTGGCAGTGGGCCAGCAATGATCAAGGCGGAGAGCCTGATGTGGTGATGGCCTGTGCGGGGGACGTTCCCACCCTGGAAATTCTGGCCGCGACCTCGTTATTGCGCAAGCACGTACCGGACATCAGGGTCAGAGTTGTGAATGTGGTTGATCTCATGACTTTGCAGCCTGCCTCTGAACATCCCCACGGTATGGAAGAAGACGCCTTTGACGCCATCTTCACCACTGACAAGCCCATCATCTTCGCCTACCATGGCTATCCCTGGCTGATTCACCGGCTGTCCTATCGCCGCAGGAACCATGACAATATGCATGTTCGCGGCTACAAGGAAGAAGGCACCACCACCACCCCGTTTGACATGGTGGTGCTCAACAACATGGACCGTTACCAGCTTGCGATTGATGCCATCCGCCGCATTCCGCGGCTCAAGATGACGTCTGATCAGGCGATTCAAACCTTTAAGTCCAAGCTGGCGGAACATAAAGTTTACATACGCCAGCATGGGGAAGACATGCCGGAAGTGCAGAATTGGCACTGGGACGGAGACCGATAAGTTGGCTTCGACCGCACCCACCATTCTCTGCGTCAATGGTGGATCGTCTTCTCTAAAGATCGCTCTCTATCGCATGGGGAATCAGGAAGTGCTGCTGCTTTCCGGCGCGGCAGAGGGTATTGGGGACGGAGGCCGGTTTTGGATCCGTTCCGGCGATCGGACACTTGCTGATTCTGAGGAGAATTTCAGCAGTCACGGTCAGGCCATGGCGCGCTTCTTCCATGAACTGCGCCAGCAGGGGATCAATACTTTTGCGGCCGCCGGTCACCGAATTGTGCACGGCGGGCCGCGCTTAACCCAGCCGCAACGGATCACCGCCGCCGTAATCGATGAGTTGAAAAAGATTGTTGCATTTGCGCCGCTGCATTTGCCGGTTGAAACCGCATTGATTGAAGAAGTGTCACGCCATTATCCGGAACTGCCACAGGTAGCCTGCTTTGATACCGCGTTTCATGCCGGCATGCCGGAAGTCGCCCAGCGCTTTCCTCTCCCGCGCTCGCTATGGGATGAAGGCATTAAGCGCTATGGTTTTCATGGGCTTTCCTATGAATACGTTGTTTCCACCATGGGTGGGGCACTGGGAAGACGGGCCGTAATCGCCCACTTGGGTAATGGGGCCAGCATGGTTGCTCTCCGGGACGGCAGGCCTTTGGATACCAGCATGGGCCTCACTCCCACAGGTGGTTTCATGATGGGAACCCGCACCGGGGACCTTGATCCGGGAATCATCCTTTTTCTTCTGCGCAGCGGGCGCACGGCGGAAGAAATTGCCAGGTTGTTGGATTTCAAAAGTGGGCTCAAGGGCGTTTCCGGCGGGGAAAGTGACATGAAAGACCTGCTGGCCAGGCGTGGAACCGATAAAGAAGCTGCCCTCGCCGTGGAAATGTTCTGCTATCAGATCGCCAAATTTGCCGGGGCCTACGCCGCGGTACTGAATGGTCTGGACACCCTGGTATTTACCGGCGGAATCGGCGAGCACGCGGCGGAAGTACGCGAAGGCGTAACCGGAAGGTTGGCCTTTTTGGGGATTGAACTTGATCCTGACGCCAACGCCAGGCATTCCGCCGTGATCACTCGCAGCCATTCCCGATGTGTTGCGCGAATCTTTGCCACCAATGAGGACCTGATGATTGCCCGTCACACCCATTCGCTCCTTTTACCGGCATAAAAGCGCGTGGACCGCTTCGCACAAAGCCCAAAATGTGCTATGTTGCTGATAGTTTGATTGCAGGTAGCTAGCTAAGTCACCCCCTCCTAACTACTTTATTTCATAAGTTAACTATAGGTTGTGATAACATCCTTCCTAATTTAGTGAACTTGTGGTTTGGTCATCACAGTCCAGGTAATAGTGCTTGAAAAAACCTAGGGAGAAGCTAGGTTGCTTTCGCTGCGGAGCACTTGTGAGAAGGGGTAATGGATGCGAATCCTGATCGCGGAAGATGATGTTCCGCTAGCATCATTTGTAGCCAAAACGTTTGCTTCTGAAGGGCATGAGTGTGACATCTCTCCTGATGGCGAGATCGCATTGCAGCGCTTATCCAGCAATTCCTTTGATCTTCTGATCCTTGATCTGGGATTGCCCATTGTTTCCGGAAGCGAAGTTCTCAACCAATCCGCAGCTCATGATCAGAACCTGCCAATCCTCATTCTGACTGCCGCTGGTCACGTATCTGAGCGCGTCGCCTGTCTTGATGCGGGTGCGGACGACTATCTGACCAAGCCATTTTCGTTTTCAGAATTGTCCGCCAGAGTGCGCGCGTTGACCCGCCGTCAGGCCAGAGCCGCTGGTCGCCGCCATACTAAAGGTGGAAGATTTGGAACTGGATTGCGTTCAGCGGACCGTTCGTCGTAACGGCAATCTGGTTGAACTGACGCCAAGAGAATTCAGCCTCCTGGAATTCTTCATGCGCAATATGGGACGGCGTATCACTCGCAACATGATTATCGAACACGTGTGGAAGCTGGCCCCAGACACTACAACCAATGTGGTGGACGTCTATGTGAACTACCTGCGCAAGAAACTGGATGAAGGCGCTGGAGTCAAATTGATTCGTACGATCCGAGGCGTAGGATATGAGTTCGGCCCTTCTGAGATTACACAGTCATCTGCTAACAAGTGATTACAGAATCTCGTTCCTGCAGCTCAGATGTCTGACTAGCTTGATTAGAATTTACTTAAGCATTCCAGTTGATCTCGGACTGGGATTCTAAATAATTTCTAATAATAGAGCCATGGATCTTACGGCCGGGCGATGTTGACTCGGCTTTCTCCCAATAGGATTGGATACGGAGAGCTGAAAAGGCTGGAAGGTAACTCGCCTTGACGATCAGGACTCTTATTTCTTCTTGAGCAGAACGCCCGCGACGAAAACGGCGGAAGCGGCCAGCAGCCACTCAATTCGCCAGATCTGGACTGCCTGCCAGTCAAGTAGCGTGGTCGCGGTGAAAAAAACACCGGTAATGGCGGCAGCCATCAGGAACAGGAAGCCCAGAATAAACGCGATCAGGGAAGCGGTCGTTTGGCCCAGCACATTCCTTATGCCAGTGAAATCAAACCAATCCCGAATGCCGTTTGTATCTGCGCATCGGCCAGATTGACGTGACGGTCGGCTCCGCAAATATGGCAAAACCGGGAACCCAGGACATAACTGGTTCCGCAGCTCTGGCATATCTGCCCAGCCGATTCTGAGGCTGCCAAGCTCTCCGTGCGGGGAGAAACCAGGGGCTTCCAGAACTCCTGCCGCTCCTCGTAATTTGGGGCCAGATGCGCCATGACTTGAGATGATCTCTACCCAAATATCAGGCACATCAGAGTTCCAAACGGGGATGTTCTGTAAGCCCTTGATCTTAAATACTTTGTTTGATCTCTTAATCTCCCTGGGTGAGGACTAGGGGAGCAATTATTACAGGTAAAAGGTTCAGGCTTCGCGACGCCTGGGCATCCGCAGTACTTTCGGATTGTCCCGCTCCCTGCCCTTGCTCCAGAAGCCGAGCAATACCAGGTCAGCTTCACAGAAGCTCAGTTCGATGTGGGCGTCTGTTGCCGTCAGTAAAAATGTTCTCGTCGAGCAGGCCGTGTAATTCGGATATAGAGATGTTCAAGTAACTTGCGGCTTCAACTTCTGTATAGAATTCGTTTGCCGGCTTCAGCGTCTTCGTCATTTTCTTCCTTGTCCCGTTTTCAGAGAATGCGGGGGAGCGATGCCTGTTTTATCCTTTCCACGACTTTCCAGAAATCAGGTAAACTTCCCGATAAACCAGAGATGACACCTTACCGTGCACCCCTCCACAGGCGACTTGGTAATCAAGTTTTAAGCCTGCTTTTGGTTACTGCCTTAGGAGTAACCCCCTTATGGGCCATTAGCGCCCCTGGCAAAGCCGAGTTGGAGGCCACAACCCGCAGCGGCTGGGACCATTTTTACAGTTCAGAATATGACGAAGCGCTCAGTGACTTTGAAAAGGTGCGGGAGGCCCGTCCTGACGATGCAAACGCACTTAATCATGTTCTGGATGCGCTGATCTACCGCGAACTCTACCGCTACAATGCGCTCGATACCCGCTTGTACAGCAAGCAGGGCTTCATAAACAGTAAACAGGTGCCTATTGACTCATCTATAAAGCAGAGGATCAAGGACTTAACTGATCAGTCACTATTGCTCTCAGATAAACGCCTTAAGAGTGGACCCTAGGGATGTTCAGGCCCTGTACAGCCGGGGCGTCACGGAGGGACTGCGATCGAGCTATCAGGTAATCGTGGAGCATGCCTGGTTTTCCGCCCTTCGCAATGCGCTTGCCGCCCGGCATGATCATGAAGAAGTACTGAAGCTGCGTCCTGACTGGACTGACGCCAAGACGATTGTAGGCGCTCATAACTTTGTGGTCGGCAGTCTCAGCGTTCCCATGAAGGCGATGGCCGGCATTGCCGGTATCCGTGGAGACAAGAGCTAAAGGGCTGGAAATGCTGGCTGAAGCAGGCAAAGCCGGCGGAGAGACCAGTGCGGACGCCCGCATCGCCTTGGCTTTATTTCTTCGCCGGGAAGAACGGTTTATGGATGCAGTTGAGGTTGTCAGGACGCTTACGCGAGACCATCCGCGAAGCTTCCTTTTCGCGCTGGAAGAAGCTAACCTGCTCAATGCCGCGGGCAAAACGCCACGCATGCCGCCGTGGTCATACCGGCTGCTGAGTGATTGCAAGCGAAGGGAAGTACCCCAATCCTCATCTGGAGCTGGCCTATTACGCTATGGGCGAATCACAACGCGGACAGGGCAAACTGCCGGAAGCCTTGCAGTATTTCCTGAAAGCGGCAGCGGCCACCAGACAGCAACACCCTGGATTATCGCCAGCGGGCAATGCTGGCGGCGGGGCAGATTTCAGATCTGCTTTTAAAACGGGAGGATGCCGTCACCCAGTATCGGGCAACGATCGCTCTGGACGGCGCGACAGAAGAAGCGGCCAGCGCCAGAAAATATCTGTCCCGGCCTTATAGAGCGGACAGTGAACTTGTGCCCTCGCGGCGTGCGTATAACATCATAAGAAGAAATGGAAAAAGAGCTGCCGGGCAGCTCCGGATGGAGGAGAGATATGTATTGCACCTCTTGTGGCAAGCAGATCCCGGATGACGCACAGCTTTGTGCTTATTGCGGCAAGAGCCTGGGCGGAGCAACAGCGGCGGCTACCAAACGCCTGGTCCGCGCTCGAGAAGGCCGCAAGATTGCCGGAGTCTGTAAAGGCTTTGCCCAGTATTTTGATCTTGACGTTGCCTTGGTACGGATCATCTGGGTGGTATGCTCAGTATTTGGATTTTTAGGCGTGGTCGCCTACTTCGCCGCCTGGATCATCGTTCCAGAAGAGCCTTTGATGCTGCCAGTACCAGTTGGCCAACCGAACCGGTCTGCGAATTACTGAAACCGTCTGCCTCACTCCGCGAGGCGATGCCTAACCGAGAAACCCGAACCGAGACAACAATGACAGTCAGCCCCTCGCACCCATAAATGATTTTTGTGGGTGCCAGGGGCTGATCAGTCTTAACGTCGGTGATTTGCTGGATGTTTACCTTAATCCGGAGTTTTTGGCCAGCAATTGTTGCGCCCGGTCACGCAGATCGCGCGCCGCACTTGCGCCGGGGCTGTTGGGCTCCTTTTGCAGATAGGCATCCAGTTCTCCTGCGGCTTCCGCATAGCGATGCATGGAAAAGAGCGCCCGGCCCCGCAGTAGATGGATAGGTGAATAGTCCTGCGCAAGCATGGAAACGGCTTTATCCAGATAACGCAGGCTGGCGGCGTAATCGTTTTTTCCGATATTTGTCTTCGCCAGCTCGAAATATGTCTGCCAGCGGTCAGGCGCCAGGGTCTCACTGCGCTGGAGATAGAGCAGCGCCTCATCAAATTTTGCCTGCGCATTCATTGCAGCTCCAAGAACGGTAAGCGCAAGTGAGTTGTTTCCGTCAGTTTTTATCGCGTGTTCCAGGTCAGGATGGCTGCGGGAAGGTCTGTGACAGGTACCAATGGCACGCATCGTGAGTGCGTCAGAAAAATCAGGATAAATCTCAAGGGCCCGTGCCAGATGTTTCGTGGCTTCTTCGGGCTTTGACCGGCGGCTGGCTTCCTGGGATTTGACGAACTCTTCGCGCGCCTTGGCCGGAACCTTATATTGCGACACGGAGACGCTGTTGCGTTCCGGTACCATCCTGAGGAACGTCGCTCACGGGCAGGCGCAGGCTCACGCTTGACTTGAATGAGGCTACGTTGATGCGTTCTGACGCCTGGTTTGTCCCGGAGATGCGCTACCACTTCATATGTGCCTTCCGGCACTGGATTGAATTCGAAGCTGCCACGCTCGCTGGTATAGGCCGAAGCAATGACTACGCCCGCGCTGATATCATGCAAATCAACACGAACGTCCTTCAGCAGCTTTCCATCAATGCTTTTGACTGTGCCGTCAATCGAAGAGGAGTGGAGGAATGATGATGATCTGGACGGCGATATTCCCGATGCTTCCGAAGTCTCTGGGAGTTTGCGACCGTAAATGACCAGGATGGATCAAAGCGAAGGTGAAAACAACAGCGAGTGCAAGGGTGTAAACACGGGCCCGGGATTTCATATTCTAGTTACCTGTTCATTGCCTATGGTTCTGTTCTGATTTCATGTTCAAAAGGGAATTTCGAAGCCCGGACAAAGCCGCCTTGATCTTTCCTCTCGTCCACGCGTGCGCTTCAGCACGTACTAAGGATTAAGATGTTGATTAAGCATGCAAGTTGTCTTCAGTGGCATGCGTCAAGGTGCGACTTTATTTTTCAGCGCGGAGGCAACTCTGCTCTGAAGCAGATTTTGCCTTTGGAGGAATTGGTTTTGATCATCCGTCCCGCCAGAAACATGCTGGGTTCAATCCGTTTGCCCGGCGACAAATCCATCTCGCATCGCTATGCCATGCTCGGCGGTATCGCGCAGGGAACAACCCGGCTTAGCAATTTTTCCAGCGGCGCCGATTGTGCCAGCACTCTGAGCTGTCTGCAGCAATTGGGGTGCGTTGTGAATACCACCGCTGCCGGGCTGGTGGAGATCGAAGGGCGTGAATGGTTCCAGCAGCCATCATCAAGCCTGGACTGCGGCAACTCCGGATCAACCATGCGGATGATGTCCGGCTTGCTGGCCGGGCAGCCAATTGTCTGTGACTTACATGGCGATGAATCGCTTTCCCGCCGGCCCATGGCGCGAGTGATGACTCCTCTGCGCTTGATGGGCGCGGAGATCAGCGCGGCCGCAGGTGATCGGCCTCCGCTGCATATCAAAGGAGCCAGGCTGCAGGCGATGGAATATGTTTCTCCGGTTGCCAGCGCCCAGGTAAAGTCCGCAGTGCTGTTTGCCGGTCTCTTTGCCGAGGGGAGTACTTCCTTCGAAGAACCATAGCGCACGCGCGATCACACCGAACAGGCGCTGCGGGCGTTTGGCGTGGAACTGAGCAAAAGACGCAATCGCGTGACCTGCAAGGCGGACAGAAACTGAAAGCCATTGAAGCCGGTGTCCCGGGCGACATCTCCTCAGCAGCGTTTTTTCTTTGCGCGGCGGTTCTTGCGTGAGGAAGTCCTCGAGATACTCGCAGACGTCTTTGTCGTCGTCGACGACCAGCAGATTGAGTTGCGAAGACAACAGCCCCCCGGCCACGCCACGCGTAGTTAACCAACGCTTAAATAACCTGGTCGGGGCGAGAGGATTTGAACCTCCGACTTTTCGGTCCCGAACCGAACGCGCTACCAGGCTGCGCTACGCCCCGAGTTGAAGCCCCCGTTACCTAGCCCGAGCCTAGAGGGGATGTCAACGGCAATTGGGGAATTTTTCACGGCCGACGCCATCGCGAGGTCGGTCGCGACGCTCCACCAGCGGCGCCCCTGATGGGCGGGTCTGGGATCCCGCATCGATGCCCCGTGATGCGCGCGGGCGAGCCTTGTATGGCACCCCGAACCGTTCGTCGGGTGACAAGCACGGTTGACATCGGACCACCCCTGGGTGGCTCGCTACACACCATCCCACCCATATATGTGGTCCAGACCCCGCTGGTGGGGTCCAAAGTCCCAGGTGCGGTCAACTTTTCATAATAGTTTTGGGGCGCCGCTGGGCGCGGCCGTTGCAGAGGTGCTCCGCACCATGGTCCCCAACCGCCGACTTCGGGAGGAGATGGCTAGGGCCGACAAGCTCGCCAAAGAGCGGCGTAAGCAGCAGCCACTTCGACGACCAGGCCACCTATGTCCCGGTCGAGGATCGCGTCCCCGAAGAGACCCGCCCCGGTCATGTCCGCGATTATGCCGCCGACATCCTCGAAGTCGACGAGGAGCTCGAGCTCAACACCGGCGACATCGAGAAGGTCGAGGCCTATCGAGCTCGCCACCTCGGACATCGACGTCAGCGATCTGACCGACGAGGGCGCGCCAATCCCGACTTCATGAAGACCGTCGTTCCCGCCAGAAGCCGCAGCTCAGAGCGTGCACAAGCGACCGCCGCCGCGAGGTCGCCGACTTCGACGACGAGCAGACGCGCATCGATCCGCCGAGCGATCCCGACGTCGAGGTGCTCGAGATCGACGAGCGCCAGGAGCCGGCGCCGCGCCTCATCAAGGCGCAGAAGCTGCCGCTCGACGAGTTCCCGTCGGAGAAGTCGGTCGTCTCGCGCATCGTCAAGTCGGTCGTGGCGGCGCTGCCGTCGGCGATCCGCAAGGCGGTCGACAAGACCGGCCAGCACATCCTTCCCGGCCACGCCAAGCGCGACAAGTCGCAGCAGATCAACGTCGACGGCGACGCAGGAGCGGCCGCAGTCGTCGGGCGTCGACGCGCGCGCCTGGCGCGAGATGCGCACGTCGCCGATCTTCGACGGCCTGCCCGAACGAGGCGCTGCGCGACGCGCTCATGTCGGGCGACGCGCACGTGCTGCGCCTGGTGCGCGACTCGCTGGTGCCGATGGACGGCTCGATCGCGCTCGTGCGCTCGGGACAGGTCGCCATCGCCAGGTTCTCCGAGGAGGCGCTCGCCGCCGAGCGCAAGGCGGCGCACGCCGTCGTGCAGGCCGCCGCCAGGGCGCGCGAGCTCGACAAGAAGGAGCGCAAGCGGCGCAACGAGGTCGGGCCGCTCATCCGCGTCGCCGAGCAGAACCTGGCGACCTTCGAGGACGGCGACGTCGTCGAGACCGCCGTCGAGCGCGGCCAACCACGCCACGCATCGCCTGCTACACGGCGACGCCGGCGGTGGTCATCACCATCCAGCGCGGCCGCGTCGACCTGTGGAAGCGCATCTATCCGTTCATGGCCGACCGCTTCCGCCGCGCCTCGACGGCGGCGCGCGCCAAGGTCGAAGCCACCGACGGCGCCAAGTCCGCGGTCGCCGACTTCTTCATCCGCCACGGCCTGTCGGTGTCGATGACCTTGCGCGTGCGCAAGATCGACGCCTGCATCGAGTGCAAGGCGTGCGAGAAGGCGTGCGAGGAGCGCTACGGCGTCAAGCGCCTCGCCATCAACGGGCGCATCCTCGGCAACCTCGACTTCGTCGACGCCTGCCACACCTGCACCGATCAGCGCTGCATCGACCCCTGCAACTTCGACGCGATCTCGTTCGACGTCGCAGCGCAAGGAGGTCCTCATCAACGAGGACGCCTGCACCGGCTGCACGCTGTGCGCGACGGCGTGCCCGTACGACGCGATCGAGATGCACGAGCTCGACGAGGCGCCGCAGCTCAAGCTGCGCCTCAACAAGGAGGGCAAGCTCGGCTTCGGCGACGGCACGCCGCGCAAGGCCAAGCTGCGCCGCATGGCTTCGAAGTGCGATCACTGCGCGTTCTACGAGGACCAGGCGTGCATCACGCGCCTGCCCGACGGGCGCGCTCGTCGAGATCCTGCCGTCGGACGCGGTCACGCAGCTGCCGGATCGCGGCGCGCGCGACGGCCAAGGCCGGCTACGACCGCACCGTCGCCATCGACGTCAACAACCTCAACGAGTCGAAGGCGTTCGTCAAAGGCGGCCTCGACATCCCCGAGCTCGGCCGCGCGCGCGCGCCGCGCAAGCAGCTGTCGTCTGCCGATGTGGTGGACGCTCGGCATCGGCGCGCTTCCTGCTCTCGTGCACCGAGATCGCGATGCGCCTGTGGCTGCCGAAGTACTCGATCGCCGTTCCTCATCGGCGACGCTCGTCGAGGGCATCGATCCCGATCTCGCGCTCGGCCGCATCGGCTATCGTCCCGGCTGCGAGCTGGCGGTCGAACTTCGGCTACACCGGCACGGCGCTCATGATCACCGGCATGCTCTACGTGTGGCGCCGGCGCTTCAGCTTCATGCGCAACGTGGGGCTCGCTGCGCTCGTGGTTCGAGTGGCACGTGCTGACCGGCGTGCTCGGGCCGGCGTTCATCTTGCTGCACTCGGTGGCCAAGCTCGACAACTGGGTCTCGCTCGGCTTCTGGTCGATGATCATCACGGTCATCTCGGGCCTGCTCGGCCGCTACCTGACGACGCAGATCGAGGAGCGCGCGTCGACGGCGGCGGTCGAGGTGCTCGACATCGATCGCCAGCTCGCCAAGCTGCGCGGCACGCAGCCGGGCGTGCGCGCCGCCGACGTCTGGTACGAGGCCTATCGCCGCCGCGTCACCAACTTCGACAACTGGCTCGGCGGCAAGAACGCAGGAGCCGACCTTCTTCGGCGCGCTGTGGACCTTCTGGTGGTGCGTGCGCGACGACATCATGCGCGGGCGCCGCATCCGCCAGCTCGTCGAAGCAGCTGAAGCAAGACCGTGCACGGCAAGGGCGCGCGCAAGGTGCGCAAGCAGGCGATGAAGCTGTCGCTGCGCCTGGCGCTGCTCGAGCGGCGCCGGCAGCTGTTGCCGCGTCTGGAACCGTTGTTCAACCAGTGGAAGGCGGCGCACATCCCGATGTCGGTGCGTCCTGACGATCATCGCCACCATCCACATCGTGATCGAGCTGCGCCGGTAATGGGGATTCCGACGCGCGCGATCCTCTTGAGTGCGCGTGCCATCTGAGCGACGATACGCCGTGCCCCGCCTCCTGCTCCTCGCGCGCTGCTGCTGGTGCTGTCCGCGACGCTGGCGCGCGCCGACTTCTTCTCGACGTCGCCCGGGCCGCTGACGCAGGCGCACGCCAACATCGACGGCAAGGACCACTGCCAGGACTGCCACGTCGGCTCGCGCGACGTCGCCGTCGACAAGTGCCTCAAGTGCCATCAGCCGATCGCCGAGCGGCAGAAGCGAGCGCAAGGGCGTGCACGCGTCGCCCAAGGCGCTCGGCAAGCAGTGCGAGCTCTGCCACACCGACCACAAGGGGCGCAGCAAGGAC
Organism: Terriglobia bacterium; assembly: GCA_963824835.1. Classification (GTDB taxonomy): domain Bacteria; phylum Acidobacteriota; class Terriglobia; order Terriglobales; family Acidobacteriaceae; genus Angelobacter. The sequence continues at coordinate 654 of CAWGRA010000012.1, read as the reverse complement.
ATCCTCGGGTTCGCACTCGTTCGGCGGGCTCGACCGCTTCGACCACAACACGCTCACGTCGTTCCCGCTCGAGGGCAAGCACCAGACGACCAAGTGCAAGGACTGCCACAAAGAGAAGACCGCAGTCGGGGACGCTGACGTATCTGAAGGCGCCGACGGCGTGCGCGTGTGCCACAACAACCCGCACGGCGATCTGCGCGAGAACATGCGCCGCTGCGAGCGCTGCCACGACGCCAAGACGTGGCACATGCTCGACCAGCGCGCAGTTCGATCACGATCGCGACACGCGCTATCCGCTCGAGAAGAAGCACGAGCCGGTCAAGTGCGCGGCCTGCCACTTCACGACGAGCTCGGGCGCAGCCGCCGAATTCGAAGAGCGACGATCCCGCCGACGAACGCCGCCGGCTATCAGAAGCTGACGTTCCGCTGGCCGACGTGGGGCTTCGACTGCACGCCGTGCCACGACAACGTGCACGGCACGTCGCTGTTCGGGCAGAAGGCGTGCAAGCTCTGCCACTCGGCGAAGGTCGAGTTCACCAAGATCAACTTCGACCACAACCGGCGCACGCGCTTCCCGCTCGACGGCGTGCACGCCGATACGCACAAGGCGACCTGCTACGGCTGCCATCCGAAGGAGCAGAAGACGAAGCCGGA
>CAWGRA010000011.1:0-46771 GCA_963824835.1 Terriglobia bacterium | reverse complement strand
CCTCAGGCCAGCTACTCTGGATAACCACGGGAACCACTCTTAGAATCCATTGGAGGTGCCTATTCGGCCTATACTAGTGGGACGATTTTGCTTTTTTTGCCTGGAGGGATGATCTGTTTATGAGCAAGATTTTGGCTTCAGGTCTGCTGTGTCTTATTCTGTTCGGTCTGGTGGCTTGCGGAGGTGGTGGTAGACGCCAACTCCAACGCCAACACCTGTTCCAACGCCAACACCAGTGCCGTCACCCACGCCGGCTGCGCCGGTTTCGGTTACACCCACGGCATTTACCGTGGCTCTCAACGGCTCACAGCAGCTTACTGCGACAGGCAGCGCCACTCCGGTCACCTGGAGTGTGAATAGCCTTACGGGTGGCAATATCACAATGGGCACTATTTCTCCAACGGGCTTTTATCAGGCGCCTGCCGGATTTACCCCTCCAGGAACCATCACCGTCACCATCACCGCCACCTCATAGCAGACGCCACCAAGACGGCCAACTCTACCGCCAGTGTGGTGTATCCGAATAAGAACAACGTTACCGAGACGACTCTGCCGATCAAACTCGGTTCCGTGGGTGAGAACCTGCTTGATAACAACACGGCCAACACAACCTGCTGCGTGGACACGCTGGGCAGTCTCATCACCCGCAGCACTACACACTTTATTCTGAGCAACAATCACGTTTTGGCCAGGTCAGATCTGGGCGTGAATGGTGAAGCCATTAACCAGACGCGTAGCTGCGGTGGCGGTACCCCGGTGGGAACGCTTCCCGGCCACTCAGTGATTAAGCCAACCAGCAACGATGCCACAGGCTGCGTGCAGACCACTGCCACCTTGTGCGGCGCCGCGCCGGACAATGTGGACGCCGCCATTGCGACCGCCAACGGCAATGTGGATACTGTCGGCACCATTCTGGAATTGGGCGCTGCCACAGCAACTGATATCGGCGACCTGCCGCCTTCATCCACGCTGGTACTCCTGCTATTGGGTTGGCTGTGGCGAAAAGCGGACGCACCACAGGGCTGACCTGTTCCTCCATTGAGGCTCTCAACGGAACCGTGGCGGTTGATTACGATGCTTCCTGCGGCGCACCACGGGCTTTTCAAGTCCCACTTCACCAACCAGATTCTGGTGACGGGCGCGAACTTTATCGAATCGGGCGACTCGGGATCACTTCTGGTGGAAAGCGCCACCGCCCGTCCGGTTGGGCTGATGTATGCCGGCGGCGGCTCCACTGCCGTGGCCAATCCCATTGCGTGACGTAATCGCGGTGTTGAATACCCGAACGGGCGCCGGACTTGGCCTGATCACGGGCAATCCTGACCACCAGGTGAGCTGCCAGCAAACAGCGGTGATCGCTAATTCAAAACGATCGGCGGAGCTTCAGCGCAAGTAAGCCCAACCGCCGCCACCCTGAGCCCGGAACAAAAACAGACTGCCACCCATGCCGCGCGACAATCACGCCCTGCTCCTCATGCGAGATCAGGCTGTGCGCGCCGTAACCATTGGCGCCAGCGCGGACAACCCGAAGGAAGGCGCGGTGGTGATTGAACTCTCAGCGCCGCCGCGGCAACCGATTCCCGCGGTCATGGATGGAGTGCGCACGCGGGTGGTCTATACCGCCGGAGCGAACATTGATACCGCGCTCACTGAGCAGGCGCTGAAGAACACCATTGCCGTGAAAGAAGCCCACGTAAACGAGTATTTCGGCAAACAGGGCATTCGCGCGGTGGCCGTGGGACGAAGTGATGACAATCCCGCGGAAACAGCCATCCTCATCTTACACCACAACGGGCGTAGCCGGCCCGGCAATACCTCCCGTGATTGACGGGATCGTACCCGGGTGATTGAAGGATCGCCTTTCCGGGCTCCTAAGTTTTCGTTCTCTCTTTTCCTAAGCCCCGGTGAAAGCCGGGGCTTTTTTGTGGTTGTGATTCATGCACGCAGTTGAAATGGCTTTGGGCCCATCATGGGCATGATCCGGCTAAAGTAGCCAAGTTGCGATATAACGCTCTCTCACTTAAACCAGTTGGATATAATCGGCGTACTCATACTCATTAAGACTTGTCATTCCGAACGAAGTGAGGAATCTGCTTTGGCTTTCTCTGAAAGTTCTACATTTACATCCTGGCAAGCAAGTCCGAGAAGATTGAACGTGGGAATGACCAATTCGCTGGTCCGTTGAGTTCTCCAGCACAAAAAGAAAGGAAGATAAGATTTTACGAGCCGGTACAACATTGACCGGCTTCTTTATTTTGAGGTTGTTTCGGTATGTGAACAACTGTATTGAACGAGAAACGCAGTTAAAGACATGGTAGCGAGCAAAAAAAATAGCGCTGATCAGCCAATTCAATCCCACTTGGGAAGATTTGGCTGAAAATTGGTATGACGACACAAGTTTTTTAAAATGCAGGTTTTTTTCCTCACTACTGTATCGAAATGACAAGTCCTAAGGAGTAATCACAGCACGGACATTCTGTGTTCGTCATAATCGAAAAACAGATTTCCTTCACTTCGTTCGGAATGACAAGTCCTAAGGAGAATTCACAGCCCGGGGATTCTGTGTTGAGTCATGATCGAAAAGCAGATTCCTCACTTCGTTCGGAATGACAAGTCCTAAAGAGTAATTCACAGCCCGTCAATTCTATGGTGGTCATAACCGAAAAGCAGTTCCACTCACTTCGTTTCGGAATCGACACAGTCCTAAGGAGTAGTCAAAGCGGCGGACATTCTGTGTATGGTCATGATCGTAAAGAGCAGATTCCTCACTTCGTTCGGAATGACAAGCTCTCAGGAGTAGATCACAGCGGCCGAGATTCTGTCGTTCGTTCATGATCGAACAGCAGATTCCTCACTTCGTTCGGAATGACAACTGTGAAGTAGTCCTGGCCGCCCACTAGCGCTGCAATCATTGCAAGCGCAGCTCCCGGGCTGCCAGGTCTGCGATCTGCGGCATCTGCTGCGAGCGAGGCGATTTTGATTTCGCCGGCCGCAAAGTTTCCAGCGCGAACGAGATTGCGTCATCGTCCGTGGGAAGCCCGTCTTCCACGATGGCCGTCAGCTCGGCCTGCTGGTTTTGCGTGCGCAGAATGCCTTCCGCCATGCGCGGGAAACTGAAGCCCAGGACCTTGGCGGCGTTTACATCATGCTCCAGCGAAAGCGCGTGAAACATCTTGACGCTGCTGCCCGGCGCATAGCCCGCGTCAATCTTTAGAGGATCGCCGCTGCGGGTAAATTGCGAAGCGGGAATGTCTCGCCACATCAATTCCCATGCGCCCACGCGTTCAAATTCGCCGCGCATGCGCTGATAGATCGCCTGCCGCGAGCTGAGCTCGCGCGAGCCGCGGCGGCGCGGACGCTCCAGGTAGATGCGCGCCAGCTCATCGGCTTCCGCCACCGGCGATTCCGCCAGACAGGCCTTGAACTCCGAAGGCTGCAGCGCGTTGGAGAAAGAATCCTGCATACGGCGCAGCAGAGCATCGCGATCACCGTGCGCATCACGCATCTGGCTGCGCAGGTCGGCTTCCAGCGCTTCCAGCATCTCCACGTCAGCCTGCGGATCAACGCAGCGGACGCGCGCCCAGTCATGGGTAAAGCGCAGTTCAGGATCTCCCGCCGGCGGCATCAGCACCACGCCGATGTTGACGAACTCATTTTTCACCGCGTCAGGAACATAGCGAACGAGAAAAAAATTACATTGTTGAGTCATTACTGCACCACCATATGTTTTTCCGCGTCGGCCCAGGCCGGGAATGGTTGACGCGATGAATTTCTGAACGCCGTGATCAACTCGCGTACCTTGCCGCGGCGGGCAATGATCGCCTGCGTCAGTTCTTCCAGGGCAGGCCAGTCATTGCCCGGTCCATTCGGGCGGAATCGCGCCGGCAATCTCGCTGATCACTTTGGGATCGAGCTTCTCTATCCGGCCCAGCCAGGGCTGGAATGATTCCCATCCGGCAACGTCTTGATACACAGCATTGCGCGCATAAACGCCACGCAACGGCGAGTCAGGAAAATTCCATTCACCGGCATTGAAACAATAACCCTGATCAATGAAGCTGACGTTGTATTTGCGCTCGCTCGGCTTCTTCCAGAAAACCGCCTGGCGTCCATTGGCGTTGCCCAGCCATTTGTCCAACGCCAGCATGCCGCAGAATGCGGAGAGATTCTTCACCTTCGGCAGCATGCTCTCAGGAAGATAGTCGAAGACATGGGCCTCGGCGGGATCGCACACATAACGTGCCGCAAACTGCAATCCGGGCAGACAAGGCACCGGCCGCACGGAAACTTCCATCGACAGCTCAACCGTATTGGCGATCAGCCATGTCCTGACTTCAATCACTTCCGTGACCGGCACCGGCAGCCCGATGCGCTCTGCCAGTCGCGTGGCCAGAAGCTCATTGGCCAGCACGCGCAGATGCTGCGGATTGTTCTGAAACTTGACGACGTAGTAATGCCCGTCAGAGGCGCGCATCAGGTGAGACTGGGCGCCGCCACGCATGCGTCGAACATGTTGAACTGCCTGAATGGGCATGCACGAGATTTTATGCGAAAGGCCTCGCGACGGCGATGGGTCAGAACTAGTGCCGCAGCCAGTTGACTCGCCATCCCTCTTGACTAATATATATATTAATTGATATATATATTGACGTGAGCAAGAGCCGATTTCCACAAATTTATCCCGCTCAAGACCCAGTGGTTCCACATCATGCTGTCGCTTGCCGGCGGAGAGCAGCATGGCTACGGAATCATGCAGGAAGTGCTGGAGCGCACTGCTGGCAAGGTTCGGCTTATGGCCAGCCACTCTTTATGGATCCATCAAGCGGCTGATTGAGGCGGAACTGATTGAAGAATCCGACGAACGGCCCGCGCCGGAACTCGACGACGCGCGCCGCCGCTACTACCGGCTGACTCCGCTCGGCAAGCGCGTGCTTGACGCCGAGTGTGACCGCCTCCATGATCTGGTTCGCGTGATTCGGGAGAAGCAGGCCCTGCATTACGGAATGAAGTCACGATTGACGTGACGTAAGAAGGTAACGCCATGAATTTTGCATCCCGCCTCTACCAGCATCTGGCCAAAGCTTTCCCTCACGAATTCAAACTGGCCTACGGCACCGAACTGATGCAGCTTGGGGACGACGTGGTCAAAGATATCGCCGAATCGCCATGGCATCACCGGCCTGTTCCGGCTGCTGGCGGATATTGCGATTCGCGTTCCAATCGAATACCTGAGCGAGATGCGCGGCGACATGCGCTACGCGTTGCGGGCCCTGATCAAATCACCCGGGCTTTGCCCTGGTCGGCATTCTTTCCATGGGCATCGGCATGGGGCTCACCACCAACATCTTCAACTCAAGATGGCAATCCATCTTTCGTGAGCTGCCTGCGGCCGCCAATGCCCAGCGCCTGGTCATGCCGGAAAAACCCGTCTCCTATTACTACATTGAGCAATTCCGCGAACAGAAAAACCTGTTTACCGGCGTAGCCGCGTTTCAAACCGGAATCGCATTCAACGTGAACTCTGCAAAATGATGCGCAAGGCGAAACCGGAGCGCGTCTTCGGACAACTGGTATCACCCGATTACTTTTCCGTTCTCGGCGTGCAGGCGCAGCGCGGACGGATGCTGAGCGCCTGAAATCGACAAGCCGGGCGATTCGCCCGTCGTGGTGATCAGTGATCGTTTCTGGCGCAATCGCCTCAACTCTTCTCCTGACGCCGTGGGCCAGACCATTCGCATCAACACCCAACCGGCGACTATCGTGGGCATTACTCCGAAGGATTTCAATGGCGCCCTTCCGGAGAATCCGTCTGAGGTGTTCGTGCCCATTACCGCCCCGGCCTCGCTTGCTCCGGAACTCGCCAATGACGTGCTGCACCAGCGCAATGCCAAAGAGTTCATCGCCATGATGTGTCTGGCGCCGGGCGTCAGCCTGGAATCCGCGGAAGCCGCGCTCGACGCGATCACACGCCGTCTTGACCAGCAGGATGCTTCAACCCTGACAGCGGAGGAAAAAGGCCGGCGTGTGACTCTGCTTCCGGCAGGCACCATGGTGCCGTTGCCGCGAAACTTGAGAGCCCGTGGTCATTGGTTTTTTTGCCGTGCTGATGGTGCTGATTATGACCATTGCGTGCATGAATCTGGCCAACATGCTGCTGGCGCGCGGCGCCAATCGCCGCAAGGAACTGGCCATTCGCCTGGCCATCGGCGCCAGCCGTTTCCGCCTGGTCCGCCAGATGATGAGTGAAGGCATTTTGCTTTCACTGCTGGGCGGCATTGCCGGCTTCGTCATCGCTTATTGGATCTCAGCACGTGAGATCCAAATTGGCATCGCCCACGCCCGTCCCCATTGAACCCGAAGCCCTTCCGGATTGGCATGCGGGAATTTTTGTGTTCGCCTTGTCGATTGTCTGTGGCATCGCATTCAGCCTGATCCCTGCCCTGCGGGCCACGAAGGCGGAGATGTTCCCGGCCCTCAAACAAGGTTCCGCGCTGCAGTTGCCAGGCTACCGGCGTTTTGGTTTGCGCAACCTGCTGATGGTGGCCAGGTCACGGGATCGCTCATGCTGCTATTGATCACCGGCTTCCTGGTCATGGGATTCAGCCAGGTAAGCGGAACGCAGACTAACTTTGATCCGCATGCCATGTATCTCCTCTCCCTTGATCCGATGCGCGATGGTTACTCGCCTGAAAAAACGCAGGCACTCTTTGAAAAACTTCCCCAGCAGCTCAAGAGACGCTGGCGCCAGTCCGTAACGTCACGCTTGCGGCCCAGCCGCCTTTGTCGATCCAGGATGAAGAAGATGGTACCGTGCAATTCACCACGGAAGACTCCCCGGAACCTCGCGCATACAGCATGCGATGGTAAAGAATCGGTGGGCGCGGGCTATTTTTCCGCATTGAGCGAAGCCATGCTGGCTGGCCGTGAATTTGTGGAACTGGATCAACGAACCGACTCAGCCGAGATCCAGGGCATTGCCTGTTGTGCTGAATGAGAGTGCCGCGACGTACGTTTTTCGGCCATGGTAACTGCCGCTCGGCAAGCACATCAGGCAACGACACGGCAATCCTATGAAATTGTCGGCGTGGTCCATGACTTTAAAAACGGCATCAGCGAAGGCCAACTTGTGGCCTACTTGCCGCTGACCCAGCAGCAATTTGCACAGTCCGCCCGCGGATGGCATGACCGTGATGGTCGCGATCGGATGCCGGAGCGGACACGCTGGGCCGCATTCGCAAAGAGATCGCTTCCATTGATCCGAATCTGAACATCTTCAACGCGCGCACCCTCAGTGACTACCTGGCAGGTCAGCCGCTCATCTCAGCGCTTCGCAATCAGATACCTATGGCGCAATCGGCGTGTTCGGCCTGGTGTTGTCTGCAATCGGACTCGCCGGCGTCACGGCCTATGCGGTTGCCCAACGCCGCAGAGAGATTGGAATTCGCATGGCGCTGGGGGCCCGCAAGGGACAGGTGTTGCTGCTGGTGCTGCGTGAAGGTACGGCTCTGGTATGCGTTGGAACGCTTCTTGGATTTTTGGGCGCGTTCGGGCTGGCCAAAATGCTTTCCGCCCTGACCAGTGTTTTTGTCAACGCTCTCAATGTCGGTACCGGCGATCTGCGCCTGCTCATCGGCGCACCTTTACTGCTGGCCACTCTGGCGTTGCTTGCCTGTTACGTCCGGCGAGAAAGGCCGCCACCATTGATCCGCTTGAATACGCTGCGCGAAGGTTGATTGATAAAGGTTGAGTGACTAAAGTGCGCAATAAGTCCGGGGGAGTTTCTGGTTACCGTTCCGGCGCGGACTGGGCTTCGCGCGCGGCTTCATAGACACGCATGAACTCTTCCACGCTTTCAACATAGACATCCGCCCAATCCACCACGTAACGGCGCTTCTGGATAAGATCTTTGGCATCCTCCAGAGGCCAGCCCAGCACACGCATCAGCGCCAGCGTCATCATGGGCGCACGGTGCACACCGGCGGCGCAGTGGATATAAACCTTGCTGTCCTGGTTTTCCAGCGCTTCCAGCGCGAAATCCACGCCTTGCTGAAAAAGCTGCGGAGGCTTGACCTGAAAATCATCGTCAGTGGGATTGTTCAGCACGCTCACCGGATGGCCGTCCGCCAGCGGACGATCGTCAAACTCAATCTGCATGTTGATGATGTGCGTTACGCCCATGCGGACCAGTTCCGCCATATTGTCGTCATTCCATATGCCGCCGCCGACAGCGATGCGGTCCGTTACCCAGGTCATGTCCATAGAACAAAGTTATTAGATGCACAGCATACATGCAAGATCAGCCGAGAGGCTGCTCGCTCTTCGCGGTGAACGGGTAACGAAAGTGTCTTCCGCCACTGATTTTATAAACACTGATGGGAGTCGGCAAGCGGCAGGTCGTCATCCGCCTTCCCGGCTACAATGGAAGAGGCATCATATTTTCGGAGGCTGAAAAGGCATATGGAACAGATTGCAGGGGTTGGAACTTTGGGTTCACGGCGCAATGAAGACATTGCGCTGGATATGATGAAATTTATTGCCAGCACCACGGGTTATGGCCGGACCACCGGCGGCGCCGCAGCCGGCTTTCACGCAGGCACGGAGAGCAAATCAGAAGACTATGCTACGCATCTGCTTGACCTGTATACTCGCTGCCTTAATACTGTGAACGGCAAAAAATAGCAGTTCAAATGCCTGGACCAGACAAGCGCAGGCAGCAGTTATGAAATTCGGATCGCCATGTGGGCGAGTGTGGGTTTTCTGGTTGCGAGGCTGCTGGGCAGTGCGTGCGCTGGCCGGTTTTATGCTGGAAACACCTGCGCAGGCGAAGGTTCCAGTCCAGACAGGCTTCGCTCTAAAGCGTTTGCGTTGGCTGGAAATACTTACTAGGATAATGAGAGCAGCCGAGATCCCGGCTGCTTAATTCCCTTGAATCTGCCGAACTACATCACGCTTTCGCGTATCGCGTCCATCCCGCTGATTATATGGATTCTCACCACCTCCCGTTTCAGCGTGAAAGAGAACACGATGCGGGTGGTGCTGGCATCCACCATCTTTATTCTGGCCTCGATCACTGACGGCCTGGACGGCTATCTGGCGCGTCGCCGCGGCCAGATCACCACCATGGGCACGCTGCTGGACCCGCTGGCTGACAAGCTGATGATTGCCGCGGCGTTCATCACGCTGGTGCAGCTGATTCCGTCCATTGTGAGCGTGTGGGTAGCGGTCATTATCGTGGGGCGGGAGTTTTTGATCTCCGGCCTGCGCTCGATTGCCGCCTCTGAGGGCTTCACCATTGAAGCCAGTGAACTGGGCAAGCTCAAGATGGTGGTGCAGATCGTCTCTGTGGTATCCACTATCCTGGCCCTGCGCTGGACCATCTGGGATTTCAAATATTTCATTGTGCCGGTGCGGCTGATCGCCATCATGGCGATCTGGTTCATGGTGGGCGTATCAGTGATTTCGGCCGTGGATTATTTTGTCGGCTTCTGGAAAAAAATTGATAAGCGGGCAGAACGGCGAAGAAGACGCCCGTTTGTGCTCAGCCGCAAAAAGAAGAAAGCCCTGGAAGAAGCAGGAAACCCGGGGCGGTAGTCAGCATTCAGCCATTAGCCTTTAGCACTTAGCATTTTACTTCTTATGTCGCTTCGCTGGCGCTGCGCTCCGGCCTGCGGCAGCGTGGTATTGGATGTTTTCTCCAGCGTACCCAGCGTTTATCCCTCGTTCCGCGCTGCGGAGCTCGGGAACACACTGGGCTAACTTCTGGTCGCGCCTGACGGCGCTTGGTGCATCGCTGGGTTAGTATTTGGATCGGCGCTCGCAACTCCTGAGTAAGCTTTCATTGGAGTTTCGAACCATCACAGTTTTCAAATAGCGATCATTCGCAGGCGAGGGCGCCTGCGCTCCAAATCAAAGCTTTTAGCGCGACTTCGCGCGAGTCAATGTTTTAGGGGCGCCTGGCCCAAGTCAAAGTTTTAGTGACTGCCTGCGCGCCACGTCAGCGTTAAAAGACTCGCGGAATGATAGACAATGCTAAGTGGCTTAATGGCTGGCAAGTGCTAATGGCTAAGAGCTAATGGCTAAGTACTACAGACTAAGTGCTAATGGCTAATCGCTAAGTGCTGGTTAGCTCAATCCCCACTTAGCCTCCGGCGCGGGCCTGGTTGCAATCGGTAGGTCGCCTGTGGGACGCTCGTCCGTCCGGTCACGCGCAAGCCGCATCCGTATCAGATAGAGATAGATCACCGGAGTGGTAAACAAGGTCAGCGCCTGGCTCACAATCAACCCGCCGACAATCGCAATACCCAGCGGACGCCGCAACTCTGCTCCCACGCCCGTTCCCAGAGCCAGCGGCAATCCGCCCAGCAAAGCCGCCATGGTGGTCATCATGATAGGACGGAAGCGCAACGTGCAGGCTTCATAGATGGCTTCTTCAGGCGACTTATTATCGCGGCGCTCGGTCTCCAGCGCAAAGTCAATCATCATGATGGCATTCTTCTTCACAATGCCGATCAGCAGGATGATGCCGATCATCGCCATCACGTTCAGGTCATTGCCGGTAAGCATGATGGCCAGAATGGCGCCCACACCGGCGGAGGGCAGCGTGGAGAGAATCGTAATGGGATGGATGGTGCTCTCATAGAGCATGCCCAGAACAATGTAGACCGTGACCAGCGCAGCCAGAATCAGAATCGGCTCGCTCTGCGCCGTGTCCTTGAATGCCGCCGCTGTGCCCTGGAAGCCGCCCTGCACGCTGGCGGGAACACCAATGTCACGCATGGCATTTTCCACCACTTTGGCAGCATTGCCCAGGGGAACACCCAGCGCCAGATTGAATGAGATGGTGGCCGCCGGATACTGTCCCTGATGGTTCACCTGCAAGGATGTATTCGAGGGCACAAAGTGCGCGAACACTGAAAGCGGAATCTGAGTCCCGTTGGAAGACTTAACGTATGTGTTCCTCAGCGCATCCTGTCCGGACATGAGCTTGGGATCAACTTCCATCACCACGTGATACTGGTTGAGCTGGCGGTACATGGTGGAGACCTGCGCTTGTCCAAAGGATTGGTACAGCGCGGTGTCAACCGCCGCAGAGCTTACGCCCAGACGCGAGGCGGTATCACGATCAACCTGTACCACAGCGGAAGAGGCCGCGGTCCTGCTGGTCAGTATTTACGTCACGCAACTCAGGCAGCGTGCGCAGCTTTTGCAGGATGCGCGGCGACCAGTAGTTGAGTTCGTCCAGGTCTTCCGATTGCAATGTGTATTGGAACTGCGCGTTGGAGAAGCGTCCGCCGATGTTGAGGTCCTGCACGGCGGTGAGGAACAGCGTTGCTCCCGGAACCTGGGCCAGCTTGCCGCGAAGGCGGTTGATGACTTCGTCAGCAGTCACCGGATGCTTAATCTTTCCAGAACCTACTTTGTCGCGCTGAGCGGGCGCTTTCAGGGTCATGAACATGCGCCCGGTGTTAGACGTTCCCTGTGCCGCCGGCAAAGGCCATCACCTTATCCACCGCCGGGTCTTTCAAAATGATCCCAACATATTGCTTCATCTTGTCACGCAGCGCGGGAAAAGCAATGTCCTGTTCGGCCTGGATACTGCCACCAAGGCGTCCCGTGTCCTGCTGTGGGAAGAAACCTTTGGGGGCGTAGATATAAAGACCAATGCTCAGGAACATGGTGGCGATGGTCACCAGAAGAGTGAGTGGTTGATGGCGCAGCACCCAGCCCAGGCTGATGCGGTACAGCTTCAGGATGAAATCGAATCCGCGCTCACTCCACTGATAGATCTTTCCGTGCTTTGCCTCGTTTGGCGAGCGCAAAAACTTGGCGCACATCATGGGAGTAACCGTGAGTGAAACCACCAGTGATACGGCAATGGCCGTGCTGAGCACAACCGCAAACTCGCGGAACAGACGTCCTACAATGCCCTGCATCAGCAGAATCGGCAGAAAGACCGCGACCAGTGATGTGCTCATGGAGAGCACGGTAAAACCAATTTCGCTGGCCCCGCGGAAGGCGGCTTTTACCGGGTCCATTCCCTTTTCCAGATAACGCGTGATGTCTTCAATCACCACAATGGCGTCATCCACCACGAAACCCGGTGGAGATGGCCAGCGCCATCAGAGAGAGATTGTCCACGCTGTAGTCAAGCAGGTACATCACGCCGAAGGTGCCGATTAATGACAGCGGAACGGCGACGCTGGGAATCAGCGTAGCGCGCCAGTTACGCAGGAACGCGAATACCACCAGCACCACCAGAATGATGGAGATGATGAGCGTGAGCTGGATGTCAGTCACTGAGGCGCGAATGGTGATGGTGCGGTCCAGCACCACGTCGAGCTGTCATAGCTGCGGGAATGGAGGCCTGAAATTCAGGGATCAGCGCTTTCACGCGGTCCACTGCATCAATAATGTTGGCGCCCGGCTGCCGGAAAACGATCATGAGCACGGCGGGTTTCCGTTGGCCAGGCCGGCATTGCGTATGTCTTCCACCGAATCCTGCACGTCAGCCACGTCACCCAGCCGCACGACTCCATTGGCGTTGCCGGAGACAATGATCTTCTTGTAATCTTCGGCCTTGAAGAGCTGATCATTGGTGGTGATCTGCCAGGCGTTCACGGCATTGGCCACTTCACCCTTGGGACGATTGGCATTGGCGGCATTGAGCGCGGCAGCAACTTTCTCCACGCCGATGCCAAGCTTGTTCAACGCGGTGGAGTTCAACTCCGCGCGCACGGCGGGCTTGGCGCCGCCGCCAACAAACACCTGGCCAATGCCCGGGACCTGTGAGAGCTTCTGCGCCAGCACGGAATCAGCCACGTCATACATCGCAGGCAGCGTCTTGCTTTCAGAGGTGAGCGCCAGAATCATGATGGGCGCGTCAGCAGGATTGACCTTGCGCCAGTTAGGCCGAGTAGGCAGATTCGCCGGAAGCTGGCCCAGTGAAGCGTTAATGGCTGCCTGCACGTCACGGGCAGCGGCATCAATGTTGCGATTGAGGTCGAACTGCAAAGTAATGCTGGTGGATCCGAGCTGGCTGGTGGAGGTCATTTGATTGACCCCGGCAATGCGTCCGAACTGGCGTTCCAGCGGCGTCGCCACGGATGATGCCATGGTCTCCGGGCTTGCGCCCGGCAGTCCCGCGCCCACGCTGATCACGGGATACTCGACCTGCGGGATCGGCGCCACAGGCAAACGCGAGTAGGAAAGAATACCCGCGATGAGCACCCCAAAGGCCAGCAATGAAGTGGCAACCGGCCGGCGTATGAATGGAGCAGAAATATTCATGCGCTAATCCCCCGCCACCGGCTCTTCCTGCGGCTTGATTTCATTGCCGATGTTGAAACGTGAGAAGCGCTGGGCCAGCTTGTCAAACCATATATAGATGACCGGCGTGGTGTAGAGCGTGAAGAGCTGGCTGAGCAGCAGTCCGCCGATGATGGTGATGCCCAGCGGATGACGAAGCTCTGATCCTGTACCGCGACCGAAGGCGAGAGGCACCGCGCCCAGCAGCGCGGCCATGGTCGTCATCATAATAGGACGGAAACGCAACAAGCTGGCCTGGTAAATAGCTTCTTCCGCCGGCTTGCCTTCATTGCGCTCGGCCACCAGGGCAAAATCGATCATCATGATGGCATTCTTCTTCACAATGCCGATCAACAGGATGATGCCAATGAGCGCGACCACCGTGAGGTCATTGCGCGTGAGGATCAACGCCAGAATCGCGCCCACGCCTGCTGATGGCAGGGTGGAGAGAATCGTCACCGGATGAATGTAGCTTTCATACAAGACGCCCAGCACGATATAAACGGTGACCAGAGCGGCAAGGATCAGCCAGGGTTCTGAAGCCAGTGAATTTTGAAATGCTGCGGCCGTTCCCTGGAAACTGGGATGGATGCTGGCCGGCATGCCCAGATCGCGTTCCACCTGCGCAATGGCTTTGGTGGCATTGCCCAGGGACTCGCCGGGCGCAAGATTGAATGAGATGGTAACCACCGGAAACTGTCCCTGGTGATTGATGGCCAGCGAGGTATTCGTGGTCTCAAAGTGGCTGAACGATGACAGCGGCACCTGTGTGCCGGTCGACGACTTAACATAAATGTGCGAGAGGTCCGTGGGATCCTGCTGGAACTGGGAACCTACTTCCAGCACCACGTGATACTGGTTGAGCTGGGTAAAGATGGTTGAGACCTGGCGCTGGCCGAAAGCGTCATACAGCGTGTCATCAATGGCCTGCGGCAGAATGCCGAAGCGCGAAGCGGTATCGCGATCGATGACCAGATCGGCGCGCAGGCCGCCGTTCTGCTGGTCACTGGCAACGTCACGCAGCTGCGGCAAGGTGCGCAGCTTTTCTACGATTCGATTAGACCATTCGTTCAACTCGGCCGCATCAGTATCTTCCAGCGAATATTGAAACTGGGTGCGGCTCACGCGGTCTTCCACCGTCAGGTCCTGCACCGGCTGCATATAAAGGACAATGCCTTCCACCCTGGCCAGTTCGGGCTGAAGCCGGCGGATCACATCAGAAGCGCGTGGCTGAACGGTCTTCATGCGGCTTGAGATTGATCTGTATGCGGCCGCTGTTCTGCGTGGTGTTAGTGCCGTCAATGCCGATAAACGATGAAAGGCTGGCTACGTCAGGGTCCTGCAGGATCACCTGCGCAAGCTTCTGCTGCCGCTCAGACATGGCGGTGAAGGAAGAACTCTGGGCGGTTTCCGAAATACCCAGGATCACGCCTGTATCCTGCACCGGGAAAAATCCTTTGGGCACAATGGTGTAAAGGTAAAGCGTAAGCACCAGGGCAGCGGCCGTGAGCAAGCAGCGTGGTGGTCTGGTGTTTCAGCACCCAGCGAAGCGTAGTCCCGTAATGCTCGATCACCTTTTCGTAGAAGCGCTCCGTCGCCATATAGAAGCGGCCGTGCTTTGCCTCTCTGCGGATTCTTGAGCAGACGCGCGGCCATCATTGGCGTAAGAGAAAGCGAAACCAGCGCCGAGATGATAATGGTAACGCTGAGCGTGACGGCAAATTCGCGGAAGAGGCGGCCCACGATGTCGCCCATGAACAAGCAAGCGGGATCAACACGGCGATCAGGGAAACGGTCAGCGAGATGATGGTGAAACCAATCTGTCCCGCGCCGGCGAGCGCAGCTTCCATGCGGCGTGTGCCCTTCTTCCAGATAGCGATCAATGTTCTCAATCATCACGATGGCGTCATCCACCACGAATCCGGTGGAGATGGTGAGCGCCATGAGTGAGAGGTTATCCAGGCTGTAGCCGAGCAGGTACATCACGGCAAAGGTGCCAACGATGGAGAGCGGCACAGCCACGCTGGGAATAACGGTGGCGGCCAGGTTCCGCAGGAAGAGGAAAATCACCATCACAACCAGCGCAACCGTAAGCATCAGCTCAAACTGAACATCTTTCACGGAAGCGCGAATCGTCTCAGTGCGGTCCGTAAGGATCTGCACTTTCACTGATGATGGCAGCGCGCCCTGCAATTGCGGCAGCAGCTTCTTGATGCGGTCAACCACGCCAATGATGTTGGCGCCGGGCTGGCGCTGAATGTTCACGATGACCGCGGGCCGCAGCTGGCCGTCAGTGGAAGAGCCCATCCATGCGGCCTGCTTGGCATTTTCCGCGCCGTCAATGACGGTGGCAATGTCCTTCAGCCGGACGGGCGCATTGTTGCGGTAGGCAATGATGACATCTTTGTAGTCATTGGCCGAAGTCAGCTGATCATTGCTGTTGATGGTGAAGGACTGGCGCTGGTTCTCCACCACGCCCTTGGCCTGATCAACGTTGGCTGAGCCCAGCACCGCTCGCACATCTTCCAGGCTCAGCCCATAGGAGGCCAGCGCCGTGGGATTGGCCTGAATGCGCACGGCCGGACGTTGTCCGCCGCTGATGGAAACCAGACCGACGCCTGTAACCTGGGAAATTTTTTGCGCCAGCGTGGTATCTGCCAGATCTTCAATCTTGGTCAGGGCCAGACTGTCAGAGGTCAGGGCCAGCGTAATGATGGGCGCGTCCGCGGGATTGACCTTGCTGTAGATGGGCGGATTCGGCAGGTCGCGAGGAAGAAAAGTGGTGGAGGCATTGATGGCCGCCTGAACTTCCTGTTCGGCGATATCAATGTTCTGCTCCAGCGTGAACTGCAGCGTGATGACGGATACACCATAGGAACTGGTGGACGTCATCTGCGAGAGTCCGGGCACCTGTCCGAACTGGCGCTCCATTGGCGCTGTTACTGATGACGCCATTACCTCCGGACCGGCGCCGGGATAAAACGTGGTGACCTGGATGGTGGGGTAATCAACCTGGGGCAGCGCGGAAACCGGCAGTTGCCGATACGCAACAATACCCACCAGCAATACGCCGATCATGAGCAGCGACGTAGCTACGGGTCGAATGATGAATAACCGAGATGGACCACCGTTTGGCATTGAGAGTTGGCTTTATTCTCTGGGAAAGGCTGCGCTGCTTATTGCCCTGGCGCCTGCGGTCCCTGGGCTGGCCGTTGCGCAGTCGGCTGGCCGCCGGTGTTGCGCACTTCCACCTTACTGCCGGGCTGAAGTTTATCCTGCCCGTCAGTGACTACTTTTTCGCCCGCCGAGATGCCTTCTGTAATGGCGGCAAAATTTCCCACGCTTATGCCTGGAGTCACCTTGCGCATGTCAGCGGTGTTATCGGGCTTTACTACAAACACATAAGTGCCCTGCGGTCCGCGTTGCACCGCAGCCGCCGGAACCACCGTGCTGTTCTTGCGAACTTCCAGCAGCAGATGGATGTTCACGAACTGGTTCGGCCAGAGCGCTCCCTTCCGTATTCTGGAATACAGCCTTCAGTTTGCCGGTACCGGTGGTGGGATCAATCTGGTTATCGATGGTCATCAGCTTGCCGGTGGCCAGCTTGGTCTGATCGTCACGGCTGTAAGCGTCAACATCCAGCGTTCCCTTGCGCATATGCTGTGACACGCTGACCAGATTGTCTTCCGGCAAGTTGAAGATGACGGCAATGGGATGAAGCTGGGTGATTACCAGTAACCCGTTTTGGCTCGGACGCATGCACCATGTTTCCCACGTCCACCTGGCGCAAACCCACGCGTGCCGCTTACCGGCGCGGTGATGCGCGTATAAACCAGATTCAGCTTTACGTTATCCACGTTCGCCTGGTCAGAGCGGACGGAACCTTCCAACTGGCCGACCAGAGATTTCTGCGTGTCATACTGCTGCTGGGGAATAATGCCCTGCTTGTACAGACCTTCAAAACGTTCAAAATTGAGCTGAGCGTCAGCCAGCGCGGATTTATCTTTATAGAGAGTGGCTTCGGCCTGGCTCAATGCAACCTGATAAGGACGCGGGTCAATCACGGCAAGAAGATCGCCTTTTTCCACTTCCTGGCCTTCGCGGAAATGAACTTCTACAAGCTGCCCGTCAATGCGGCTCTTCACCACGACTGTATTGAAGGCTTCCACTGAGCCCAGGCCGTTGATATAGACCGGCAGATCACGGACTTCCGCAGGCGCTACACCCACAGGGATGACCATGGCACGGCCGCCTTGCTGGCCCTTCCTGGATCCTGCTTTACCCGCGGCTTCAGCATTATTGGAGTTGCCGCAGCCCAGCATAACAAAACCCAGCAAAAACAGGGACGATAAAGGCCCAAGAGCCCAGTGAACAGACCAGCACCGTGAGTGGCGAACGTTTCAAAATCCTGTATTCCTTTCGAAAGGGGCACGAGCAGAAGCCGGACCGAGCAACATAATGTACCAGAGCAGCTCAATTTTGCGGCAGGTTGCATTGAAGTCCGAGCGAAAAGACTCGGAAACACTATGTGAGCGCCCTCGTTCAATCAAGCCGTGCAAACGCTGCCATCAAGCCTTGGCTCTTAGATGCTTCGGTGGGTTCGGCCGGAAAACCTGATCCTTAGTTCCCTCAGTCTTCTACAGTATTGGACGATAGCAGCCCTGAGAATAAGACGTGTGTTTTTGTAAATAATTGTTAACAAGAGAGTTGCAGGATTTTGCTAACGCCATGAAACGGTTACATCAGGCAGGGTCGAAAATGGTTATGCCGAAGCCGGGCAATCATTCAGAGCGAGAAAAGCCGGACTGGTCAGACTAAAGAAAAGCCCGGACTTTAAGAAGTCCGGGCCAACTGAGATGTTTCAGCTGCAGCTAGTCAGCTTAATTCCGGTTTGGTCTCGCTGGGCTTATCGTCAGCGGGTTTGTCCGATGGCAAACTGGCTCCCGCGGGCAAGCTCCAGATATCAACAATGCGGCCGGAGGCGCTGCCGGTTTTCACCTGAAGCCGCTGGCCGTCAATGCCTTTGGATTTGGTGAGGTAGGTCATGGCGTTGGTGGCGCGCTGGTTGGCGAGCCGTGTGGGCTCCGGGTCCTGGGCAGCGCCGGTCAGTACGGCAGTGCTGTTGGGGTCCTGCTGAAGCTTCAGGGCAACGTCATCCAGAATCGCCTTGGAGCGATTGTCAACGTAGGCGCTGTTGGGTTTGAAATCCAGTGACGTCAGTTTCTGCGCCGTTGGTACGGGCGGCGTACCGGCTTCCACGTTCACCGTGGTAATGGCGCTGGCGCTGAGCTGGCGATCGTCGAAACGCAGTAGCGCGTACCGCAATGGGACCGGCACTGGTTTCCGCGGTCTCCAGTGTGGCCTGATTGCGATTCGAAGAAAGCTTGCCGCCGTTAGCGACAAAAGCGATGCTGACGGGACGCCCGTCAGGGCTCGTGGCTTCACAGGTGATGCTGGAGGTTTCACCCACGCGAACAGTGGCGGGAGCGGCAGTGCAGGTAATCTTCGGCGGTACAGGCTCAGCGTTGGGGTTGGCGGCTGGAGTTCATGCTGGCATTCGGCTGGCTGGCGGAAACCGGCAAAACCGGTTGAACTTCCGGCGCGTCAGTCACGTCCATGACTTCCACACCGTCGCCCACGTGAATGTCTTCAAGAGCGGAAAGCACCATGGCCGTGGCGCTGTGCTTGTGAACGCTCAGCACCACCATGTCACCCAGCGTGCGGCGTGGCAGGCTGGCCAGATCTGTAAACGTGGGCTCCTTATACTGCTGGTCTTCCCTGGCGCTGGCTTTGAGTGACATGCCGGATTCGGGATCAGTGTATGTGTAGGAATAGGTGCGAGTGGCGCGAAGGTAATCGCCAACTTTCAGGCCTTTATCGGCGCCGATGTTCAGATACACCTTGTACTTGGTGCCGATGAAGGAATCGAATTCATTGGAGAGAATAATGCGGCCCTGGGTCTTGCCATTGGGCGGCGCGAAACGGTCAAGAGCAACCTTGCGGAACTTGGGGGCGGGACGCGTCTCGAAAGGGAATGGCCAGATCACCAGGAACAAAATCAGCGCAGCTGAACTCGGGAACGGCAATCCCGGTGTCCTTCTGGACAGACATAATCTTTACATAGCCCAGCTCGAAATAGGTTTCTCCGGCTGCACGGACAGCGCCTGACTGCCCTTTAAAGAGCTCGTAGTGATTCGGGTCTTTCACATGCCGGACAATCTGATAATGGTCGCCTTCTTTCAGCCCGTGCCCATGAATGTAAATTATGTCAGAGATGCCGGCATAGCGAGTCTGATCAGGGCTGTTCCATCCCGCAGCTACATAATGTGCTCTCGGGAACCTTGTCAGAGGAAATAAAGCCGGCGCAATACATATCCGCGGGCGTGGGAACGGTACCAACATCGAGTGCGGGCGTCCGCTGCGGTTGCATGGATTGGGCCGATGGCGGAGCCGCAGCGGGCTTTTGCCCCATCATCGTGCCTGCCAGAACCAGCAACATTAAAGCACTGTTTCATCTACTTAGTCCTCCCGAACCAACGGCCAGTTCACTAAGCCGCTATCATAAAACGCAAACTTGCCCGGTGTGCACCATATCACCGCTTTTCCAGCTACTTCAACTAAACTCTTATTAACTCAGCAGATACACCTAATTACAGAAGTTCATTTCCCATTTGAATTCGGGTCTTGCATCTGGGAAATTCGCTCGCGTATGATGACCACCTTTGTCCGCTGACATGAGTGTTACCTTCAGTTCGGTTCCACGGTTCCTGCCAGCACGGCTTCCCCGGGTTTGCGTGGCCATTGCCTCCACCAATCCCGCTGAAATGGTGCAGAAAGCGGATGTGCTGGCGCGGGATAACCCCTTTGTTGAGTTCAGGTTAGACTACCTTCCCAAGCCGGCTTTAGGGCCTGCCCAAGTTGCGGACTTTTGTGGAGTACCACCCGGAAGCACTGATTGTGGCCACCTGCCGGCGGGCCGTAGCTGGGGGCAAGTTTCGCGGCACCATCGCGGCTGAAATTGACATTCTGGCCAAAGCCGCCCAGCAGGGCTGCCATCTGATTGACCTGGAACTGGAAACCGCCGCCCAGCTCAAGCCGGCCGACTTTAACCGGCTGCGCCGCCACGCCAACCTGATCCTTTCGTACCACGACTTTCGCGGGACCAGGAAGCTGGAAGAGACGTTTGCCCGGATGAAACAGTATCCCGCTGACTTTTTCAAAGTGGTCAGCACGGCAAACTCGCTGTATGACAACGTGCTGATGATGAAGTTTCTGGAAAAACACAGCCCGGAAAACTCCATTGTGGGCGTATGCATGGGCGAACAGGGCGTCATGAGTCGCGTGTTGTGTGTTCGTGCCGGCAGCCAGTTTACCTTCGCGTCACCCAACGTTGGCGAAGAAACAGCCCCCGGGCAGCTTGCCGCGCGAGTATTACGAGAGACCTTCCGCATTGATCAGGTTGACGCGGCCACCAAAGTTTATGGCGTGGCGGGTGACCCGGTGGCTCACTCGCTTTCGCCCATCATGTTGAATACGGCATTCCGTCGTGAAAACGTGAATGGCGTTTATCTGGCGCTGCATGCCAAGTCATTGGATGACCTGATGGCCTGTATTCGCGATATTCCGCTGGCCGGGCTGAGCGTTACCATGCCATATAAAGAAGAGATACTGAAATATCTGGATAAGACCGATCCCATGACCGCCAAGATTGGCGCCTGCAATACCGTGGTCCGCGGGCAGGATGGCCATCTGTATGGATTTAATACTGACGTTGCCGGCGTGGTGCGTCCACTGGAGACCCGCCTGCGTTTGCCGGGGGCAAAGATTCTGGTCCTGGGCGCCGGCGGCGCTGCCCGTGCCGCTGTCTTTGGATTGAAAGAGCGCAGCGCCGATGTTTACATCCTGAATCGCACGCCGGGTCCGGCACAGACGCTAGCCAAGCAGGCGAAAGCCAAGGCCATCAACCGGACCATGCTGAAGAAGATGGAATTTGACGTGATTATCAACGCGACTCCGGTGGGGATGGAAGGCAATCGTGATCCGCTGCCGATTACCGAGCAGGAACTCAAGGCAAAGTATTTCTTTGAGATGGTCTATTCTCCGGCTGAAACGAAGATGGTCAAGATTGCCCGCGGCAAGGGCATGCACGTGATTCTGGGATCAGAAATGTTTGTCCAGCAGGGCGCGCGCCAGTTTGAAACCTGGACCGGCAAACCCGCGCCGGTGATGGAAATGCAGCGTGTGGTGGAATATGCATTGGCGCAACGCGCGGCCGAGAAATCCGCTGAAACCAAAGCGCAAAGCAAAAAAGCCGGACGGTAGGGCCCGGTTACCTGCCTTACTTTCTACCCAACCGTAACGGAAATCGGAAAGCCAGCGTTAGCATGTGAGAATCAACACCTGGATTTTCCCTTGCTATGTACGCATTGGACATGTGTTGAAACATATACGCGAAGGAGATTGCCTTTCCGGAGGGCACTATAAACTCCACTCCGGCGCGTCCGTCAACGTTGAAATTAAATCGAGACGCATTGGGCGACAATGCCCTCCGGCTGAAATATAAGAACCCTCCCTGAATGCCGAAGAACGGCTGCACCTTTTTGCCCGGCAGAAAATTCACCTTGATGCCCGCCGGGCTTGCGCCGGCTCCATAATTTCTTCGCTTTTCAGTACTCAGCGGAAATTTACGCACCGCCTGAATGTTAGTGCCGAGGAAATAAGGTTCACGCAGCAGGGCCACTGGGATGAGCTGCGAAGTAAACGTGAGCGCCACAATCTTCTTTCTCGTCAACAAGCGATTGTAGGCAGCGCCGATCAGAAATAAGCGCCGGTCCCTGCGTTGTGCCCTGCAATGAACCATTGGCCACCGTGCCCACCATATGCAGGCTGATGCTGTTGCGGTCTGGAGCCGATTCCTGGAATTGTCAGGCTGCTGTGAATGTAGAAGCATGGGGCACACGAGTGCGGCGAGGCAGGCAATATAACAGCATTTTCGGGCGAGCATGCTGGATAGAAGCTAAACGAGCCAACTCAGTGGCGCAAGTGCGGCCAGCTCCACAAATTGCCCCATCGCATCACCACAAGTAAGATAGTGTTTCGACCTTGAGCCTTGCCGGGTCGCCGTAATCCATCATGAGCCCAGAAAAACCAGAGTCCAGCGCCGCAGAGCCGGCGGAAGCCGCCGCCAACGCAGTCAAACTTTGTCCGCGAGATCATTCGCGAAGACCTGAAGACCAACAAATATAAGGGTCGTGTGTGGACCCGGTTTCCGCCCGAACCCAATGGCTATCTCCATATCGGACACGCCAAAGCCATCTGTCTCGATTTCGGCCTGGCAGACGAGTTTGGCGGCGGCACCAACCTGCGCTTTGATGACACCAATCCGGAAAAAGAAGAGACCGAGTACGTTGACTCCATTCAAACAGGACGTCCGCTGGCTGGGCTTTGAATGGGAAAACCTGCTCTACGCCTCGGACTATTTCCAGCAGCTCTATGACTGGGCCGTCCAGCTCATCAAGAAAGGCAGCGCGTATGTCTGCGACCTGAGCGCGGAAGAGATACGCAAATATCGCGGCACGCTGACTGAGCCCGGCAAGAACAGCCCTGATCGCGACCGCTCTGTCGAAGAAAACCTTGATCTTTTTGATCGCATGCGCAAAGGCGAGTTCCCTGACGGCTCACGCACACTGCGCGCCAAAATTGACATGGCTTCGCCCAACCTGAATATGCGTGATCCGGTCATGTACCGCATCGTTCATGCCGAGCATCATCGCACCGGCGACAAGTGGTGCATCTATCCCGATGTATGACTACGCGCATGGCCAATCGGATTCGCTGGAAAACATCACGCACTCCATGTGCACGCTGGAGTTTGAAGACCATCGCCCGCTGTATAACTGGTTCATCAAAGAACTGGGCATCTTCCCTTCCCAGCAGATCGAGTTTGACCGGCTCAACCTTACTTACACGTTGCTGAGCAAGCGCAAACTGCTGCAGCTGGTGCAGCAGGGCAAAGTCAGCGGCTGGGATGACCCGCGCATGCCAACGCTGAGCGGCATCCGCCGCCGCGGCTATACCCCGGAAGCGATCCGCAAATTCGTCGGCAACATTGGCGTCACCAAGACCAACGGCACCATTGAACTGGCCATGCTGGAGCACTTTGTCCGCGAAGACCTGAACAAACGCTCGCTTCGCGTGATGGCCGTGCTCAAGCCGTTAAAGGTTGTGATCGACAATTATCCCGAAGGCAAGAGCGAAGAGATGGAGGCGGTCAACAATCCTGAAGATGAAAGCGCCGGCAAGCGCAAAGTGCCGTTCTCGCGCGAGCTTTACATCGAGCAGGATGATTTCCGCGAAGATGCCGCCCAAAGGCTACTTCCGTCTTTCGCCGGAAAAGAAGTTCGTCTGCGCTACGGCTATTTCATCACCGCAAAGAGTGTGGTGAAAAATTCCGCCGGAGAAGTGATTGAAGTCCACTGCACCTATGATCCGGCAACCCACGGCGGGAATGCTCCTGATGGACGCAAAGTGAAGTCAACCATTCACTGGGTGTCCGCGGCACATGCCATCGACGCTGAAGTGCGCGTCTATGACAATCTCTTCACCAATCCTGATCCGAACGATGTTCCGGAAGGCCAGGACTTCACCGCCAACCTGAATCCCAACTCTCTGGAAGTCGTGTCGAACGCCAAGCTGGAGCCGTCTCTGCAAAATGCCAAGCCGGGCGACCGCTATCAGTTCGAACGTCTGGGATACTTCTGCGTGGATACGGATTCAAAACCGGGCAAGCTGGTTTTCAATCGCACCGTCGCGTTGAAAGATACATGGGCCAAGGTGGAGAAGAAGCAGAAAGCATAACTGCTTCGAGATCCCCGGCGCGCGCCAGGTCTTTCCACGCCACGAGGCTCCGGAACTAACTGAAATTGGGTGCGATCTGAAAAGAAGCGGTCGCAGCTCCAGGATTGATAGTTTTCTTCGGTGAAGGTGTGCCGGTACACAGCATCATAGCGGGCGCCAATGCTGGCGAGACTGCGCGTTTCCAGAATGAAAGCGTGTCCAGCGGCGCCCAGCGCGGACCGGAATTCTGGATTAAGCGTCAGGAATGAAATGCGATGCCCCAGGTCGCGCGGGTCGGCTGAATCAAACCACAGGCAGCCACGGCCGTCTGGGCTGACATCACGGTGCCGGGGAACGTCCGCAGCCAGCAGGGTTTTGTTTCCCACCATAGCCTTAAGACATATCTCGCTGGCTTGTCTGGCCGCCACCGCACTTTTAGGAACCGTTGCCGTGGCGATGACTACATCACATTCGCGCCAGCAATGCTGCGTGTCATTCGGATCCACCAGTTGAAGGCAGTCTGTAATTCCCAGCCGCGCTGCCAGTTCATGCAGCGAGGCATGAAAGTTTTCGGTGGCTTCCACAATGACTGAAAACGCCGGTGAGTCCTGCTTTGCGATGGCAACCGCTTCCAAGAGAGCATCAGCGGCGTCGGGCAGTCTGGCGGCATCAATCGGGGCCAATTCAGGAACAAAAAATGTCGTGCGTGCCGGAGCGCATTCTCAGCCACGTCTGACCTTGTTCGCGCCGCAAAATAGCGGGAGACAGCATCTTCTTCAGGTTCATGGATGATGAGCGGCTCGGGAATCACAAAGATGCTGTCCGGAGCGGCGCCCCGTTCCAGCGCTGCCTCTTTCATTCCATTGGAATGGACCACCACAGCGGACGCACGCGAGAGGATGAACTGCTCCGCCACACGAAATGACCGTCCCATCCAGCTGCCCGGTTCGCAAAGATGCTGCGGCAATCGCCAGCTCCTCAATGCATCCGGTCAAGTCATACACCACGCATCCGCAGGATCGTACTGCAGCCATTCCCGCCGCGAAAGCATGCGCATGGACCAGATCAGCCGAAGTTTCCGGGTCGCATTCAAGAATTGATTTGCGCCAGTTGCGCACATCCTGCCAGGAACGAAGCAGGGAAAATGATCGGGCCTGTTCCTGGTTGGGCCGGGCCAGATACAGTTCCGCACTTCCTGCCCCCTGAGGCGTCACAATGTAAGGACGCATTCCCGCGGCAATTTGTCCTTCCACCACGGGCAATACGTCACGGGCGTACTCGCACGCATGAATTACGCGCCATGCTGTCCGCGGTCTGGATGCAGGTCCGCCACCTTGCAGGTGACGTGCCGCTCCGTGTCTGCTTGCTGGCCTCGCACCGTTTGAAGACATAGCCCTCAGGAAACTTCTTTTTGCTCGCGTTTGTTGATTTCGGAATAACTGACCACGCGATTGCGGCCATTATGTTTCGCAGCGTACATGGCAGCATCGGCAAATTCGATCAGGTCGCGCTTAAACTGCGCATCAGTGTCATACACAGCCACGCCGATGCTGATTGTAAGATGCTGAATTTCGTGAGGCGAGCCGGCAAAAAATTTCGCCTGCTCCACGGCCCGCCGCAATCGCTGGGCCACATACACCGCCCCGCTCTCCGTGGTTTCCGGCAGAATCATCACAAACTCCTCGCCGCCGTAACGGGCCACCGTATCCACCTCACGCATGTCCTTCATCAGGATTGACGTCACGTCGCGCAACATCTGGTCGCCCACATGATGGCCAAAGGTGTCATTCAGCCGCTTGAAGTGGTCGATATCGATCATGAGCAGGGCAAATTTCTGGCGTCTGCGTTCGGCGCGCTTGAACTCCAGGTCCAGTTGCTGTTCAAAATAGCCACGCGTCTTCAGGCCGGTCAGGTAATCAGTAAAGGCGAACCGGATCAGGCCTTCGTTGGCGGATTCGCGGGTGAGAAGGTTCTCCGCAACCAGTGACATGATCCACAAGAGTTGCGCGTCTTCCCGCTGAAAGCCTTCCTCTTTGCCGGTAAAAATTGCAGTGATCCAACCACTCGATTGCTGACGAACAGCGGGACCACCAGGGCCGAAGCGGCATCCATCACTTCCAGCAGAGAGTCTGCCTGGCGATGGTGGCCGCGCGATACCAGAAGAGGCCGCCCGTATTGCACCACCCATAGATTCAGCACATTTCCAGCAGAGACTTCCCGCAGTGCCGGCTGCTCTTTCTCAATGCCACGCACCAGACGAAGTTCCATTTGCTCATGGCCTTCATCCCAGAAATAAACCAGCGATTTCTCGCAGGTGGCGATCTCCGTAGCCATGTCACAGAGAAGATTAAGAGTTGCGTCCAGCTGCATTTGCAGGCCGGTGAGCATGCTGAGGCGAAGTACCACATTCACGTGTTCCCAGCGCTTCTGAATAGTGGCTGCGTCCAGCTCCGCAAAAACTTCAACCACAAAACTTTCCGGAGCGTACGGAGCTGGCTGCGTGGACTCGTGGGACAGCATGGAAACCTTTGGCCTTTGTGGAGCGTCAACGATGCAAGTAGCGCCTTTACCGGTGTATTCGGCCAATGGGCGTGTCACTGCTCAATCGTTACTGCTCAACTTAAGATGCGAGAAGTGCTTGCGCGGCCATTCTCAACAGAGATCCTGAATACACGGCAGGCTGCGTTTGATCTGGTAAACGAGCACATCTGGACTGTCCTCTGAGGACATGTACCATGCTAGTCCTCGCAGCGTGACCGTCCTAAAACATTAAGCTCGAGCATCTAAGTGGTGTTCAACCCATGGGGTTAAGGGATGACTGTATGATGAACTCAAATTTTCATTTCCGAGTAGGGCGTTTTTTACCGGCTATGCAGAAAATTTTTTGCATCCGTGCACAGTCTCTGTTGCATTTATTTCAGCCTCATCATAGGATGGATTCAGCGTAGGAAAACCCGCCGACGCGAAGATGGACAACTCACTGGTCAGCCGTCCATCACAAGCTCTTCGCAGGCGATCGTCGTTAGACATTGCTGAATATCGACCGATTACACCTATAAGACCGGCCCACACACTCGTTTTTCCGGACAGGAGAAGCACCCTCATGGCATGGTACGCGTACTGCATCGTTGAGCAACAAGCTGTACAAAATGGTATTCGAGCCCGTCGTCCCGTTCCCGTTGAAAATCTTAAAGGTATTGCCGATGCACAGACCTTCGCGTATCCCAGCGGAGATTTTTCCGTCATCGTAAGCGAATACATCCCCACCGGGGACCTGGGGCAGAAAGCGCTGCTGCAACATGCGCATGTAGTGAGCGAGTGTTTCAAGCGCACCACGGTACTCCCATTTCGCTTCGGCACTGTGTTTGATACTGATGAATCGCTGCGTCGCGCAGTTCGGTTGAACCGTAAAGCCTTCACGGAAAGCGTAGTCAAGCTGAAGGGCAAAGCGGAGATGCACCTGAAGCTGCTGATTAAAGACGGGTCGCTTCGTGAGGCTCTGAAGGAAATTGAGTTACCCGCCACAGTCGGCAGTGAATATCTCACCAAACTCCGCGAAAAAGCCTCCCGCCAGCGTGAACGTCAAACCAAAGCCCGCGCACTTTCCGTTCAAGTCCACAAAATTTTCGATCCCTTGGATCAGGACGTCTGCTGCCGCAAAGTGGATTCCGGCGGTATGCTGATCGATATCGCCCACCTCATTGACCACAAAAAGGTGCAGAAATACCAGAATCGCTACCAGATGGCCACCCGGCATCTACCCGGCGTTGAAGTCGTAATGAGTGGCCCCTGGCCGCCTTATCACTTTATTACTGGCAAGCGCTCCTCCTGAGCACAACGAGCCAAAAAGGTTTCTTCTTAAAGAAGGGCACTTCGGTGCCCTTTTTGTTGCTTTGGACACCTTCGCGCATTCTGGAGTATTATGGTTAATGCACCAGAGTAGCTGCTTTTTAGGCATCCTCATGCCTGAAAATGGAATCAGAGTACAACTATAGGCGTTAGTCAGCTTAGTGCCTGCTCTGTACCTTTCTGCCAGTTGGCCCTCCAGGAGACCGCATGAACCACCCCAAAACTCGCGTGCTGATTGTTGATGAGGACGTGGTCATGGCGAAGTATCTGGCCTCCCATCTGGGTCGCCGCAGCTTTGATGTCTCCGTGGCCTCCAGTGATCAGGAGGCATTGCGGGTATTTCGCAGCCTGGATCCGGCCCTCGTCCTAGTCGATACCTCGCTCCAGGGCGCTGTGGGATCGGAAATTCTGGAACGCCTCAAGCAGATCAAGCCGGCGGTTTCGCTGGTAGTGCTGTCTGCAAATCGTGATCCGGAAATGATCTTCCGCGCCTCCAAACTTGGCGCCGATGACTACATCAGCAAACCAGTCGATCTGAAAGAACTCGACATGCGGATCGCCAAGGTTCTGGATAATCAGCGGCTCTATACCGAAGTGACCCAGTTGCGCGAGCAAGTCCGGCGGCAAAGCGATTTCACCATGCTCTTTGGCACCAGCCCGAAGATGATGGAAGTAAAGATGACCATTGAGCAGGTAGCGGATACCACCGCAACGGTCCTGATTCGTGGTGAAAGTGGGACCGGCAAAGAAGTGGTGGCGCGCATGGTTTATTCCGAGTCGTCGCGATCAGAAAAACCGTTTGTCAAAGTGAATTGCGCAGCCATTCCCGCATGAGCTTCTGGAAAGCGAACTTTTCGGATACGAGCCCGGCGCCTTCACCGGAGCCACCAGACAGAAACTGGGAAAGTTTGAGCAGGCCAACGGCGGCACCATCTTTCTGGACGAAATCAGTGAGATGCATCCTGCGCTTCAAGCCAAGCTTCTGCACGTTCTTCAGGACCATGAGTTTTCCCGTCTCGGCGGCAAGCGCGATATTCAGGTTGACGTCCGCGTACTGGCTGCCACCAACAAGCCGCTGGAAAGGGCCGTGGAAGAAGGCGTCTTTCGTGAAGACCTTTTCTATCGCCTGAATGTGGTGACCATTCACATTCCACCGCTGCGTGAACGTCGTGAAGAGATTCCGGTGTTCCTGGAATACTTCCTGGAAAAATACAGCGAGCATTATGGAAAGAGCCCAGCGAAGTTCAGCGAGTACGCCATCACCCGCATGATGGAATATGCCTGGCCCGGAAATATCCGCGAGTTGGAGAACCTGGTAAAACGCTACGTGATCGTGGGGAATGAGGCCCAGATCATCCGCGAGCTCTCTACTCACAAACCAATCGTGACTTCGTTCGGCGGACAAGCGTCATCTCTGGTTGCTGCTCCCGCAGCCAGTTCCGGACCGGCAGCTCACACCAACGGCAACGCCACGGACCTTGAAATGCCGTCGTCTGCTGGAGATTGGCCGTCGCGCCGCCATGCAGGCCGAAAGAGAAGCGATTGAGCGCGTTCTGGCCCAGACCAGGTGGAACCGGAGACAAGCAGCAAAGATCTTGCGGATTAGCTACAAGGCTTTGCTCAACAAATTGAAAGCGATGGAAGAGCAGAACAAGCTTCAAGCTAAGCAGCCAGAAGCCCAATAGTGGAATTGGCGTGCACATACAGGTGTGGTAATCGCGCCACCTATTTTCCGGCAGCTCCTCTCAGCAGCCTCTCTCAATTCATCGCAAACGCTTGATATTGCAGGAGGATACGATTTCGAGTCTTTCTTTCCACAGCAACTCGCACGGCTTTGGTTTGTGAGTTGCTTTATAGAAGGTCAACCAAAGAGGCCGTAAAAACTTAAATGACTTCAACCCTCTTCCAAGCTATTCGACTTCTCTTGAATGAGTGTGCCGGCGCAAGTCGGAACCTCTGCATCTCGCATCGCCTTCCCTGAAACATTCCCTTCCCTCCTTGCCTCTTTAACGAAGCGGTCCCAAAACGGGCCGCTTTTTTCTTTTTGCGCAAAATATTGTTCTCTCAACTCTTTTTCTCAATTCGCTGAATCGATGTTCTCTCACTTTGATGTTCTCTCACTTAAAAAACAGGAGTCGCGACGCTTTACATATCTGCCGCATCTAACCTTGTTCCTTTAATTTGACGGTAAATGATAATGACGACTAAGATTGATTCCTCATCGAGAGACATGGAAAAGAAAAAGCTGGACGTTTTCAGAAAAAGGCTGGAAGAACGGCAACAGGCTCTGCGCAAAACAGTCAGCCGCACGGAAGAAGATGGCCGCATTGCCGACCAGGATTCCGCGCAGGACATCGCCGACCGGGCGGCAAACTCATACACAAAAGAATTTCTGTTTTCGGTCAGCAATAATGAGCGCCAGCTTCTGAATATGGTCGAGACTGCATTGCAACGAATCCGCGAAGGCACCTTTGGCGAATGCGTGCATTGCGGCAATGAGATCAACTCCAAGCGCCTGGAAGCCGTGCCGTGGACGCGTTATTGCATCGCATGCCAGGAGAAAAAAGAGCAGGGTCTTCTGGAAGAAGCGCAAGGCTGACACTGAAAAGGATTTAAGCAATCAACAAAAAGGAGATGCGATTTGCATCTCCTTTTTTCATTTGTAAAAGTTGCGCTGGCTGTCAGTAGAGATTGAACGCCACTTCGATGGCCATTTGCACGGCAACCGGACGCCCTTCCCGTTTTGCCGGATCGAATTTCCAGGTAAGGACCTTTTCTCTGGCTTTTTCATCCAGGCCCATACCGAGCGAACGCACAACTTTCGGATCGCGCACCCGGCCATCAGCCCCTACGATGATCTCCATCACCACGACGCCCTGATATTTGGCTTTGCGTGCTTCTTCAGAAAATTCCGGTTCCGGAGTAAAGATAGGTCGCGGCGGACTTACTCCGTTACCGATATGGAAAAGCCCGGGACCAACGCCCGGCCCTCCGTGGCCTGAACCAACGCCACCACCATCACCACTGCCAATGCCGCCACCGACGCCGGTGCCGTTGGATGGCACCATTAATTTGGAGAGCGGATCGCCAATCTGTGCGGCCTGCGGAAATTTCAGGTCAGCCACAACCGTGGGCTCAGCCATCAGCTTGCTCTTTTGCTTTTGCAGAACCACGGGCGGAGCAAACTGCTCTTTAGCCGCGCTCGGCGGTACACCTGTGGAGGCTTTTATTTTGCTGGCATCGCCGCCACCACCGCCACTGGGCCCGCCTTTGCCAATTTTCATCGGAACGTAGGAAGTCAGCTCAATCGCCTGGTTCACTGAAGGCGGAGAGAGTTCTGGGCTGGATGGTCACGTGATAGATCCAGAACAGCAATGCGATTGCTGCTGTATGCGTGATAACCGACAACAAGAAGTTTTCCGGACGCACCTGGTAAGTTCCTGGGCCTTCACCTAAAAGGGTGGGCATAAAAACTTCC
The DNA here is from genome assembly GCA_963824835.1 of Terriglobia bacterium. Lineage (GTDB taxonomy): Bacteria > Acidobacteriota > Terriglobia > Terriglobales > Acidobacteriaceae > Angelobacter. Next base: position 15,303 of record CAWGRA010000011.1, on the reverse strand, counting down.
TGGGACGGTGCCTTATCGAACTTTACAACTTCCTGTTGCGAGGACTGGGCACTCCCCGAACCCGAAGGGGCCGGAGCGCCGGGCTGCGGATTGTTATCGAGCGGAGACATGTATTCCCACCAGTATAGACGCCTTACAACTCAATTTGTTTCCTAAAAGTGTAAGCCTGAACCTGTACTTCCGCCGTTACTACCGCTCGTCCAAGGTCTCAGTGACGGAAAATTCCTCCAAACATTCCCTTGATCTTCCCGAAGAAGCCTTTCTTTTCTTTCGTTTTCGAGGCTGACCTCTGGTTTTGGAGCCACAGGTATTTCCGTTGCAGACACTTGTGCCTGCTTTTGCTTAAGAACGATAGGATCTACTTTCTCTTGCACAAAAAAAACATTTGGCAGGTCAGAAAATTTGAGCTTGGCGACGGCATAGGGCCGGACCTGCGCGTTGTTCTTAGCGCTGAAAACAAACGGCGTATCCACTTGCACATGCACCTGACCGGGGCGATCAGCAGGTATTGGCGCACTAGTATCGCCGGCATTGCTCACCAGGACTCGCTCAGGGTTAGCCGGAGGCGCTTCAGCCTGCCTGGGCACCAGAGCAACCGGTGGCTGGGCCGCTGCCTGCATCACCGGCACACTCGGTGGGCATCCGCATTCCTCAGTCAGAGGCGAACCGGTGTCTAACTTGCCTGCCTTAAAAAAAGCCGCTTCCTGGGGCTTGGTTTTGTAAACGCTGGCGCTCAGCAACTCTGATATCACTACCTGAGAGGTATTTCCAGCCAGCGATTTCATGCAGGTATCGCCGCGCTTGTTTACTCCCAAAGCAAAGTGATAGGTTCCGGGTCCGGAGAGCTGAATGCTGAAATCGGGTGTCAACAGAAAATCTGAGCCGCGTTGCGCCATGCTGTAATCAATTTCGATCGTGCCTGAGCCCATGGCCAGCATCAAGCCGTTAGCGCCTGCATTCACGCTCAGATTGCTGCGTGGGCAAATCCTTATCTGACCACCGCGGTACAGCCGCAGCTTTGCCGTGGCGATCCCGGCCGAAAGCTCTGAACCAGCCACCACGCTCATACCGCTTCCCGCCGGCTGTACCAGCTTAGCACTGTTATCGGCGGCGAACAGCTCTCCGATGGCTGGCGCGTTTATGGTCGGCGCATTAACGGCTGGCGAATTAACGCCTGGCGCGTTATTGGTTTGCGGATTAATGCCTGGCGCATTCTGTGTTTGTGCGAAAGAACACATGCCTGCCAATGCGAAAGCCGGGGTAAGAATCGTCAATCGCCTAAGCCTGTAATGGAAAATCCTCAGAACCTGTTACTCCTCGCTCATAAAATCATACCGTTCAATGGAGACGGCAACTCCCTGGCGATCACCATTCTTCTCCACGCGCAAGACACGTCCGGAGCATCGCACCCGAATCGGATCAGAGAGCGTGATCTCGGTGGGCAGGGTCATCACAAATTCCAGAGCCACGCCTTCGGCTATCTCTGAATCCAGATAGATGTACACACCGCGGGAACTTACGTCTCGTGTCTGGGCAGTGACGCCGTTCTCCTGGTCCAGCAGTTTGACCGGCAGCTCCAGAGAGAAACGCCGGGTAGAGCGCTTTTCAGATTGAGGCTGCGCCATGGTGAAGTGGCCTCCGATGGTTGAATGTTGAATGGTTGAATGAATGTTGAATGATTGCCGTTCCGGAGATTGTAGCGCAATTCCCGCTGTTTGCGGACGCGCATTGCACTTAGCGTTGGCCTACAGCTATAGCAATTGGCCAACCTTACGCGGCGCGGGAGGCTCTTTCCTCAGGGGCTAAAGCCCGATTTCTTTTAACCTCTTACGGCACGGCTGAAGCCGTGCCCTTTCAAAGCCAAAATCCGAAACCGAAGCCGTGCCTTTTGAAGCCGAAATTCGAAACCGAAGCCGTGCCGTTCCAAGGCAAAATCTAAAACCGAAGCCGTGCCCCTTTAAATCAACATCAATAGCGGAAACCCTCCAAAATCAAAATTGAACCGCCATGATGTCAGAACTTCAGCTTGTATGTGCGTCCGCCGTAAGTTGCCAAGGGCTGAGGGCTAGTAGCTAGCATCTTCACATTGCCAGAAAGTTCTGCAGCAGCAGCCGTCCGGACTCCGTCAGCACGCTTTCCGGATGAAACTGTACGCCTTCAATTGGAAATCGCCGGTGACGCAGTCCCATAATCACCCTGGTGCCATCTTCTTCGTGCGTATCCGCGCTGATTTCAAGCTCCTGAGGCAGCCCTTTTTCAGCCACAATGAGTGAGTGATAGCGCGTGGCCGTCATCGGCTGAGGAGCGCTCCGGAACAGCGTTCGACCATCATGTTGAATGCGGCTGATCTTGCCATGCATCACTCGCGACGCCCTGACCACATTGCCGCCAAACGCGGCGCCCAGCGCCTGATGTCCCAGACACACTCCCAGGATCGGCCTCTTACCGGCAAAACGGCGGATCAGCTCAATGCTGATACCGGCCTCATGCGGAGTGCAGGGACCGGGAGAAATCAGAATATGATCGGGGTCCATCTGCTCCACGTCGTTGCGCTGACACCTGATCATTCCTCCGCACTTCAACTTTTTGCCCCAGCTCTCCCAGATATTGCACCAGGTTGTAGGTGAATGAATCGTAGTTGTCGAGGACGAAGACCATGGGATTTACTGAGTCTAGCCCAATGAGTGGACGTTGGCGAATGGACGCTGGCAAGATACAGACAAACCTTTCGCCGCAGATCAACGCAGATGAACGCTGATGAAACAAAATGAGGATGTTATTTTGTTTTCTCAGAGTTGTCAGTGTCTCTGTGCCTAGTGGTGGTTGTTCCGGTTTTGCTTTTCCGATCACCAGATCTCCCGATCATCAGATCACCCGATCCCGTGCCCTCCGTGCCCCGCGTTTCCGTGGCGAGTGTTTTGGCTACGCCTTTCCGATCACGGCGATGACGCGCGATCACCCGACGACTCAAATCATCAAATCACTCACTCGGTCTTCTTCTTTCCTGAGTTTGAAACTGGACGCCCGCGTTGACCCTGGGTCTTCAGCCATTGCACGGCTTGCGGATGCTTCTTCCATGCGTCGCCAATCGCGGACACACATTCAACGGCCTCAGAAACATCGCCAGGGCTGAAATACTCCCGTTGCCCGCGGGGCAGCCTCTTACGTCCGGTAATGAAATGTTCGACGTGAGAATTGTACGTCCGGGAAAATTGCAGCGCCTTGAGCGCGGCGGGGAGATCGCCGGAGAGATAGCGTTCCAGCACCATGCCCCAGAGAAAGACCGGGCTCGCGTCCTTACCGTATTTACCGAGCATCCGGCGAGCGGATTCCAGATCATCCACTTCCAGGTAGAGGCCAAGTAGAACGTAGCGCAGCCCCTGATTATCGTCCGAGTTGAGCTGAAGAATCTGCTCACAGTGGTGAATTGCGTCGCGCGTGCGGCCCTGATGAGCGAGCTCATAGGCAAGACGCGCCCGCACGCGGATATAAGGCCGGGTTTCAATCAGGGCCCAGAAATGGCCGCGATGCTCAGCAAAGAATTCCGCGCCGAGATCAGCTTCCCCGAGGGCCACAAGCTTCTGCAACTCTTCAATGAATTCTTCTGTAGGACCGCCCGCCGTGAGGGCCAGGAACAAACGGGCGTCCAGTACCGCGGGATCCAGCCGGACGGCGCGCAGAAAGTAAGGTATGGCTTCCGACTCATTTTGCGATTCAACCGCTGCCTGGACCAGCCGCTCGGCAAGAAAGCGCCGCTCTTCATATGGGCGACCTGCTCCGGAGATGAAATCATAGTTCAGCTCCAGATCGCGCAGGAAGTGCCTGAAACTTTCGGGCAGCGGGGGCGGCTCCGAGGACTGCGGCGATTGTGACGCTGCTTGAGGCGGTAATGACGCCGGGCGACGCGTGCCACGGTGAGTGCGATCGTTCGTGCCCATCGATGCTCCCTCTGAGCTAAGCATGTTTTAGACCAGCGCTCGGGTAGATGTCCAGCGCCTTGACTTCAAAAAGCGGAATACGTCCCCTCTGCCCCGGCAGGGGTCCGCGCAGGGTCCTCGTCTGTTCCCGCAGGGTCCGTGGTAGGTGTTCCCGTTTTGTTTTTCCGATCACCAGATCTCCCGATCATCAGATCACCCGATCCCGTGTTTCTCCGTGTCTCCGTGCCTCCGTGGTAGGTGTTCCGGTTTTGGTTTCCCCGATCTCGGCGATCCCCCTCATGGCCCAGATTTTCCCGCGGTTCAACCAAACTAAAGTTTCCGCCGGTAGAGACGCGGCATGCCGCGTCTGGTCGCAAAGACGCTATCGAGTGGGCCAATTCCACTTTGGCGCATTGAACAGGGTCGCCCCATCCAGCGTGGTTTCGCCAAGCGTTTTGATCAGGTGCAGCCGAGTGCATCCAGGCTCACTCCTGAGGGTATCGATGAGAGGCGCGCGCATGTGACACCACAATGATTTGTGTCTGGTTTGCCGCGGCGCATATCAGCCTGGCCAGCGCGGGTAACAGATCAGGGTGCAGGCTGGTTTCAGGTTCATTGAGCACCATGAGTTCTGGCGGGCGAGGAGTCAGCAGAGCTGCCGTCCAGAGAAGATAGCGCAGCGTTCCATCCGATAGTTCCACTGCCGATAGAGGCCGCAGCAATCCATATTGCCGCAACTGCAACTCGAAATGTCCATTCTGGTCTTCTATGGAAAGGCGGCTGCCGGGAAAAGCATCCTCAATCGTCTTCTCGAGTGCTTCGTCTGGCCGGATTTCGATGATTGTCTGCAGAGCGGAGGCAAGATTGCTTCCATCGTGATGCAGGACCGGCGAGAATGTTCCAATCTGGGCCGTTCTCGTGGGCGATTCGGAATCCGTGCGAAAGTGATCGTAAAACCGCCAGCCGCGAAGCGCTTCGCGGACCGCAAGCATCTCCGGAGCGCGTTGCGGATCAGCAATCGTGGCCAGCATACTGTCTGTGTCGGACAGATGTTTGGTCAACGTCACTGGTTCCTCATCCTTGGTGGTGGAAAGCCAGACGATGTTGTTCCTGCGATCAACCAGCGCAGACGCTTTACGGTAGGTTGGACCATGCCAGACACACTCGCGCTTAATGTGCGGATCCAGACCAAACATGCTGTTCCGCGGCGGCGGGTATCCCAGATCCACGCTGTAGCTGTACGTGTCACTTCCGAATCCCAGCTTCAGGCTGGCGGGCTTCTGTTTTACCTGGCCCTGCGGCGGATGGATTCCCTGGCGAACGCTGCGTGCAATCGTCTCCGGCCCAGCCCAGAACGTTGACGGTAAACCGCCTTCGTAGGCTAGAGAAGCAACAACCTGATTTTGCGCGACGTCGGCCAACAGCCGCAGCGACCGATACACGCTGGACTTACCGCTTCCATTAGCGCCAGTGATGAGGTTGAGTTGTCCCAGGGGCAATTTCAGGTCACGTAATGACCTGTAACCCTCGACGGCGATCGTGCGAATCATGAATGCAGGATACTAGCATCCTCACGCTTTCTTCATCCTGAAACGGTTCAACGCGTGATGGAGAAATTGGGAGAAACTGGGGACAGAGGGCACGCTTTTCCCTGAACGGGATGTTGGGGAACGTCCCGAGAAGGGATTTTCTTATGTATTCCAGGAACTCCGGGGTACAGTAAAGCCACTCGTCACCCTTTTCGGAGACCTTATGAAACGTGTGCTGCTGGTGGTTCTATTATCTTGCGCGTGCTCAGCCGCTCAAGTCGCAAAGAAGCCCGCAACCGTCGCGCCGGGTTGGTCGAAACAGATATCCAAAGACAAGATGGACGGATCAGCGATTGCCGTTTTCAGTAAGCGGGCCGTCAACGCGAATTCTTCTATGATTATCCGCTGCCGGCAGGGTCGGACAGAGTTGTACGTGACGACCCCGCGAATGGTGGGTAGCAACTCCACCGTCCGTATCAAATACGACAACGAGTCCCCTTTTGAAAAAACTTGGGTTCGCTCCGACGATTACCACGCCTTATTTGCGCCAGACATGAACTTTGATAGCGATGACTTTACTGATTCACCGACTGAGAACTTGGTAGCTTCTTGGGTCCGGGCAATTGCGAGTTCCAAGCGGTTCATGCTCGAATATCACCCGTATGAACGTACACCAGAGGTTCTTGAGTTCAATGTTGCCGGGTTAAAAACCGAATTGCCGACTATTGCGAGAGCCTGTAATTGGGAGCAGCATGAAAAGGAGGCCGCAAAGAAGAGAGCAGACGATGCTGCGGCTAAACAGGAACAGGTAGCTGGGGACGAAAAAGAACGGTTGGCAAGGGAACAAAGGGATACCGAAGCACAGGAAGCTCAACATCGGGAGGCCTCCCTCAAGGAATCAGCAAAAACTACCCAGGAGCGAGACGGCCGCGTCATAAGGGAAGAACGTGATCCAACAGCAAGAGAGGCAAGGGCGAAGGCCACTCTTTCTCAGTATGTGCACCCCTGTTCAGAGTTTCCCCACTATTGGTGTTGGGTTGATCCTTCCGTGAAATATCTGGTTGGTAGCCCGAAACTGAATCGTGAAGATGCGATAGACGAAGCCTTGCAAAAAGCCAAACTAGGTGGAGCATTCAGGAATTTAGGTCTCAGCGATTAGTGCGGCTCATGAATAACTGATCGTAGAATAGGGCCGGACGGGACATTCACCAATTCCATTATTCGAATTTCGTCTCGGAAGCCCGAACGCTCGCACCAACGCTCAATAAAAAAAACGGCAAGCCCCGTGGCCTGCCGCTTCTTAACTCTTACCAACGAACTATCCGATATCGTCGTTAAAGTTCTCCAGGTAATCCCTGACGGCAACCATGAACTGGTCAGCGTCTGCGCCGTCAATGATGCGATGGTCGTAGCCCAGCACCAGCCGCAGGATATGGCGGATGGCGATGGAATCATTGCCGTCCTTGTCGGTGATGACCGTGGGTTCCTTGAAGATGCCGCCCATGCCCAGGATGGCCACCTGCGGTTGCAGGATGATCGGCGTACCGAACTGCGGACCGTAAATGCCCGGGTTGGTGATGGTGATGGTGCCGCCCTGCACGTCATCGGGCTTGAGCTTCTTGCCGCGTGCGCGCTCACCCAGATCAGTGATCGCCCGCTGCAGGCCGACAAAGCTCAGGTTCTCCGCGCCTTTCACCACCGGAACAATCAATCCCCACTCCAGCGCCACGGCAATGCCGATGTTCACATTCTTGTGGTACTGAATGCCATCATTGATCACTGACGAGTTGACGACGGGCTTGGTGCGAATGCCATGCATCAGGGCCTTGGCGATGAACGGCATGTACGTAAGCTTTACGCCGTGCCGCGCTTCCCAGCCTTTGCGCATCTGCTCGCGCATTTTGACGATGCGCGTCATGTCCACCTTGAAGATGGTGTGCACGTGCGCGCTGGTGCGTCGCGATTCCACCATGCGGTCGGCAATCTTTTTCCGCATCGCCGTCATGGGAACAAATTCACCCGCCAGTTCCGGAAGTTGCACTGCCGGAGCCGATACCTGCTGCGTTGCGGCTGTGGCTGATAGGCAGCCTGCTGTTGCTGCGGCGCCTGCTGATATTGCTGCTGCACCTGCTGCTGCGGTGCGCGCTGAACAGGCGGGGCAGGCGGAGTCACCGGCTGCGGCCTTCCCGCGCCGCCCGGCCCGTGCTGCTGAATAAAGCTGAGAATGTCCTGCTTGCTGATGCGGCCGCCGAGTCCGGTTCCCGGTACGCGGCCAAGGTCAATATTGTTTTCGCGGGCAATGCGCCGTACCAGTGGTGAAGAACGCACATCTTCGCGGCTCTCGGTTTCTTCAATTTCCTCGCGTGCCTGCTCTACCGGTTGCTCCTGCGCAGCCACTGACAGTGATTCCGGCACGCGTTGTGGTTGTGCGGGCGCCGGCTGGGTGCGAGCGGTTGCGGTGCAGCCGGTGGTGCTGCGGCAGGCTGAGCCGCGGCCGGTTTCGCCGCCGCCGCTGCTCCTGCTCCGCCAATCACGGCCACCACCGTGTTCACCTGGACCGTGGCGCCTTCTTTTACTTTGATCTCACGCAGAACGCCGGTTGTAGGCGCCGGGATTTCAGCATCCACTTTGTCGGTGGAAATTTCAAACAGCGGCTCATCGCGCTGCACCTTGTCGCCAACCTTCTTCAGCCACTTGGTGATGGTGCCCTCGAAAATGGATTCGCCCATCTGCGGCATCAACACGTCAGTTCCCGGTCCGCCATCTCCGCCACCCTGCGGAGCAGGTGCAGCTGAGGAGCTGCGGCAGGCGCTGCTTCCGTGGCTGGAGGCTGCTTGGGCGTTGACGTTCCATCTGCCTGCGGCGCAGATTGTGTCTGCTGGCGGAGCTGCCTGGGTCGCCTGCGGAGCAGGTTGCGCAGCCGGAGGCTGAGGTGCTGGCCTGAGGTGCTGAGGTGGAAGCTCCGGCGCCATCCGCATCAATCACGCCCACCACCGTATTCACCTGGACGGTAGCTCCGGCCTGGATCTTGATTTCCTTCAGCACGCCACTGGAAGGCGCGGGAATCTCAGCATCCACTTTGTCAGTGGAAATTTCAAACAGCGGCTCGTCGCGCTGGACCTTGTCGCCGGGCTTTTTCAGCCATTTGGTAATAGTGCCTTCAAAGATTGATTCCCCCATCTGGGGCATGACTACATCAGTTGGCATGAGTTCCTTCCACAGGTGTCCGTCGGGCTCGTCAGAGCAACCTGTGATTATAAATCAGGGAAAGCAGCGGCGAGTAGGAAGCGAACTGAACAAATTCCGGTACACGCATCGTTTACAAATATCCCGAACGCAAAGAGAGGATCCCTGTGGTCACGGTAAATCAGCAGAAAGAAAATCTGCCGTCCGATTTACCTTTGTTGTTCCTTCGTGTCCTTTGGGTCGGCTGTTTTTGGTTTGGGTTTTTGGTTTTGCGGTTGGCTTTGGTTTTTGGAATTGCTAAGTGCTAATGGCTATGGGCTGAGGGCTGATTTCAATGACCAACGATCCAGCCATATTGTTCTTTGGTCAGAGGAACCACTGACAGACGGCCCTGGCGCACCAGAGGCGAGCCGTTGAATAACTCGCTTAGCTTTATCTCATTCAACGCCACGGGATGCGAGAGCAACTTCCCTGCCCTGATCTTCACCCGCGGAACTTTGGGATCAGCCACCTCCACCGATTCCACCTTCGCCGTGCCCACCACGCGACGCTCATCGCCGGTGTGATAGATCACCAGCCGGTCGCCCTTCTTCATCTCGCGCAGATGTTTCACGGCGGTTGGGTTGGTTACGCCATCCCAGATGGTGGTGTCGTCTTTTTGCAGATCAGCAAAGCCGTAAACGCTGGGTTCAGTCTTGAGGAGATAGTCCATTCTTTCTCGTAATATCCCGAGCTCTTTTCTGAAATCCCGAGACGCAGCGAGGGATCCCTACAATCTCAAATACTCTTCATCGCTCGCGCCAAAACCATGAAACTCGTCCGTCGGTAAAATCCTCAAGACGGTAGCGATCTCTCGCTTCGCTCGAGATTTAGAAGAAAGAACAAAGCTCGTAGAAGCTATAGCCTTCAACTTCCTCACCTCGCGCACCACATCTTCCACCTGCGGCAAAAAGTAATGTTCCAGCGGAGGCGAGAACGGCACGGGCGTATCCAGCGACGTGATGCGCACGATCGGGCCGTCCAGATCATCAAACGCTTCTTCATTAATGATGGCCGCAATCTCGCCGGCCAGGCCGCCGGTTTTTGTGTCTTCATGCAGCAGGATGACCTTGTTGGTTTTCTTCACCGTCTGCGTGATCGCGTCACGGTCCAGCGGTGAAAGCGTCCGCAGATCAATGATCTCCACTTCGATTCCTTCTTTGGCCAGAATGTCCGCCGCTTCCTGCGCAGTGTGCACCATGGCCGCATAAGTAATGATGCTCACATCGCGACCCTCGCGATGGACACGCGCTTTGCCGATCGGCACGACTGAGTTATCTTCCGGCACCTCGCCCTTGATGCGGCGATAGAGAAACTTGTGCTCCAGAAACAGCACGGGATTATTGTCACGCACCGCCGCCTTGATCAGCCCTTTGGCGTCGCTGGGCGTGGACGGCGCAACCACCTTCATTCCCGGCGTGTGCACAAAATACATCTCCGGATTCTGCGAGTGGAATGGCCCGCCGTGAACGCCGCCGCCGCAAGGTCCGCGCAGCACCAGCGGCGCCGGAGCGCCCCAGCGATAATGCGACTTGGCCACCATGTTCACAATCTGGTTGAACGCGCAGCCAATGAAGTCCATGAACTGAAACTCCGCCACCGGACGCATCCCCGTCAGCGCCGCGCCGAATGCCGCACCCACAATCGCCGACTCGGCAATGGGCGTATCAATCACGCGCTGCGGCCCAAAGTGATGGATAAATCCGTCCGTCACTTTGAACGCGCCGCCGTAAATGCCAATGTCTTCGCCAATGCAGAAGACGCTGGGATCAGATTCCATCTCTTCCCAGAGTCCCTGCCGTATTGCTTCGAGATAAGTTGCTTGAGCCATTGTATTCTTTAATCCCGAGCGCGAGCGAGGGATCCCTACCCACTGCGATGTCCTCTTTTTCTTACACGCACTTTCGCGTAGTTGATCCTAAAGATTCATAGCGACTGTAGCGATCCCTCGCTTCGCTCGGGATTTCAGAAATAAGCCGACTGCAGATTGCTGACTGCTATTTAAAGTGTATCGCCGCTTCAGTCTCTTTCAACTTGCCTTCGCTGCGCCGCGCTTTCTTCGGCATGGCGTACTTCGGCTTGATCGTGTGGCAGCCATCGCCGCAATAGACGCCTTCGGCCGCCGTATGCGGCTCAGGCATCGGTGAGTTCTCAGCAAACTCGCGTTCCGCGTCAATCTCTTTTTCCACGCCGGCAATCATTTCTGCATCCTGCGCCGGCGTGAGCCATTTTTTCTCGATCAGATATTTCTGGAAGCGATCAATGCAGTCGCGCTTGCGATAAAACTCATGCATCTCTTTCGGGACATACGCCGCGGCATCATGAATGGCATGGCCTTTCATGCGCATCAGTTTGGCTTCGATCAACGTTGGCCCTTCGCCGCGATGCGCCCGTTCCACGGCTTCATACGTTGCGTCATACACCTGGCAGGCGTCCGTGCCGTCAATGATCACGCCGGGCATGCCGTAACCAATCGCGCGATTGGCCAGGTCTTTTACGTTCACCTGATATTCCGTCGGCGTGGAGTAAGCCCAGAGATTGCTTTCGATGATCAGCACCAGCCCCAGTTTGCGCACCGCGGCAAAGTTGATGCCTTCATAGCTCACGCCGGTGGATTGTCCGCCGTCGCCGATCCAGGTGAGGCACGCCAGCTCTTTTCCCTGCATGCGCGCGCCCAGTGAAACTCCGGCCATCACCGGAAGCAGATCGCCCAGCATGGAAATCGGCGACACCATCTGCCGCTTTTCGATATCGCCGTAATGGGAAGTCCCGTCTTTGCCCTTGGTCGGCGAGCCCGACTTGGCCATGTACTGCATCATGATGTCGCGGGCATGGAAGCCGCGCACCAGTTGCGCGCCCTGGTTGCGGATCATGGGCGCAAACCAGTCTTCTTTGCCCAGCGCATAGGCGGAAGCGCATGAACACGCCTCCTGTCCCAGCCCGAAATAAACGCCGCCCACCACTTTGCTCTGCTTGTAGAGATTTTCCAGCGCCACTTCCATGCGCCGGTTCATCAGCATCCAGCGATAGAGTTCCAGATGCTGCTCTTTATTCAGATACTTTGATTCCCGGATCGGCGGCACGGGCGCATTCAGCTTGCCTTTGATCTCATAATGGACCTCAGCGCCGTCACTCACCTCGAAGACTTCGAACTCAGGATGCTCCAGCCGCCAGTCCGGAATACCGTACTGGTTCACCTTCACCGCCGGCGATTTACCAGCAGGCTTGCCATTTGGACGTTGCGCCGTTGGAAACATTCCTACTTTTGGACGACGACTGCGAGAGCTTTCTTGTCCGGGGTCTTTGCTGGTTTGTTCTTGGTAGCCATAGCGACCTAACAGTTTATACCTTTCCTCAGCGTTGAGATTTCGCTGAGAAAATTGCGCCTTTGATTGTGAGAACGGGCAACTCAGTGGAGCTCGCAATCGCGTTCGATCAGTGCATGTCTGCAGCGCAATCGACCGCAGCACGCTGCGACTCGTCAGGACGCTGGCATTCTGAGCTGGAGCGCTGACGCTCTGACGATGCAGTCGAAGATCTGCCTTTTCGATGCGAGTCCGCGGCTCTCGAGCGACAGCGACAACAATACCGTATAATCCACAGTTAACTTTCTTAACGGGGGTAAGCACCATGGCAGGAGTCACCGGACGCGTTGCGCTGATCACCGGAGCCTCACAGGGAATTGGCCGCGCATGTGCCCTGGCGCTGGCCGAAGCAGGCGCCAACGTCGCGCTGGCGGCCGCAATGAAGAAAAGCTCGCATCGGTGGTGAAGGAAGCCGAAGCCAAAGGCGTGCAGGCCGCGGCGTTTCGCATGGATGTAGCCGACGAAGACAGCGTGAAAGCCGCCGTCAAAGCCGCCATCGCCCAGTTCGGCAAGATCGATATCCTCATCAACAACGCCGGCATCACCAAAGACACGCTGATCATGCGCATGAAGCGCGCTGACTGGGACTCAGTGATCCAGACCAACCTCAGCGGCGCATATTTCTGCACCCAGGCCGTGATCAGCTCCATGCTCAAGCAGCGCTGGGGACGCGTGGTGAACATCAGCAGCGTCTTCGGACAGATGGGCCAGGCCGGTCAGGCCAACTACGCCGCGTCCAAAGCCGGACTGATCGGCTTCACCATGGCCATGGCGCGTGAAGTGGCATCGCGCAACATCACCGTGAACGCCGTCGCGCCCGGATATATCGAAACGGCCATGACGGAAGTTCTTGCCGAGGAACTGAAATCGAAGGTCAATGAGATGATTCCGCTGGGACGCGCCGGAACTGATATGGAAGTGGCCCATGCCGTCCGTTTTCTCGCGTCCGAAGAAGCCAGCTACATCACCGGACACGTGCTCATGGTGAATGGCGGCATGCTGATGGGCTGACGTTTTCCTCTCGCATGCCGGTAACAGGGCTAACAATGGTGCTCAGAATGATTCGTCGATTCAGGCGGTTCGCGTAAAGCTTCGTCTTCAGCTGCCGATCGTCGCGCAGCTCGGTCAGAAATTGGAGAGGAACCATGTTCACCATTCTTCAGGCTGAAACACCGGAACAGATCACCACGGTCCGCGAACTCATGATGGAATACGCCACCTGGCTGGAATTCGAACTCTGCTTCCAGGGCTTTGAAGAAGAGCTGCGCGATTTGCCCGGCAAATACGCCGCACCCCGAGGCCGCCTGCTGCTGGCATTTTGGGACAACCAGATCGCCGGCTTGGCGCGCTACGTCCTCTTTCCGATCATGATGTTGCGAAATGAAGCGGCTTTATGTTCGTCCTGGATTTCGTGGACATAACATCGGCCGCACGCTGGCGCGCAAACTTGTCTCTGATGCATGCGCCATCGGGTATCGCTCATGCGGCTTGATACGGTGCCGGGAAAGATGGACCATGCGATTGCCCTCTATCGCGAGCTTGGCTTTAAGGAGATGGCGCCTTATTACAACAGTCCCGTGGAAAAAACCCTCTTCATGGAACTCATGCTTCCACTGGCATCACTCCGGCCGGCATTGACCGCCGAAGAGCAGTAGCGACAAGTAAAAAGGGCTCTGCCGCACGCGCGCAGAGCCGCTGGGTGCATCGAACATCGCACCGGTTGATTCCATCGACGTCGGACCAGACAAGCGCGCCGTCCACGCGCCGTCAGCCCGCTGCTATAAGCGGCTACCGCATCGCCGTTGACAGCTCAGCGGTTTGGAGCGCAGCGACGTAATCAATTGGTAACTAATTGATTTTTCACGGACAATAGCCTCAGGTCATGCGAGGGCTGCGGGAATTGAGGCCGCGCGAATAGGTGCTTTAACTGCGAGCTGCTGAATGACAAAAAATGTTCTTGCAGAAAATCTTAGCTCTGATTACTATTCACGCAACCCCGGACTCGAAGCAAACTGCAAAGACGACTCAAGTATGAATATAGGCGAGACAATCAGAAATTACCGGCTGCAAAAAGGCATGTCGCAAGGCGACATTGAAAAACGCACCGGCCTGTTGCGTTGCTATCTTTCACGGGTGGAAAACGGCCACACCATTCCTTCACTGGATACGCTGGCCAAGATCGCCGGCGCCATTGATATTCCGCTGGGAAGTTTTTTCAGCGACCACCACTCCAACGGCAACGCAAAGAATCTGCCGTCACTGAGTGAAGACGAAGTCCGCTTCCTCAGCCAGATTCGCCGCTACTCTTCCAATCTGAATGATAGTGATCGCAAGCTGGTTCTTGCCATGGTGAAGAAGATGGCAGCCAGTTCCGGAAAATAATCCACAAAAAACAGGCCAAAACCTGATCGGAGACCGCTTTGGTTGGGGAGAAGCTGTGAAAACGCTATTTTTGATTCTGCTGGGTTCCGCGCTGCTCGCGCAGCGACTACCGGACATTTACAAGGACGAGGTACACGGCGATCCTCCGTTTCTCTCGCAGTCCGGTTGGAAACCGCTGCTCAATGGCAAGGACGTATCCGGATGGCACGCGGACGACCATGGCGCGCATGAGTGGTTCGCGACCCGCAGCGTGAACTGGCGGCGCGTTTTCAATCCCAAATTGCTGGACACCAATCGTGCGCCCGGCGACCGGCTGGTCAACGGGAAGACGGGCAGGACGAAGGACCTGCTGACGGATGAACAGTTCGGCGACTTCGAACTGTATCTGGAGTACCTGGTGCCCAGAGGGTCGAACTCCGGAGTTTTTCTACATGGGCTGTACGAGATTCAGATTTTCGACAGCTACGGTTATGCGGGGCCGCTGATGGTCGGGGATAACGGTGGGATTTACGCGGGACCGGACGGCCATGGCGGCTCTCCGCCATTGCTGAATGCGTCGCGGCCGGCGGGTGAATGGCAGTCCTTCCACATCTGGTTTCAGGCGCCCCGATTCGATGCGGCCGGTAAGAAGACGGCGAATGCGCGCGTCCTGCGCGTGTTGCTCAACGATACCTTGGTCCAGCGCGAGTTTGAACTCGACGGTCCGACTGGGACCCATAAGGGCGATGTCGTCGAAGCTCCTACGAATCCGCTGATGCTGCAAAACGGGGGACCACGGACCGGTGGCGTTCCGCAATATCTACATCAGGCCATTGCAGATGGAGAGCCGCAAGTGAAGGCCGGATGCCGAGTCCTGGCAGCCTGTTTTTCCTGGTCAATTCAATC
>CAWGRA010000010.1:0-108164 GCA_963824835.1 Terriglobia bacterium | reverse complement strand
TATTTTTATTGGCGGCACAGCTGACCAAACTCTCGTATCTTCGACCTCATACATTCAATTTGACCAGGGCGTTGACGGTAAGCAAGCAGACCCATCTCCTGCCCCAGTTGGATCTCAAACTGGCGCTTCTGCGGATTGTTAATCACCGTCTGTTCTGAGTGCATCCATTCTCTCCAGAGCGCAGCGGGCTATTGCTGGAACGTGTTGCAGGCCGCCACGGTACCTTGAGACATGCCGCGCTTGAACCAATCCTGCCGCTGTGCGCTCGATCCATGCGTCCAGCTCTCGGGGCTCACCGCTCTCCCGCTCATCTTCTGTAAGTGGTCATCGCCCACCGCCGCCGCGGCTCTAAGCGCTCCGGCAATGTCGTCCTCATGAACAATATTTCGCTGCTCGGTGCTGTGCCCCCACACACCCGCAAAGCAATCCGCCTGCAGTTCCAAATCTACCGACAGTCGATTCTGCTCCCCTTCATCCTGTTGCGAGAGCCTGCGCACTTTGCTTCGATCCCCAGCAGCTTCTGCACGTGGTGCCCCAGCTCATGCGCCACCACATAGGCCTGTGCAAAGTCGCCCGTGTCGCCACCGAAATGTGCTTCAACTCCTGCCAGAACCCCAGGTCGATATAGACCTTCTCGTCCTCCGGGCAATAGAAAGGTCCGCTGGCTGACTGCGCGCGTCCACATCCTGAGAATGTGGCATTGCGGAAGAGCACCAGTTTGGCATGACGATAGGGAACCCCCTGTTGCTGAAGAATCTGCTGCCAGGTTTTCTGCGTGTCATTCAGGACAAAGGTCACGAACTGGACTTCAGGTGCTGCTGCTGGTCTAGCAGTGGGATCAGGGAGGAGAAACAGGTTGTGGGCACGCCTCCTCCGCCATCCGGAAGGAAAGAAATCCAGGTGGAGACGAGGCTCAGGAACAAGAAGGATGAGCAGTCCGCCCAGGCCGATGTGAAATCCGCCAAAGCCGCCCCCACCAAAGCCTCCGAACCCGCCACCACTATCATCGCGGCGGTCTTCCACGTCACTGCTGTCGCCACCAGGCGTCCAACACATTGCAATCCCCCAGAAGTCTTGGATGCTGATATCAAGACGATTGTAAGGGACCGAATGGATTCTTTCCAGTGAGAGTCGCTGTCAATGATTGGCGACTGTAGCGGCGGCAGCTTTTTCCCGCTGTGGAAGTTTTCTGGCCCGAGCCGAGCCACGACTCGCTCCTTGTTTACTGCCGAAACGTATAGGGGCGAAATCAACCTGCATGGTACGGCGAGGAGCGTTCCCATAACGCTGCCGCATGGTTTCACGATCTTTGCTGATGGCGTGTTGCATTTCGTGCACGGAAGGCAGCGCGTATTCGCCGACCAGGTAATCCGCAATCCACTCGCTTTGTAATTCCGCCAGCGGCATGATGGCGCCGAGAGGTTGTAGCAATCCGAGGAAAAACAGATCACTGAATTGAGGATGAAATACGCGGCAGAAGAGCGGCAGATCGTTGTTGGGCGCTGAGATAAGGAGTCCCGACGGAAGAACGGAAAATCAACTTTGTACCCGGTGCAATAAATGATGGCGTCAACCGGTTCGCGAGAATTGTCAGTGAAGATCACTTCGTTGCCGCTAAGCCGGCTGATGTTCGGCTTGACCTTGATATCGCCGTGAGAGAGGCGCGTGAGCAAATCAGCACTCACCGTGGGATGTACGTGCTAGAAGCTCGTGGTCCGGTTTGGGCAGGCCATATTGCGTGACGTCACCCTGTTGCAGGCGTAGGACAAATTTGAGGATTGCACGCTGAAGTTTAAAAGGAAACCGTGTGGGCACAATGGACTGGTCAAGAGGACGCCCAAGAATAAATTTCGGAATCACGTGAAAGCCGCGCCGTACAGAGAGCATGCTGCTGCGGGCCACGCGCGAGAGTTCAACGGCGATATCGATGGCCGAATTGCCAAAACCCACCACCAGCACGTTCTTCCCTGCAAATTCATCGGGCGTGCGATAGTGAGTCGCAGTCCATTGTCTGGCCGGTGAATTCTCCCGCGAAGGGCGGGAGTCAGGCCAGCGTCGTGACCAGTGATGACCATTGGCAACAATGAGCGCGCGATAGCGTTCGCGCTTCCTCCGTCGGTTGTAAGTTCCCATCCGCCGCCCGGAACAGGTTCGGCGCTGGTGATTTTGGTGCGGAAATTTATATGCGGCTTAATGCCGAAGTGCTCAGCATATTGATCAAAATATTCCGCGATCTGGGCGTGGTGGGGAAAATCCGGGTAGTGCGCGGCATCGGGAAAATCAGAGTACTGCGTTTTTCGGACGTGACGTGTTGATATGCAGCGACCGATAGGCGCTCGACATGCCGTTGGCATTGCCATACACCCAGTTGCCGCCCACGCGATCGCCCGCCTCAAAGCAATCGAAGGGAACTCCATGCTGTTAAGCACTTTGCAGGCGGCGATTCCCGAAGAACCGGCGCCAATGATGGCTACCTTGTCTTTATTTGTCATGTTCTGAGTTTGTTATGTGCTGGCGCATAGCTTAACACCTTTTTTGCTCAACGGATGACGGGGCACCGTGAGCTGTGACCCCGGCGCAGGCGGCGATCCTTATTCCGTTCCAGAGGAATGTTTCGGGTGTCTTACTCAATAAGACAATGACATGCCCAGTATCATTTCCAAAACGACGAAGCAGCAGGCCTTGATTTAGCAGGATGAAAGTATCCCGGAGCGCGGTTCGCGTGTTTTACGGGAATATCGCCGGATATGAAGGCAAATTGCAGGAGTGGGTAGGGCGCTGCTGGATCAACGCCATCTGGTATATGTGTGATCCGTTTGACGCGATGCGCGGCGCCAATCTGGGGATCGATGAAAGGCTAATCTCTGGCTGGAAACTCTGCCACGCAGAGTACAACCGCCGGTGCAGTTTGGCGCAGGCCAGACGCACCGCCTAATGGGAGCTACTGGCTGCCCAGGCTTTGATAAACAGGTAGTAGAAGTCCACGCCTTCATAAAAATCTTTCACGCCAATGCGCTCGTCGCGACCGTGGGCGCGCACGTCGTCCATATCCTCAAACACGCCGGGAACGCCATAGGTCGGATCCCCGGCCATGCGCAGAAACTTTCCATCGCTGGCGCTCTATCCATGACGGGAACCACAGGGAATGCCGCCATAAAGTTTGCTGCTCAGGGTCTCCAGCTCACGCATGATGGCAGGGTTAATGGGTGAGGGCGGCGCGGCGCCGGATTGGTTGGCTACCGTCACACTAATGCGGTCATCAGCCACAACTTACTGCAACGTTGCCTGAACGTTGGCGATGGAATCAGTGGGCAGCATGCGGCAATTCACATTCGCGCGCGCGGTCTGCGGTAATGCGTTGGGCGCGTGGCCGCCCTGAAGGAGTGTTGCCACGCATGTGGTGCGGAGAAGGCGTTATAATAGGGCGATTGAGAAAGACGAGTTACCGCCGCCGGGATCGGGTGACGTCTTGGCGACGGCTGTAAAATCTGCCGCGACTTTGGGTTCCTGAAGCCGGCGGTTTGTTCGAAGAAGCTGCGCGTAGTCTCATTGAGCTGCACCGGAAAATCATATTGTGACAACTTCTGCCAGGCCCGCTGCCAGTGGTAATGGCGTTGTCTTTTATCGGGCGCGAGCTATGTCCGCCGGAACTCTTCACTTCTAGGGCGAAATCCACGTAGTTCTTTTCGCTGGTTTCCACGCCATTAACACTTGTTTCCCTTTTTGCATTTCAAAATCACCGGCATCCGTGTTGATGCAAACTCGGCATCAATCCAGTCACGATGTTCTTTCAGTAGCCACTGCACACCGTTGGATTCACCGCTTTCCTCGTCCGCGGTGAGCGCCAGATGAAATCGCGTGAGGGCACCCAGCCCTTCTTTTTCCTCTGAGGCGAATCAGGTTGGCGATCAGTTCGGTGTCACCCTGCTTGATGTCACTGGTGCCGCGACCGTAAAAATATCCGTCAATCTCATTGAACTTGAAGGGATCAAGATTGTTTGACCAGTCCTGCTTCAGGGCCTGCACCACGTCTAGGTGGCCGAGCAGAAGAATTGGTTTCCCGGCGCTTTTTCCGTGAAAGCGCACCACCACATTGTGCTTGTTCGGCAGCGGCCCTGCCACGTGAATGTCATCGTTAGAAAATCCGGCAGCGCGGAAACGCGCCGCCACTGCTTCAGCCGCCGTGGTTACGTTCCCGGCAGGTGAATCAGTGGTGTTGATCTCAATCAATTCCTTGAAGATGTCGCGCGCCATCTGCTGGTTTGGGGTGAGCGAGCTGTTTTGGGCAGCGTTCGGCTGCGCGTGCATTCCTGACGTTATGATGCCAACGAGCAATATGCTTGAGATCAGCCTGGTCATCCGGGTCCTCATGGTTTTCTTGATGAACGAATCAGTCATTATACGGGCGTGTCCATCCCTGCATTGGGGCCAGCATCTTACTTTGTCGATCTTTCTTTAACGGTCATTCGGCGGGATGAGTGAGGGAGCGGGAAATGAAAAAAGCACGGTCCGGATCCAAGGGCAAGTTCTCAAAACGGCACGGCTTGTCACTGGTGGTGACAGCCATCCTGGTGTTTTGGATCGTGATGTACCACTTCAGTGATGAGCAGGGGCGCTGGGGATCGTTCTTTGGCAATGCGATTGCCGATTGGTCAGGCGTTTTGTTGATGGTGTTGGCGACTAAGCATCTGTATGAGAAGCACTCGGCGGAAAGCAAGAAGGAGCCGACGGGCGAAAAACCCCAATAAGACGCTGGAGCGTATTCGCGAGCACTCGCTTAGCATTTTCCTGATCATCACCGGCGCAGGCTGGGTAGCGCTGTTTGCTCATTCCAATCCTCAGGGAAAATGGGGACAGGTGGTCGGCAACATTGTCTCAGAGTGGACGCAGGCCCTGGGTTTGGTGGTGTTGACAAAAAAGCTGATCGAAGCAGGCTCAGAGGAGAGCGGCAAAAAGGGTTGAACCGGGCCACCTCTCAAGCACTATTATCTGATTTGCAAGCTGTCCAGCATCTTCTGGTAAGTGGGCCGAAGCTGATTAAAATCGTTTTCCGGCGCAACAAAAACCAGATACGTCAGATTGCCATTGGGGCCGGGAAGCGTCACCAGCCAGTCTCTTTCAGGCACTGGTTGCCCGTTTTGCTGAATCGGTGATGTGCCCGTCAAGAGAATGGAACGGCCGGATTGGCCGTTCACCTGAATGCTTGACGTCGATGAGTAAATCTTCATGCCCGGCATTGTCTTTTTTCAACTGCTCAATGACCTGCTGCGTTGCCTGATCAAGCTGGCTTGCATCAAGATTTGCTCCTGCAATGATGGCCCCATAGGCAATCCCATTCTGAGCAACGGCTTCGGGCGGAGCAATGGTAACGGAATTCTGATCGCCGGCCGCTTTCCAGTTGTCGGGATAAGAAATGCTCAACCCCGATTGCTGGAACTGGGTAAACCTCGCGCTTGGCTGTATTTGTTTGAATGAGACATTTGAAAGACTGGCGGGAGCGTTGGATTCCCGGGATTTCCATTGTCACTGCTGCTCTGTCCTTTGGGTACGCTCGGCCCCACGGCGCCGTTCTTCTGGTTCTGTTGCGCCCAGATCTTCTGTTTTGCACCGGCATCAATTTCCTTTGCGGTATAGAGTTTCTGAGTTGAGGCATACTGTTTAACGCTGGCAAAATCGCCGGTGTTCGCGGTGTAATTCTTCGGCGGCCATGGCGCAATCTCTTTCTCAACGGCAGCCTGCCGATTCCCGGATTGGGGTGATCGCTGAGCAATTGCGGTCCGCCATTGCCGTACTTCTGTTCCAGCTTCGTGAAAAAATCAGCCATTGCCTTGGGGTTATAGCCCGCCTTGTACGCAATGATGGCACCCACGGAATCAGCCTGAGCTTCATCTTTGCGCGAATACTTCATCAGCATGGTTCCGGCGCCAAACTGGATTCCCATGCGCGCCAGGTTACCGCCGACGCTTCCTCCCAGGACGGCTCCCGCCAGACCGGCAACAATCTGTGCTACAGCGGCCTTGGGCGCCTGCTTGGCCGAATGCTGCATATATACGTGCGACATCTCATGAGCCAGCACGCCTGCCAGCTCAGCTTCATTGTCAGCCGCCTGGATGGTGCCAAGGTTTACGAAGATTGGTCCTCCAGGCAGTGCAAAGGCGTTGATGTCCGCAGCCGGTATCACGTGAAACTGGTAAGGCCAGGAACGGTCAGCCGGGATCACGGCTTGCAGCTTGCGGCCCAACTCCTGAACATAGCGTGTGGCTGGGCTGGAATCGGGCAGCACCGGCATCTGCTGATAGACCTCTCCCACGGCCTGAAGTCCAAGCTGCTCTTGCTGCTGACGGCTCATGCCGGGCTGGCCTGGATCGGGCAAAACCGGGGTGGAACTCGGGGTGGATGCCTCCAGCGGAAGCGCCATCAGTAAAGCCAGCAGAATGGCAAGTGGCCGGGCAGCAAAGTTACGTGCTCTCATAATGATCCTTTTGAGTTTGATTCAGGTATGCAGGGGCCGGCTGCGTTGTTGCCTATAAGATGCAACCCGGAATTATAGAAGATGTCTCGCTGGGAACAGCTGCTGGATTTTATCCTTTAGCTACTTGCCATTTCTATTGGTGAAGGATCATGGACAGACGTTATGCAAGCGCACAAAGCCCATGCGGGGAAGCGTCGCGGTCGGTCAGTTTCGGCCTGAAGTCAATCACGGAGAGAACGCAAAACGACCGCTACGCCGTCGACAAAAATCGTGCCGCCAACCTACGCCGTGGCGTTGGTTGAAGCGCTTACCAGTCGCGACTCCACCGGCGACCAGAAACCATCCCATTCGCGGCTGCGTTCCGTGGCCACCATCAGGATCAATGTGCCTTCATCTTCATCAACATCAGGAATGCGGAAAGCGACGGGAAAAGCCACCTGGCGAAGAAGCCCCGAGGGGCCGAAGTGGATGACCGTAACGATGTCCCGTCCATTGATCAGGCGGTAACGCGCGTCTTCGGTGGCAAGTGGTTGCAATATCTCTTTGAGTGCGCTTACGCTTACTAAATAACTCTGTTCCATGATGGACTCCTCCGGAATAGGACTCCAAACCCGTCTTTAGGGAGATTCTATTTCACTCGACTGCATACTCGTTTTACCGACTCCGCATTACAGTTTCATTGGAGAATTATTAAATCGGCTAATGCGGGGGTAACCTTAACTCGGAAACCAGCAAAGCGATCTTGCTCCGGGGCAATTTGCGGGCAGAAGGGTACATTCGCACATTTTGGCCTGGAACCTGCTTCATTATCAGGCTTTTAAGAAACTCTGTGGTTTCGCGCAGAAATAGCTGCAGCTGATCATGATGCAGCCAGTGTCCGGCATTCGGCACCTTTACCAGACGGCAATCGGGGATCGCTTTTACGCGGACATCATTCTCCGGCACCGGCGCAAAGCTTTCCAGTCCCCAGAACAGAATGTGGGTGACTTGATCTGTCCATAAAGCTCCGCGGCATCGTGCAGATGATGGCCCAGCGGCGAGATGGCGCGGGCATAGTTATCAAATTTCCACACCAGTGAACCGTCAGCATCCCAGTTGGTGCCATGCAGCGTAAGATGGCGGGCCACTTCATCAGAAAGATGAGGATTGGCTTCCTTCATTCTCGCCATTGCTTCATCCAGGCTGGGATAGCTGCGCTGGGTGCGCTTTTCCAGATCGCGGATGTTTTCAATCCATGTCTTCAAACGCTGGCTGGCAGGTCCCTGTACGCGATGGGTAGCGGGGAAGCCGATGCCTTCAATGGAGACCGCCTTCTGTACGCGATCAGGATATACGCCGGAATAATGCAGGACGATGATGCCACCCAGGGAATGCCCGATCAGGCGAATAGGGAACTCGTCAATGATATCCAGCAGCGCTGAGAGATCGAGCACGTGTTCCGCCACGCTATACATGGCTCCTGGCGCCCAGGCGCTGTTGCCGTGTCCGCGCAAATCGAGGGCATATACGTGGTAATCCTCACATAACCTTCGCGCCACCCAATCCCAGTTGCGGGCATGATCCAGACCGCCGTGGACCAGTACCACGGCAGGTTTGCCTTCGTGTCCATAATCCCAGAACTGTAGCTTTAAGCGGTCTGAATAAAAGTAGTGCGAGATGGGTTCCATATCGCAAGCATTGTAAATGTCAGGATGTGAAAGGTCGAAGAGCGTTGTGCGCGTCAGCACGAAGAGGCAGGCAAACAAACACAAGATCCCCTCTTCCTATTCGGCCGCTGGAGAAAACGCGGCCTTATTTACGGAACCCTCGGTTTGACGTGAAGAAGTTAATGATCGCATCATTCCTTGACACTTCTCTCCCCGCCACTTAGACTCCCCGACAAATTCGTGAGCGACATTTTGAGTTGCTGCGAGTGCATGCCGCGCGTTATCCAGCCAGTTCCGGGCTTGCCTGAAGCGGTCTTAGTCTTCTGTACAGAGCTACATGCAGTGAGATGAAAAGGAGGACGCTACAATGTTACGAATCACAATCAAGGCCTTGATCGTTGCGATGTTCACGTTCTGTGCCTTGGGAACGGAGTCACAGATGCTTCCCAATCCTTACGGTCCACCCATCAGCGTGGAGAGTGCTAAAAAAGTTGCCGCAGCCGCGCTGGCTGAGGCCGTGAAAAATAAATGGAACATGGCCGTTGCCGTGGTTGACCCCAACGGCGATCTTATCTATTACGAAAAAATGGACAACACACAACTTGGCAGCGCCAAGGTGTCCGTGAATAAAGCCCGCTCGGCGGCATTGTATAAACGGCCAACCAAGGCGTTGCAAGACGCTCTGGCAGGCGGCGGCGCCGGCCTGCGCGTGCTTGCCCTTGAAGGCGCGGTGCCCGTGGAAGGCGGCATTCCCCTGCTTGCCGATGGAAAAATCATTGGAGCCGTTGGCGTCTCCGGCGATACCAGTGATCATGATGGTGTTTGCGCCGCGGCGGGAGCGGCGATTATTAAATAAACCAAGAATTTGCCGAAGATCACAGAGCGCTGTGACGATTCCTCAAGGCCTGCCTTTGCACAAAACAACAACGGCAGGCCTTATTTGTCTTGCGAACCCAAGCCTCAGCTCTTTTTCTGTTAATAATTTAAGATCCTTCTCTCTTCCGAACCCGGCCTCTACCTTCCCGTTGTTTTCCACTTGGTTCGCTACAAATGCCTCTGGGATGATGCCGGCAACGCAGTAGCAGCTTAAACAGACGGATATGAAAACCTTGAAACTTCCGGTAATCGCCCTGGCGATGTGTGCCTTGCCTTTGTTCGCCCGGCCGCTTCTGGCCCAACAACCTTTCGCGCAAACAGTCAATCCTCCCAGTTCCACCGTTGAACTCTCAGTTCCTGACGTTCAGGTGGTGAATCAATTCGGGGAGCACGTGCGTTTTAATTCTGACGTGATCAGGGGCCGCGTTGCCGTGATCACAAGTTTTCTAACGAATTGTTCTGCCTACTGTCCCATCACGCAGGAAAAACTCGCTCAACTGGCCAAAGTCCTGGGCGACAAGATGGGACGGGAAGTGGTTTTCATCTCGGTGAGTGTCGATGCTGAAAATGACACTCCCGAACATATGAAGGCCTGGGGTGAAAAATTTCATGTCGGCCCGGGATGGAGCCTGGTGAGCGGCAAAAAAGAAGATATGGAGGCCCTCCTGAAATCACTCGGTTTGTATGTTGCCATCCCACAACGGCACCAGTCGGCGTTGCTCATCGGCAACCAGAAATCAGGATGGAGCCGGGTCAGTTCATGGTCCACGGCGGAAAAACTGGCGCGGATCGTGGATGAACACGAAGGCGCAAAGCCTGGATCGCAGTGGCCACGCGATAGGGAACCACCTCCACGCGGCGAACCCGACTTGCGCGTCTGAATCGGCGTGCTACAGAGCATTGTGACATCAACCACGTTCCATATTGTTCTGCGGTTTGGAGCGCAGCGACACAAAGCGAAGCCAACCTGAGCTGCTGCTTTCACATCTCACGGCATGTTCCCAGAAGTGTGAGAGGCCAATGCCCAAACCTGAATTAATGCGCGTACTGTTCATATTCCTTCTTAGTCTTGCATTGTTAGCTTTTACAGGTTGTACCGGTGTCGGCGGCGGTAATCCAGGACCCAGTCCCAGCCCAAGCCCCACGCCCACGCCAACAGCTGGGCCCGCCACGATCACTATCACTGCCCAACCGGCAATCATCGCCCAAGGTCAGACAACCACGATTTCATGGAACAGCACAAACGCCAACTCGGTAACGATTACGCCGTCGATTCTGGCGGAAGACCAGACGGCTCTCGCTCTCTCCGGCTCTGTGACGGTTGTTCCCACGCGCATGCCACCACTTACACTGCGGTTGCAACCGGCTCTGGCGGCCAGAAAGCAACCTCCACTGCGAACGTGAATATTCTCAGCGTCACGCTTACGGCAACCCCGGCAAAAGTTGCCGCCGGCCAGAGCGCGGTCTTAAGCTGGACCAGCGCCAACGCGACTTCGCTCAGTATTGATCAGGGCGTTGGACCTGTCACTGGCGCTACCGGCTCTGTTCCTGTCTCTCCGGCTACGCCCACAACCTATACCATTACCGCCACGAATGGCACGGCGACCGCCACATCCTCCGTCACGGTATCTACAGCTTTGGGAGTTACGCTTAAAGCCACTCCGGCCAATATCGCGTCCGGAGCACAATCCACGCTAAGCTGGACTTCAACCAGCGCGGCTTCTCTCAGCATTGACAACGGTATTGGAACGGTTGCGGCCCCTGCCGGATCAACACCTGTTTCGCCAACGGCCAACACCACCTACACCATCACGGCTACTGACGCCGCCGGCAACGTGACCACCGCAGCCGCAACCGTCACCGTTTCAGCCGGAGGCGGCAATCTCCAGACGCTCAAGCACATCATCATCATGGTGCAGGAGAACCGCAGCTTCGATAACTACTTCAGCAAGCTTGGCGAATATGCAACCGCCCGGCTCGGTCCAGGCGTGCCCTATCAGATCAATGCCGGCTACGATCCTAATATCCTGGTTCCGCTGTTTGGCGGCGGCACCGGCCATCCGTTCCATCAGGTGACTGAGCGTACTGAAAACCTCTCTCCCAGTTGGGATGAAAGCCATTTCGATATTGACCAGCAGGCTGACGGCACGTTCAAGATGGATCGCTTTGCCATCACCACGCATTCCGTTGCCTGAGAATTTTGATAACTCCGGACTGCGCGCGCTTGGTTACTACGACCAGACCGATCTGCCCTATTACTACGAACTGGCCACACAGTTTGGCGTCAGCGATTCGTTCCATTCATCGCTGCTGGCCAACACCGTTCCCAATCGGCAATACCTCTTCTGCGCCACGTCGCAAGGTCGAATTTTCCCCTCTGACGGCGGACACGCACCCTGGACCTGCCCTACCATCTTCTCCAGCCTGCAAAACGCCGGCGTGAACTGGCGCTACTATTACTCCAGCGGAATCTTCCTTGCCGGCTTTGCCGACTGGAGCAATCCGGCCATCAGCACAAAAACCGAACCCATCAAGAATCTGTTCGCGCTTCTGGCCAGCCCCACGGCTGATCAGGACTTGCCGCAGTTCATCTTCATTGAAAATGGCAACGATCCAAATCCGCCTCCTGGCACCCAGCCTCAAACCTTTGACGAGCATCCAGACGGCAACATACAGCTCGGCGCCGCATACGTTAAGTCAATTATTGACGCCTTGATGGCCAGCCCCGCCTGGCACGATTCCGCCTTCATTCTTGCCTATGACGAAGGCGGCGGACTGTACGATCATGTGCCGCCTTATACCGTAGTACCGCCAGACGCCGATCCCCCGCAATTAGGCCCGACCGATCTGCCGGGCGATTTCACGCTTAGCGGATTCCGCGTCCCGTTGATTGTGGTGTCACCCTGGGTGAAGCCGCATTTCGTCTCCCATGTGAACCGCGAAACTACATCGCTGCTCAAGCTCATTGAAACCCGATTCGGCCTGGCGCCGCTCACCGCCCGTGACGCCGCCGCCGACGATATGACCGAGTTCTTTGACTTCGTCAATCCTCCAACCTGGCTCACGCCACCACCCTTGCCGGCTCAGCCGACCAACGGTGTGGACGACCAGAGCAAAGAGGCGCCTCCGCAGTAGAAGTCTGAATTGATCTCCAGCCCGGTACTCAGTGCCGGGCTTTCATTTGCGGATGGCAGAACGGAACCAGGTTGCGATCACCCCCTTCGGCGCTTAGGTTTTTGCGCTGGCGGCCGAGCGCGCCAGAAGTGCGGTCATTTCGGTGACAGCTTCAACCACGAGTTCAGGCTGATCAAGGTGGATCCAGTGGGCGCCTTTGTTGGCGATGATATGCCTGCCATTTTGCGAATGCGCGGCAATGGCGGCGTGTTCCCGCAATCGCTCCGGTGACTGGTGCGCGCCGGAGAGCACGGTGACGGGCAGGTGCGCGGGAATATTGCGGGCGATGGTTTCCGCGGAACATCGGGGCAGAGACAGGATGTAATCCGCCATGGTCCAGAAAAACCGAGGGTTACTCCAGCGGGCGCGGATAACCCGCATAACATCGGGCGGAAGCTTGGTTAATTCCCGCAGAATGCGTTCAACTGTTTCACTGGCTTTAGCACCGAACAATCTTCAATACGCCGCGCGGGGCGGAAGGATTACCGCGTTGAAGAAGCCACAGGCAGGCACGGACCACGCCGAACGTGGCGAGCACACCGCCGATGCGCGAGAACCATATGCCGCGGCGAAGCATCCAGTGCTGCGCCCGGGTTGGCTTAAGCCACTCTTCCGGGGTGAGGGGATCGATAACGACAATGCCGGCGATCTCATCAGCAAAGCGCAGTGAGTATTCGCGGAGAATCAATCCGGCAAAAGAATGACCCACCAGGATGTAAGGCCGGGGAAGGTCAAGCGCCGCCACGGTGGCATGGAGGTTGTTCGCGATTTCTGCCAGCGAACATCCGCTGTTGCGTGCAACGCTCCAACCGAATCCCGCACGATCATAACTATACGTCGCTGAATTTTGTGCGAGTAATGGCTGGAGCAAACTCCAGTTCAACGTGGATGCCGCAATGCCGGCTTCCAGAACAACAGCGGGGGAGCCATGACCCATTTGTTTTACATGCATGCGGCCGTTTGGAATGGCGATGATCCGTCCGGGGGCGGGAAACTTCTGAGAGTCAAAAAGCGCACAGATTTTTTGCGTAATGGCCATGGCCGCCAGGGCACCGGCGAAACCGAAGATATATGAAACCACGGGCATGGATGTCCCAGGAAACCAAAATATCATTGCAATGCATGTTGAGAAAAATCAAGGGCGCCCCGGTTGCAATGACGAGCATGAGCAGAAACTTTTGGCTTTTTATCTGTTGCCTTGCGGAACGATTTGAAGCATAGTGACGAAGCCCTCAGGAGCCGACGCGAGAGTTCTTTGAAAACTTAAGTTTGCGGGCCTCAACAGCCATTCGCATCATTCGAGGGAATACTTTGGGCCACGGAGAAACCCTAAGGTTTGGTGATCGCAAATCAAGGCCGATCATCAAACCTTGGGATTTTTCCGCTAAGTCCTTTAGAGCTTGGGATCAAGGGGTGGGTAGCGGCGATCGCCGAGATCGACGTCATCGCGCGACATCGCCGAGATCGGAACGGCGAAGCCAGCCGCGAATTTAGCGAACAAGGCCGCATTGTGCTGCACCCCAAAAGTGAGACAGAGATAATATCCCCAGCAAACAGGAAAGGAGCTGGGAGTGGCGAATGTAAGAGGAGCAAAGCAGAAAGCTTTGGAGTTCTGGGAAGCGGCGGTGGAGAGGCTGAAGGCTGGAGAGAAGCTGGGGACGGTGGCGGCGGAGTTGGGAGTGGACCGGCGGGGGCTATTGCGCTGGCGGGAGAGGTTAGCGCCGGAACTGGACATACCGGGGCGGCGGCGGGAGAAGGCACTGGCCAAAGAGGTGGAACATCTGAAGAAGGCCTTGGCGGAGAAGGTGCTGGTAGTGGATTTTTTGCGGGGTGCCTTGCACAAGGTCGAGGCACGACGCCGGCAGAGCGAAAGCGGTGGCGAGCCGGGGTCTACGACCAGATCCGGGAAGTAATGCCTGTGCAGGGCAGTGAGAGTGGAGAGAGTAAAAGCCGGTGTGGGTTGAGTGTGGAGAGATGTGCCAGGTGGCGGCGGTGAGTCGAGCAGGGTACTACCGCAACTATGCTGAACATTGTCCGGTGGAAGAAGAGATGCTGGTGCGATCGGCGATGCAGAAGATCGTGGTGGAGCATCGACGACGATACGGCTACCGCCGGGTATGGTTTGAGCTGAACCAGAAGCTGGGGATGGTGGTGAATCACAAGCGGGTGTTGCGGCTGATGAGGGAAGACAATCTGCTGGCGCTGCAACGGAAGCAGTTTGTAATGACCACAGACTCCAATCACACGCTGGAGATAGCGTTAAACCTGGCTCGGCGCATGAAACTGACGGGAGTCAATCAGCTATGGGTGGCGGACATCACCTACATCCAGGTATGGGGCGAGTTTGTGTTTCTGGCGGTGGTGCTGGACGCGTACTCACGCAAGCTGCTGGGCTGGGAGTTGAGCCGGAGTCTGAGCAGCGGTTTGGCGATCAGGGCGCTGGAGAAGGCGATTGCTCAGCGGCAGCCCTCGCCGGGAGTGGTGCATCACTCGGACCGCGGAGCGCAGTACGCGAGTCGCGCGTATGTAGCGTTGCTGGAGGAACACCAGATGGTGGCGAGCATGAGTCGGCCGGGGAATCCGTATGACAATGCGCGCTGCGAGCGGTTCATGCAGACGCTGAAACGGGAAGAGATTTACGCCAGCGCGTATCGCGATCTGGAACATCTGCGGGAAAACCTGGAAGAGTTCATGGAACAGTACTACAACAGAAAACGGCTGCACTCGGCGCTGGGGTATCGTACTCCGGAAGAGTTTGAGCGAGCGCAGAGCCAGGACCAAAGTCTGAAGCTGGCAACGGTAACGTACACCTTTGGACAGGCTAATACATTACTGGGATCGGGGACGGGGACTCAAACGCCGTCCCCTTCCCCGAACCCCAACCCCCTGCTGGAGAACATCGAGCCTGCACTATGACACTATCGACTGTCTCACTCCAGGGGTTCACCCATCAAAAACACATAACTGGGATGAACTTTCTGTCTCACTCCAAGGGTGCACCTCACGTCAGAAGGCATAGCTTGGGATGCTCTGAGGCAAGTGCTTTGCAATCCTAGTTGAGGGACCCCAGGGGGTGAGGTCGCGCACATGTACGCGCTTAGCCGGCGAGCGCAAAACAGAACCATTTACAATGCATAGCGGAGCTATCCCCTGCATGAAAAAAGTGGTCGAGCGTGAACGTAACAAGGGTTATTACCGCGTGCTGCATGTCCCTCTCTGGATATGGGTTTTCTGGATTCTTCCCGGCCATCTCACCGCGGCTCTCTATGCTCATGGGCCTGACCGTCGTCACTGGATCTGGCTTGGCATTGTCACAGCCATCTGCGCCTGGCGAGGTTATGTCGCGCGGCTGCCCGGCTGCGAGCTACGCCCTTACATCACGCATTACGGCGAAGAGAAGCCCAACCTGTGGTATCGCGTGATCTGTTACACCTCGGCGTGGATTGACCTGCTTGTGCCTTTCACCATCAACCTGGTCGGCCTGGTGATCAATGTGGTCGCGGGGAAATACCAGATTGATCACCTTTACAGCAGCTTATATTACGTTCTTGCCGGCGCCATTGTTCTGGCCACCATCTTTGACATCACGCCGCGTGCGCGCCGCTCCACCCGTGGTGAAGGCGAAGAGAAAGGCTGGTTCTATATTGCTGTGTGGACGGTGGTTCCCACACAGCTTGTTGGCTGGGCCATGTGGCGGCTTGGGCGCTTTATGGACCTTTCACCTGCAAAGCTGGGCGAGCTTCGCCTGATCACATTCGTTGTGTGTGCCGCCGGTTTTTTCTTTCTGGGACTGCTCGGTAAATTTCCGCGAACCCAGCGCTACATCGTCCCCAGAGGCACAATTTCTGATGTGGAAGTTTCCGCCGGAGCCTGATTCGAAGCAGGACCCCTTGCAGCGAGCCAACCGCAAGTGGGTAAGAGCCCTGCCATGCGTCAATTGCTGACAGGGCTCTTTGATGGTTGAGAAATCGCCGGGCTCATCCATGATTCACGGATTTAGTGATGGTTCTTGTCGTCCGATCCAAAGAACAGGAAGAAATTGGTTGGAACATCTGCGCTTGCCTGGCCCAGTGATTGTGCGCGGCGCAACTTTTCCAGTGAGGTGATGCCGTGTTTGCCGTCGGCGGTCGGCCATTGGCTGGGATCAGTGATCAGCACTGATACCACCTGCCACCAGATTGGCCCGGTGTGCAATTGCTGGTCAATGATGTGGCTGTGGTTGATGGTCGGAGTGACCACGGGTGTGCCCTTGGGAACGGCGCCCAGTTCGGCTAGAAGCGGACCCAGATCAATCATGTTGGTGTGCATGGTGCAGGTGCCGGGAGCGCCGGTCTGCGCAGTGGTGGGTGGGCCAGGTTCAGGGCACTGCACGGCAACGCCGGGATGGGTTTTGAAAGCATCAGGCACAAAGCCGAACAACTGCTTGAGCGCCGCGCCCAGTTCGGGCGTGAAAGCCGGCTCGCTGGGATTGGTTTCAAAGAACGGCGCAATCACATACAGCTTTTGTACTTCTTTGATCGGCTCGCCGGTCGGCCCAATCGTGGGCTGCTCACCAACCAGGCAGCGCGGGCGCTGGAATTCCGCCGGATCCACGGCTGCCACCTTGCCGTTGTTGTCCAGATCATCAAAAGGCTGATGTATGCAGGAAAAATTCTGGCCGTAGGTAAAGACCAGCAGCTTGTCTTTGCCAAAGCCTTCGGTTTGGTTCACGTTGATCTGCTGCGCATGTGCAGCAGAAATAAATGCAAGCGCCATGACCGTAATTACGGCCGCCCAGCGGGGGAACTTACGAAACATTTTGACTACCTCCACGCTGGTATTACGGAGGTGATGGGATTTCAGATGTGCGGCTTTAAAGTTTTTATTTGGGCGTGGATGGCAAAGATAGCCGCCCCTCGGCGTGCGAATTTAGAGCTGTTGTTTCGGGACTATGAATGGCGACGGGGTCAGGCGAATTACCTCTTCCGCAAAGCAAACGCCACAATGGTATCGCCGCCTTTCATCTGCTGTAAAAGCTTTTGCTTCCAGATTCTCCGGATCGGGAACCATCTCGCAGGCTGCGATCTGTTCATCACTGGCGCCGTGATAGCAAAGCTCGCACACGGCCAAGCCTTGCTCCGGACCAGAACGAACCGGCGGTCCGAAGGTCCGGCATGTCATCGGTCGCCACGCGTACAGATCGCATGTTCCGGTCTGCGGATCAAGTGCAGGGCAGACTTCATCATCGGCAAACTCGGCGAAGGCGGCTTCGGAATCGGCATCATCGAACAAAAAGCCCGTGGCGGGATCGCCGGGAAAATTCGGCGTCAGTCGAGCCACCGATGCGCGCGTGCGCTGGCGCATTCGCTCGGCTCTGCGGCGGATCAGCTTCTGCCAAGTTGCCTGAAGCCCTCTTGCAGACGGGCAGCGTCAAGCGGCGAAATTGCAAATGGCCCAACACAGCACTGCGTGCATCCAGGGCGACACGCCAGCCATGCACCGCTTTTACGCGCTGCGTCAGCCAGAGCAGCGTCCACAATCTGGACCAGTTTGTGATCGTCACGGGGAAGTTGCGCCACCGTTTCACCTTAGCGCAGGCCAGGAGATATAGCAAAGGTTCAAGCCGCTCAAAAAGAAAGAGACGGAAGCATTGCCTCCGTCTCCTGGTTCCAACATTTAGATGCGCTGAAGGTGAGCGATTACTTCTTCTCTTTTTCTTCTTCCTTCTTTGTTTCTTCCGTCTGCTTGCGCCTTGCGCATCATTTTCAGCTTATCGACCGTAAGTGAATGATCGGCTTCATTCAACTTGGCTTTGATTGAAACGTGATGGCCCTCATGGCCTTTCACCGCGTCAGGGTTTGAAATGTCCCAGCTCTGTTTGTCTTTGTCATTTACGAAAGTGGTTTTGCCGCCCTCCGACTTAACCCAGCCGGTCAGGCTCATGTCCTTGCCTTTGGCTGCTGCCTTGGCTTCTTTCTTTTCTGCCTTGTCGACTTTCTTGTCTGTCTTGGCAGCTTGGTTATCTGTCTGGGCTGCATCACTGGTCGATTGTGCAAACACAGTGATTGAGCATGTCACCAGAAATGCAAATGCAATTGTTAATAGCCGTTTCATTTTGTGTAAATTCTCCGTTAACTCTATAAAATGTTAGACAACTGTGGGCGCATTTACTCAGATGCGGAAAGTGGCTGCCATGCAGTTGCAGAGTGCGACCGGAGAAGCCTTAATCCGATTAAGACGCTACTCCTAGACGGCGGTCATGTTTCTGCTGTACCTTCATCTTGAGACTGCCATTACGAGCTCTAGCTGGGGGCCCCGCCAGCTTATCCACCGCAGGACTCTGGCCACCGAGCCATTCCGGATGATGCGCAGTGCCATCAAAATGCGCTGACGTCTTGAACAGCTCAAACTCGCCCTTGGCAGCCAGTTTTTCTGTCTTCGCCAGAAGTTGCGCGGTTTCCTCTTTACTCATCGGCTTGAAGTTTTTAGCCACATCGAGAGCCTGCTGCAATATCTGCTGGCTCTCAATTCCGGTAATCACCACTGACGTTGGCAAACTGAGCGCATAACGCAGGCACTCGGTTGCCTGCACTGCGCCGCTTTTCAGGATGATCTTGTCACCCATCGACTTCATTCCCAGCACGCCGATCTGCTGTTCCACCAGCTTTGGAAGCACCATTTTGCCAAAGCTGCGGAAGTGAGCGTCCATCACGTTCAGCGGCATCTGCACTGTATCAAAATGGAAGTTGTTCCGCGCCGCGACCTCGAGCATATAAAGATGTATGTGCGGATCTTTGTGGCCGGTGAAACCGATATAGCGCACCTTTCCGGCCTTTCTGGCTTCCAGAGTGGCCTCCATGGCGCCATTCTCCGCGAAGATGCGGTCAGGATCATCAAAGCGGATCACTTCATGATGTTGAATCAGGTCCAGATGATCGGTCTGTAGGCGCTTCAGTGACTCGTCAATCTGTTTCGAGGCTTCCTGCTTCGTGCGGCCGTCGAGCTTGGTCATCAGAAAAACTTTTTGGCGATAGCCGTCCTTCAATGCTTTCCCCATGCGCACTTCGCTGGCGCCCTGGTTGTAGTCCCAGCAATTGTCCATGAAGGTGATGCCGCCGTCGATGGCCGCTCTGATCAGGCGCAGGCTTTCGTCATCTGTCAGCTTGGGCTGGCCAATGTGAAAACCTCCCAGGCCGATGGCGGAAACGCGCTCTCCTGTTTTTCCCAGCCGGCGATAAATCATTCCACCCGCTGACTTCTCATCTGTATTTTGTGACGAACTGCTGTGACGAGCCTGCTGTGATGAAGCGTTTGGATCGTTGTTCTGGGCCATCATTCTTCCGCCTATTGATGCTGATATTCCGGTCAAGACCATGCCTCGGACAAAATCTCTGCGATCCATTTCAGTTGAACCTCTTTGCTTTGGTCTTCGCTCTTCAAATGTGCGATGGCTGAAAAGCAACTACGCTGCGATGATGTCTTCCGTGTAGCTGCTGTATTTTTCTTCCGGGCGTGCCGCGGGCACGCTTGCCGGCCACGGTTCCTTAACTCCCATCAAGGCTACGGCAGCTCCCAGCAAGGCCATGTTCTTGCTGAAGTTGATCATGTCATTCATGCGCTGGTTGGGGTCTTCTGCTTTCCAGAAATCGTGCATGACAGGAGAGACGCCTGCCAGGAACCCTACAATAGCTGCTGCTCCCAGCTTTGGCTTGATTCCCAGCAGAACGCTGGCGCCTCCCATGATCAGCATCACTCCGGTTCCCGCCACCACGGCTTCGGGCGCAGGCACGTTTTTGCTCCCGGCATATTGCGCCAGAAATTTGCGCTGTTTGAGATGATTGATGCCGTTGTAAATGAAAAATCCGCCGAAGGCGACGCGGCCGAGCAGGAATGGGATGTTCACTGGCTTCCTCCTGAAGTGGATCCAGCAGCTTTAACAGGATCCAGCGTTTTTACAGAAAAATTGGATTCCAGCCGAGACAAGCGGGTGGTCTAAAGAGACGGCGTAAGATCGTCAGAGCTGATAAGCAGAGAGACTCATGATTTCAAAAAGAGAGAACGGAGACGGCATGAAGATGAGCGGTGGGGCAGGGAAGGTTCTATTGCTGATCGTGATGTGTGCCAGTTTGCTTTCACCGGCTTTGCCGAAGCGCCGCAAGCAACACAAGCAGCAAACAACCCAGCAGGGAAATTTTGATTATTACCTGCTGTCACTTTCCTGGGCGCCCAACTACTGTGCCGAACATCCGGGTGACAACTCCAACGAGTGCCGCACCGGCAATCACAAAGGATTTGTTCTGCATGGATTGTGGCCGCAATCAAATGAAGGCCAACCGCCCATGAGCTGCCAGACTGCGAGTCCTGTTGCCGGAGACCTGGTCCGCCATATGCTGGAATATTTCCCCAGCCGCGGAATGATTCAGCACGAATGGGAAAAGCACGGCACGTGCAGCGGCTTATCTTCGCAGGACTACTTCGCCAAAGTGGAACAGGCGTTCAAGTCTGTGCAGCCGCCGGACCAATTTAAGAATCTCGCCGGCGACAAGTCCGTTCCTCCGAAAGACCTTGATCAGAGCTTTGCCGCGGCAAACCATGCCCCTGCGGATGCCTTTCGCATCTCCTGCCATGCCCAGGAACTGGTTGGCGTTGAAGTCTGCATGAGCAAGGACCTGAAAATCCAATCGTGCGCCAGGTCATTGCGGGAATGTCCGGCAAGTTCCGTGCTGATGCATCCACCCAAATGAGTTGAGCCGGACAGTGAAGCAGAATCACTGCCTGCCGTGAACGCAAAAGTCTTGGGCTCAAAAATTTGAGGTCAGAACCTTCAAAAGTGTTGGGTTCAAAAGTCTTCGGCTCAAGAGTGTTCTGCGCAGACATGTTTTGCTCGAAAATGTCGGCTTCAAAACTCTTGGGCTTCAGCCGCTGAAGTCCGGCTAAACCCAATCAAACGCCCTTCCCACTGCCTTCTTCCACAGCCGGTATTTTTCCTCGCGCGCTGAAGCGTCCATGGCCGGCGTCCAAGTCCGCTCCGCCGTCCATGCCGCCCTGACTTCATTCAAATCGCGCAGCCATCCCACGGCCAATCCAGCAGCGTACGCAGCTCCCAACGCGGTGGTTTCACTTACTTTGGGCCGCAGAATGTTCCGGTCGAGAATGTCGGACTGAAACTGCATCAGCAGTTCATTCACCACCATGCCTCCGTCCACGCGCAGGCTGGTCATGGGAATGCCTGAATCCTTTTCCATGGCTTCCACTACATCACGCGTCTGAAACGCCGTGGCCTCAAGCACCGCGCGTGCAAGATGCCCTTTGTTGGCATACTGCGTCAAGCCGGCGATCACTCCGCGCGCGTTGCCATTCCAGTAAGGCGCAAACAGCCCTGAAAACGCCGGAACAAAATAAACGCCGCCATTATCTTTCACTGTCAATGCAAGCTTTTCAATGTCCGCGCTGCTGGCGAACAAGCCAAGATTGTCGCGCAGCCACTGCACCAGCGCGCCCGCAATAGCAACGCTTCCTTCCAGCGCATAAATCGTTTCCGAACTTCCAAATTTATAGCCGACCGTTGTGATCAGGCCGTGCGTTGATGGGACTATTTTCTTGCCGGTGTTCATCAGCAGAAAGCAGCCCGTGCCGTAGGTATTTTTGGCTTCACCTGTTTCCAGGCACGTTTGTCCCACGAGCGCGGCCTGCTGGTCGCCCAGAATGCCTGCGAGCGGAACACCTTTGAGCGCTCCTTGTGCGATCTCGCCGTACACCTCGCTGCTGGAAGCGATACGTGGCAGAATCGCCTCCGGAATATCGAATGCGCGCAGCAACTCAGCGTCCCATGCCAGAGTGCGGAGATTCATCAACTGGGTGCGCGAAGCATTGGTAACATCTGTCACGTGAATGCCTCCGCTTTTGCCTCCAGTCAGATGCCAGGCGAGAAAGGCATCAACATTACCGAAAAGAATGTCGCCTGAATCGGTGCGCGAGCGCAGTCCGGAAACATTCTCCAGCAACCAGGCAATTTTCAGGCTGCTGAAATAAGTGGACAGAGGCAGGCCGGTTCTGCCGCGGAAGAATTCCGATCCAAGCTCCTGCTCAAGCCTGGCGACTTGAGTTTCCACCCGCGTGTCCTGCCAGACAATGGCATTCGCGACTGGTTCTCCGGTGTTGCGGTCCCACATGCATTGCAGTTTCGCGCTGATTGCTGATGCCCACGGCGGCCAGGTCCTGTGCTTGCAGACCGGACTGCCGCATCGCCTCATCCACCACTTCCAGCGTGCGCTGCCATATCTCGGCCGGATCGTGCTCCACCCAGCCCGGACGTGGATAGATCTGGCGGTGTTCACGCTGCGCGCAGCTCAATATCTGTCCCGTGCGATCAAAGATGATAAAGCGCGTGCTGGTAGTGCCCTGGTCAATGGCCCCAATGTATTTAGACATTCGCTTTGTCTGTGCTCCGGCGCTTCATTCTAAACGCATTGGCAGCCCGTCGATTCTCTGATAATTTTGCATTCGCACATTCTTGCCACAATTTAGCGCAACGCCAAACGTCATCAGTATTCAGGAGAACTGTCCTTATGGCTAATGATCCGTCGTCGCAGAACTTTTCCAATCACACCCGGTTTGATCCCATGTTTCATTTCTTCAGCCTGCCTGTTGCCTTCGTCAGTGTGATCGTGGCTGCCCTCCACGCTTACCATGTTCCAACATTGATGAGTGCCTGGTTTGTCGTGATTGCCATGGCGGCCCTGGTTGCCGTACTGAAGGTCCGTTTTTATGCTTTGAGCGTGCAAGACCGCGTCATCCGTCTGGAAGAGCGGTTCAGGCTTGTCTTCTGTTCTTCAGGAGCCGTTGCGTTCGCGCGTGGGGGAACTATCTGACTCGCAGCTTATCGGCTTGCGTTTCGCCTCAGATGGCGAGCTGCCCGGGCTGGTTCAGCGCGCATTGGCTGAAAATCTGAGCCGCGCCAGATTCAAGAAATCCGTGACCAACTGGCGCGCCGACTCCGCACGGGTATAGATTCTCTTGCTTCGGCAGCAACAGGCATCATTCATCATTCATCATTCACCATGCGCCACGGGCCTGCTCTGCTGTACAATTTGCTCCCTGTTGCTGCTGAGGAGAATTAATGCATCGTAGGTTTTTGGTCTCTCTGCTCTGTGCCGCTTTTGTGTTTGCCGCCACCACTGGCGCGTCGCCTGCCAGTATTGATGATGATGCTCTGTTTGGCTTTACCAACGCCAGTTCGCCCGCAGAGCGTGACTGGGAAAGCAAATTCAAGGCCATCCCTGATCCGGCCATCATGCGCGACAACATGCAGCGATTGAGCGCGCATCCTCACCACGTTGGCTCGCCTTATGACAAGCAGAACGCTGAGTGGATATTGGCGCAGTTCAAGTCCTGGGGCCTGAATGCTGAGATTGAAACCTTTGATGTACTTTTCCCCACGCCCAAAGAGCGAGTACTTGAACTCCTGGCTCCCACAAAATTCACGGCCAAACTTCAGGAACCGCCGGTTGCCGGTGATCCAACCTCCAATCAGCAGAGCGAACAGCTCCCCACCTACAATGCCTATTCCATTGATGGTGACGTCACCGCTCCGCTGGTTTACGTAAATTACGGCTTGCCCAAAGATTATGAAGAGCTGGATCGTCACGGCATCTCAGTGAAGGGCGCAATCGTGATTGCGCGTTACGGAAATTCCTGGCGCGGCATCAAGCCGAAGGTCGCGGCCGAACATGGGGCCATCGGCTGCATCATCTATTCCGATCCCAAAGATGATGGCTATACCCAGGATGACGTTTTCCCCGCCGGCCCCATGCGCAATGAGAACGGTGTACAGCGCGGCAGCGTTCTGGATATGCCCATATACCCGGGCGATCCGCTCACTCCCGGCGTTGGCGCCAAAGGTAACGTTAAGCGGCTGGCGATAAAAGACGCGCCCACCATTACTAAGATTCCCGTGTTGCCCATCTCATACGGAGACGCGCTAGCCGCTCCTTAAGGCGCTTACCGGGCCCATGGCTCCGGAAAGTTTTCGTGGCGGCCTGCCAATCCCATATCACCTTGGCCCTGGGCCGGCAAAAGTTCATCTCAGGCTGCAATTCAACTGGGATATCAAGCCTGTCTATGACGTGGTCTTCAAGATTCCTGGATCAGAATCGCCCGACCAGTGGATTGTGCGCGGCAACCACCATGACGGCTGGGTGAATGGGGCAGAAGATCCCATTTCCGGGCAGATCGCGTTGCTGGAAGAAGCCCGCGCGCTGAGCATTCTGCTGAAGCAGGGTTGGAAGCCGAAGCGCACCATCATTTATTGCGCGTGGGACGGTGAAGAACCCATGCTGCTGGGCTCCACCGAATGGGCTGAATACCATGCGGAGGAATTGAAGCAGCATGCAGCCATCTATATCAACACAGACGGTAATGGCCGCGGCTATCTTGGCGTTGAAGGATCACACTCGCTGGAGAAATTCGTCAACGGCGTGGCCCGGGACATCAATGATCCTGAAAAGAACATCTCTGTATGGAAGCGTGGAAAGGCCGGGCGGCTGGTACATGGCAGCGCGGAGGAAAAGAAGGATGCGCGCTCGCGTGCCGATCTTCGCATTGGCGCGCTAGGCTCGGGCAGTGATTTCACCGCCTTTCATTGACCATCTCGGCATTGCTTCTCTGAATGTTGCTTACGGCGGCGAGGATGAAGGCGGCATTTACCACTCCATTTATGACGACTTTTACTGGTACACCCATTTCTCTGACAAAGATTTCATCTATGGCCGTGCGCTCTCGCAAACTGTGGGCACCATGGTCATGCGATTTGCTGACGCTGACGTTCTGCCCTATGACTTCTCCGATTTCGCCGACACCATCCATCGCTACACAGATGAAGTGAAGAAGCTGCTCAAGGACCGGCAGGAAGAAGTCCGCAATCGCAACCAGGATTTGGATGATGGCGTGTACACGGCCATCTCTGATCCGCGTCGCCCCACCTTCGCGCCAAAGAAAGAAGAGGTTCCTCCTTTCCTCAACTTCGCCCCGCTGGACAACGCACAGAACGCGCTGGACCGCAGCGCGGAGCGCTACACCAAAGCAGCCAAAGCATTTGCCAGTACAAATTCGACGGAAAAGCTCCAGCCCTTGAATGACCAGTTGATGCTCGCCGAACGTAAGCTTACGAATCCTGAGGGTCTGCCGCGACGTCCCTGGTACCAGCATCTGATCTATGCGCCGGGATTTTATACCGGCTATGGAGCCAAGACTTTGCCCGGCGTGCGCGAAGGCATTGAAGAGAAACACTATGCGGAGGCCGATAAAGAAATTGAGCGCGTAAGCAAAGCTCTTAACGACTATGCGGCTGTGGTGGATGAGGCTGCGGCCACGCTGGAGCAGGCAGTGAAGAAGTAGAACCAGTCTCAATACAATCGACGTAAAGCACCCGCTTGCTTTGGCTCCAATAAGCCGCCATGGTCGATTACGTTCATGGTTGCCGAAACACGAAGTGCCGAAGGCGCGACAGAGCCTGGCCCAGTCCGTTCCCGAGGCGAGCTTGCGAGCTGAGAGATAAGGGCTGGGTAAGATGAGCGAAAGGAGATCACCGCGCTGCCGCAGGCCGGAGCGCAGCGCTAGCGGAGCGACAGCGTTCACGAAGTCATATTGAGGCCTCGCGCCGTCCACGCGCGACGAGGCCGCTGCAACAGGCGCATACCAACGTAACCAGGAGCGATACACTCAAAGCGGTTTGGAGCGAAGCGACAGCTTACGAAGCCACTACGCCGCGCGGGCGTACGTTCTTGCGGATGAACTCAACGATGGTATCCATCGGCGTCCCGGGGTTGAAGATTCCGGAGACGCCGGATTTCTTCATCAGCTCAAAATCCTGCTCGGGGATAATGCCGCCGATGAGCAAGAGCACGTCATCCATCTTGTTGTTCTTTAACAGATCGTTCACGCGGGGAACAATGGCATTATGCGCGCCGGACAGGATGGAAAGCCCAATCACGTCCACGTCTTCCTGCAACGCGGAATTGACAATCATCTCCGGCGTCTGGCGCAATCCGGTGTAAATCACTTCCATGCCGGCATCGCGCAGGGCGCGGGCAATCACCTTGGCGCCACGATCATGGCCATCCAGGCCGGGCTTGGCCACAAGCACACGAATTTTGCGATCGTTAGTCATTGAATGTTGAACGCAGAAGATCGAACCAGAGATTCTACCATTTCTGTGTAAACCACGGCAGGAACTGCTCAACCCTCGTGTGAAACCTCCGGTATCAGGGATAATTATTTCCATGGCGAGAGTGAGCATTGGGCCCAGGCTGATTATTGTTTGTGGGCTCCCCGGTTCGGGTAAGACCCGGCTTGCCAAAGCGATTGAGAGTGCTGTCGAGGCGGTCCGCTTTTGTCCGGATGAGTGGATGGAGGCGCTCTCCATCGACTTGTATGATGAAAAGAGTCGCGCAAAGATCGAGGCGCTCCAGTGGCAGTTTGCTCAGGATCTCCTCACGCTCGGGCTTACGGTAATCATTGAATGGGGCACATGGGCGCGGAGTGAGCGGGACAACTTGAGACTAAAGGCGCGTGCACTTGGCGCCGGCGTTGAGTTGCACTGTTTAACTGCGCCAGTGGATGTGCTCTTTGAGAGGATTCAAAGCCGTGGCCTGGAGAGCCCGCCCATTGAGCGAGAAGCATTGTCGCGATGGTCCGAGATCTTCGAGGCGCCGACACCGGAGGAGATGGCGCTCTTCGATAAGCCTCTGGTCGTGGATCCATCGTTGGCTGAAACTCATCCTGCTGAAACTGAAGATTAATCGAAGTGTCACGCCTTGGCCGCACGGGATTTCTTTGCTGTCTTCACCTTTGTTGCGGGCCGCTTTTTCTTTACGGCCTTCTTGGCGGCCACCACGTCTTTCAATTCCAGGCTGCGCCACAAATACCATGACGCAAAACTGCAATACGGATGCCAGCTCTTCGCCAGCTTTTCAATGTCTTTGGCCAGCGGCAGTTTGCGTTTTTTATAGAGCTGCTTGATCGCCATCCGTACGCCCAGGTCGCCCACCGGCAACACGTTTGGCCGTCGCAAGGCGAAGATCAGGAACATGTGCGCCGTCCACACGCCGATGCCTTTGATATCAGTCAGCGCAACGATCACTTCTTCATCTTCCATGGCCGGGAGCATGGCAAAATCCAGTTTGCCGCTGATGGCGTGTTCCGCCAGGTCGCGTATGTAGCCAATCTTCTGTTTGGATAGGCCTGCCTGCCGCATCTCCGGGACTGAGAGTTGCTGTATGCTTCCGGGCTGATGCGTCCTCCTGCTGCCTGTTCCAGCCGCCCATAGATGGTCGATGCGGCCTTGGTGCTTAACTGCTGGAAAACAATGGCACGCGCCAGCGCTTCAAACGTCGGCTCACGATACGTCATGCGGCACGGCCCAACCCGCTCGATAATGGATGCCATCAGAACGTCTGCGCTTTTAAGATGGTCTAAAGCTTTTTTCATGGTTTTGAGATTGTAC
This sequence comes from Terriglobia bacterium, assembly GCA_963824835.1. GTDB lineage: Bacteria > Acidobacteriota > Terriglobia > Terriglobales > Acidobacteriaceae > Angelobacter. The sequence continues at coordinate 80,515 of CAWGRA010000010.1, read as the reverse complement.
GGTTCTCTTTTATATGGCTCTTCATGTTCTATATGGCTCTGGTTTTAAAGACGCTGATTCTAAATTAACCGCAACTGCCAGTGCACATGATCAGCCGTCCGAGTTTAAGTTCGGTCGTGCTCTGGCCCGTTTCTGGCGGGATGGCCGGGAGCATTACGGCGCCTGGCGGACAGCCCGCGAACTTGCGTCCAGATTCTGGCGAGCGATGGTCGAACTGACGCCGTCCCGCCGCCGCGCCCGTTATGGCGACATTGATTACGACTTCGAGCAATCGGTTAATACCACTCGCGCCAACGTGGGCCTGCGGCAACAGTGCATGGCCATATTGACCGGTAGCGCGTATTACGCCACAGATCCCTGGCTTTTCTGGCCCATCATGGAGGCGCTGCCGATCCGCTTTGAAGAATTTACCTTCATTGACCTGGGATCCGGCAAGGGAAGGGCTCTGCTGATGGCGGCTGAATATCCCTTTCATCGCATTCTAGGGTTGGAATGGATGCCGGAACTTCATCAGCTATGCCTGGACAACATTCAACGCTGGCGCAAGGCGCATCCAGAATCTCCCGAGATTGAAGCTTTGTGCATGGATGTGCGCGATTTCCAGTTTCCGTCTGAACCGCTGGTGATCTATCTGTTCAATCCCTTTCCAGAGTCGGTCTTTGCGGCTGTGCTCGAGAATATCCGGCATTCAGTCTCTACAAATCCACGGCCAATCTACATTGCCTATCGCTATCCTGAACTGGACGCATTGCTCACGCAATCCGGCTGGCTGACAAAAATCGCCGGAACCGAACAGTGGGCGGTTTATCCAAGCGTATATGACCGACGTTATGGGACCTCGGAACAAGTGAACTTAATGCATTCGAGTTTCGACTTGTGCATTGAGGTCAGGCTGACGAGGGAGACCGCTGGCTCAGGGCCAGTCAGCGTAACCATGACAAAGCTCAAGCGGTTTGGAGTGAAACGAAAGTCCGAGGCCGACACGCGCCGAGCCCGCGACTTCAGGCCAGACAGCGACCATGACCACGCTTAAAGCGGTTTGGACAGAAACAAAGGGCGAGGCCGACCACGCGCCGAGCCCGCTGCCAATGGAGCCGATCAGCACTGCCAAGAAAAAAATCTAAAGCGGTTTGGAGCGCAGCGACAGAATCTCTAGGTAATGCTCACCTCTTCATATGTTCCGTAAACTTCCTTCAACGCCTGGCAAATCTCGCCCACGGTGGCATACGCCCGCACGCAATCGATGATGTAAGGCATGGTGTTCGCCTGGCTGATCTTGCCGTCGTTTGGCACCACTGGTTCCTGGGCGGCGGCGCGTTTCAACGCATCCAGCCGCCGAGTCACCTCGGCATTATCGCGACGCGAACGCAGAGCCTTCAGCTTCGCGCGTCTGCCGCTCGCCTACGGTTTCATCAATGTACAGGGTCTCCATCTGCTTTTCATCGATGGTGAACTCATTGGAGCCGACAATCACTTTTTCCCGCGCTTCCACCGCACGCTGGTATTGGTAGGACGCTTCGGCAATTTCCTTTTGCGGGAAGCCGATCTCAATGGCTTTCACCATACCGCCCATCGCGTCCAGCTTGTCGAAGTAATCGAACGCGCCCTTTTCCATGTCCAGGGTCATCTTCTCCACAAAATAAGACCCGCCCAGTGGATCGACCGTCTGCGTTCACGCCCGACTCATAAGCAATGATCTGCTGCGTGCGCAACGCGATTCTAGCCGCCTGCTCAGTGGGCAGCGCCAGCGCTTCGTCAAAGGAATCTGTGTGCAATGACTGTGTGCCACCCAGCACCGCCGCCAGCGCCTGTATGGCTACGCGGGCGATATTGTTCATGGGTTGCTGCGCGGTGAGTGACACGCCGGCGGTCTGTGTATGGAACCGCATCAGTGAGGACCGTTGCTGTTTGGCGCCAAAACGTTCCGTCATCAGGCGATACCAGATCTTGCGTGACGCCCTGAATTTGGCAATCTCTTCAAAGAAATCGTTATGGGAATTGAAGAAGAAGCTCAGCCGCGGGCCGAACTCGTCCACGTCCAGACCTCTGCGCCGCGCCCATTCCACATACTCCACGCCGTCATAAATGGTGAAGGCCAGTTCCTGCAAGCGCCGTGGAACCGGCTTCGCGGATGTGGTATCCGCTGATGGAGATGGTGTTGAACCTGGGCGTGAATTTCGAACCGAACTCGAAAGTATCAATCACCAGCCGCATGGAAGGAGCCGGAGGATAAATGTATTCCTTCTGCGCGATGTACTCTTTCAGAATGTCATTCTGAAGCGTTCCGGAAATCTTCTTCCAGTCGGCGCCCTGCTTCTCAGCCACCACCAGATACATCGCCCACAGCACGGACGCCGGAGAGTTGATGGTCATGGAAACCGTGGTCTTCTCCAGGTCAATCCCGTTGAAGAGAATTTCCATGTCTTCAAGTGAATCAATGGCGACGCCGCACTTGCCGACTTCGCCTTCGCTGGCGGCATGATCGGAATCGTAGCCCATCAGCGTTGGCAGATCGAAGGCCACGGAGAGTCCGCCGCCACCCTGGGCCAGCAGGTACTTATAGCGCTCGTTGGTTTCTTCCGGCGATGCAAAGCCGGAGAACTGGCGCATGGTCCAGAGCCTGCCGCGATAGCCGCTGGCGTGAATGCCGCGCGTATAGGGCGACTGTCCGGGATAATTCAGATATTGTTCGTAATTCCAGTCTTCCGGCAGATCGGCCTGGGTGTAAAGCCTGCGGATAGGCACGCCGCTGATGGTGGTGAAGCGCGCGTGGCCATTCTCATCCAGGTTCACGCCGACTAGCGGCGCCAATGGGCTTTTCCGGGCCTTTTTCCAGCGCCGGAGCCAATGTGTTCTCCGCCCATTGCTTCTCGCTGGCCGAGGGATGGCGGCCTTCAAAAACGTCTGAGATCGGTGTTTCCGCTACGTCGGCTTGAGACTTGGGTTTTGTTTGATCTGCCATAAGGATTCGTTATTCCCGATACGTATTCCCGATACCATGATAAATGATCGAGCAATCTCGTTTAGATGCCGGCCACCTATCTTCAAACACGCGCGGCGGGTAACCTACTGAGCGGCTTTGCTGGATGACGAGGTGAGAACCAGCACGTTTTCATCACCCGTCTGTACCTGAGAGAAATACGCCTTCAACGCGGCATATCCCTCCGGCTCAACGAGCGGTGTCTTAACGCTCAATGACCGGCTGGTGATGATTTGCTGATCAACTGCTTTGCTGCTTTTCTTGTACGTCCCAAAGATCGTGTCTGCCTCTTCCAGCCCCGGCAGGCTTTCGACCTAATATCGCATCTGGAACGCTGATTACGGTCAGGTCCACTTCGGAATAAGCATAACGAAAATAGACTGGATATTTGCGTGACTGGTGTTCGAAGGTCCCTTTGTGTTTGACCGGAAATAAAGTGGAGGGCAGCAGGAGGCGATCACCGGCAGGCGTGGCGAAACCGGGGATGTCAACTTCAAAATCCGCGATTACCGGCCCGCCCGTCTGCTGCCATCCTTGTGAGCTTTTCAGCTTGACGGAACTTTGCGGCGGCAGCCAGTTTTTCACGTCATCTTCCACAATCTGGTTTCGTCCCGCCTCGTCTGTGCCAAGGCACAGGAGCTGTCTCTCCAGCGCTTCTGACCCCTGATACGTGACGGTGATGTGCCCGTGAAGTGAGCCTTCGCTGTCGAGGGTGCCGCGGGTGGATCTTAAGAGTCAACGCCCTGTCCGGCCCCGTGGTTGGCATGCTGATGAAGTTCCAGTGTTTTTGCCCATCTTCAGCGCGGAGGTCCCCGTGTTGATCCACCGTATGGAGCCGAACGGACAAAACTGGGTAGCCGGTTCCAGCAGCAGGTTCTTTCCATTTACGTTCACACCGGCAATGGGCGAGTTGTATTGCTGCGACTTCAGGTACTCGGGTCAGAAAAAACCGGTGCTCCCGGCCGGCCACAATGATCATTGATGCATCGAACCCGGCCGATCTTGCCATCGCTACAAAGAGAGCGGTGATGTCCCAGTCTCCTCCGTGGCCGTGCTTTAAAACGTCAACCACGGACTTGTTTTCTTTCAAATGCTCTTTCTTGACTTCCTGCCTGGTGCGCTCGCGTTCCCATTGCAGGTTGCGTATTTCCTGTGCCCGCGCATATAACCGGCGTATCTTCTCGTCTGGGTCTGTCGCCGTTCCAATCGCCTCGGCTGCCGCCGCGTGGACATCACGGTAATCGCCGATGAAATTGTTTAGTTCGAGGGACCACTGGCGCGCCTGGTCATACCAGAAGCTCCGCCATCCGCCCTTCGTATTCCAGAAGAAGCGTACAGCCGCCTTGTAGTTTTCGGCAGGCGGCATCTGTTCTTCGAGATGAAATGGCGGAACATCACTCAATTCAAGCTCGTAGGTGTCATTGTTTGTCATGCGGTTTTGCCTGGCTTCCGCTGACCACAAAGGACATGCGAAAGGGTCCCGTATGCTTGAAAAGAAAATGCTCTTTCACGGTGAAGAGATCGTGCTCCAGTTCCCAGCGGTCGCTTTGAATCCAGGAGCTTTGTAGCCGGTATTTGTATTCAATGATGCTGCCCACCATCACGTTGGGAAGGGCAAATGTAAGCGCCAGCAATTTGAAATTTCGGCCTTTGGCGACCACCTTCTCAAATGGCGCCGACGTCAGGTTGGAAATGCTTCCATCCGGCTGAATGGTTCGGGCTTTCAGGTCCTGGATCTTGGTCCACGGCGTGAGCGGAATCTCCACGTCTGCCTGCGATTTGCCGCCGTCAGTCAGGATTTTAATGCGGTTGTATATAAACTCGCTTTGTTCGTAGTCGCTCACATAAGTGATGTAGTCGGCGTGATAGAGCAGCACCGCTGGCGCGTCTGGATTTTCGGGAACATTCTTGAATTGCCGGTCTTTCTGGGTGAGCGGAAGCCAATCAGTATTCTGACCAAAGCACAGGGCCTGCGCGAACAAAAGCCAGCTCAGCAGCAGATAACAATGAGTTCTCATGATTGGAAATAATTTTTGCTTCGTTACGCGCGCCTCTGCTTAGTTCATCTTCTTCAGCACCGCCATGCTTTTTTCATCCGCAATGATTTCTGAAAAGAGGTGGCGCAGGTCGTCAAACTTCTCCGCGGGTACTGAAGTTGTTTGCATTTTGTATTCGCGGCTGTATTTCAAGACGTTTCCGGCTTGCTCGGTTTTGCTCTTGTACTCGGCAAAGGAAAAGTCACCTTTGGCTGAGTTTGGCAGCTCATCCACGCTGTAACCTTCGGGCAGGCTGATTTCAACTGAGTCGCTGCGCATGAAAGGCGCGTCAAACTCGTAGGGGTAATGGCGTGGCTTTGAGGCATCGATGGGGCCAGCCATTTCTCCCACCACCCGGGGGCGCACCAGCAGAAGCGGGCCGGCATTCTTGGCATAGTGTCCCACTGTGATTTTGAAGTGCAGAATCAGATCTTTATTGATCTCGTCGGCATTTTCCATTTCCACATTCTGTACCTGAAAATTACCCAGGTTGGCGCCCATGAAATGTTCGATGATCTTCTTCCGTTCATTCTGGCTTTCCTGTTTCAGATAAGCACGGCCCAGCATGGCCAGATAGCCGGACATGGTTTCATCGATCTCTCCCTCCAGAGACCCATCCGCCAGGAGCTTCACCTTGGTATTGCGACGGTAAGTATTCAATTCTGGAGAGCTTGCCGGTAGATGGACCAGTTCGCCGCCGTCATTTCCTGTCACCAGCAGGGCGAAGCTGTCCTGCTCGTAATAAGGCAGCTCTCCAAAGGGAACCAGTTCCTGGGTTGGATCGAAAATCAAGAGTTGTCCCAGCTTCGGGTGGTTAATCATGGCCGGTAGAGGCTTAGGCACGCTGCCTTGAGGCATCTGAATGGCTAGAATCACGTGGTTGAAGCCGAGGTTTGGTGGAGTCTTTTCAGTATAGATACCCCGCTCGTCGTTAATCGGCATGTAAAACGACTTAACCCCGATTTCCTTCAGCATTGTGCTCAGCAGGGTTGCCTTATCCTTGCAATCGCCATAGCGATGAGCGAAAACTTCATCCGCCGGATGAGGACGGAGCCCGCCGATACCTACTTCAATGGCGGCATAGCGAATGTCCCGCTGCGCGAAACTGGCCAGCGCCTTGATCCGGTCAAGCATCGGCATGGATGGAGGAGCCAGCTCCAGGATTTTCTGTTGCATGGCGGGACTCGATCCAAATACCCCGGAAATCAATTGCGCGTGCCACGCGGCAAGATCGTTCCATGACCGGTAAGTCTGGCTTCGCACCTTTTCTGAATAGAAGGTCACGATCATCCGGCCCTCCAGCGCATCATCGGGAAGTTTCCGGTATTCACTTTCTATTCGGGGTATATCAGCGATCTCCCATGACGACGAGTTGTTGCCTTCTTCTGCCGGCTTCTGCTCGGCGTGGTTGACCCAGTCAGCGCGATACTCCCAGCTCGAAGGCAGGTGCAGGGTGTAGCGGCTTTTTTCAACTGGGATCGTTTGCTGGAAAGACCACCAGTCCTGGAATAGATAAGGGCGTCTTTTGTGCTCAAATTCATAACCCACAACAGTCCCTACCTCGGCTCCAGGAATCTGGATGACCTTTACCTTTTCGTCTGAGAACACTTCGTAGGTGCATCCGCTTATCTCAAAAGTGTCTTTGTCCTTAGCTTCGTATTCCTGCCCTTTTGGCGTAATGCTCCAGCCGCGCAGGTAATTAACCTTGGTCTCCTGGTCAAAAGGCACACCGAAATGCGCATAGCTCTTTCCTTCAGGCCGAAGAATCCGGTATGCCACCCGCTCATGCGTAACAATCTCGCCCTTGTCACGGACCGTTGTTTCCACATCGTGGAGTAACACCACCGCATTCGCGTCGTCCGCGTATTTCTTTGCCGGCTGCTGGGCAAGGCTCCGCATCCAGTCTGGTACGCCGGCGCTGGCCAGCGTTGACATACAGCTCAGCATTGCGAAAACGAGCATGATCTTAGTTGCCTTTCGCTGCATTAACGCTTCCTCCAGAAAGAACGGCCTGTTGCTCGTCGCCGGCTTGAACTTTGTTGAAGAACTCCTTCAGCGCGGGATAGCGGTCAGTTGGGAAAAATATGCCGCCGATCACCAGTGCCCGTTGCAGATTCAATTTTGTGCCAATGGGCTGGGCCATGGTCTTGTAATCGGCAAATGCTTCGCTTACGGCTTGTTTGGTCGGTATGCTCTCGATTTTGTAGCCTGCAGGCAGCTCAATATTCAGGTTATCGAGTTCCGCATACGGATAAGTGAAGTAAACCGGGTATTTCCGCTCACTGTTCTTGAAAGCGTCCAGTTGCTTGACCTCAAACAGAAAAGAAGGCATCAACACGCGTTTGCCGGCGATGGATGCGAAGTTCGGCAGCTCGATTTTATAGGTGGCTACCAGAGGCTCTTCCGTGCCTGTCCATCCTTTGGCGCTCACAAGTTTCGCCCCCGCACCGGGCGGCAGCAATGATGCGATGGTATCTTCGAGCTGTTGTTTCCGGCCTGCATCATCCGTATCCAGTGCATCCAGCCGGAGTTCCAGCGCTTCATAGCCTTTGAATTCAACGTTCAACTGGCCGGTAAGGGCGCCATCACTACTGAGCGTGAGATCACCGGTGCGGTGCGTGACTGCGTCGGCTGGGCGCGATGGCGGCACCCTGTCAAAAGTCAATGTCTTCTTGTCAGGCTTGAGCGCAGCGGTTGAGGTATATATCCATCGCACCAGGCCATAAGGACAGAATTTGGTCCCCGGGTCGAGATAGATATCATTGCCATTCACGTTCACCAGCGGCCAGTTGCGCATCAAGCTGGCGTTTGGCCAGAAGGTTGCGCTCAAAGAAATGGTCCCGGCGGTTGCTTACTGCTACCACCGTGGCGTTAAACCCGGCTGACCGCGCCAGAGCTACAAAAAGCTTGGTGACATCATTCCGCGAACCATAACCCCGGCTCAGCACATCAACGGCATTCTGATTCGGTTTGATGTTTTCTTTCTTCTGCTCCTGCTGCGTGCGATCGCGCTCGTAGGTGAGATTACGGACCTGCTGGGCACGTTGGTAAAGCTTGCGCAGTTTTTTCTCAGGGTCGGTCTCATTCCCGATTGCCTGCGTGGCGGCGTCCGCAATCTCACGCTTCACTGACACGAAATGTTCCACGCTGCTGTTGAGCGAAGTCGCCTCGCTAAGCCAGAACCTGTCCGCGGTGTTCGATCCGCTGCCGAGGTAAAAGAAAATAACTCGCGGCTTGAAGTCGGCCTCCGGAGGCATGTAGCCTTCCTTTTCAAAAGCCACAATGTTTTCCGCCTGCATCTGATACACCCCGTACTTAAGCACGGGCTTCAGGTCCTTCGGCATGTGTGAATACATCGCCGACACCTGGTAACCGCCGATGAAGTCTTCCAATTGCCCCTCATAGGGCTTCATGCGGAAATCTTCTTTCACCGTGTAGAGATCGTGCTGTACCGTCCAGAAATTCTCCGTCAGAATGAAGGGCCAGCTGATCTTATATTTGTACTCAATGATGCAGCCTGGAGTTACCTCAGGCATGGTGAAAGTCCTGGCCTGGAACTTCAGGCCGCGTCCCTTGATCAGCGTTTTAACAAAAGGCTTGCCAGTGAACTCTACCGTGGTGCCATCAGGACGTATGGTTCGTGCTTTCAAGCCGCCGAGTGAAGCATCTGGTGGGACTTCAATTTCCACGTCAGCCCACTTGTTGCCCTTTTCATTCAGTATCTTGATTCGCTGGTAAAAAAACTCTGTCTGTTCGGAATCATCAATGTAGTCAGCGAAATATAGTTGAATGGCTGCCGCGCCGGTTGCACCCGGAACGTCCTTCATCTGCAGATCTTGTGGCGTAATAGGAAGAAAGTCTTCTTTCTGGCCGAAAGCTAACAGGGAAGACAGCAAACATCCTACAAGCGCTGCCAGGCGCAGGAGTCGCATACGGGGCACCTCAAATGGAGTAGTCATCGGGCTAAACAGGGGGATTTGAGCGGCTACTATATCCCAAAAACTGCAGAATGAACAGAGTAGATGCTGTCACACCTAACGATCTCAGGAGGGGATCATCTACTGGCTTTCGAATCCAACGGCCCACGCTAATAAGTAACTGAGTAAGACCAATAAAAAATCCCGGCTGGTTTCCCAGCCGGGCATCTTTTTTCCTGCTGAACTGCCTATTTCGGCGGTTGTTTAGCCGGTGGTTGCTGCGTTGGTGGTTGTTGCGATGGCGGCTGCTGTGAGGGAGGCTGCTGTGCCGGAGGTTGCTGCGCAGGTGGTTGCTGCGCAGGTGGTGTATTCGGTGACGTTGTCAGCTCCTGGATGGCAGTCTTGTTTTGCACTGTACCGGGTATGGATGGAATGGTGCGAACATTGCCGGTGACTGCTTCATCGATTTTGATGTTATTGCGGTCCAGCGTCTGGGCAGTGTCCTTATCCAGTTGAACGCGTGACTTGGCATAGTTGGTCATGGCTGAAACCAGATTTGATTCCGCCTGGGCCAGGTCTCGTTCATCCTGCAGGACGGCAAGGTAGGTTGAAGCGCCCAGATTGTATTTCTTCTGCTCTGCGTCCAGGGTTTGTGCCGATAGTTCGCGTGCCTGCTTGGCGGCGGTTACGCGGGCGCGGTTCTGTTCCACCGTGAATGCGTCATTGCGCACGTTGATGGCGATCAGGTTCTCCTGCTGTTTCAGGTTGAGCTGTGACTGCCGGTATTCCAGCTGCGACCGTATCTGCGTGGCTTGTGCCGAACGGTTGCCAAGCGGAATCTGAATGTTGATCGCCACGCCCTTGTCCGGGGCAGTGGAGTTGAACAGATTGGTGAAAGCGTCACCAAAGCCCGTCTGCGCCGGATATCACTGGCAGCACCGCCCGGGTTACAACGGGTTGGGAGGTCCAGCTAGGCTCGACGCTCCATAAAAACCCATCAGATCCACTGTCGGCAATAAGCCATTGTTCGCGCCCTGTATGTTGATCTGGCTGTTTTGCAGATTGATCTTCAACTGACGGTAGTCCGGCCGGTTAACCATCGCCTGTCTGGATCAGCTCTTCCACGGGCGGAAGATTTTCCTGATCGGGTACCTGCACTGTATCTGTTGGGATGACCTCCGCGGTGAGCAGGGGTGAGCCGTTGGGAAGAGTGCGGGTGAGGGCATTCTTCATGATCAACTGCTGCAATTGAAGATTAGTTTTGGAAATGATCAGGTCCTGCTGGGCGCTTGCAACCGTGCTCTGGGCGCGTACCACGTCCAACGGCGCCAGTGTGCCGATCTGCACCTGCTTCTGGTTGTCAGAAAGCGTCTTTTGCGCCAGACCCAGTGATCTCTCTTTTACTTTCATGTCTTCGTAGGCATTCACCAGGTCCCAGTAAATTCCTTCAATCTGGCTGACGGTGGAGATCACCTGCTGGCGGAAGCCTTCTTCTGTAATTTTCTTGCTGTTCTTGGCCTGGCGTATGAGGCGGGTATTCAGTGTTGGCCCAAATCCCTGCAAAAGGTGTTGGCGAATCTGAGCGCGGAAAGCTGGAATTCAGAGTTGGGTTGAACGTTGCAGATGGGTTATTGGTGGACTGACGGGTATTGTCATAGCTCACCTGTAAGTGACGTTCCCGGCGAGAACCCCTGGAAATATGTGAAATTTCCTGTGGTCGTATTCTGCTGAGCCACTGCTCGTCCGCCGGTGAGAGGGTGATCGATTGAGGAAACTTGGTGCGTGCTCGAGCTGCAATGTTCCGCTCAGGACGGGATCGAAACTGTCCGGTAACGGTCCTGCGCCGCTGGTTGATCCCACAATTCCACCCGCGCCTGTGCCTGCACCGCCGGCTCCGGCCGTGGTACCGCCGGCTCCCGCGCCGCTGACGCCCGTTCCGATTCCGCCCACGCCCCCACCTGGGGTATTTGAGACCACGCCGGCCTGAACTCCAAGCGGTGCGCCGCCCGCCTTGGTGCGGAGAATATCTGTATCCGCGATGGGCAGGTTATAACGCGCAATGGCGATATCAAGGTTATCCGCCAGCGCGATGGCGATAGCATCATTCATTGAGAGCATCAGCTTGCCGTTTTGAATGAGTTGTTCGATCTTGGGAGTGTTGGTAAACGCCGGAGCGGGCACACGCCTGGGGGTATAGCGTGCAAATGGATTCGGTAGCAGAGATACTGGGCGGGAGTAATCCGTGCCAGTCGGCGTCGGCAGACTGCGTTGCTGTGCGTTGGCGCCTGTCGGCTCACCTGGAGTCTTCTGTGTGCTCGGCGTTGAACCGCCGCCCTGTTCCACAGCCGGTTGTATCGCCAATGATGTATTCGCCTGCTGCGCCGCCGCGGTCCATGTAAAAAGGCAGACCAGTGCTACCAGCTTCTGCGTGAAGCCACTACGGATAAAAGCCACGGACATTCTTATTCTCCCAACTCATGCAATTGTGGTTCGAGTAATGTATAGAGACTGGAAATCCTGTTTTCCGTCACCCTGAAATACGCACAACCCTCATCATGAAGTTCCAGATGCTTCAACAGTTCGTGAGTGGTGGAAACCCGTTAGTATATCGGCTCAGCAACATCAACGGGCGTTAAAAAGTGTTTCCGCAAAAGCATGGCACGTAATTTGAAAATCACTTTGGCGTATGACGGCCTGGATTTTGCAGGCTGGCAGGTCCAACCCGGCCTGCCGACAATTCAAGGCACGTTAGTGTCCGCAATCGAACACCTGACCGGCGAAAAGACGCTGCCACAGGGTTCGGGCAGGACTGATGCGGGTGTGCATGCGCTGGCCCAGGTGGCCACCGTGGCGATCGAATCTCCGATACCGCCTGAAAATTTGCGAAAAGCCTTGAATGATGTGCTGCCGAAAAGTATTCGCATCCTTTCCATTGAAGATGGCATCGCGAGGACTTTCACGCGCGCAAGGCGGCTATGGCAAAAACCTATCGCTACCGCATTTATCGTGATGAAATCTGCCCGCCGTTTCTGGCCCGCTACGTTTATCACCATCCGTATCCGCTGAATGAGGAGCACATGGTTGAGGCGGCGGCGCTGGTGGTCGGCACACATGATTTCACCTCGTTTGCCGCCGTTGACCCCGAATGCGGCGAAAGCGAAAAGCTCGAACCGAAATCAATGTGCTCGGACCATTTATTCCTCGCAATGGAAACGCGAGGGTGCTGAGTTTATCTATGAAGTGAGAGGCAGCGGCTTTCTGCACCACATGGTGCGGAACCTGGTAGGGACTTTTCTCATGGTGGGTAAGCGCGGTCCTGCCGCAGGTGAACATACAAAAAATTCTCGCTGCTCGTGACCGCTCCGCTGCCGCGGCAACGGCTCCTGCCCATGGATTATTTCTGGTAAGCGTAGAATATTGATCGACTATGAATCCCGTCTCAGCCCCAGCGCCGCCGCGTTCAACCAGCGAAATTGCCGTAACCAACCCGGCCACCCAACAGGTAATTGGGTCTGTGCCCATCGCCGATGCGATCCAGATTGAGGAGGCCGTGGCGCGCGCTCGTGCCGCGCAGGCCCGCTGGGCGGCAAAGCCCGTTGCTGAACGGCTAACTGTGTTGCGTCGTTTTCAAAAGCTTCTTTGCGACCAGAAAGATTCCGTGGCGGAAATCATTACTCGCGAAGCCGGAAAGCCCGTGGCGGAAGCGCTCTCAACTGAAGTGCTGGTGGTCCTGGATGGGGCCAAATTCCTGATCGATAATGCTCCGGAATTTCTGCTGCCTGAGCCTGTGCCGCATGCCAATCCCATCATGAAGTTGAAGCAGGGAATGCTGTTTCGCCAGCCATATGGCGTGATCGGCATTATCAGCCCGTGGAATTATCCCTTCAGTCTGCCTTCCGTCCAGACGCTGACTGCCCTGACCACAGGAAACGCCGTGGTGCTGAAACCGTCAGAATTCACCCCGTTTTCGTCGCTGGAATTGCAACGTCTCCTTGGTGAAGCGGGACTGGATCCCGATCTGTTGCAGGTTGTTACCGGCGAAGGTGCGGCGGGCGGCGCATTGCTTGATGCAAACATTGACAAGCTCATCTTTACCGGCAGCGTGGCGACAGGCAAGAAGGTGGCTGTGGCTGCGGCCGCCAGGCTGCTTCCCGTGGTTCTTGAACTGGGCGGCAAAGATCCCATGATCGTGCTGGATGATGCTGACGTGGATGTTGCCTCCAGCGCCGCCGTGTGGGGCGCCTTCATGAATTCCGGACAGACCTGCCTGTCAGTTGAGCGCTGCTACGTGCATCAATCGATTTATGAGCCGTTCCTTCAGGCGTGCGTGGCCAAAACAGCCAAATTGAAGCAGGGCAATGGCGATGATCCCGCTACAGATATTGGGCCAATGATTCACGAGCGGCAGCTACGCACGGTGCAGAACCACGTGGATGACGCAGTGGCGCAAGGCGCGCGCCTGCTCGCCGGCGGCAAGGCCCTCTCGCAACTTGGCCCATGTTTTTTTGCACCCACCATCCTTGCCGACGTAACCCATGCAATGAATGTGATGCGGGAGGAGACGTTCGGTCCGGTTCTACCGGTATGTAGCTTTCGCGACGATGATCAAGCCGTCGCGATGGCGAATGACTCGGAGTTTGGTCTAGCGGCCAGCATCTGGACGCGGAACCGCGGGCGTGGCCAGAAGCTTGCGCAACGAATCAACGCCGGTACCGTGATGGTGAATGACGTGGTTGCCTGCTTCGGCATCAGTGAAGCGCCGCATGGAGGCGTGAAGGCCAGTGGCATCGGCCGCACGCACGGGCGTTATGGCCTTGAAGAAATGGTCTGGCCGAAATATGTGGACTCTGATCGCCTTCCAGGCATGAAAAAGCTCTGGTGGTACGGTTACGGCCCAGCCTTCCGCCAGCAGATGGGTGGGTTTATCAATCTGCTCTTCGCATCCCGCTTAACGAAAAAGGTGTCCGGGGCCATAAAAAGCACGCAATCGTTTCTGAAACGCAAGCCGCTCTAAAGTAAAATCATGGAAGGACGCTTTGGAGTTTAAAAAGTGGCGCTGAAACATTCTCACCTTATTTACGACTGGAATTCCGTTTCAGGCGGACAGTTTCAACCAGACCATGCCGTACTGCTGAATGATGAATCCTTGCGCGATGGCCTTCAATCGCCATCGGTCAAAGACCCGGGTATTGAGGATAAGATCCGAATCCTCCATTTGATGGAGCGCCTGGGCATCAATATGCTCGATATCGGTCTGCCCGGGCGCGGGACCTCGTGCCGTGGCGGATGTGGAGAGGCTGGCGCGCGAGATCGCTGATCAGCGCATGAAGATCAAGCCTAATTGCGCGGCCCGCACTCATGAAAATGACATTCGGCCCATAGCCGAAATTTCGCAGCGCGCCGGCATCGCCATTGAAGCCGCATGCTTTCTGGGTTCCAGTCCAATCCGCCGCTACACGGAAAATTGGACTGACGATTTTCTCCTCACCACAACCGAAAAAGCCGTGAAGTATGCCCGCTCGCTTGGACTTGAAGTCATGTACGTGACCGAGGACACGTCGCGCTGTGACCCAGAAACCGTTAAGCACCTCTACACCACGGCCATCAATTGTGGAGCCACGGCTATCGTCATCTGTGACACAGTTGGCCACTCCACTCCGGCGGGAGTCCAGGCGCTGATCAGGTTTGTTATGGATGAGGTAGTCAGGCCGTCGGGTGCGAAGATACGGGTGGATTGGCACGGACACTCAGATCGTGGACTCGGGGTGGCCAACTCCCTGGCCGCGCTGGCTGCCGGGCGCTGATTGCGTCCATGCCACCGCGCTCGGCATCGGCGAACGCGTAGGCAACACGCAGATGGACCAGATGCTGGTCAATTTGAAGTTGATGGATGTGCCTCCGTGGGACCAGCAAGACCTGACAGATTTGAAAGAGTATTGCTCGACCGTGGCAAAAGCGACCGGCGTTCCAATCCCCCGCAATTATCCTGTGCTGGGCGAAGATGCCTTTCGTACAGCGACGGGAGTACATGCCGCGGCGGTTATTAAGGCCTTCAAAAAGGGCGATACGGAACTAGCCAACTCTGTTTATTCCGGTGTACCCTCTCATTACTTCGGGCTGGAACAGGTCATAGAGATCGGCCCCATGAGTGGCAAGTCCAATGTGATTTTCTGGCTGGAGCGCAAGGGAATTACTCCCGGCGAAGAACTGGTTGACCGAATCTTTCAAAGCGCTAAAGCTTCCGACCGATGCCTGACGGAAGAAGAAATACTTGCTTTCTGTCCAAATATCCCGGCGCGGATATAGGTGGGATTAAGGTCCCTGCAATTGCAACTATCATCAGGCTGTTTGGGTTTCATTAATTGACCGGGGAAAGAAGTGAAATCACATATTCCCCATAAGGAGACTGAATGAAGAAGCTGTTCACGATTGTATGCACACTGCTGCTGGGCGCGACCCTTTCGTTTGCCCAGGCCGCAAGCCAGGGTGGAGACACGACAAAGACCACAACCACCAGCACAACCAAGAAAAAGACCACCAAAGACCCATGCTCATCATAAGGGCGGCAAGAAGAGCAAGAAGAGCACCACCAGCACTCCAGCTCCCAAATAAGAGCGCATAACTTTTTACCGAAGCGGCCGAAATTGGCCGCTTTTCTTTTTTTGAGGCAGCTCTGTTTTCCGCGAAACTCTTGCATCTATCCGTTGTTTACACGTAAAGGGTGCACACACCCGTTTCCAAGGAGAACGCAATGAAGAAGATCCTCATGACAATTTGGGCGCTGACGCTTGGTGGCGCACTGGCAGTGGCGCAGAGCGGGAGCAGTTCGTCGGGACAGAGCGGCAGCAGTTCGTCCGGACAGAGCAGCTCGTCGGGACAGACCAGCACCAATCCGCAGTCTGACCAGTCAACCACTCAGACCACCAGCCAGACAACCACCACCACAACCAAGAAGCACAAGAAGCACAAGAAGAGCAAGAAGGCCAAGAAGGGCGAAATGTCGTCTCCTTCGTCTTCCTCTACGCCTTCGGCTTCACCTTCACCTTCGCCAAAACAGTAACCAGAACACATTTCAGAAGAGCGGTCTAAACATTCGGGCCGCTTTCTTTTTTCGCGCTTCTTTTTGACATGGCAGGCTAATGGGGCAGGTTATAGTATTGACTCCAATCATGCCCAGCCGGTCCTCAGCGGAAACAACGGCAAGCTTGCCGCCAAAAGAGATTGCCCGCCTTGCGGAAATGCGAGCTGTGCATTCGGCGTTCTTATACCTGCATAACCAGGAGATGGAATTTCGCCGCTGGCAGCGCGAACTCACGGAAATTCCCGCGCCTCCTTTCGGAGAAGCGGCCCGCAGCAATTGGCTCCGGGAAAGATTCACCGCGCTGGGGCTGGAACAGGTCCATCAAGACGAACTCGGCAATGTTTTTGGGTACCTTCAGCCTCCTACCTCCGCTCCGGTGCTGGGAATGAGCGCGCACCTTGATACTGTTTTCCCGCTGGGAACGCGATTGGAAACCCGCGAAGAAGGTAACCGGCTGTTCGGCCCGGGAATCAGTGACAATGCGGCTGGCGTGGTCGCCATGCTTGCGCTGGCTTCAGCCCTTAAGCGCTCCGAACTGCGCCTGTCATCGAACGTGGTTTTCATTGGCAACGTTGGCGAAGAAGGCGAAGGCGATCTGCGCGGCATGCGACATCTTTTTTCTTCATCGCCGTGGAAAGAAACTCTGCAATCGCTGCTGGTCATTGATGGCGCCGGGACTGACACGTACGTCACGCAGGCCCTGGGTAGCCGTCGCTTTGAAATTACCTTTCGCGGCCCTGGGGGACATTCCTGGAGTGACTTTGGCATTCCCAATCCCATCCTGCTGCTTTCACGGGCGCTGGCCCGTTTCAGCGAGGGTGAAGTACCGCAAAGCCCGCGTACCACGTTCAATGTGGGCGTGATTCACGGCGGTACCTCGGTGAACTCCATCCCGGAATCCGCCACCGCCCGCGTGGATTTGCGTTCCGCTTCGCGCGAGGAATTGCAGCGTCTGGAGGCCAGACTGCACGAGTGCGTGAATGAGGCGTGGAGCGAGGTTGCACTGCCTTACCGTGCCGGCGATGCCAAAGTCCGTTTTGCCATTGAAACCATCGGCGACCGGCCGGCCGCCGAATCAGCCGGGGATTCGCGTATGGTAAAAGTGATTCGTGCCGTGGATGCTCATCTTGGCATCAAGTCAATTCCCCGGCTTGCCTCCACGGATGCTAATGTGCCGCTTGCACTGGGACGGGAAGCCACAACCATCGGCTCGGGTGGAGATGGCGGCGGCGCGCACACGTTACGGGAATGGTTTGACTGTACCAATCGCGATCTGGGACTGAAAAGAATTCTGCTTACCGTGCTGGCTCTAACCGGAGTGAATGAATGAAATTTGGCGCTATTTTTGTGCTGTTGTTTTTCTAGCGGTATTGGGAATAACAATGACAAGCGTTGCAGAAGAACAAAACCAAACCACCGCGGACATAATCTTTATCAACGGCGACATTTACACCGGTGCGATTTCAGTTCTGGCGAAAACCGGCGGCAGTGTTCAGGATGCCGGCGCTATCGAAGCTGGAAGAGCCCAGGCCATTGCCGTGGCGGCGGGCAAATCATTGCGGTCGGATCCAACGCTGACATCCAGAAGCTCAAAGGCCCAAAGACTGAAGTTGTTGACCTGGGCGGCCATTTTGCCATGCCCGGTTTCAATGATGCGCATGTTCATCTGGGATCAGGCGGTTTTGAGAAGCTGAATGTTGATCTGGTGGGCGCCAAATCACTGGCGGACATGAAAGAGCGCATTGCAGCGCGTGTGAAGACGGCGGCGCCGGGCGAATGGATCATTGGCCGCGGCTGGGACCATACCCTGTGGGCCGTGCAGCAGACTCCAACGCGCGCCGATATTGACGCCGTTACTGGCGATCATCCCGCTATTTTCAATCGAGTTGATGGCCACATTGCCATTGCGAACAGCGCCGCGCTCAAGGCAGCGGGCATCACGCCAGCAACCGCAGATCCACATGGCGGCAAGATTGATCGCGACGAAAAAGGCGAGGCCACAGGCATTCTCCGCGAAACCGCCATGGGCCTGGTGGACGCAAAATTCCCGCGCCCTCGGCCGCGCAACGAAGAAGAGCCGCCGAGTTGGCGCTGCAGGATGCGGCGCAACACGGGATCACCTCAGCCCAGGACAATTCTGACTGGGAAGATTTCCTTACCTACGAACAGCTTGAAAAAGAAGGCAAGCTGACGCTGCGAATTGCAGAATGGCTGCCATTTGACGCACCCGTTGAAAAGCTTATAGCCGCGCGCGCCCACCATTCCGCCGATGATCCCATGCTGCATACAACCATGCTGAAGGGATTCATGGATGGTTCACTTGGCTCGCGTACGGCAGCCATGCTCGCGCCTTATGACGATGATCCGAAAAACGCCGGCATTCCGCGCTATGAACAAGACGCGTTGAACAAGCTGGCAGTGGAGCGGGCAAAAGCAGGGTTCCAGATCGGATTTCATGCCATTGGCGATCGTGGAGCACGCATGGCGTTGGACGCATTTGCTTTGGCCGAACAGCAGAGCGGGAAACGCGATTTCCGTTTTCGCATTGAGCACGCGCAGGTGGTTGCGCCGGAAGATTACAAGAAATTCAAGGACCTGGGCGTAATCGCTTCCATGCAGCCGAACCATCTGCTCACTGACATGAATTGGGCTGTGTCACGCATTGGCACGGAGCGCGCACAATACTCCTATGCATGGAAGAAATTCCTGGATGATGGCGTGGTGCTGGCTTTTGGCACCGATTATCCGGTAGAGCCGATCACGCCTTTTCGCGGCATCTACTGTGCCGTGACGCGCAAGAATGAAGCCGGGACTAAAGAGTATTTTCCCGAACAGAAACTCAATATCCACCAGGCGATAGCCGCTTACACCACCGGCGCGGCTTACGCTGAGTTTGCGGAAAACAGCAAAGGCCGGCTGAATCCCGGGATGCTGGCGGACATGGTGGTACTGGATCGTGACATTACCAGGGTCGCGCCTGAAGAAATTCTCAAGACCAGAGTTTTGCGGACCGTGGTGGGTGGCAAGACCGTTTATCAAGCTAAATAGGCGGTTGGGACGCGAAGTGAACGTCCGCTGCCGCCGAATAAAGCTAATCGGCCAATTCGACTTTTTCCTCGGCCACCCGCTTGCGTTTACGTGAATCATTGAGCAGCCATGCCATATAAAGGACGATGATTGCGTTTGTCCCGAAGACCCCCCACTTCAAAGCGGTGGCGTGCCTGAGCAGCTCAAAAATTTCATAAGGCATGTATAACGCGCCGGAAAGAAGCGCGAACCACTCAGCCCATTCTTTTTCCAGCCAAAGCCCCGTGGCCTCTGCAAAGCGGACTGCCGTATAGACCACGACGACGCTGATGAACATCCACAGGTTCTTGTCAGTGATGTGGCCGGCGGCGCGCAAGATACGTTGGGCAAAATGGCGGTCCAGGCCGATGTGCAGCGCTTCCAGCATCCGCTCCGCCACGCGCACCATATCCTTGTGGATCAGGGTAAGGACCCAGATGGCTATGGCAAGCGCCGCCACGCCCTTCAGGGCTTCAAAGATCGCGATCCCGCGCAGTCCGAAATTGCGGACAAAAAAGCCTTTGGGATGAGAGCTCATCGGAGTGGTGTCAACATGGATATGATGCAATTGCCAAAGGATTGTAAAGCAAGAGGTACTAAGGCGACTATAAGCGGCTGCCTGTTCTCAGCCGAATAATTCCCGAACTTTCATCTCGCGGTAGCGAAAAATCTTTTCCACGTCAGACTTCACCATAAAACTATGAACAATTTTTCCCAGGAGCCCGAAGGGCAGATCATAGAGCACCTCATCCATAATGCGGGTGTTATTGCCTTCCGCAATGAAGCGGTGGGTGTGATGCCAAAGCTTGTACGGACCACGGGTTTGGAAATCCACGAATCTTGTTGGCGGATCCCATTCCCTGATCTCGCTGGTCCAGCGCAGAGGCAGGCCGCGCACCCGCAACTTGTAATTGATCAATGTGCCTTTTTGCACCGGCTGGGGACTGACGCTGACGACCTTAAAGCGCAGAAAGCCGGGTGTAAGGGTCTCCAGGTTCCCCGGGCGAGAGAAGAAATCAAAAACTTCTTCCAGCTTACGTGGAACAAGCTGCTCATGAACAAGCTTGTAAGATTTGGCCCGCCATTGTTATACGCGCCACAAGTTGGACAGCATCCCCTTGAGTATAGCCGGGTTTTCCGGCGTGATGTGCCCGGGGCAACTGATGTACACTGCACATCGCCATGCTTAAAGCCGCCGTGCTTTTTCTGTTAACAATATCCACAGTGCAATCCGGAATAGCGCAGTGCTGTCCTGACCAGCCGAAATCAGAGAAGAAGGAAATTCTCTGGCAAAAGCTACAGGACCGTGTTGGCCAGGTGGATGCCGGCCTTGACGGCGTGATGGCCGTGGCTATCAAAGACCTCACTTCCGGCAAAGAATATCTTCTCCATGGCGATGAGATCATGCCGCAGGCCAGCTCCATCAAGATTGCCGTTCTGGCTGATCTTTTTCTTCAGGCGCAGCATGGCAAGCTCAAGCTGAACGATGAATATGTGCTGCGCAAGGAAGATCTGGTCTCAGGCAGTGACATCATGCTGGGGCTCACGCCCGGTGTGACGCGACTTAGCTTGCGCGAACTCGCCACCATGATGGTGGCCGTAAGTGATAACAGCGCGACCAACGTTTTGATAAGCCGGCTTGGCATGGAAGACATCAATGCCATGCTGGCGAACCTGGGATTGAAGAGCACGCGTTTGCGGCGCAAGATGATGGACCTGAATGCCGCCGGTGAAGGCCGGGAAAACGTGGCCACTGCCCGTGAGATGATGACGCTGCTGGAAGCCATCTACTCCGGCAAGCTGCTCAACAAAGAGATGACCGCCGATTTCATCAAAATTTTGAGTACTCACAAAGAGAGCGCGATGTTGCAAGGCCTGCCGGATGATGCCATGGCGGCAAATAAGCCAGGTGAACTGGAAGCCGTGCGCAACGATTCAGGAATCATCTTTGTCAAAGGACGGCCTTACATTCTTTGCGTCATGACAACTTATCTCAAAGAAGAGAAAGACGGATCCGCGGCGATACGCAAAATTGCCGAGCTGACCTACAGCTATTTTGACCGGGTTGCGCGCGCCTCAGAGTACGGGCGGGTAGTTTCGCCGAAATAGATCAGCTGCATTTAGAATTATCAGTATGAGTCGTGTAAACCGGTCGTGGTTATTGTTCGTGTTGATGTTTTGCGGCTTGGCGTCAGCGCATGCTGGCCTCAGCGCAATGGAAGAAAGCGCCGCTTGAGCGCCCCTCTACCATCAATCCCAATCTTTATCCCGCGGGCGCCAACGCATCCCGGGAAATCCAGGAAGCACGGGTCATAGCCCAGAAGCAGAACAAGCGCGTACTTCTGGTGTTTGGCGCGAACTGGTGCATTGACTGCCACATACTGGATCGGGCATTTCATCAGCCTCGAGTTGCGCCGCTGCTGGATCAAAATTTTATCGTTGTGCACGTGGACGTGGGCCAATATGACAAGAACCTGGCTCTGGCGAAGCAATACCACGTTGACCTGGGTAAGGGCGTGCCGTCAGTGGCGGTGATTGACGGAAAGAACAGCCTGCTGGTCTCAAGCAGTGAATTTGAAAAAGCGCATCTTCTCACGGAAGACGACGTCATCGAATTCCTGAACCTCTGGAAACCGAAAAGGTCCTGACGCAAGAAAGCTGGTCAGCTTGCGCTGGCTGACAGCATGTTTTCCACTTCAATCACAAAAGCGTGCGGCCCTTCCTGCTTTGGGATCACCTTGTCCGGGCAGTCATGATTCAGGGGAAGTAAATTGTCTTCCACCTGAAGCATTACTTTCTGGTGAGGCTGGATTTTCCGTATCTCTTCGCAGAATTCAAGTCCGGGGCGGGCGAAATGACCAACATCCACAATCACCAGAGAATAACGCCTGGCCGTCGAGCAACTGGCGGGCGTCATTGAGGCTCAGGGCCCCATGGACGGTGTAGCCACGCATGCGAAGCATGAGAAGGCGAAGATTTTGTACGGTGGCGGTGCCATTCACAAGAAGAATGCTGTGCTTGCCACGGGCTGGGCACATGGAGACCTCTTTATTTTTTAGTAGAGCTGTCTCGAGAGTAACCGGATGCTGTACCCACGTCTATTGCCTGTTTATCGTAACCCAGGCCCAAGCGGCGGCGCGAAAATGCAAAATTCATTTAAGCCGGATGTCAAACCAATCAATCACCCGTTCAATGACGTCGCGCTGATGCTTTGGATCAGCGAACATGTGCCCTTCATGCTCATACACCACCAGTTCCGTGGGAACGTTGAGTGTCTTGAGCGCGTGCCAGAACTCATAGGATTGCGGCGTTGGGCACTCACCATCACTGTCACCCACCAAAACCAAAGTCGGCGTCTTTGCTTTCTTGATGAAGGTAATGGGTGAGCTGCGCGCATAAACCTGCGGATCGTCATAAACGGATGCGCCGAAGAACGGGATCATCCACTGGTCGATCTGGTTCTCGCCGTAGTAACTCTGGAAGTTCGCGAGACCGGCGCCGGCGACGGCGGCAGCAAAGCGGTCCGTCTGCGTCACCGCCCACATGGTCATGTAACCGCCATAGCTCCAACCGGTGATGCCCAGGCGATGTTCATCCACTGGAACTTGTTTCAGCACCTGGTCAACTCCGGCCATGATGTCGCGAAAGTCGCCATAGCCAAAATCTTTTACGTTGGCGCGGGTGAAGGCTTCACCCTGGCCAAAACTTCCGCGCGGATTGGGAAAGAACACGAAGTATCCGGCAGCCGCAAGAGCCACGGAGAAGCTGTGTGGTCCCGGCCATGAAGAAACCAGCATGGCGCCCGGCCCGCCATGCACTGAGACCACCATTGGGTAATGCTTTGCTGGCATCAAAACCCTGCGGATAAAGCAGCCATCCTTGCAGATTGAATCCGTCATTCGACCAGTGAACGCTTTTTGCCTCACCCCAAAGCGGTTTCAACCCCTGGTTGGCTGAGGTGATTTGTTTCCACTGTCCAATTGCACCTGCCCAGACCTCTGGCGGCTGGCTGAGCGACTGCCGCACCACCGCGGACGTTTTGCCGTCTTTGGCCACTGACAGCGCAGGGCCCCAGCCGTCTGGCCGTGATCATCCCCGGCGCATGCCAGACTGGTTGCAGCTTCCCGTCACTCACATCAACGGTTGCTACGCCGGTTTCTCCGTCCACGTTCTCGCCGAAAAGAACGGTTTGTGGACCGGTCCAGGTGAGCCAACTGGCTGAAGCTTTCATTTCTGGCGTTACATTTCTGGCTTCGCCACCA
Organism: Terriglobia bacterium; assembly: GCA_963824835.1. Lineage (GTDB taxonomy): Bacteria > Acidobacteriota > Terriglobia > Terriglobales > Acidobacteriaceae > Angelobacter. The sequence continues at coordinate 57,173 of CAWGRA010000010.1, read as the reverse complement.
TCGGCTGAGACAACATAAACGTCACCGCCCACGGAAGGCTCGTCACTCATCAACCCTGAGATGAACGCCACAGACTTGCCGTCCGGCGACCACGCAGGGTTCGCAACCTGAAGCGTGGGCTTGTAGATGGATTTCATGGCCCCGCCGCTTGCGTTCACGGTGTAAATCTGTGCGATGTACCAGTTATCGTCACCATTGCCGTGTGCGGCCGTGGTGACAAAACGCGTGCCGTCCGGTGACCAGTCGAATTCATAAACATACATATCCGGCGGTGAGATCTGGTTCAGCTTTCCGCCTGCGGCATCAATCACGGCGAGCCGCTGTTCGGTCACGGCATCCTTGATCACTCCGGTTTGTTCCTTCTCCGCCACCAGCGGTCCCGCAGCACGAGCAGCGTTTTCCGTGAAGAGGATGGCCAGCCGTTTTCCGTCAGGCGACCATGCCGGCGCGGCAAGCAATCCTTTAACACTGGTGAGCTTGCGGGCGGGAGTTGTGCTCAGGCTGGTGACATAAAGCTGCGATTGTCCGGGTTTCGCGGCATCTGAGAGGAAGGCAAGACTCTTTCCGTCCGGCGACCAACTGGGCGAATCTTCTGAATGCGACGCGTTGGAAGATCCAGCCAGCTTTCCGGCGGTCACGCGACGCGGTTTATCGCCCGGAGTGGTGGAGGAAACGAACAGCGCCGATCCTCCCGCGGAGTTGCTTTCCACCCAGGCCACTCGCTTGCCGTCAGGAGAAATCGCAACCTGGCTGAAGGTGTGTCCTGAAAAGAGCGTACGCATCAGAGCATCATGCGAAGGCTTTTTCGAAACGCGGCAGAATCCCGCGGAGCGGTACTGGTTTGCGCCAGAGCGATGAACGGCGCTAACAGAAGAAGACAAACGGCTGAAATGTACTTCGCGCTTACCGGCAAGCTTTTGAACATGAGCATCCTCGTGGGTCCAACATCCCGAAGGCCACTATACAGACGGCCAATGAGCATGAGCAACCGGGCGTATTGATTGTGATATTCTCTCGATTCGATGCGCATAAAATTCCTGATCGCAATTTTTTTATGGTTAACGATGGCAGGCTGGTCTCAAGAGCCTGCCAGACCATCGGCCAAAGCCCCGTCAAAAACAAATTCTTCGCCCAAAACAAAAGCCGCCGCCGGACAGGGAATGACGGACGAGCAGCGCGCTGTCCGAACGGTTGAAGCCACCATGAATTGGGAGAAGTCATCTTCGCCGGGTGTTAAGGCGTCCACTCAGCTCATCAAGAAAGCGGAAGTGAAAGGTCACCAGATTTATGAATATCGGTTGAAGGTGAGCGGAGCGCCTCATAACCAGATCTATAAATTAGTGGTCTGGCCTGTGACCACGGCAGTGCCGCTTGACATGATGGACGGCCTGATGATCGCGCAAGATGGCACGGTTGGCTGCCCGGCGAACTCCACCAGCAGTTGCGCCAAGCGCTTCAAGGGCGCGGAACTGAAGCTTACCTATGCCGCCGAGAAAGGCGAAATTTATCGGCACGCTTTGATAGCGCGGAACAAGAAGGCGAGAGTGTTCTTTTCCATCCTGCCGGATCCGTTGATCCAGACCGACAAAGGCTGCAGTCTGGAAGTAATTCGTTTAAGTCCAAACTTTGAGTTGGTTGCCATTCGCGGAAAGGGCTTTGCGCCCGGCAGTGATGTCAGCTTCCGTACACAATCATTTGACGAAATCCACACCGCAACCGTGCACCCGGACAAGAATGGCCAGTTCCATGCGCAACTAACGCCATTCGTCAAAGGCCATGCCTCCGGCGGCACCGAGGTCAGCGCCACCAGCAACACATGTGCGCCGCATCTTTCATTCCAATGGGGGAAGCAGCCTTAACCGTTCTTCACGGTTTCCCCGGAACATTGACGGCTTGTATATCTCGGATCCGGTTTCATGTGGGGATTCGCATTTCGATTTTGCTGCGCAATCACATATACTTAAAAGTCTAAGCACTCCAGCCTGATGAGCAAATTAGACGAAATTCTTGCCGCAACCCGAGAGCGTGTGGAACGCTCCCGCAAGAGCGCCGATTTTCGCCTGCTGGAGCAACTGGCTGCCGCGCACGAACCGCGCGGCTTTCGCAAACGGTTGCAGGCCATGGCCCAGCTTGGGCCGGCCGTGATTGCGGAGTTAAAAAAGGCTTCGCCTTCAAGAGGAGTTATACGCGGAACATTTCCCGTAGGTACCCTGGCCAACCAGTTGGCACGGAACGGCGCGTCGGCTCTCTCAGTGCTTACAGATGAGCAATTCTTTCAGGGGTCGCTGACGAATTTGATGGAAGCTTCCACCGCAACGGATCTTCCCTGCCTGCGCAAGGATTTCATTGTGGATGAATTTCAGATTCTGGAAGCGCGTGCCCACCACGCCGACGCCATCCTGCTGATCCTTGCCGCCCTGAATGATGCCGAATTTCGTAGTCTGCTGGATCGCGCCGAATCCATGGACCTGGACGCTTTGTGCGAAGTCCACAATATGGAAGAGCTGAAGCGCGCGCTGGAGGGCGGCGCGGACGTGATCGGCGTAAACAGCCGCGACCTGAAGACCTTCCATGTTAATCTGGAAACCCTGATTGAAATGGCTGAGAGCATTCCCAATCACGTATTGCGCATTGCCGAAAGCGGCATTGATAAAGGTTCTGACATTCGGGAACTGCACACTGCCGGGTACCAGGCTTTTCTGATCGGTGAAACGCTCATGCGCGCTGAGGATCCCGGCCAGCAACTCCAGCAGCTACTTCATGACGCCGGCTGGTATTCCCCTTCGGCTTCTTCCTCCCCCAATTGGCGTGGCACAGTCCAGTAAGCGGCGAGAAGTATTTCTTCCGGTAACACAAAGCTTCCGTTAAACGAACTTATGCGCACATGGATTAAATTTTGCGGGACCACTTCTCTTGCTGATGCGGAAGCATGCATCGCGGCGGGAGCGGATGCGCTTGGCTTTATTTTTGCGCCCAGTAAACGTCACGTGAGCGCAGCCCAGGCAAAGGAAATCATCCGGCATTTACCGCCTGAGACAGAAAAGATTGGCGTGTTTATGGATGAGCGGATGGAAAATATATTGGCGATCGTTGATGAAGCCGGCCTTACGGGTGCGCAACTGCACGGCCAGGAGCCGGCCGATGAACTGGCCAGACTCGCGCAAATGGGTAATGGCGATAAAGCGTTCCGAGTGATCAAGACGGTATTGGTGGGAAACAATTTTAAAGATGAAGTTCAGATCGCGGTGAAAGGCGTGGGTCCGCCGAACTGCATATTGCTGGACTCGGGCGCGGGAAGCGGTAAGACTTTTGTGTGGGGAGATGCACGAGAGTTTGTCAGCGCCGCCACCAGGCATGTGATTGTTGCCGGCGGGCTTACGCCGGAGAATGTTGGTGAAGCAATAAAGATTTTGTCGCCGTGGGGCGTGGATGTTGTCTCCGGAGTTGAAAAGCAGGCAGGCGAAAAAGATCCACGGAAGCTGAAGGCTTTTGTGGAGGCGGTACGAACAGCGGAGAAGAACCATGGGTAGCGCGGTGTTGAAGACAAAACCACAGGCGGGACGCTTCGGCCTCTACGGCGGAAGATACGTTCCTGAAACGCTGATGGCAGCGCTGGAAGAGCTGGAAGCGCACTACGCCAAGGCCCGCCGGGACAAGAAATTCAAGACAGAGTTTGAACGGCTGTTGAAAGAGTATGCCGGCCGGCCAACGTCATTGTTTTTTGCCCAGAGGCTCACCAAAGAGCTTGGCGGCGCAAAGATTTATCTCAAGAGAGAAGACCTGTTGCATACGGGCGCGCACAAGATCAACAACTGCATCGGCCAGGCATTGCTCGCGCAACGGATGCGCAAGCACAGGATCATTGCCGAAACAGGCGCCGGACAGCATGGCGTAGCCACAGCAACAGTCTGCGCGCTGTTCGGCTTTGAGTGCGTTGTTTATATGGGCGTGGAAGACATGCGACGCCAGGAGCTGAATGTATTTCGCATGCGGCTTCTGGGGGCCGAGGTGCGCGGTGTGGAATCAGGCTCAAAGACGCTGAAAGATGCCATCAATGAAGCCATGCGCGACTGGGTCACCAATGTCCGCAACACACATTACCTGCTTGGCAGCGTGCTGGGAGCACATCCGTATCCCACCATGGTGCGCGACTTCCATTCCGTGATCGGACGCGAGGCGCGTGCGCAGATCCTCAAGCTGGAAGGTAAACTGCCCACGCAGATCATTGCCTGTGTAGGCGGGGGCTCAAACGCAATTGGTATATTCCATGAGTTCATCAAGGACAAGAAAGTGAAACTGGTGGGCGTGGAAGCCGGCGGCCGTGGCGAGAAGCTTGGCGATCATGCCGCGCGTTTCCGCGGCGGCGTGGCCGGGGTGCTGCAAGGAACATTCTCTTACGTGCTTCAGGACGCGGCAGGGCAGATCGCCTCCACCCATTCCGTTTCCGCGGGACTGGATTACCCCTCGATTGGTCCTGAGCACGCTGCCCTGGCGGATTCAGGCCGCGCCGAGTATGTGGCCGCTTCAGACGCGGAAGCGCTGGACGCCTGCACCAGACTGGCCCGCACGGAAGGCATTATTCCCGCGCTGGAGTCTTCTCACGCAGTGGCGGAATGCATCAAGCGCGCACCGAAGATGAAGAAGTCAGATGTGGTGATCGTGAATATCTCCGGCCGGGGCGACAAAGACATAGGGATTCTCAGAGAGAACCTGAAGATAGGCTGATTTGAAAATGCTGATTTGAAAATGAAGATAGGCTGATTTGAAAATGAAGAAAGATCAGAAAATGAAAACGGAGAAAGCTACGGGTTCGATAAAAGAAAAGCCAGGCAGCCGTATTCATTTCGCGAACAAGCCGGGACTGGTGGCTTATGTCACATGCGGCGATCCTGATATGGCCACCACCAAGGCGATCGTGCTGGCCGCCATCCGCGCCGGCGCTGACGTTATCGAACTCGGCGTTCCATTCAGTGATCCAGTCGCCGATGGGCCTGTGATCCAGCGCGCGAGTGAGCGGGCGCTGCGGCACGGAACGTCACTCATGGACGTGTTGCACATGGCGGCTGAAGTCCGGAAAGAAAGCGACGCGGGGATGATTATCTTCTCTTATCTCAACCCCGTGCTGCGGCTGGGGATTCAGACGTTTTGCCGAAGAGTGTGCCAGGGCAGGCGTGGACGGTGCGCTCATCACTGACCTGACCATCGAAGAGGCAGACGATTATCGCCGAATCATGGCTGAGCACAAGCTGAACACTATTTTTCTGGCAGCGCCAACCAGTCCTGACCAGAGATTGAAGACAATAGCCCAGGCCTGCACGGGATTTGTTTATGCGGTATCGCGTACAGGGGTTACCGGACAGCAGAAGCAGCTAGCCGGGGATGCCACTGATCTGGTGAGACGCATCCGCAAATATACCCGGCTTCCGGTGGCAGTGGGATTTGGCATCGCCAGCGCCGAACAGTTTCAAGAGGTGGGCAGCGTTGCTGATGCGGCGGTGGTCGGCAGCGCGATTGTGCAGGCAGTGGAGCAGAACCAGGGACGGGAAGCTGAAGCAGTGGCGGAATTGATAGCCGCGCTTCGCGGCAAGGTGGCGGCAGCCTCGCCCCGGTGACTGTCTCATATCGTTAAGCGATTCGTCGTGTATATTAATAAGGTAAAGTTTACAGCGCAATTACCTTCTGGTTTGAAAGAGCCTTGGTCATGGACATTGTTGACTGGCGCCACAAAATTGACGAATTGGACCGCCGCCTGGTTGAGCTTCTGAATGAGAGAGCACATGCCGCGCGGGAAATCGGAAAGCTCAAGCGCAATACGAGCATGCCGATTTACGAGCCACATCGCGAGAAGATGATTTTTGAGAATGTGCGCAAGGCCAATCACGGGCCGTTGCCTGACGCCGACATACGGCACGTTTACGAGCGGGTGATCGAAGTGATGCGCAAGATCCAAAAAGATGAAATCGTTGCCGGCCAGGAAAAGTAACTTGGGTTTGTGTCGCTCCGCTCCAACCCGCTTGAGACCGTGATTCGTGGGTGCGGTGACAAGGCTCCTGATGCAGCGGGCTCGGCGCGTGTTCGGCCTCGCCCTCTTCGCTACAGTCGCTTCGCTCCAAACCGCTTGAAAACTTCTCAATGCCCGATAACCTCGGAGGCTCCTGACGCAGCGGGCTCGGCGCGTGTTCGGCCTCGCCCTCTTCGCTAGAGTCGCTTCGCTCCAACCCGCGATTCGCTTCGGTCGAATCCGCCAGTCGCTTCGCTCCAACCCGCTTGAGAGTGTAATTCGTGGTTGCGGTGACTAGGCTCCAGTTGCAGCGGGCTCGGCGCGTGTTCGGCCTCGCCCTCTTCGCTAACAGTCGCTTCGCTCCAAACCGCGATTCGCTTCGGTCGAACCCGCCAGTCGCTTCGCTCCAACCCGCTTGAGAGTGTGATTAGCGGTTGCGGTGACAACGCCCCTGACGTAGCGGGAGCGCATGCCGCGGCCACAGTCAAAAAGATCTATGCGCGCCGCTTCAAATAATTCAAATAATATTGCCGCTTGTTTGGCACTCGCTGGATTGCGGTGCGAGGGGCATCTGCGTTGAGTGCTGATCAGCGATAATATACTTGTCTCTCAAAATGGCTTTTAAGCAGATCACGATTATCGGGACGGGCCTGATCGGCGGGTCGTTCGCCATGGCGGTTAAAGCGTCCGGCTTTGGCGGCAAGATCATCGGTTGTGACCGCCAGCCGGTTCTGGATCGCGCTCGCGCTATGCGCGCAATTGATATCGGCATGGAAGATCCCGTGGAAGCCATTCAGGGAAGCGACCTGATTGTGCTGGCCACGCCGGTAGGCGCGATTATCGACCTGATCGAGCGCATCGGTCCACTCTCCTCACCCACGGCCTTGATCACTGATGTGGGTAGCACCAAAAAAGAAATTCTTGACCGGGCGCGCTCCGTTTTTGGAGTTGAATCGATTGTCCGTTTCCTTGGCGGCCATCCCATGGCGGGAAAAGAACATGGCGGTATCGAAAATGCCGATGCCAAACTGTTTCTCAATGCCGCGTGGCTCATTGTGAAACAGCCGGGACAAGATGCGGAACATGGAAGAATCAAGTTCTTTCGCGAACTGCTGGAGAAAATCGGGGCCAAACTGATCAATCTGGAAGCGGAAAAGCATGATCATCTGTGTGCGTGGGTAAGCCAGGTTCCGCAGATGATTTCCACCGCGCTGGCCGCGACCCTGGTGGAAGAGTTTGCTGATAATCCTGATCTGCATGCGATTGGCGGAAGAGCGCTGCGGGAAATGACGCGCATATCTTCCAGTCCTTATTCCATGTGGCGCGATATTGCTTATACCAATGAAAAAAATATCGGGAAGGCACTGCACCAGTTGGAGCAGCGGATCGCGCATATCCGGGAAAATCTAAGGACGCCGGAATTGCGTGACGAGTTCGAGCGGGCGAACAAGTTCGAATTGGGCAACAAGGAAGTGGCGTCCACGGTCCTGGTGGTCCCGGGCTGGCAGAATTCCGGGCCGCGACACTGGCAGACTTTGTGGGAACAGCAGAACCCCATCTTCCTTCGAGTGCAGCAAAAAGACTGGGAGAAGCCGCGTCTTGAATCCTGGTTGGAGAGAATTACCCAGGATGTGAACCATTGGCCTGGGCCAATCGTGTTCGCGGCGCATAGCCTGGGCTGTATCGCCATTGCGCATTGGGCTGAAGCCGAGCCCGGCCTGACGCACAAGGTCAAGGGAGCGCTGCTGGTGGCGCCGGCGGATGTGGATCGAAATGACACTCCTCAGCCACTCAAAAATTTTGGTCCCGTACCCAAAAAGACCCTGCCTTTTTCTTCAACAGTGGTCGCCAGCCGGAATGATCCCTATCTGTCCGCGGAGCGTGCCAAAGATATTGCGCGGGCCTGGGGCAGCCGATTTGTGGACATCGGCCGCGCAGGGCACGTGAATGGCGATTCCGGTCTGGGCGACTGGCCGGAAGGGAAGCGGTTGCTGCGGTTGCTGGCAGAGGGGCAGTGAGCCAAACAGATTTGGTAATTGAGTAATTTGGTAATCGGGAAATTGAGTAATCGCCGCAGTCGTCATCGCGCGACATCAGAAGAACCAGTTGCCGCTCATTGCGCAGAAAAGCGCAGATAAAAGCGTCAGGACAGCAAAACAAATATCTCGCAAACCTGAACTAATCTCCGGGAATAACGAAGGAACAAGGAACAAGATCAGATATCAGACAAATGAGTAAGCCACCCTTTGCTGCGCAAGCGTGGGGCACATTCGGAAGAACCATTTGCGCTGATTGCTTGTCTCATATGGGCAACAAAGATCTATGGGATTGGGCGGGCCCGCATTCTGTGGCGAGAAGTTTGCGGACTAGGGTGATTTTCCCAGAGTAGCTGAGCTCGGTTGCAGTACGCTTGTTTTATTCCCCTCTCACTGCTCGAATTCGAAAGCAGTGGAGATGGAACTCACCTGGAGTGCACGCTTTGTTTCGCAAGATGCACATCTCAGCGCTGGTGATCTGGCTCGCGATTACTGCCACAGCAACGGTCACTTACACGGTCTATTCCATTTCAACAATCGCCAACGCCGATCCCCATTTCTCAAACCTTGCCACCCATGTGCAGGCCACCGGTTATGTAATCTCCAAGTCCAAGCAAACGGACGGCGATTATCACATCATGTTCTGCGATTCTCCAGGCTTCACTTCGTTCAGCAGGACCCACTGTGTCAACGCGGAGGTGGTGCCCTACTTGCAATGTAATCCGCTGCCCGCGAACGGAACCCAGGTGACCATGCGGGGCACGTTGCGCTTCGACGGTCCGCAAGACTGGTGGGAGATCCACCCGGTAGAGTGGATCAACACAACAAAGTGCGTGGTAACAGGCACGCCTCCACTGTAAATCGGACTGAAGCAGCGCGCCGGTTTTGCACCACTTGGATCAGAGTTGCCATTTTTCATAGCTTTTTAGGCGATCTCGGTAAAATCGCGAAGACGCTCTAAACACACACCACGGTAGATCTGCCAGGCACCAGTTTTTCCTCTAAGAGCGCCAGCCAAGGTGACCTGATCCTACGAACAGGTAGGCTACGTCAGGCTTGCTGTAAACCATCCCCCCAGCACCACTTCGCACAAAATAAATCGGAGCGATGGCTGCAATCACCACTATCACGACGAATAAGAGTGTCAGAACCTTTTTTACCGTCATCTTTCGATTCTCCGTCAATTGCAGGTAGCTGCCTGGCAAACATTGCCCAATATGTATCCGGTGTAAATGCCATCTATATCCACAAACCCATTTAATAGTTCGTTCTGGGGAATCGCACGTGGGTCCCCTCCTATACTGTGAAGGTGGTTGCCCTGCTGAGCAGAGATCTGCGTTCCGATAAACTCGAGATAATGCTTCCAACCCCCGTCCGACCGTGCCTATTGCCAAATAATAGCCAACATAATTGTTTAGGCCGGGTCCTGGCTGATCCGAAAAGATGGGGCACCCCGAGCATTTGAACTGGGCAACGCGCATCTTTCAATTGCTGAGGATCGACAAGAAGTAGGTTAAGAAGCTGGCGGGTCGTCTTAACCACATTCGTGACGTGGTGCGCGCACTGAGGCCGATCAGACGCGCCGGCCAGAAAAATATCGGAGAAGGTCAGGTTGTCCTCGATGTTCACCAATTTGACTGATTCATTTTCGGAAATAGCGTGCATATGTCGCCCTGCTGACGAAGTGTACTTTTCCATCTGATTGGAATAACGTTTCAGGTGCTCGGCTTGGCCTGAATATCTGGACTTTAACATTTGAATCGTCTCCGTTTTCTGGACGGTGCTCTATCACAATTCGGAACTGGCCCTCCCGGTCTATTTGAAAACCAGCGTGCGCTCCGCCGACATACCTACGCATCCACCCATTGACCATGCTGTTATCAGCCCCGGCTCGGTCAAGATGGCCGACGCCACCAAATGCCCGGTTTTCGTCCTCTGGCACACTCTGGAAGCCGTTGTTCGTCCACTTACACAGTTTGACTCCAGCGCATTCCGCGTAGATACCATCTTGATAGACGGTCACGTGCTCGGGAACCTTATCGCGCTCATTGATGTACTTTGCGGTGTGGGCGTCAGTAGCGGACGGGTCTACCCGAATTATCAGAATAGAGTTGTCAACGTCATCCGGTGAGAGCGGAGCACGAAAGAATTGCTTTACCAGATCCAGCGCCATCCCAAAAACAGAATACCTGTATCCGTCTCTAGCCGTCCCGAGGACAAGATAGACCGTGCTATCTTTTTCCATCACAGCCCCGCCGCTGTAATTCCGGACAAAATAGATGGGCACTGCCAGGCAGGCGATTAAAACAATCAAAATGGAAATCTGTTTTCTGTTCATATCAACTCTTGATTAATTGCAGGATGAAGCCTGGCAAACATTGCCCAATATGTATCCGGTGTAAATGGCATCTATATCTATAAGCCCATTTAATAGTTCGTTCTGGGGAATCGCGCAAGATTACAGGCCCCGATGAAAATGATTGTTGCTTGAGAGTTTAAGTTAGAGGAGGAAGGCGTAAGTGGCCCATTACTCTCTCAGCGATTTCTAAAAATACTGCAGATATTCTGATTTGCTGACCCACCGCGCCCTCCCGTCCGCTTTGTACAGGGTTTGTGGCGCCTCCCCTTTACGCAGTAAATCGATCTTAACGCGGTGACTGTTCGGATCTCCAGCGGCTTCATCTTTCGCAACAATTGTGAACTTCTCATTGGCTCTAATCACAAAACCTGAGCCGCCGATGCTGCCGACTTCTCGGGGGTGACCATCCATTAATTGTTTTATTGTCGAATCCTGTGTGCATAAGATTTTGGATGCCACCAAACGCCCGATTATCCTCTTTTGACACAGTATGGAATCCGTCACCAGTCCACTTGCATAAAGCCATGCCGCGGCACATCGCGTAGAATGTGTCGCCATAAGGCGTTAAAAAATCCGGAGCACTAGCTCCGTCCTTTCCGTAATCAAATCGGTGGGATACAACTGTAGATGGTGTGACGTGGACGACTAATGTCGAAAAGTTGCGATCCGAGATAGGCGTCGGAACTCTAAAATAATCCTTGATTCGCCCAAAGACGTATCCAAGAGAACTGATCTTATAGCCTTCGCGTCCAGCGCCAAGAAAAAGATATACATCCTCCCCTTTTTGCAGGGCAATGCCACCGCTGGAGTTTCGTACAAAATAAAACGGGAGCATGGCAGCACCAATCAGGATAGCTACAAGGACAAATGACAGCTTTAGTTTCATGGTAAGAAACCCCATTATTCAGTTGCAACTTGATGATTGACAAACATTGCCCAAGATGTAAGTGGTGTATGTACCGGAAAAATCATAGAATCCTTGGAGTATTTCATTTTGGCTTCGGGATTCAGGGTGACCTCCGAAGCTATGAAGATTAATCCCTTGAGTTGCCCCCATCTTGTTGGCAACAAAGAGTAAGAAGTGTTCCCATCCCTGAGGTACTGTTCCCATTGCCAAGTAGTAACCGACATAATTCTTCACGCCAGGGCCAGGCTGATCATAAGCGCCAGTTTCAACAACAATATCATTGATACCTATTGAGTACACACGCCAGTACCGCCAACCTGCCAAAGGATGGCCTTTGGCCGTAACGACTGATATCACGTGGTTAACTGGATCAACTCGCTCAGTAATCACTGCAAAAGGTCTTTGTAAGTGACCAATGATCCCTTCCAGTTCGATATTGATCACTTGGCCGGGTGCAGTCACGTTGATCGGGCTACCATCCGCTGCCGTAAAGATCATTACATCATTGTGCGGCGGGTGTTTGGGGTCCTGGGGTTCACGTATGACCGGCAAGAACGTCTGCAGAAAATTCTGGAAGATCGCATCTGGTGATTGCGATGTCAATATCTCAATGGCGTTGATATTTCCGCAGGTTGGAAACGGCGCACGTTCCGCCCCAAAATCGAATGGTGGATCACATTTTGCAAGATTCAAATTCGGTAGCTGTTTTTCATCGCTTTGAGGCTGATTGGTGAGAACTTGCTGAATCGCCGTGTTGCTGGCCGAATGATTTCCGCCAATTATTGACCAGAAGCTTCCTGCTAAGTCGATTGGTGATCCGGCCACCTGCTCCACAGATCCATACCGGTATAGATTACCCGTCCAGGAAGATATCTGCCATTGCGTGTTCTGTACGTTGATATTTCCAGATACGTCAAAGCTGACCAGCGCTTGTCTTGAATATGACCAGGCGACCAGATGCTGGGCGGAATCGACGTGATCGAACAAGTAATCGTCACCGGGTAGGCTGTAATTCACATGACCGGCCTGATCGAAGGAGGCGATGAGATTGGCGCCGCTGTTCGAGACATTACCGAAATATGTGCCATCGGAAGCTTGCAAAACGGGCGCTATCGCACCGGGAACTGAAACATCCACCGTGGAGTTGACAGCCGTTCCAGCCGTGGCGGTGAGCTTGTAGGTTGTTATCGGGTTGGCGGGATACGGCTGAGGAAGGGAGAGAGTCCATGAATAGAGAACTCCCTGATCAGCGTTGGTGAGCAACGTGCCTACGAGGGAATTAGGGTCCGGGGCTGAGCCGGTATAAGCGGTGACAATACGAGTCTGGGCGCATTCTCCGTATGAAGGCGGCGCGGTAGGATCAAAAATGCACTCCCAGATCCCATCCAGAGTCCAGTCTGCCACCGCTATTTTAGAGTACGAGCCGTCCGACCCCACGCGCAGGAGGCGCAGGTGCGTTTCGGTATGGGTTCTGTCCCTCTCGATCACGGGACTATTCTGAAGACATTGCAGACCATTCGTTGCCAACGGAGACATCGTGTAGGCATACGGGAAATAAGCATACCCATCTCCGGCTATGATTGGGCTTCCGACGACAGGGGATGAATAAGTCTGAAAAGGTGTCCATTCACCGCAATGACCATCACTGAATTGAACCGATTGTTCCAGGGGGATGTTGAACTTCGGCGTGCCTTTCAGGGGATCAATGCCGACGACAGAATTATTGTCTATTGTAAAGACGGTTCCGTCAGTGTGGACCAGAACAGGAGAGATCCCCGTGTAAGCAGGAGGACCGTAATAGGGCTGGGAAATGGTATATGAGGGGTAACGCCGGCCCGTCAGGCCATCAAGCTTGGTGATGGTGGCTGAGACGACGGGCTGCGGGTCAACAATTATCAATCCGCCCTGAAAATCCGGCAGGAGGTTCATATAGTAGTACCAGGGCGTGGCGCCGAGATTAGAAGTCCAGGCAACTTTTCCGTTGGCGGTAATCGCTTGCACATTGTTTGAACCTTGAACGGCGAAAACGTCGGCTGCGCCAGTGTAATTCGGCACGGCAGGTAAGATGTATTGCACGCCAGAGCCATCTCCCGGCACCTCCCATTTCACAGTGCCGATGGGCAATGTGGGACCAGGGTAGACGGTCAAGTCGGCCGAGGCATTCCCCGCGGTGATGGTTACATGTCCCGTCCCAACTGCGGTAATCACGGGCGGATTATCGGAGGAGAGAGTAGCAATGGTTGCATCGCTTGAGACCCACGTAAGCCCGGTTAGCGGCTGCCCGCTGTCATCAAGAGCCTGCAAAGTGCGGGTGTCACCCACGACGATGCTGAGCAGGCTCGGATTCAGGTTCACCGATGGCGCGGTGCTCAGGCTTGGGGGAACCTTGAAGACCATGGTGTTGCTCCAAATTCCATTCTGCTGAATGCGCACGATGCCGCTGACGGCATTCGATTCAACCACTGCCACTACCTGCGTATCAGTCCAACTGGAGACGATTCCCGGCATGCTTCCCAACCAGACAACGCCGCTGCTTTGAGCGGCGCCGAAGCCGCTGCCTGAAATAGTCACGCTGGTTCCAGCGCTCCCGGTACCGGGAGTGATGCCTGAAATCCATGGCGTGTTTATGGTAAACGGAACCGCGTTGCTGAGAACGCCAGATTGCATTACCTGTGCAGCCCCGGAAGTTGATCCCGCGGCAACGGTGGCAATGATCTGAGTGTCACTCCAACTTGAAACGGATCCCAGTTGCGAACCGAGCCAAATTTGCCCGTTCCCCTGGGCCGCTCCGAATCCAGAACCGCTAACCGTAACCGGGGTCCCGGTTACTCCGGTCGACGGTGTAACCGCAAAGATGGAGACCAAAGTATTCACACTGAAAGGGACGGCGTTTGAGCCAAAGCCACTTTGCTGCACCTGGACATTACCCGAGGAAGCACCGGCACTCACTTTGGCGATAATCTGAGTGTCACTCCAGTTCGACACAATTCCCAAAGCGCTTCCCAGCATAATGAAACCGTTGCCCTGTGTGGCTCCAAAATTAGAACCCGAAACGGTGACCTGAGTTCCCGCAATTCCGCTGGCAGGCGAAGCGGTGGCAATCGCCGGTGCAACGACCGGTGGAGGTGCAAAAACAGTGACGGATGTACTGCCATTCATATTGTCCATACTGGCGGTAATAGTTGCGGTCCCCATCGCAACCGGTCCCACTATAGCGCCGCCAGTACTGTTGGTTAGAACGATTGCGATTGAATCATCCGATGTGCTCCAGGTGACGTTTGAAGTGAGATCCCTGGTGCTGCCATCTGAATAGGCCCCGGTCGCGGTGAGTTGAAATTGCTGCGTTGAAGGCAGAGGGACAGACGTGTTCGCGGGAGTCACCGAAACCGACACTAATGGCGGCGTGACGACAACGCTTACAGATGCAATCAGAGTCCCCGCAGAAGCTGTGATCGTGGTGGAACCAAGATTCTTGACGTTGACAATCCCCGAGCTTCCGGCGGCGTTGCTGATCTCAGCTACATTTTGATCCGAAGTACTCCAGACTACCGAATGCAGCTTCTGGTAATTATCATAGCGCGTCAAACCAAAGGCAGCCAATCGCAAGCTGTTTCCTATTTGCACAGGAATGCTTGCCACCGCATTGGCTTGGGCGGCATTGGGGTCATTCGCTCGAGCAATCTCCATGGACAGGATTGCTGGCGGCTCCAATTTGGACGGCTGATATAACTCGAAATCAGAGAGCGTCGTCCCATTATTAATGCCGCCAATCAGGACGACGCTGCCATCGGACAGCATTGTGGCGGTATGACCTGAACGGGCATGAGTGAGAGGTGACCCGCTGGCGAAGCTGACGAAGAACGGATCGAATGTTTCCGTGGTTCCGTCTGCGGTGCAAACCGGCGCACAAACTCTAAAGCCTCCGGTAAGGAGCACCTGGCCATTGGTGAGCAAAGTGGATGTGTGATTCCATCGCGATGCGCTCATTTCGCCAAGGGGGTAAGTTGGATAACTAAAGTAGCCGGGAAAACCTGCCGAAACAGAACCGGAATAAGTCTCCGAAATAGAAGTGGGACAGCTTGGGGAAACGCAAGTTGATCCACCGGCGACAAGCACCTGGCCGTTATCCAGCAACGTGGATGAAGCGCCAAATCGCGGAGAATTAAGGGAGGCATCAGGCGAAAAGAAACCGCTTGAGGGATCATACAGCTCGGTAACGGCCGGAATGGCGGAGCCATCAGTGCCTCCGGAAATGAGCACCTGACCAGAATCCAATAAAACGGCAGCCGCGTCATAACGAGCTGCATTGAGGGACCCGGTGACCCTGAAAGTATTTACGACCGGATCATAAATTTCGGCAGTATTCAGTCCTGTACACGAGACCGCAAAACAGGTTTTTCCGGCCGCAATGAGAACCGTCCCGTCGTTTAACAGCATCATTGAATGCCCAGCCCGGCTTTCCATCATGTTACCCGCACTGGTGAAGGTACCCGCCGCTGGATCATAGAGCTCAGCGCTACTCAGAGAATTGCAATCTCCGATAGCGTCACAAGTATATCCTCCCGCAATCAGGACCTTGCCTGAAGGTAGAAGCACAGCCGGAGCTGTTCTGGGCGTCGCCAGAGATCCGGTCAGCACAAAAGAAGATGTTGTGGGATCGAACATTTCCGAGCTACTCAAATATGCACACACGCCGGAGCCATCACAGCTTATGCCGCCTGCGATCAAGACTTGTCCATTGTTCAGCAGGGTTGCACTATGCGAATACCGGCTAGTGTTTAATGCCTGACCGAACATATGGCAGCACAATAGCTGCAGAAAAAACGAGAGCTACGATAAAACGAGGGAAACTAAAGTTCATCGGTGTGCATACCTTTCATGCGGACAGTAGATCGTCCATGCTTCGGGGAATGTACCGGATGCTGAGAGTTAAGGCCGTTTAACACGAGTTCTTTATGGTTTATGGAATGAGTGAAGGTAAGCGGGCAGCTCTTCGATTGCCAGAGGTACTGGCGAGGGGACTGTAAGTAGCTGGTTTGGTGGGTACTATCGCTCGCTGCGTGCCTTGGTTTCGGGGGCTGATTGCACGAAAGTTACCGTTGATTCTGAGTATCGTGATAACCGGAAATCTCCGTTCATTTTCGAAAATCGAAACTAGGAAACATTCTGGCAAAATACTGTTGGTCGCCGGGGGCTGCACTCTCTTTTCCGGCGGTCGCCCACCATTCCCTCACGGTTCTTATCAGTTTTCGAGATTGGGCGCCTCGTTGACGTTGCATTCGCGAAACGTTGAATCCATCAGTATCGCCTTTGCCAAAATGCCCGGATGTTATTGGGCAACCCTCAAGACGCAGGCGAGGGCGACTGCGTTCCAAAGTCTTACCAAGATCGCCGGGAGCAGCATTAAGCGCTCAGCAATCAGCCAAGGCAAAATCAAAACCAGCCGACCGAGCACTAAACTTAAGTTTAGTTGAATTGCGGGAGAATCTGGGGCATAGTGAGACCGCCGTGATCGCGCGACATCGCCGAGATCAGACGAACAAGACCTCTAACCACAGAGGCCGCAGAGGAACGGAAAGGAATCGCCGAGAGCGCCGTGATCGCGCGACATCGCCGAGATCAGGCGAACAAGACCTTTAACCACAGAGGCGGCAGAGGAACACCGAGGAAGACCAAAATCAGACAAATAGTGCCAGAAACTTCAATTTAACTTCAATTTATCTTCAGGCTGAGAAAAGTGAAGGTAGCAAGTGGGATGGATCCTCAACGGAAAAGAAGTGAGCAATGAGGAACATGCGGAATATGTAAAACAGCAGGAGGCGGAAAAGCAGCGAACGGAGGACGAGATCCAGCGCCGAATCAATGAGGTAGGCGAGGCGTACAGGGAGTGCACGGAGTTTATTGAGCAGCATCCGGAAGTGCATTATGAGATGAAAAACGCGCAGATGCGGGAGCATGATCTTTACCGCAAGCTGCGGCAGAACCTGGAGCGGGCCGGCAGTGCTCCGCGGTGCGAGAAGGTACGGGAGGATGGGACGGTCTGCGGGTGTCCGCAGATGAAGGGCTACCGATATTGCTATGCCCACGAGCGGATGCTGGAGATGCGGTCCGGCAGGCTGGAGCTGCCGGCGCTGGAAGACGCGAATGCTGTCCAGATGGCGATTATGCGGGTGCAGAAGGCGCTGATTGACGATGAGATCAGCGAGAAGAAAGCCGGGCTGCTGCTGTATTCACTGCAGATGGCGTCGAGCAATCTCAAACACACGACGTTTACCGACAGCAAGAAGGAAGTGGTGACGGAAATGCCGGTATCGCCGAGCAGATCGAAGACATCTTACCACTGTTAACACTGATGACACTGATCGGCAAAAGCTTTACCGCGGATCAACGCGGATGAACGCGATCGAAACCAGCATCGCTCGCAATCAAAACCAAGACTAGAAGCCATTACCACAAAGTGCCGCCAGCAGAAACACAGAGGCAAAGGCAAGCCACAGCCAGGGGCCTTCACCACAGAGGCCGAAGAACCGGAGCCAGTCGGGAAGCCACAGCCGGGGCGGCTGTGCCACACGAGCATCGCGTGGGATCGGGTGCTGTAAGTCTTTTAGATCTTGGGATGAACCGGGGGGCTCGCGAGATTTGGTAATTGAGTAATCGGGTAATCGGGAAATTGGAAGAGTCGCCGACATCGCCGTCATCGCCGTGATCGCGCGACATCTGAAGCCCAATTGAAAATTAGTTCTTGTGCTTCGTCGTAAGCAAAGCGCAAGCTCCCTCACCCCTACTCGCCAGCCGAAGAATGCGCTGGCTCATTGACGGGGATTCGGGATGACGAACCTCAATGGAATTTGGAATTAATTCCTTGATGCTGCATGGCTGCTGCAAACATCCTCGGGTCCCTCTCTCTCGCCGTCGCGTGTGCTCCAGGAACGCCATTTGCAGCCCTCTGCCCGCGCTCTATAGAATCGTTTGTTTATGAATAAAGTCGTTGCCAATGCTGATGAGGCGGTCCGGGATGTTCAGGATGGCGCCACTATTATGGTTGGGGGATTTGGCCTGTGCGGAATTCCTGAAGAGCTGATTGAAGCCCTGGTCCGCAAAGGCGTCAAAAACCTCATCACGGTTTCCAACAATGCCGGTGTGGATACCTTTGGGCTGGGCAAGCTGCTCCAGAACGGGCAGATCAAGAAGCATATTGGATCTTACGTGGGTGAAAACAAGCTATTCGAGCAGATGGTACTCAGCGGCAAGGTGGAACTCGAACTAAACCCGCAAGGGACGCTGGCAGAGCGGATCCGCGCCGGAGGAGCCGGCATTCCGGCATTCTTCACGCCAACAGGCGTGGGAACTATTGTCGCCGAAGGCAAAGAGGTGCGTGAGTTTGATGGCCGTGCGTACGTGATGGAGAAGGCCCTCAAGGCAGACTTTGCCCTGGTGAAGGCATGGAAGGGCGACCGTTGGGGCAATCTGATGTTCCGTAAGACTGCCCGCAATTTCAACCCGGTGATGGCCACAGCGGCGAAAATCACCATCGCCGAAGTGGAAGAGATCGTGGAAACCGGCGCCCTGAATCCTGATGGCATTCACGTTCCAAGCGTTTATGTGAATCGCGTATTTCTGGGTGCTCAAGGTCTGAAGCGGATTGAGAAACGCACGGTGCGCAAGCGGGCCTGAAGCAGGAAGCGGTATGGCACACAGCAGTGACATTGAAACGGTGGACACAAGCAAGCCCGGAGCCAAACGCGGCGCGAACGCCGGTATTGTGGTGGCGATTCACATCGGGCCCACCCGTCTGGAGCCAATGACGCCAGTGGAGGAAGTGAATGCCATTGCCGGAGCCGGACTGGAAGGCGATCGTTATGCCCGTGAAGAAGGTTCATTTTCTAAAAAGCTGCCGAATAATCAGTTGACGTTGATTGAGGAAGAGGCGCTGGAAGCTGCTGCTCGCGATTATCAGCTTGAACTCAGCGCGGCAGAGTCGCGGCGAAATATTCTTACAGCGGGCATCGCGCTGAACCATCTGGTGGGCCGCGAGTTCCGGATTGGCGGAGTGCGCCTGCGCGGCCTCAAACTTTGCGAGCCTTGCGGTCATCTGAAGAAATTAACCAGGAAAGAAGTGATTGCAGCGTTGAAGCATCGCGGCGGATTAAGGGCTGAGATTCTTGAAGGCGGCCGGGTTCGCGTGGGCGATGAGATCAGGGAAGAGAATTGACTTATGGCAACGACTCCAGTTAACAAGCAGGATAAACAAAAGGATGTGGAGAAGCGGGAAAGAATCGTGAAGCGCATCGCTCGTGACCTGAGAGATGGCTTCTATGTGAACCTGGGCATCGGGCTGCCCACACTGGTGGCCAACTATGTTCCCGCGGGAATCGAAGTGGTGCTGCAAAGTGAAAATGGGATGCTCGGCATTGGGCCTTTTCCACTGGAAGGCGAAGAAGATGCTGACCTGATCAACGCCGGCAAGGAAACCGTAACGGAAATTCCCGGGACGGCGTATTTTTCCAGCGCTGATTCTTTTGCCATGATTCGCGGCGGTCACATTGATTTGAGCGTGCTGGGCGCAATGGAAGTGGACCAGGAAGGCAATCTTGCCAATTGGATGATTCCCGGGAAAGTGGTGAAAGGCATGGGCGGCGCCATGGACCTGGTGGCTGGAGCGCGGAGGACCGTGATCGCAATGGAACACACCACCAGAGAAGGCGCGCCAAAAATCCTGAAAAGATGCACGCTGCCTTTGACGGGGCTAAAGGTTGTGAACACAATCGTGACGGAGATGGCGTACATCACGGTGACCCCGCAGGGTCTGGTGTTGGAAGAAGTTGCCGAAGGGCTAACGGCTGAGGATGTTCAAAAGGTCACCGAGGCAAGGCTGATTGTGAGTCCAAAACTGAAAACCATGCAGTGTTAACAGGAAGCAGGCCGGCAGGAGCAAGTCACAGCAAGTAAGGAGGAACCATGAGAGCTGATCAAGTGGAAGTTTCATGGGACACACAGAAGTCCAAATGGGCGGTCCGCATACAGGCCGGTGAAGAGGTAGTCCGGCGTTTTTGTGATTTGCCGAAAAATGCCGATGACACCCTGTTACGTCAGTCAGCTTTGAACACGGTGATGGACGAGGGTTATGAAGTGGATGGACCAGGCATAAGTATTCGGCGCATGGCATCGTAGAAGCGGGATTCTTACCACGCCTTCGCTAAGCACGCACGGAAGCTATTCTTATCTCACGCTGTAGTAGCAGCCACGCCAGCCAGCTCTTTTAAGGATTCGGCGAGAGGGGCCTTCGCAATGCCACGCTCGGTGATAATGGCAGCAATGTACTTGCTGGGCGTAACGTCAAAGGCGGGATTCTCAACCATCACGCCCGTGGGAGCCACCTGTGTGCCGGCATGGTGAGTGACTTCACGGGGTGAACGCTGCTCAATGGGAATGTGGTCGCCATCCGGAGTATTTAAATCTACGGTTGACCACGGCGCAGCTACATAGAAAGGCAAGCCATGTTCTTTTGCCAGCACCGCAACCGAATAAGTGCCGATCTTGTTGGCCACATCACCATTGGCTGCGATGCGGTCAGCGCCCACGATCACAGCCTGGATCTTGCCCTGGCGCATCATCGCGCCCGCCATGTTGTCAGCGATCACGGTGGTGGGAATTCCATCCTGCATCAGTTCCCACGCCGTAAGCCGAGATCCCTGAAGGAAAGGCCGCGTTTCATCGGCGAAAACGTGGATCTGTTTGCCAGCCGATACAGCGGCACGGATCACGCCCAGCGCGGTGCCATAACCACAAGTAGCCAGCGCACCGGCGTTGCAATGCGTGAGCACGCCGCCGGAACTGGGCATCAGCACGGCGCCATGTTTTCCCATGGCTTCATTGGCGGCAATGTCTTCCACCAGCATCAACTGTGCTTCCGCCACCAGGGCGTCTTTTATCTGCGGGATGGTCCGAGTGGAAAGGGAGTCAAACTTCGCCTTCATGCGGCGGATGCCCCAGAAAAGATTCACCGCCGTGGGGCGAGTCTCAGCAATCAGCCTGGCCACGCGATCAAAGTGAGCACTGAAGCCAGCCATATCCGTGGCCGTGCTTTGCTGCATTCCCAGCGCTACACCCATGGCAGCAGAAACGCCAATAGCCGGCGCGCCGCGCACCGCCATGTCACGAATGGCGGCAGCAACCTCTTCGTAATTGCGGCATACCACGTACACTTCTTCGGTTGGAAGGCGTCTCTGGTCTATGAAACGCACACCCTGATTGGTCCATTCAACTGTTTTGATCATTACTTAGATTTTATATGAAAGTTAATCGCCAACCGGTGTTACGGTTTGTGGGCGTCGCAACGCAGACGGGGAGAATTTGTTATCGCTGGGCGGCCGCAGATTTCACAAGCGCCCGAATAGGCAAAGGTTTGTGGTGACTGCTTCCACTTTACGTGAGCGGCCTTGACCTCACTGGCTTTGAATACTGAGATGAAAGGAGCGGGGGCCGCTGCTTTTTCCACGTCAGGACGTCCATTGGCTTCTTCACGCTCAACCAGACATGCAACGCCCACCACGTTGAAGCCGAATTCGCGAGCCGACTCAATCGCCTGGATGGTTGAGCCACCCGTCGTGCACACGTCGTCCACAATGATTACGTTGGCGCCCTTTTCCTGGAACCCCTCCACTTTACGCGCCATGCCATGCGATTTTTCTGACTTGCGGACCAGAAATCCATGGACCGGCGATCCTGCCTGGGCGCTGATCACGCTGACGGACACAACGATGGGATCGGCTCCCATGGTCAATCCGCCGACAGCATCGGCTTTCCATCCCTGGGTTCGGATCAGGTCAAAGAACACGTGGCCGGTAAATTCCGCGCCCTGAGCGTGCAAGGTGGTGGTCCGGCAATCAATGTAGTAATCGCTCTTGATTCCTGAAGAAAGTGTAAATTCACCCAGGCGGAAAGAATTCCGGGCCAAAAGTTGGAGGAGCTGTTCGCGAGCGGATTCGGTCATAGATCAGCATTACTTTATCTCATAAGGAGTGGTGATGGCGACACAGCACGGAGCCCGCTGCGAAAGGCGCCTTCACCCTCGCCAAGAGGGAGGTCGCCTGTGAAGCGGTTTGGCGCGAAAGCAATGCGACCATGAGGGCGAGGCCGGCTTGCGCGCCGAGCCCGCTGCCACAGGAGCCTGAGGATTTCAGAAGATCGGAAATTCTTAGCGGTTTGCGCGAAGCGCCCAAGACTGAAGACAGGCCGACTTGCGCGCCGAGCCCGCTGCAACAGGAGCATCCAACATCGCGACCAGGTCTTTGGCTCTCAAGCGGGTTGGAGCGAAGCGACAAAATAATCAAAAAGCGCGTTCCAGGTGGCGGAATCCTTCAGTGAAGTAAAACATAAGTCCGAACAGGGCCCCGTTGTATCCCATGTGGACCAGAACGCATGTGGCCACGGAATTGGTGCGCGCGCGAACGACCGTCAGTGCAACGCCCACCCAGAACAGAATCAGCAGGGGCGCCCAGGCATGAGCTAACTGGGCCTGATGCAGTAAAGAGAAAGCGGCCGAGGTCAGCATTACGGAAAGGGCGGCTCCAATCCAGCGACCAATCGCTGGATACATAAAGCCTCGAAAGAACAGCTCTTCGACCATGGGCGCAATAAAGATCCCGAAGCCCGCAAGCATATACGCGGAGGTGGCATCGCGAAAATACTGGTCGAAGGGAACAGACTTGGGAATCCAACGGCTCAGAAAAGCTGAAGCCACTTGTGATCCCAGTCCCATAGCCGCGCCGCCGCCCAGAGCACTCAACCAGCGTGTTCCTGTGGGAAAATTCCAATGGATTATCTGTTTGAAGCTGCTGTTATGCCGGGTGGAAACAATAAAGGCCATGAATCCGACGACGACCAGATAAATCACAAGCTGTACCGGCAGCAAAAACGTCACATTCTGATTCAGCGCTTTCAGATCAAAGCCAGATTGCCGATGACTTAAAAAATAAATGACCACGGCAATGGTAGGGATCACCAGGATGGAGCCTACAGCCACCAGCAAAACCAATACAAAGTCGATCAAATCGACTTCAAGGCGCGGCGCGGGCGCAACCATCTGCAAGGGAAGCGGAGGGACCGTTTGGTCCTGCGGAATTTGGTCGTGATAATCCAAGCGGGCTGCCGGAACGAACTTTTACAAATTTACACTATTGAGGGAGTTCGTTCAGAAAGGTCAAAGGGGTAGCGAGAAACATTGGAAGCCAAAGTTCGCTACCCCTTTATTTGTGCCCAGGTATAAGGAGAAGGTTGAAGGGACTTTAAGGCACATCAGCCAAAATCCAACATCGCCCTTAAACTTTTCTGGATTTAGAACACTCTCATAAACGACGCTTAGTTTCAGTCATTTACGGGCGTGACGAAGGTAATCTGACAAAGCCTGCCCGGTATATGACTTCTTAATTTTCGAAACATGGTCGGGAGTTCCCTGCGCTACCAGACGGCCGCCATCCTCTCCGCCTTCAGGGCCAAGATCAATGAGCCAGTCAGCATTTCGGATTACATCCATGTTGTGCTCAATGATGATGACTGAATTTCCCAGATCGGTAAGCCGGTGGATTACCTCCAGCAGTTTGCTTACATCTTCAAAGTGCAAGCCGGTAGTGGGCTCATCCAGCAGGTAAAGAGTGCGGCCGGTTTGCCGCTTGGAAAGCTCCTTGGCCAGCTTCATGCGTTGTGCTTCGCCGCCAGAGAGCGTCACCGCGGATTGTCCGATCTTGATGTATCCCAGACCAACATCTTCCAGAGTCTGCAGGCGCTGGCGGATCTGTGGGATGTCTTCCAGGATCGGCAGAGCATCAGAGACTGACATTTCCAGCAAATCAGCAATCGAGCGGTCTTTGAACTTTACTGCCAGGGTTTCACGGTTGTAACGCTTGCCGCCGCAAACCTCGCATAAGACATATACGTCCGGCATGAAGTTCATCTCAATTCGCCGTTCGCCTTCACCCTGGCAATGTTCGCAGCGTCCGCCGGAGACATTGAATGAGAACCGGCCGGCTTTGTATCCACGTTCGCGTGATTCCGGCAGCATGGCGTAAAGATCGCGTATATGAGTGAACACGCCCGTGTATGTTGCCGGATTAGATCGCGGCGTCCGGCCAATGGGCGATTGGTCAATTCGAATGACCTTGTCAATGTGCTCGGTTCCGCTGATCGACTTGTGCGCGCCCGGATCTTCCCGCGAACGATACAGCTTCTGCGCCAGGGCCCTGTAGAGAATGTCATTGACGAGCGTTGACTTGCCGGAACCGGAGACGCCCGTGACTACCGTGAGCACGCCGAGCGGAAAAGTAATGTCCAGACCGCGAAGATTGTTTTCGCGTGCTCCCAGAATCGTGATCGCCTTGCCATTGGTAGGGCGAAGCTCAAAACGCGTACTGATGCTGCGCTTGCCGGCAATATATTGTCCAGTGAGCGATTCCGGATGCTGCGTGATCTCTTCCGGCGTGCCTGATGCCACCACCTCGCCGCCATGAAGTCCGGCTCCGGGGCCAAGATCGATTACGTAGTCCGCACGACGAATTGTTTCTTCATCATGCTCCACCACCAGAACGGTGTTGCCCAGATCGCGTAACGCTTCCAGCGCCTGGAGCAACCGGTCATTGTCACGATGATGCAAGCCGATGGATGGTTCGTCGAGCACGTACAGCACGCCCCGCAGCCGTGAGCCGATCTGCGTTGCCAGTCGAATGCGCTGGCCTTCGCCGCCGGATAGCGTAGCCGCTGACCGGCTCAGGGATATGTACCCCAGTCCAACCGCGTTCAGAAACTGTAAACGTTCGCGGATCTCGTGCAGAACTCTTCCGGCAATCATTTTTTCCCGTTCGTTCAATTCGATCCTGGCCGCAGCCTCCACCGCGCGCCCAACTGAAAGCCCGGTGAACTCGGCGATGGAGAGCCCATTCACCTTCACGCCCAGACTTTCCGGACGCAGCCGCATTCCGTGGCAGGCAGGGCACGTGGTGGCGGACATGTATCCCAGCAGCCATTCGCGGTATCCCTCTGAGGTGGACTCTTCCATGTTCTGCTTGAGAAAGCCGATCACGCCCCTGAAGCCCAGACGCGGCGCTTCCCGCTCTTCCGGGCCATACAGGAGAAGGTTCTGTACTTTCGCGGACAATTTTTCAAACGGGGTGGAGAGATCAATCTTGAATCGCGGCGGCTACTATCTCCAGCATGCGCTGAAGATAGCTTGATCCCGAACCTGGGCCCAGTGCGCCGTCCAGCAAAGGCTTTGACCAGTCCACTACGATTTTTGCCGGATCAAAGTCATACTTGCTGCCCAGTCCGTTGCATTCTTTACACGCGCCATAAACACTGTTGAACGAGAATGAACGGGGTTCAAGTGACGGGATGTTGATGCCGCAGTCCGGACACGCCATTCGCGAGGAGTAAAGCTGCTCATCGCCACCTACCACGGCAACCTGCACCAGCCCGTTGCCCAGCTTCATTGCCGTAGCTATAGATTGTTCCAGCCGCTTCTCGATCCCGGGCTTGACCAGGAGACGGTCAATCACAACTTCAATGGTGTGGTTCTTGCGCTTGTCCAGTTGGATATCGTCCAGCTCTTCATCCAGGTTGCGCAGCTCGCCATCAATGCGTGCGCGAACATAACCATGTTGCGCCAGTTTGGCCAGTTCCTGCTTGAACTCGCCTTTGCGTCCACGGACCAGCGGAGCCATCACCATCACGCGGTCTTCCGGCTTCAGTGACATTACCTGATGAACAATCTGCTCCGCGGACTGGCGGCTGATCGGCTTGCCGCATTGGGGACAATGCGGTACGCCCACTGACGAATAAAGCAGGCGCAAATAGTCGTAGATTTCGGTGATTGTTCCTACAGTCGAACGCGGGCTTCGCGATGTAGTCTTTTGTTCAATGGAGATTGCGGGGCTGAGTCCGTCAATGGAATCAACCTCAGGCCGCTCCATCTGGTCGAGAAACTGCCGCGCGTAGGCTGACAAAGTTTCAACATAGCGCCGCTGTCCTTCGGCATAGATGGTGTCAAACGCCAGTGATGATTTTCCGGACCCGCTCAATCCGGTTATTACCGTGAGCGTGTTGCGGGGTATCTCCACCGAAATGTTTTTTAAATTGTGCTGGCGGGCGCCACGCACAGTGATGCTGCTAATCGCCATTAAGACCGGTACCTTGGGTAGAGCAGGCTTCACTCCCCGCCAAAATCATTGGGAGAATGCACAGTGAGGTCCGCAGGGGTGGTTGCACAGCTCTACTTCGTATCTTATGGCGAGGTGACCAGCAAGGTCAATTCCTGGGATTGCTGCAAGGTTTTAGGCTTGTGACGTCAGTTACTTGCGTCAAAATGACGAAGGGACATGATGGTGTTCCGGCGGTCCAGCAACATCAGTAATGAATACTTTTTCAGCTACTTAGCCGAGAATGAGTTTGCCGGCGAAATCCAACCGGTGTTTTAGAAACAACATCTTAACTTTGAGTACCGAACCCAGATGCGAACCCTAATGGCTTCCTCTACCGTCCTGATCACGATCATCTGCTCTCTTATTTTTGGTATAGCCTGTGGATACGCCGTCATAAGCTCCATTCTCCGCGCG
Source organism: Terriglobia bacterium (assembly GCA_963824835.1). Classification (GTDB taxonomy): domain Bacteria; phylum Acidobacteriota; class Terriglobia; order Terriglobales; family Acidobacteriaceae; genus Angelobacter. Next base: position 30,268 of record CAWGRA010000010.1, on the reverse strand, counting down.
TTCTCCCACCACTCAGAGAAGACACAGGTCGCTTCGGCTACCGCCGTCATTGCCGCATCCAGTTCGCACTGATTTCTTTGTCGCTCGCTCCAAACCGCTTTAGCTTAGAAGCCGGTGCTTAGACTCTTTGCGTTAGTCAGGAGTTGCTTAATCCCCTCTCTACGAGGGATTCCTACAAGATTGAATGCTTCAGCGCGAATGTGACAACATCGGTAAGCAATAAGCCGGACTGACCGCAGGCTTTCAATTTACCCAATTACCAGTTTACTCAATTACCCAATATCAATTATCTGGGTGGCAGCTTGCGCGGAGCCGAGTTTGGATCCGGCGTCTGGCCCGTCTGTTTCTGCTGCATCTCTTTCAGCTCTTGCAGCAATTGCTCCGGAGTCTTCGGTTGCTGCTGCTGATCGGGCTGTTGAGGCTGGGCTTCGGGCTGCTGTTGTGGCTGTTGTGCCTGGCCTTCGGGCTGCTGCTGTACGGGAGGCGCCTGCACGGCGGTATCCTGAGGCTGGTCCGGATCCGTGGCATTCTCATCCACGGCTTCTTCCTCGCCTTCCTGAGCGGGTTTATTTGCTGCCGGCTGGTTGCCCGTTGGCCACTGTGGCTGCTCCGGGCCGGGTGCGGCGCGTAAGAAGCACTTTCTGTACGATGGTGGGACTGTCAGGCCGTCCCATCACTATGTAATCGAGGTTTGAGCCGCTCAGGATGCTGGCCAGAACCTCACCTTCCGTTGCCGGACCCATGGAAATAGCCACGCGGTCCTGACCTGCCAGTTCGGCTCCTTCAAATTCAATGCCGGTCTTGTTGCGGATGGCCGTCAGCAGGCTGGCAAGCGTTGAATTAACGGCATTCACCGTAAGCAGACCATTTCTGAATGTCACCTGTGGTGGCGCGGGCGGCATATCTGCCGGACTCATCGGCTGCATCGGAGTTGGACTTGCAACGGAGCCGGTGTAGCCGCTGGCGTGGGCAAGCCCTTGGTGGAGGTGGCTGCTTTGGTCGCGGGTTGGTTTGGCCATTCGGTGCCGGTTGCTGAGTACCTGCCGCGACGCCAGTGCGCAACTGGGGTTGTTGCCGTGAGGTGACTTGCCCCCAGGCGGCTGCGCAGGCCAGCATCATCAAACCGGAAATTAATGGTCGAAATACCTTCATGAACTGCCAAACTCTACTTTTAAGAAGTCTATGGGAATTTTACTCTTTCTCAAGCCCTTGAACGCGCCAGCAATCAATTTATGCCCTGAAACTTAATACTACCTGATTCAGTGCTTTTCTTTTTTTGCCGATCACTGGCTCGTTGCGGTCTGAAAGCCACGTTTTCTGTGACTTACAGTGGTTTGCCGCAAATGCCCGCAATACATCTGGACTTTGTCCGATCGCATCCTATCAGCGTAGACGAGAGTTGCCCATCTTCATATCGAATTGCCGTCTTCTTATAATGTATTTGCGGAATAAAGAAACCATGGAACATCGAATGCTGAAACATTTATCGCTCAAGTTTGGGATACCCGCGCTATTAATCGCCATTGCTGCCGTTCCCGCTTGGTCACAGAACTGCCAGACACGCGATGAGATCGCGCCGGAAGTGCGTTCCGGTATTGAAGCTGCCGCCCAGAAGGCTTTTGACGAAGCCAGCCGCGGTGATGCCAACGCTCTGCGCGCCGATGCCATACCTTCACTGCAATCCAATTTTGGCGCGATTGCCGGAGCGGTGAATGACAATAAGGCCGCGCTGGCCGGGGCCACGCCGCAGCTTCGCACGTCTTTCCTGCTGGATACCGGCCCGACGCCCAGCGCGGATGGCCAGTTCTATTGTGGTGTTTTCGGCGCCCGCGGACTGGGCGCCAATGGCGCGGAATTTGATATTCCGAACCTGCCCGTAGGCAAGTACGGCATCGCCATCCAGGACATTCTTGGCAGCAAGGGACCTTACGTGCTCACCACTATTTTTCAAGACATGAGTGGATGGAAGATAGCAGGGTTCCGCGTACATTCTGTTTCCGCCGTTGGACATGATGGTTTCTGGTATCTGCAGCGCGCTCGCGAATACAAGACCAGGGGCCAGGCCCACAATGCCTGGTTTTATTATTTAACCTCATGGGAGCTGATTGCGCCGGTTCCGTTCATGAACACTGTCATGCTCTCCAAGCTCACGCAGGAATCAAACTCTGTGCAGCCCAAGGATGTTCCCGTTGGCGGGAATCCCGTTGCCTTCAATGCCAACGGCAAGACGTATAACATCACGGAGATCAGTCCGCTCTACACCGGAAATACTTTTGACCTGAACATCAAATACTCGGTGCCGAGCACGGCGGATTTCAACGGTACGCAAGCCGATGCGCGGGGCCTGGCTACCGCCATGGTGGCACAGTACCCGGAGTTGAAAGACGCGTTCACTAACGTCTGGGCGCATGCCGTGGATCCGAACGGAGCTGAAGCCGTTGGTTTGATCAACCTGAAGCAGGCTAAACCCTTAATAATGTCGCTGCGCTCCAAACCGCTTTGAGAGCGATTCAGGTGGTTACGCTTTGAATGCTCTTGTTGCAGCGGGCTCGGCGCGTGGACGGCCTCGCCCTCATATGGCGGGACCTTGCCTTGTCGCTGCGCTCCAAACCGCCTTGAGAGCGATTCATGTGGCTACCCTTTGAATGCTCTTGTTGCAGCGGGCTCGGCGCGTGGGCGGCCTCACCCTCATTTGGCGGGACCGTGCCTTGTCGCTGCGCTCCAAACCGCTTTGAGAGCGATTCAGGTGGTTACGCTTTGAATGCTCTTGTTGCAGCGGGCTCGGCGCGTGGACGGCCTCGCCCTCATATGGCGGGACCGTGCCTTGCAGACTCCAAACCGCTTTGAGAGCGATTCATGTGGTTACGCTTTGAATGCTCTTGTTGCAGCGGGCTCGGCGCGTGGACGGCCTCGCCCTGATAAGGCGCGACCGTACCTTAGCTGCTTGTCCATACCAATCATGTTCAACCCTCTCCTCTGATTTACAATCATCGGTTCGCCATGACTAAGCCTTTGGTTCTGATAATCCTGGATGGTTGGGGCTATGCTCCACCATCGCCTGCCAACGCCATTTCACTCGCCCGCAAGCCGGCGTACGATCGCCTGCTCAAGGAATTTCCGAACACGCTGATCCGAACCAGCGGACTGGCTGTCGGACTCCCTGAAGGCCAGATGGGGAACAGCGAAGTCGGCCATCTCAACATTGGCGCGGGACGCGTGGTGTACATGGACATTACCAAGATCGATTTGATGATCAAAAATGGCGATTTGTATTCCAATCCGATTCTCCTGGAAGCCATGAAGAACGCCCGCAGCGGCGGACGCCAGCTTCATTTCTGCGGCTTGCTTTCCGATGGTGGCGTGCACTCCCACCAGAACCATCTTTACGCTTTGCTGCGAATGGCGAAGCAGAACGGCGTGGACCGCACATACGTCCATTGCTTCATGGATGGCCGTGACACCATGCCCACCAATGGCGCCCTCTACATGGACCAACTCCAGCAAAAGATGCGCGAACTTGGCGTTGGGAAGATTGCCAGCGTGAGTGGCCGCTATTACGCCATGGATCGCGACAGGAAATGGGACCGCGAACTTAAGACCTTTGACGCCATGGTTGCAGGAAAGGCCGAAGGCGGCGAATTTATCGATCCAGTGCAAGGAATCAAAGACTCATATAATCGCGATGTCACTGATGAGTTCATCATTCCGTTCACCTGCGTGAACAATCAGGGACAACCCAATGGCGTGGTGCGCGACGACGACTCGGTCATCAACTTTAATTTTCGCGCCGACCGGGCACGCCAGATCACTCGTTGCCTGGCCCGTGAAAGTGGGCTCAGCCGCCAATGGCGGCCGCGACCTGCCTGACGCGGAAGCGCTGGACCAGGCCATTCCGCGCAGCCGGGTCCCCAAGAACCTCAAGTACATCTGCATGACGCAGTATGACAAGCAGTTCACGCTGCCCTTTGTGGTGCAACCGGACTCGCTCAAGAATATTCTGGCCAACGTGATGGCGGACCATCAACTCCGGAATCTTCGCGTGGCCGAGACGGAAAAATATGCGCACGTCACTTATTTCTTCAATGGCGGGATTGAAAAACCATTTCCTGGCGAAGACCGGGTGCTGGTTCCGTCACAGAAAGTAGCGACGTATGATCTGAAGCCGGAAATGTCAGCCGCGGGCATTGCGGAAGCCGTGGTCAAAGCCGCCAGCGACTCTGCATTCAACGTAGTCATCGTGAACTTCGCCAACGCGGATATGGTCGGCCACTCCGGCAAAATTCCTCCCACCGTCAAGGGCGTTGAAACCGTCGATGCATGCCTGGGCGAAATCTATGCAGCCTTGCGGCGCAGTAGGCGGCTCCATGCTCATCACCGCCGATCACGGCAATGCCGAGATGATGATTGATCCCGCTACCGGCGGCCCGCATACGGCGCACACTACGAATCCGGTGCCTTTCATCGTGGTAGTGAGGATGCGGCACAGTTTTCGCTGCGCGCTGACGGCTCATTGCAGGACATCTCACCCACTGTGCTGGGGATGCTGGGCTTTGGCCAGCCTGCGGAGATGACAGGCAAGGACCTGAGGGTTAAGAAGGTCTTGAGAAGTTGCTTGCTTTCTTTATCCCGAGCGCAGCAAGGGATCCTACCGTTAGTGGATGGTTCACCGTGCGAAGCTATTAGGGTGGATCGTGGTTGCGGAGAATGTTTAATAGATAAAAATACCGTCATTCCTCGCGATAAATATTTTCGAAGTTCGAGGGATACTGCTGCACTCGGGATGTGAAAACGAACGCGGCGCTCGGGATGATTTTTGGAGCGAAGGACAGGAAAACAAGGGCGAGGCCGGAGTCGCGCCGAGCCCGCTGCGACAGGAGCACGTCGCAGCAACCATGATTTATGCTGCTTGGCGGTTTTGGAGCGAAGCGACAAAGAATAAAGAATAATGAAAATCCTTATTGTCCATCATCATCGATTCGAACTCTGGCATGCTCCCTCATGGCTGCGTGATCGTCTTCAGTCCACTTTTCCCGAGCACCAGTTTCTTCAGTTTGAAAGCTATGATCACGTGCCACAGGAAATTGCGGATACTGATGTTTTCATCGGCTGGTCGCTGCGGCCGGAACAATTTATTGCCGCGAAAAAGCTGCGCTGGATACACTCGCCCGCCGCAGCCGTGCACCAGCTGATGTTTCCTGAACTCGTTGCCAGCGATGTTATTGTGACGAACTCGAGCAACGTGCATGGCCCGGTCGTGGCGGAGCACGCTATTACGGTTCTGCTGGCCCTGGCGAAACGGCTGCCGCAGGCCATGCATTATCAGAGAGAAAAGAAGTGGGCACAGACCCTGCTGTGGAATGAATCCCCACGCCCCGTGAGGTTTCCGGCGCTACTGTGGTTGTGGTCGGGGTGGGCGGGATCGGAAGCGCTTTCATCCACCACGCCAAATGTTTCGGGATGCATGTGATTGCGGTCCGCGAAAACGTCAGTAAGGGAAAGGGCGAGGCCGACGAGGTGATTCCGCTTTCTGAACTCGACGGCGTTCTCCCTCGCGCGGATTATGTCGTGCTGTGCACGCCGGTCACCCCGGCTACAACGGGCATGATCAACGAGTCCCGGCTTAACAAGATGAAGCCGGAGGGCTACCTCATCAATGTCGGTCGTGGGCCGTTGATTGATGAAGCCGCGCTTCTGCATGCTTTGCGAACCCGCCGCATTGCAGGGGCTGCGCTGGACGTTTTTGTGGAAGAGCCACTGCCCGCGGAGTCGCCTTTGTGGTCGCTCGGCAATCTGCTGATAACGCCGCACACCGCGGCTGTGACGGAACGGCTCTGGGACCGCCACTATGAACTGATCGCGGAAAATCTGCGTCGCCTTGTGGACGGCAGGCCGCTGCTCAACCGCGTGGATCCGCGCCGTGGATACTGATCGTCAGTGACCTGCCGCTTTTTGACCAGCCGAGCTTTACGGAATGTCTTACAATCTTTCCATGGTCCTGCACATCAACGGCGAGGAAAAAGAATTTCCTGACGGCCTGACGCTGGCAGCGCTGGTCGCCCATCTTGGCATGAAGCCGGATCGGGTGGCGGTAGAACTGAACCTCTCCATTGTGCAGCGCAACCAGTGGGACACTACTCCCCTTCATAACGGCGACAAGCTGGAAATCGTGCACTTTGTGGGTGGTGGGCTCTGATCCTGCTGTTCAGGGTCAAGCGCCAGCCATAAATGCTTTTCGGCATTCGAGGAATTCTTTTCTTCATTGCATGTCCTGCGTCAATTTAGGTTGACATTCATGGTTCCATCCATAAAATAGGTCAAACATTTCAGGCAAGGAATGTTTAAAACATTTCTTGAGAGAAATGAGCATGCAGTTTACATCGGCGGAAGTGGTCAGGCTCACAGGCATAACGCCTCGCCAGCTTCAGTGGTGGGATGAGCGAGGCATCGTGGTTCCGGCACGGCAGGGAAGAAGAAGGTTGTACTCGGCCGACGACGTAACGGAAATCGCGGTGCTCTGTGCGCTGCGTAAAAAAGGGTTTCCGCTCCAGCGCGTGCGTCGCATCATGAAATTCCTGCAAAAGGAATTCAGCGGGCGCCTGGCCCAAGCGGTGAGTTCCGGGTCTGAATACCACCTCTTGACCGATGGCAAGCGGATCTATGTTGAAAACTCCCAGCGCCAGGTGATTGACATTCTCAAAAATTCGCGACAGCCGCTGTTGGGCGTCTGTTTGAGTGATGCTGTGCGTGAAGTCCGTGCGGAGCTTTTCAACCGGCGCCCTGCGCAGCAGCAGGGGGTGCGCCGCAGCTTGAAACGCAAAAGTTCATGAAAGGCCAGCCCTGCATCTTAAAGAAAGGGATCCAGGACTGGAGGAATCACTGACGGAGGTGGAACATGGTGGCGCAATTGAATATCGTGACGGAATGGATTCCCGAGCAGATGGAGCCGGGCACGATCTTCGTTCTGGAAAATGCCGGCCAGGTTGGTGACTCTGACGACCCTTACTGGGCCGTGCTGGCCTGTCCCGAATGCGGCACGCTGGGCCTGATCACGCGAAAGCAGATGCGCGGTTTCATCCCGTGATCTGCGGATCAAATGTCTGCTCCGCCCAGTTCATGATTCACGATGAAAAGGTGATGCCGAAGCGGCCCAACTAAGTTGAGTTCGAAGCGGCTTGCAGCCTGTCTAGCCCGCAACTGATTTCGCGGTAGGTACCGGCACCTGCTCCACGATGCTGATTCCGAATCCCTCCAGGCCGGCAACACGCTTGGGATGATTCGTGAGCAGGCGTATCGCGCGGATATTCAGGTCATGCAGGATCTGCGCTCCCACGCCGATATCACGCTGTGTCTTTCTCTGGTGCGCCGGCGTGGCCTGCTTTCTGGCTTCGCGATGGAAAGTCAGCCGGCTCGCTTCATCCACGCTAAATCCCTTTGATCCCTGATGCAGATAGACCAGCGCTCCCACGCCTTCACGGGCAATCATTTCCAGTGACCGATCAAGCACGGTCTGGCAATCGCACAGCGATCCGCCAAATACGTCCCCGGCCAGGCAGTGAGAATGCATGCGCACCAGCACCGGCTTTTGCGTTGATCTCCACATCGCCCCGCACCAGCGCGACATGGGACTCGCCGTCCAGTTCGCTGGAAAAAGCAATCATGCGGAACTCGCCATGCCGGGTCGGCAGAATGGCTTCGCCCACGCGGGTGACATAGCGCTCATTTTCCATGCGGTAGCGGATGATCTCCGCCACGGTCAGCATCTTCAGTTGATGCAGCTTGCAGAACTCAATCAGGTCAGGCACCCGGGCCATGGTGCCATCTTCATTCATGATCTCGCAGATCACGCCCGCGGGAATCAGCCCGGCCATGCGCGCCAGGTCCACGGACGCTTCCGTCTGACCGGCCCGTACCAGCACGCCGCCTTTGCGCGCGCAAAGAGGAAAAACGTGTCCCGGACGCACCAGATCAGACGCCCGGCTGGTGGGATCAATGGCGACCTGAATCGTGCGTGCCCGGTCAAAGGCGGAAATGCCGGTGGTCACGCCATCGCGAGCCTCAATGCTTTCGTAAAAAGCCGTCCCGTAGGGCGAGGTATTCTCGCGCGTCATGGGACCGATGCGCAGATGGTCCAGCCGCTCCGGCGTCATGGCCAGACAAATGAGCCCGCGGCCGAACCTGGCCATAAAGTTGATGGCTTCAGGCGTAATCTTCTCGGCTGCCAGCGTCAGGTCGCCTTCGTTTTCGCGGTCCTCATCGTCAACCACCACAATCATGCGGCCGGCGCGGATTTCTTCTATGGCTGTGGGTACGTCAACAAAATGCGAATCTGCAGGCATGCTTTCCACCTGTTGAAATTTTAGCAGAGCACACATCGGGCGGCGGGCGATTGGCTTGCGACGCGAAACGGGCTTACAATCAGCCTATGGCTAAGTCTTCGCAGGAACTGTTTGAGGTCACGTGTCCGTGCTGCTCCGCCACGCTCAAGGTGGACCCGGACACCAGGTCCGTCATCTCGCACGTTGCCGCGGTCAAGCCCAAGACCTTTGCGGACTTTGAATCCGCCGCCAAGGCCATGCGTGAGCAGGAAGGCCGCAAGGAATCCATCTTCCGCCAGGCGGTTGATGCGGAAAAGAACAAGGCCGAAGTTCTGGACAAGAAATTCAAAGACGCCATGAAGAAAGCGAAAGAATCGCCCGACGAGGGCCGTCCGCTTCGCGACTTTGACCTTGACTGATCGCCTTGGCCGCTCAACTCTTATTGCTCGGTCACCGTGGCGCCCGGCTTTATGCCCCGGAAAACACGCTGCCGGCTTTTGACCTGGCATTGAAGCACGGAGCGGATGGTTTCGAATTTGATGTCCGCTGCACCCGTGACCGACACACCATTATCTGCCACAATCCCAAGGTGAACCGGCTCACCATTCGCCGCCAGACTCTTCGGCGGCTGCATGAAAGCTGCAAATCGGCCGACGAACAGGCGCCGTCACTGGATGATGTTCTTGATCATTACAAAGACTCTTTCCTGAATATCGAAGTCAAGGTTCGCGGAATTGAGGCGATGGTCGCGCACTCAGTGAAGCGGGTGCGTCCGCAAAATTATTTCATCTCTTCCTTTCTGCCCGGCGTAGTGCGCAAGCTGCACCAGATTGATCCCGCGCTGGTGCTGGGCACGCTGGCACAAACGCGCTGGCAACTCCTTCGCTGGCCAAAGTTGCCGGTGGAATACGTGGTCCCACATTACCGGCTGCTCTCAGATCGCCTGGTGGAGAAGATCCATGCTGCGGGTAAAAGGGTTGTTACGTGGACGGTGAACGACCACAAAAAAATGCTGCGCGCCGCGAAAATGGGCGTGGACGGCATCATTTCAGATGACACGAAACTGCTGGTGGAGACGCTCGCGGACCATTGACGCAATACGCCCGCGAGCCCGCAATCATTGTTTTCAATGGACGGTAAACGTCTCACTGGTCTGGTGAACCACGCCGGTTGACTCCCAGCCTTTGACCACCAACGTGTAAGTTCCGGGCGCGAGGGTCGCCTTTGCATTCAGGGTGCCGTTAGTACTGCTGGCAACGCTGATTCCGTTAGCATAGGCCTTCATGCCGGTAATTGTGTTCGTGCCTTTGCTGGCTGCGGAAATCTGCACCGGAGAAGTTACGCTGGATCCCGCCGCGGGAGAACAGATTTTTACTCCCACCACGCTGGTACTGCACGTTGTGGCTGGCCCAACTGTAAACGTTTCCGTCGTCTGATAAATCGCTCCCGTAGAATCCCACGCTTTCACCACCAATGTGTATGTGGCATTAGCCAATGCCACCTGAGCGCTCAATGTGGCGCTGGTGCTACTGGCCACGTTCACGCCGTTGGCATAGGCACGCATGCCCGTGATCCTGGCCCTGCCCGCGGCGGCAGCGGAAATTGTGACCGGCGAGTTCACGCTGGAGCCCGCAGCCGGCAAGCAGACCTTCACGCCAACCGTGGACGTTACGCAGCCGGTCGGAGGCGCCGCGCTGGAGAGCAGGTGCGCGACAGAGAGACGGTAGCCTGTGCTGCTGACAGGATACTCGGCCAGCGTCCAGCTTGAGACTCCGTCCGGATCGGCAGATATGGCGGTGTAGTCACCCCAGCGTCCGCCAGCGGCGGTAAAGGACGCCAGGCCGTTCTGGTAGATAGCTTGTACGGGCATTTGTCCCGTAGGATCAGTTGCTTCGCGGTGCGCGAAAGCCGGGGACGCAAACTGGGTGGAGCTGGAGGTATCGAACACAATGTCCGTTGCTCCGGAAGCAGTGACGGTGATGGAGGGAAGAAAGGCCGCTCCTGCGCCGTTGATTGTGCCAGTCTGGCGAACGCTTTTAGTGGACGTGACGACCTCATACCAGCGCACCACGGGCAGCGTGCCAGTTGAGTCGGCTACCTCTTGCGCGATCCAGAGTGACCCATTCCGCCACACCGGGCTGCTGGTGAGAATATCGCCTGCAACTGCCAGGCTGGTACTGCTGTTGGGCTGCGGCGCGCCCGGAGCCACCTTGTAGGCAGCAACCGGTATGTCTGCAACCGTGAGGCTTGGACTGGCAGTATCAGGCAGCGTGAAAAGGTGGATTGCGCTTCCTCCTAATTGCGGATTGCCGTCAGTGGAAGCAACAAATGCGGTCCCGGGATTGCCGTACACAATGGCCGGCTGAAGAGTAAATGCCCGATTGCCATTGGGAAGTTTGACGTTGTTGAAGGTTGTCACGCTCAGTGTGGAGTTGCCGGTCAAAAGGCCGCCGAGTTGGAGGGCCCACGCCGAGGTGCTTTCAGTGCCAAGCCTGGCTGAGGGCGGCAGATTGGCTGAAAGCAGGAGCAAGTTGTTGCTGACGCCCAGGGTCGGAAAATCAACTGACGCTGGATTTCCCTCCGGAGTGAGAGGATTCAAGCTGAGATCGTACTTAAACCAGGTGCCTGTGGGATCGTTTGTCTGACTTACCGCGAAAAATATATGTGACACGGTGCTAGAGTCCACCGCGGCTGCGGACACAATGAAGCGCCCATGGTTGGGATCAAAGGTGGCACGCGGATCAAAGCAACAGCTATTTGAGTTTGGCAGCGACTGGAAAAAAGTAAACAGGCCCGTGCTCGATACCAGGGTGCCGGATTTGTTGAAAATCTGGATCACGGAATTGATGACCGTGAGCACGTGATTCGGCCCAGTCGCAATGGCCGAATCTGGCGGCAACCCGGCAGGCTGCACATCGAATACGCTTCCCAGGACCGGTCCCGGTGGCGTGAGTGATGGCGCCTGCGCTGCCGTCTGTGCGGCAACACCACTTGTGGCCCGCGAAGCCCGCAGACTTTCTTCCAGCGCCGGCTGTGGTATTACATTCGACTGTGCTGGCTCCTTGGTTGCACCCGACGGGAATGGTTCAGCTACCGTCGGAAGTTTTACGGCACTGGTTTTGCCTGAAGTTGTCATGCTTTGTCCGAACAGCAGGCCGCTAAAAGACAGGAAACACAGGAGAGAGATGACGCGCTTGCTCATAAACAGGGACCCGGGATTTGAGGTGGTTTGCTTCTGCTGGATTTTGAACTGCTGTTCCGGAGGCGGGTTGCCACGGCCACGCTTTTCACCACTCACAAAGCATTTACCATTTAGTACCTATTAATGCCTGCTTCCGCCCACCTGGGCCTCCCCCCCTCATCCCAAGGTCTAAAGGAGTTGCTCAGATCATCCCATGCGACGATTTTGCAATTTCGGCCTTCTCAAAACTGCGCTTTATTTACTAGTTGATTAACAATAAGCCGCAAACGGCCGGCATGAATGCGTCAGGTTTTCAATTTTCAAAGACCTTCCTGGTTCGTCCGCTGGGGACTTGCTCACTATGACTCATCTCCACGCCGTATACAAGTAATCTTAAGTTTTCCAAGCCGGCGTGGAACAACCATGGCGAAAAATTAAAGCAAACAGACCAACAGCCGCCCTTTGTTATGTTGAGCGAAGTCGGAGCGTATGCGACGACGCAGTCGAAACTTGAGCCGATTGCGGGCGTCTGAGCCCGCAGGCGAAATCCCGAGCGCAGTCGAGGGAACCGTTTCTCCCGGTGCAGCCGGTTGTACCTAAGAACGGTGACACAGGGAGTTCAACCGAGGGCCGCTCCAGCCAAACTTCACTCGAGGCGTCATGTTGCTGTCTAGCATGACGAAAAGCCAACAAAATAAACCCAACAGCCACCCTTTGTCATGTTGAGCGAAGTCGGAGCGTATGCGACGACGCAGTCGAAACATCCCGGTGCAGCCCGTCGTAAGAATGCAGACACAGGGAGTTCAAGCGAGGCCGCCTTGCTAACCATCACACCGCAGCGAAACTGGAAACTTAACTAATCCCGTGGTAATCTTTCCATTAAAAAGACGGACGAAGCTAGTCCTCTTGCCTGGACGAGGGCCGGAGGCCCATAGCGTAGCGCAGCGAAGCGATTATAAAAAGCGGAGCGCGTACCGACCATAAAAAACGCGGCGCCGCGACATTAAAGAGCGCAGTGCCGCCTCCCAAAGACTCCGTCACCCGAATAGCAATAGCTACCTAGGCTTTCGCCTTCTTCCATCTTGCCCAGCGGGCTTTGGCTGCTTCTGATATTTTCTTGCGGGCTGCGGGTGACATATGTCGTCTCCGCCCGTTCGTCGGACCGGCTTTTGACGATGATCTTCCATTCGCGCGTCCGCGGCCTCGTAGCGCGGCAATGGCGCGGTTTAAATTTTCCACCTGCTCTTCTAGCTGGGCGATGATTCCGGCAGTATCCATGTCTTCTCCTTCTATCCTTCTTCTCCTGGGGCTCTTTACTCGGGATTGTACATCAGAAAACCTGCCTGACAATAATGGGTGCCGTGAGATGGAGACGAGACGCCCTCCTCTGAAACTTGCCACTCAGTTTAGCCTTTGTTGATCTTCTTACAGATCATTACCTCGGTTATATTTCACGCCCTGGCTTTGTCGCATACACTTTTCAATGAAAGAGGAACGAATGAAAGAAAACTCTCGCATGAAGCGGTTGTTCGCACTGCTCTTCTCAACCACTTTCCTGAAATTTGTCTTTATCTATTCGTTGGCCGGCAATGCTTTTGCCGAATATAAAAAGCCTGATCTGGCTAGCAACAATCAAGAAGCTACTCAGACCCAGCCGTCGTCCAGCCAACCGGGTGGTAGCAGCACCAACGTGATCGTCCCAAAGGCAGGAGAAGATGGGCAGGGAATTTCAACATCGAACAATGGGCTGAAGAAGGATACGGCAGCCGAAGGTGAGAAGCCCGCTGCAAAGGGTGCGGATGAAAAGCCGGCGCAAAAGGTGGCTGAAGCGCCCAAACCGGCCCGACAAACGCGGCTCAAAGCCCAGAACTGTCTGAAATTAAAAAGTTAGAGGCCCAATTTGCTGAGCTTAAAAGTGCGACGGATGCTGAAAATTCAGATTTTTCCCTCGTTCTCGGTATTGGTTCTCTTGTTGTAAATTCAGGAATAACGGATTACGAAAACCAATCGAATGTGCTTCATGCGGCTACTTTAGGGCGAGCAACTCCTCAACTCTTGACTGGAGTGGCATTTCGCGCGCCTTTTTCAAATTTCCATAAGAGGGGCAGTAGTGCATTCAAGGCGGAATGTCCTGAACGATCCCGCTCCGCCGAAAAACCGCTAAATAAAGGAGATGGAGTTTGGCAATGCAGACCATTTAGTGGTTTTGTCAGCCTCAAGTTCGCACCGGGAACAAGTCAAACATTAAGCGGCTACGTGATTGGAGGTACCTACGCGATCGGTCATCACCTGAATGCGCTTGTGGGGTTCGCTCTTACTCCCATACAGGAGTCCGCGCCCGGATTCAGGATAGCGGCTTCACAGTTCGTGAGAAGTGAACAAACGCAAGGTCGAGATCTCAACTTCAACCCTGACGCAATGCTTCGCAATGATCAGAATGCCTTTGACGGCTTTCCGGTCACAGATTCCACAGGTAAGCTCATATATCAAGGAACTCCAACCACGGTTCACTACCACGGCGGAGTGGTTTTTGGGATCTCCATACCTGTTTACTTCAAGTCTATTTTTAGCTCTGGTTCCTCTAGTTCGGCTAACTAGATAAACGAGCGGCCCCTGCAGATTCATTTCCAAAATAGAACCAGCGCAGCTTCCCTGATCATCGCTTCGATCTCCGAAGGCAGCGCTGGTTCTCTAGTATTGGCAATACGTCCGAAAATCCTTACTCGTCCGATTCGGACTACCTCATTTGCCCCGCGATCTCCGCTCACATCTAATGGACTCGGCTGGCAGAGAAAAGCATTTTCTCGCTGGACTGATCAGCAGGAGATACCAACGTGCATCAACTCAACGGCAACCAAAACGGAACCCAGAACAACGAAAAGCAGCTCGAAACCCTGTGGGCTAACGAAAAAAGATGGAACGGCATCACCCGTCCTTATACAGCGAAAGAAGTCATCCGGCTGCGCGGCAGCATACATATTGAACACTCGCTGGCCCGCCTGGGCGCTGAGCGCTTGTGGAAGCTTCTCCACCAAGAAGATTACGTTGCGGCGCTGGGAGCCTTGACCGGCAATCAGGCGGTGCAGCAGGTGCTGGCCGGATTGAAAGCCATCTACCTGAGCGGATGGCAGGTGGCAGGTGATGCCAACCTCGCCGGACAGATGTATCCCGACCAGAGCCTTTATCCGTGCAACAGCGTGCCCAACGTGGTGAAGGAAATCAACAACGCGTTCCTGCGTTCTGACCAGATCAACCATGCTGAAGGCAAGAATGGCATTTACTGGTTCGCTCCCATCGTGGCCGACGCTGAAGCCGGATTTGGCGGATCACTGAACGCCTTCGAACTAATGAAGTCCATGATTGAAGCCGGAGCGGCCGGCGTCCATTTTGAAGATCAGTTAGCTTCAGCCAAGAAATGTGGACACATGGGCGGCAAGGTCCTGGTTCCTGCGCATGAGTTTGTCCAGAAACTGATCGCCGCGCGACTGGCGGCCGACATTCTGGGAGTGCCAACCGTGTTGATCGCGCGCACGGACGCGAACAGCGCCAAGCTGCTGACCTCTGATAGCGACATTCGTGACGTCGAATTCCTGACCGGTGATCGCACTCCGGAAGGTTTCCTGGGCTACAAAGGCGGGATTGACGCAGCCATTAATCGCGGACTGATCTACGCTCCCTACGCCGACCTGATCTGGTGCGAGACGTCCGAACCGGACATTGACGAAGCACGCAAGTTCGCCGAGGCGATTCACGCCAAATTCCCCGGCAAGATGCTGGCGTACAACTGCTCACCATCATTCCACTGGAAGCGCAAGCTGGATAACGTGAGCATCGCCGGATTCCAGAAAGAGCTGGCCGCCATGGGCTACAAGTTCCAATTCGTCACGCTGGCCGGATTCCACGCCTTAAACTTCAGCATGTTTGAACTGGCGCGGCACTACGCCAAAGACGGCATGGCCGCCTATTCACGCCTTCAGGAGAAGGAATTTGAGTGCGCTGAAAACCATGGCTACACGGCGGTCCGCCACCAGCGCTTTGTGGGCACCGGATACTTTGACGAAGTGGCCCAGACCATCGCCAATGGTGAGTCTTCCACCGTGGCGCTGGAAGGTTCCACGGAAAACGAGCAGTTCAAGGTTGAAAAAGCAGGCTAGGCTCTTCCTCCTTGCTGATCATCCCTCCTGCTCAGGGGCAGGAGGGATTTTATTTTGGTCCCGAGAGAAGCGAGAGATCCCTATGCTGGCTATCGGCTATTGCCGGAGGGATCACCTGCGCGGTATGCATTCCAGGTTAGCGATGAGGTTTGGGCTGCACACGGTTTAGAGCGCCGTAGGTGCGATGAGAAGGTAGCCCACCCTGAGGCGAGCGCAAGCGAAGCCGCAAGGGTGGGTAGGCTTGGAAAGGAGTAAAGCCCCGGATGGGGCGGCACAAAAATCAGTCGATTTTCGCGGTGTTTCTTGCCAGCGAAGTCGGAGCGAATGCGACGACGTAGTCGAAACATCCCGGTGCAGCCGGTTGTAACGATGCCGATACAGGGAGTTCGACCGAAACCGCCGTGCTAACGCTCCCTGCGGTTCGGCGGGCAAGTCGGCCTCACCACGGATAAGCCTGAAATGATAAGTCCTGAAATATTGTCATGTTGAGCGAAGTCGGAGCGAATGCGACGACGTAGTCGAAACATCCCGGTGCAGCCGGTTGTAACGATGCCGATACAGGGAGTTCGACCGAAACCGCCGTGCTAACGCTCCCTGCGATTCGGCGGGCAAGTCGGCCTCAGCACGGATAAGCCTGAAATGATAAGTCCTGAAATATTGTCATGTTGAGCGAAGTCGGAGCGAATGCGACGACGTGAGTCGAAACATCCCGGTGCAGCCGGTTGTAACGATGCGATACAGGGAGTTCGACCGAAACCGCCGTGCTAACGCTCCCTGCGGTTCGATGCGCAAGCCGGCCTCACCGCGGATAAGCCTGAATGATAAGTCAAAATATGTCATGTTGAGCGAAGTCGGAGCGAATGCGACGACGTAGTCGAAACATCCCGGTGCAGCCGGTTGTAGCAATGCCGATACAGGGAGTTCGACCGAAACCGCCGTGCTAACGATCCCTGCGATTCACCTGAAACTCAAGGCCTCCAAAAGGCTTCACCTTCCATACTTGTTCCCTTACACCTTCTCCCGCTATCATCCTCGCGTGGCCACTGCCTCGCGCAATCAACGGGCTCCTAACCGAATGAAACGCCCTGCCGTGTCCCCGCCGGCCGCTGAGCAACTCTTGAAAGACTTGCGAGCGCATCTTGTGTCTCGCCAGATCACGCAGGGCATCGCGCTCCTGGATCGCCATGCTGACCTGATCTCCAGAGTGGACCCATCGCATGCGCATGCTGCCGCGCTGGTCGGCGCCATCGCGCAATGGGTTGACGTGGGCTACAGTGGCGCTGAATTGCTGGCGAAGACGCTCGGTCGCTTTTCTCCCGAACAGCGCAGCCGCCTTCCGGTCGCCGATTACCTGCAACTCCGCACCGCTGAAGGGTTGCTGGCGCTGCTGCGCGATCATCCTGACGATGCATTGCGGCATTTCGACCTGGTGCTCACGCTTCAGGAAGAAATTCCCGACAAAGAAGTTGTGGCCATCGTCCATTTCTGGAATGCGCGTTGTCATCGCAAGAAGGGCGAGTATGACGAAGCCTTGAAGCGCGCCGGGGTGGGACGCGAACTTGCGCAGGCATTGGGCTTTCCCAGGATGGCGTCCGTCATGCGCGTGCTGGAGAGTTGGCTGCTGTTTCAGAAAGGGCAATTCCGTGAAGCCGTGCGCATTCTGGACCGCGCTGAAGCCGACCTTTCATCCACTGATGACGACATCACCCTGGGCAACATCTATTCCGCGCATGGACGCATGATCCGCCGCCAGGGACAATACAATCAGGCGCTGAAGTACTTCTCGCAGGCGATTGAGCATTTCAGGAAACGCAATCCCCAGCACCGCAACCTTGCCCGGTCCCTGGCCAACATTGCATATGTGCAGCGGCTGATCACCTCGCAGATTATTCAACAGATGGATCTGGAAGCTGAACGCCATCGCAAGAGCAAGCCGGACAAATCGTCAACCGGTTCCCGTGGACGCCAGCAGACCCGTCGCGAACAGTATGAAGAGTTGCGCGCCAGCGCTTTTGTCAATCTGGACCAGGCGGAGAAGATATACGTCCACCACCATCACCATCATGGCATTGGCAACGTGCTGGAGAACCGCGGACTGCTTTACCTGGACAGCGGTGAGCTCGACAAAGCGGCGGCTGAGGGCGCGCGCGCCTATGCCGTGGGAAAGGAAGAGAATGATTCCATCATCATGGCCCGCGCGCGTTTGCTGCAATGCAAAGTGGAACATGCCCAGTTGGAAGAAGAAATTGAAGGCAGCACGCGCATGTGGGAGCATGCGCAGGCCGCTCGCGATTATGCGCGCGATGCCGTGGATGCAGCCACGCATACACAAAATCAACGCCTGCTGTCCCGTGCCTACATATGGCGTGGCCTCACGGCGGCCCACCCTGCGCTGCATGATCTTGAGGATGCGCGCCACTGCCTTGATCGCGCGTCCGGTTTCATGAAGACGGCGCAAGATGAAGATGTGCTTCGCGAATTGCAGTCGCTCAAAGAGAAGGTGACGGCGCGCGGCAGCATTGATCCCCGGCTGCGGGCATGGTCACAGGGCGTAACCGATGGAAAGACTTTCCAGAGGCTGACGGAAGAATTTGCCGAAGTAGTAATCGCGCGCGTGTGGGAGCGGGAAGGGAAGAAGGTCACGCGCGTCGCCAGGGTGTTGAAGGTGTCACCCAAGAAAATCCGGAGAGTCCTGGCCAAGTCAGGAAAAAAATAGCTGCCCATGCTGACTCTTTCTGACGATCAGGTACGCCGGCTCGCCGAGCCCGACCGGGTGATCGAGGCCATACGCGCGGCTTTTGCCAGAGACTATGCCGCCACGCTGCAAATGCCGGTGCGGACGTCACTCAGCCTTGGTGAAGGCGGCGTCCTGCTGATCATGCCCGCGCATGACAGCGCCATCGGGGTTGCCGGCGTGAAGACCGTGACGGTTACCGCCACTGACCGCCACCGTGCCTCCGGGCTTCGCGCCCTCGGTGCACTTGTTGTCCGTGTAGTAGGTGTACGTCGCAGTGCCGCCTGCATCGCTCGTCGCACCCCTCAGCGTCGCCGAGTCGTGCACCGACGTGCCAACCACGACCTCGTCTGCGGAGAGCTTCGTCGCGATCGACGGCGAGACCGGGTTGACGGTGACAGCCTCGCTTTCGCACGTGCTCATTGCCGGGTTGTTGCTGTCGTCTCCGGAGTAGCGCGCCGTCCAGTGATACGTGCCGGCGAGCATCGTCTGGAAGCCGGGCGACGTCGGGTAGTCCCCGTTGCCGTCGACCGACTCCGTGTCCGTGTAGACCGGCACCGCACCCTCGACGTTGCAGGTCGCGTTGTTCGGCCCGTACAGCTTGAAGGTGATCGATCCCTGCGGCGTGTTCACGCCGTCGCTCAGCGTTGCCGAGTCGTTGAGGGTGTCACCGACCGCTGCGCTCGCCGGATTCGGCGTCGTGGCGATCCCCGGTGAGGCCTTACCGACATCGACGGCCTCGCTCGCGCATGCGCTCGAGGCGGTCTCGTTGTTGCCGTCGCCGTTGTAGGTCGCCGTCCAGTGATACGTGCCGACGGCGTTCGCCGACGGGCCGTCGGTCGTGGCCGCGTCGCTGCCCGACAGGTCGACCGTCTTGGTGTAGAGCGCCTGACCCGTGCAGGTCGGATCGGAGGGCCCGTAGAGGCTGAAGGTCACGTTGCCGCTCGGGCTGAAGCCGCCCGAGACATGCGCGGTGTCGTTCAGAGCCGCACCGAAGAGCGCGCTGCTCGGGTTCGGCGTCGTCGCGATCGTCGGCGATGCCTTGCCGACCGTCACGGCCTCACTGACGCAGAGGCTCGAGGCCGAGTTGTTGTTGTCATCGCCGTTGTAGGTCGCCGTCCAGTGATACGTCCCGGCCGAGCTCGACGCGGGGCCGTCGGTCGTGGCGGCGTTGCCGGCCGAGAGGGCAACCGTCTTCGTGTACAGCGCCGTGCCACTGCAGGTCGCATCGGCAGGCCCGAACAGGCTGAAGGTCACATCGCCGCTCGGGCTCAAGCCGCCCGAGACCTGCGCCGTGTCATTCAGAGCCGCACCAACCGTCGCAGTGCTCGGGTTCGGCGTCGTGGCGATCCCCGGTGAAGCCTTGCTGGTCGTCACGGGCTCGCTCGCACAGCGTGCTCGACGCGGTGTTGTTGTTCGCGTCGCCGTTGTAGGTCGCCGTCCAGTGATACGTGCCGGTCACGGCGGAAGCCGGACCGTCCGTCGTGGCGGCGTTACCGCCCGAGAGAGCAACCGTCTTCGTGTACAGCGCCGTGCCACTGCAGGTCGCATCGGCAGGCCCGAACAGGCTGAACGTCACGGTGCCGGTCGGGCTAGAGCCGCCCGTGACCTGCGCGGTGTCGTTCAGCGCCGAGCCAACGATGGCGCTTGCCGGGTTCGGCGTCGTCGCAATCGCGGGCGATGCCTTCCCGACGGAGACGGGCTCGTCTGCACAAGTGCTCGACGCCGTGTTGTTGTTGCCGTCGCCGTTGTAGGTCGCCGTCCAGTGATACGTCCCGGCCAGGGTCGTCGCCGGCCCGTCGGTCGTGGCCGCATCGCTACCCGACAACGCCACGGTCTTCGTGTACAGCGCCGTGCCGTTGCAGGTCGCATCGGCAGGCCCGTACAGGCTGAACGTCACGGTGCCGGTCGGGCTCGAGCCGCCCGAGACGTGCGCGGTGTCGTTCAGCGCCACACCGACATTTGCAGTGCTCGGGTTCGGCGTCGTCGCAATCGTCGGCGAGGCCTTCCCGACCGTCACGGGCTCGCTTACGCACAGGCTCGACGCCGTGTTGTTGTTGGCGTCGCCGTTGTAGGTCGCCGTCCAGTGATACGTGCCGGTCACGGCAGAAGCCGGACCGTCCGTCGTGGCGGCATTGCCGGCCGAGAGAGCAACCGTCTTCGTGTACAGCGCCGTGCCACTGCAGGTCGCATCGGCAGGCCCGAACAGGCTGAAGGTCACATCGCCGCTCGGGCTGAGCCCACCCGAGACCTGGGCGGTGTCATTCAGCGCCGCACCGACGATCGCGCTGCTCGGATTCGGCGTCGTCGCGATCCCCGGCGACGCCTTCCCAACCGTCACAGCCTCACTTGCACACGTGCTCGAGGCCGTGTTGTTGTTGGCGTCACCGTTGTAGGTCGCCGTCCAGTGATACGTGCCGGTCACGGCAGAAGCCGGACCGTCCGTCGTGGCGGCATTGCTGCCCGAGAGAGCGACGGTCTTCGTGTACAGCGCCGTGCCGCTGCAGGTCGCATCGGCAGGCCCGTACAGGTTGAACGTGACATCGCCGGTCGGGCTAGAGCCGCCCGAGACGTGAGCGGTGTCGTTCAGCGACGCACCGACGATCGCGCTGCTCGGGTTCGGTGTCGTCGCAATCGTCGGCGATGCCTTGCCAACCGTCACGGGCTCGCTTGCGCACGTGCTCGAGGCAGTGTTGTTGTTGCCGTCGCCGTTGTAGGTCGCCGTCCAGTGATACGTGCCGGCCAGAGTCGACGCCGGACCGTCTGTCGTGGCTGCATTGCCGCCCGACAGAGCGACTGTCTTCGTGTACAGCGCCGTGCCGCTGCAGGTCGCATCGGCAGGGCCGAACAGGCTGAAGGTCACGGTACCGGTCGGGCTGACGCCGCCCGAAACCTGCGCGGTGTCGTTCAGAGCCGCACCGACTGTGGCGCTGCCCGGGTTCGGCGTCGTCGCAATCGTCGGCGATGCCTTGCCAACCGTCACGGGCTCGCTTGCGCACGTGCTCGAGGCGGTGTTGTTGTTGCCGTCGCCGTTGTAGGTCGCCGTCCAGTGATACGTGCCGGTCAGGGCAGACGCCGGGCCGTCCGTCGTGGCGGCATTGCCACCCGAGAGAGCGACCGTCTTCGTGTACAGCGCGGAGCCGCTGCAGGTCGCATCGGCAGGGCCGAACAGCTTGAACGTCACGTCGCCGGTCGGGCTAGGCCGCCCGAGACCTGCGCCGTGTCGTTCAGAGCCGCCCCGACGGTCGCGCTGGCCGGATTCGGCGTCGTCGCGATCCCCGGCGAAGCCTTGGTGACCGTTACGGCCTCGCTCGCACAGCTGCTCGACGCCGTGTTGTTGTTGCTGTCACCGTTGTAGGTCGCCGTCCAGTGGTACGTGCCGGTCAGGGCAGATGCCGGGCCGTCGGTCGTGGCCGCATCGCTACCTGACAGCGCCACGGTCTTGATGTACAGCGCAACGCCACTGCAGGTTGAATCGGTAGGCCCGTACAGATCGAACGTCACGGTGCCGGTCGGGCTCGAACCACCCGAGACATGCGCGGTGTCGTTCAGCGACGTACCGACGATCGCGCTTGCCGGGTTCGGCGTCGTCGCAATCGTCGGCGATGCCTTCCCGACCGTCACGGCCTCGCTTGCACAGGTGCTCGAGGCGGTGTTGTTGTTGGCGTCGCCGTTGTAGGTCGCCGTCCAGTGATACGTGCCCGCCAGGCTCGTCGCCGGGCCGTCGGTCGTGGCCGCATCGCTACCGGACAGCGCGACAGTCTTCGTGTACAGCGCCGTGCCGCTGCAGGTCGCATCGGCAGGCCCGAACAGGCTGAACGTCACGTTGCCGGTCGGGCTAGAGCCGCCGGAGACATGCGCGGTGTCATTCAGAGCCGCACCGAAGATCGCGCTGCTCGGGTTCGGCGTGGTCGCGATCGTGGGCGACGCCTTGCTGATCGTCACGGCCTCGGCCGCGCAACCGCTCGAGGCGGCGTTGTTGTTGTCGTCGCCGGGGTAGCTCGCCGTCCAGTGATAGGTGCCGGCCGTGTTGGCCGCCGGCCCACCGGTCGTCGCTGCGTGGCTGCCGGAGAGCGCGTCCGCCTGCGTGAAGAGCGGCGTGCCCGAGCACGTCTGGTCGGAAGGCCCGTAGAGGTTGAACGTCACGTTGCCGGTCGGGCTGTTGGCGCCCGCAAGGTCGGCCGTGTCGTTCAACGTCGCACCGATGCTCCCGCTCGCCGGCGTCGGCGTCGTCGAAAGCGTCGGGCTCGCGCAGTTGGAGACATTGAACGGGACCGGGCCGACGATGTCTTCCATCGAGGCCTGGTCGGAGCTGCCGGAGCTTCTGCTGAGCACATACGTGTTGCCGAACTGCTCGCACTTCTTGCCGCGGCCGGAAAGGTTTGCCGATCGCTGCGGTGAGGTCGATGCAGGCCTCGCCGAACTTGGAGCCCGCCGAGCGTCTCGGTGGTCGGCGCCGCCGTATCGCTCACGTCGTCCGTGTTGACGGCGGCCTCGGCCGTGCCGGCCGCGCTCAACGAGACGGGCGCGCTCCAGGCGCTGCCGAGCCAGTGTCGAGCGAGATCGTCGGCGAACCGCTCTGGAAATCGTAGAGGACCAGGAGGTCGCCGACCGTCCGCTGGACGAGGCCGTCGTTGTTTGCGCACGGAGTCTTGCTCTGGTTGAACTCGAACGCAATGTGTGCGTCCGCCGACTGGGTGTTCTGCGGGATGCGCACCCAGGCGAGCATCAGATACGTGTGGCCGCCGACGATCTTGCTCGCGATGTACGCGCGGGCGAGGTCGTCTTTGTTCGGCGCCTTCGACGGGCTGGTCGCCGCGCAGGCGTCGTTCTGCTTGACGCCGCCGCTGAAGCCGGTGTCGCTCGTCGTTGCCCGGGCATCCGTGATGCCGACGAACGTGAAGCCATTGGCTGTTGCGGTACCGGTCTGATACGGGGCCGTGCCGCCCCAGCTCGGGCTGAAGCTGTTCCAGTCGGTGCTGCCTGCGCCGTTGTCGAGGACGAGGTTGCCGTCGTTGTCCTCGAATCCGGCAGCGGTGCCGATCGGGCCGATCGTGGTGGTGAGGAATCGCAAGCTCGAGGAAGCCGAGGCCGGGCGGGCATGCAGCTGCAGCCCCGCACTGCGGGCCGCGGCGCGATGAGCCGCAGGTCGTGCCGACGGGCGCGCATGAGTTGCAGCGCGAGCCGGAGCCTTGGCAGCGGGCCGCGCGGAGCCGCGACCAGATCGGTCCCCACCGGAAGCCGCGGCAACGCCAATGACGCCGAAAACGATGGCGCCAATGACGACCGCAATTACCGAGGAGACATGGAGTCGCTTACGGCGACTCTCTCCCGACCAAGAATTCGCTTAGACACGTGTGCCCTCTTCCGTTTCAGATATGCGGGCGAGTGCGTGTCCGGCCCACCAGATCGATTCCTCACATTGCGTCTTAGATCGGGCCGCTTTTCCCAGGGCTGGGCATTCGGCTAGTGGGTCCTGCCCTTTGGCATAAAGCAGGCTTTTTCCGGGTGAAAACACCGGTTGCGGCACAGAACACAGTGCGGCCGGGGCGCGGCGCCCGCTTCGCGGGCTGCGATCACTCATCCGAGGGACGCCAATTCGAGGGTTCCCAGCCGATGACAGTCGTGCGGCGCGCGAGCGGCTGCGAGCCATGAAAGCCTTCGGACACATACGTATCGCCGGCTGGCCGTCGCCTCCCTGGTCACCGCAGGTGCACTCTGCGGCGCGCCGCTGGCACTCGCCTGCGGTACCGGCGGCTACAGCTACGCGGGTGTCGCCTCGTCGTCGCACGCCTACGGGATCGGCGCGACGATCACCCGCTCGCGGCTTCAACGTCCTGTCACGGCCACGTCGCCGGCTGGGTCGGCGTCGGCGGTCCCGGCCAGGGCGCGAACGGCAGCGACGAGTGGCTCCAGGTGGGCTTCAGCGGCTTCCCCGGCTCGCCGGAATCGACCTCTACTACGAGCTCGCGCTCCCCGGCAAGCACCCGACCTACCGCCAGCTCGCCACCAACCTCCCGCGGGCAAGGCCGCCGAGTCGCGGTGCTCGAGATGCACAAGCGCCCGAACATGTGGCGCGTGTGGCTGAACGGCACTGCCGTGTCGCAGCCGATCTACCTGCCCGGCAGCCACGGCCGCTGGTCGCCGATCGCGACCGCCGAGAGCTGGGACGGGGCACCGCCGGCACGTGCAACGGTTTCCTGTACCGGTTCCACCGCGTCTCGATCGCGCACCTGTCCCGGGCGGCGGCGGCACCAGCTCGCGGGCGGCTACCCGATCAGCAGCCGTCGACGCCGCCTCGCGCGGAGCAACGAAAGGGCGGCTCGTTCCTCGCGGCGGAAGGCGACCTCGCCCTCCGCACGCTCGCCCTCGTTCATACCCGTAATCGTGATCGGCGTGCCGAGCGGCGCGAGCCGCTTGAGCGCGCAGCCGTCGTGTTCGACACGCGCACGCAACCGTGCGAGACCGCCTGCCCGAGAAGTTGAGGCTCGCTCGTCCCGTGGATGCCGACGACACCGCCGCCGGGCCACTCGGTGAGCTTCGAGTAGGCGCTCGTCTCGACGGCGAAGACGCCGAGGAACGGGTCCTCGTACGGGACGAACCGGGCGGCGACGTAGTAATGCCCGACCGGTGTCTCCATGCCTGGAGCACCGACCGCGACGATCGCGTGCAGTGCGTGCTTGCCGTGCCAGTAGACGTCGATCGTTCGCGGCCGAGCGGTTGATCGACGATCTGGCTGACGGTCGGTGAGAGCGTGACGCTCGTGCGCCGGGATCCAGCCCTTCATCCCGTTCGGCCGCATGGGGATGCTGATCTGGTACCAGGACTTCCGTCGGTGCCGATCTTCGTCTTGAGCGCGAGGATCTCCTGCGTGCGGTAGTCCTCGCGGAACTGGTGCATCACCTTGATCACGCGCGCATGCGGATCCGGGGCGACGCGCGCGGCGACCGAATGCACGAGCAATTGGCCGGCAGCCGGGAAGACCGTGTTGACGTGCTGCGTCGTGCGCGTCGCGTTTGGCGCAGAAGTCGTCGTGGTGGTTGTCGTCGTGGTGGTGGCCGCTGGCGGCGCCGTGCCGTCAGCCAGCGATGGCGCAGCCGCAATCGCAGCGACCAGAACCGCCAGTCCGAGGAGACGCGCCCGCTTCATCCGGTGACAGCGTAGACAGCGGTCGTCAGAATCGGCGCCGCCACCTGGACCGCCGGCCGCCAGCGCGGCAGCGTCGCTCGAACGAGCACGCCGTTGCCGGCAGCGCTCTCGATCTCGACCTCGCCACCGAGCAGACGGACGCGCTCGACGATGCCCGCGAGCCCCAGCCGCGGCTTCGCTGCGCACCCTCGATCGCTGAAGCCGCAGCCGTTGTCGGAGACCTCGAGAGCGACGTAGCCGCTTCACCGCAGGCCGTACGGTGCGACGTCGCGTCGCTGTGCTTGCGGACGTTGGAGAGCGCTTCCTGCACGACCCGGAAGATCACGATCTTCTGCGAGTCCGTGAGCGGGGCAACTCTCCTTCAACTGGAATTCGACCTCGATCTCGGCGGCTCTCGAGCGCGTCGACTTCCTTGCGGAGCGCTGCTCGAGCGGCTGCTCGACCGCGCTCGTCGAACGCACCGAGTGCGCGATGTCGCGCAGGCCTCGGTCGAGCGACTCGCAGCCGCGCTTCGAGGTCGTCGAACCGGCCGGGGACGGCCGCCCGCTGCGCCTCGTCGAGGACGGAGGCGACTTGTGCGCGCGCGGCGCAGATCCTCTGCAAGAGCGACGACTCCTGCAGCGGGCCGTCGTGAAGGTCGAAGCCCAGCCGGACGAGACGACGCTCGATGCCGGAGACGAGCGAGCGCTCCCGTGCCGCTTGCCCTCGAACAGCGTGTCGCGCTCGAACACCGGCGAGAGTGCCGCGGCCGCTCGCTGAGCTAGACGAGCAAACGGGGTGCGGTTTCCGGGTGGCCGCGCGCGACGAGTGCGGCGAAGGGCTGTCCCAGCGCTCGACGACGACAGCGCGAACGTACGAGGACTCGATGTCGTCGCCGTTGAAGGCTGCACGGGCTGCCGTGCGCAACCGGCGACTGCCTGGAGCACCGCCTGTCGCCGCGACGCATGCGAGGCGCCCGGCGGACGGCGCGGTCCAGAGCGAAACGGCTTCCGCAGGACCGAGCTCCAGCAGGATCTCGAGGAGAAACTCCATTGCGAGTCGCGGCGGCAGCTCCGCGACGTCGCGGGCAGCGATCGCGCGGAGGAACACGGCGAGCGACGCGGCACCCGGCGAGACGCCGATCGCGGTGCCGACTCGGCGACGACGCTCCGCACCTCCCCTGGCTTGAGCGCGTTCTCGAGCACGAGCGACGCGACAGCTTCGGCGACGAATTCGAGCGCCCGGTCCTCGTCCTTCCTCGCACCCGCCGGCCGCGGCCGAGATCGTCGCCGCACGCGCCTCGCTGCTGCGAGCCGCTCCGCGAGCTCGGGCGCGAAGCAGGTGGTCTCCTCGGATCGGGGAGACCGAGCGCGACCGCGGTCGCGCGCCGAAGCATTCGGTCGCGCAATCGCGCATCGGCGTCCCCGCCGGATTGGTCACCACCGCCGCATGTTGTCCGCTTCGAGAATCGGAGGCCCCCACTTACCTCGAGAAAGTGCTTACGGATTCTCTTGCGGATGAACGCCATGAACAATGGGCCGTGGCACCCACCTGTCGTTCAGGGACATGAACACATCCGACCAGCCAGAAGCACCTGCTCAGCCGGGGTCCGCCGGACAGAAAAAGCCACTACGCGAGGGTTACGCCTGCTGTTCGGCACACTTTGAAGCGCGCATTGCCGATCGGGACGCAGCGCACTCCGCATAGGCCTCACCTGCCTCTGGAGCGTTCAGCGTTTTGAACGTCGCGCAGCCGGTTGTATTCGCCGGCGGAGCGGCGCTGCGCGGCGGGCGAAGCGAGCCCGAGGAAGGCGTGCTCGAGCTCGCCGAGCAGGCGCTCGGCCGAGCGCCATTTGTCGACGACGCGAATGCCGCCGACGCCCCGCTCGGAGGCGCGATTGGCGACGATCACGATCGCGATCCGCGGATAGAGCGCGGCGAAGACAGACGCGGTACGGGAGGTGCGCGCGAGCGCGTCGTGGGCGTCGAGCACGACGACGTTCGGCAGATGCCGGCTCGTGGCGGCGTCGAGGTCGTCGCCGACCTGCGGCGAGCTGGAGATCCGGCCCCGCGGAGCGAGGCGGCGAGGGAGACCTCGTCGGCGTACCCCGTCGTCGGTGACGAGCGAGGATCCGCATCGGCCGGATCGCGCGCACGTTGCGTGGCCGCGCGCTGTTCACTGCTGCCCGTCGTCGTCGGCGAGGACGAGCGACATGCCCGGCTCGAGCTCGAGCGCGGCGGCAGTACCCGCCGGCAGTTCGAGTGCGGCGGCAGCCTTCGCGCGCCCGCCAGTCTTCCACGGGAGCGAGCGAGTCGACGATCTTCACGATCGTCTGCGCCCGGTCGATGAAGACGACGTCGATCGGGAAGCGCATGAAGAACGTCATGACGGACGGGGCGCCGTTGATCAGCATCCCCTCGCCCGGGCGCGAGGCCGGCGCGGCCGAGCAGGCCGCGCATCCGCGCGACGTGCGCTCGGCGACCTCGCAACGCGTGCAGACGACGCCGCCGTTGCCTGCGACGATGCCGGGCACTTCCGAGGGCAGCCGCCGCGAGCGCGGGCGCGGCACGGCGACAGCGTTGTCCGTCACCGTCTTCCGGGTCGCTTGCGAGGAACGCCACCATGCCAGACACAGCGTCTTCTCGACGCGGGCCCGGTCCCCCGCCGAAGGGGTGGGCTGCCCCGCCGGAGGGGGAAAGAGCCCGCCCGAGCGGCGGTGCGCCCCCGCCGCAGCGTTCTCGGCTTTACTACGAGCCATGGCGTGGCGCGAGCGTCTCCTTCGCTTCGGCGCGGCTGCCGCGGCCATCGCGAACACGCGGCGCGTGCGGCTTGTCGCGCAACTCTTGCTGGCCGTCGGTCTCGTCTTCGTCCTGCTGAGGCTCCATTCGATCTGGCGCGAAAGTCACGTGAGTCTCGCCCGCGTCGGCTGGCTCTCACTCGTTGGCGCTCTCGCCTTGACAGCGGTGGGCGTCGGAGCGACGGGTGCAGTTGGCTCACGATCCTAAGGCTGCTCGGTGTGCGAACGCGGCAGCGCTGGATCCGGATCTTCTTCCAGGCTCAGCTCGCCAAGTACATCCCGGGCACGGTGTGGCAATACGCGGGCCGAGTTGCCCTCTCGCAAGCGCACGGATCGTCCTCCGGGCCGTCGGCATCTCACTGCCTACCGAGCTCGGGGCGAGCCTTGCTGCCGCTGCCGCACTCTCGGCACTACTGCTCGGCAACTGGGGAATCGTCGCCATCGGCCTGCTCGAGACGCGGCGCTCGTCGGCGGTCTGGAAGAGGCGCTGTCGGTGCAACGCGCGCCGGTGTGCAGGCGGGAACTGCCGTCGTACCGCTCTTCGCCGTGTCGTGGCTGGCGATCGGCGCCGGCTTCTGGTTGACCGCCCACGCGCTCATTCGCGTTCCGGTTGGCGACCTTCTCGTTTATATCGGCGCCTTTGCTGCGGCGTGGGTAGTCGGGCTCGCTGCGATCTATGCACCCGGCGGCCTCGGCGTGCGCGAAGCCGTAATCGTCGCTCTGTTGCGCGGAAGGATTGGGACAGCAGATGCTCTCGTCGTCGCAGCCGCATCTCGGGCACTACTCACGCTTGTCGACCTCATCGCTGCCGGCGTGGGAGTCATCATGTTGCGGCACGACGATGCGACTGCGAGCCTAGTGACGGTGGAGCCGCGCGACCAGGACGTACCCGAGAGCGCCCCTCTCCACGCCGACGAACAGACGATCGATCCGTAGCAGAGCCGACAGCAGAGTCAGCGCAGGCGAAGATCCCCTCGCCGTTCCGTCGGTCTGGCCTCGTCGGACAGCCCATTCGTACGCAGTGCGGTGATAGAGCGCGGACACCGGAAAGCCCCACGCAAAGAACTCGACGGCCCGAAAACCTGCTTGACCGGATCCCAAAGTCGTCCCCGCGTGTACCGCCGAACGTGGCCAGCCCACTGATCACTCTGCGAGAACCACGCCGGGTTCCTGGGCACGGAGATCGCGAGCACTCCGTTGTCGGTCATCACGCGCGCAGCCTCCTGCAACGCCGCGCGGTCGTCCTCCACATGCTCGAGTACCTCGCCAAGGACAACAGCGTCGAACGACCCGTCCGCGAAGGGCATCTGCGTGGCATCCGCTTCGACTATTGCTCCCGGAACGCGCTCACGAAGCACCTCGACTGCAGAGCGCGAGACGTCGGTACTCGTGACGTCGAAGCCGCGTGCGACGAGCCTCCTCGTGAACGTTCCCTGACCTGCACCGACGTTCAGGACTCTTGGCCCCGGATTCGCGCCAAGGAAGCTCCCGAGTAGAAGCGTTTCGCGGGGCTCGTGGCGCGGGCCAACGAATCGGGTGCTGTGCCCCACTCGTGCACGGGCGCACTTAACCAGGAAGACACGGCTTGCGCCATCGCAGGTAGAAACCCCGCATGCGAGTTGCGTACTTCGGAACCTGGGAACGCGGATATCCCCGGGACGAGCAGGTGATTGCGGCGTTGCGCCGCGCGAGTGTCGAAGTCGACCTCGTCCAGGTCGACGTCTGGACGAGCGAGCATAAATTCACACCGAAGCCAACCGCGCTGCCTCGGCTCGTACTGGCCGAGCTGAGACTGGCGATGGCCACGATCGCGCCTGAGGTCGACGCGCTTGTCGTCGGGTATCCGGGCCAGCTTCTGGACATCTGGTCAGCGAAGCGTCATAGGCGGCCGGTCGTCTTCAACGCCATGGTGTCGTTGTACGACACTTTCGTCGAGGATCGACAGCGTTTTCGCTCGGG
>CAWGRA010000009.1:0-177704 GCA_963824835.1 Terriglobia bacterium | reverse complement strand
TCATCGACGCCGCGCTTCGCAGGCTGTTTGTGGTCGCCGCTTCCTCCATCCATCCTCCAACTTCCCTGCGTGGAAGCCTGTGACCGACTCTGCTCTCCGCCGCCGAGGCCAACTGCAATGCCCTCTGCTGATGGCACTGGTTGGCGTCATTGACACTTCCTTGGCGCTTCCTGCCATGATGTGATTGGCGGCACGCGCCTTCAAGGTTCAAGGAATCACTGGTAGTGCGGATACCCGCTGTCCGCTATGCGGGAGAGCCATGCTATCCACGCGTAACGCCGCGCTGCCCGATGTGGAGCACATCCACGCCATTATCCGTTCTTATTCCGGCAACGGCACCCTTCTCCCGCGGACAGTCTCCGAGCTTTGCGAAAACGTGCGCGACTTCGTGGTGGCCGAGCATGATGGCCAGATCATCGGCTGCGGAGCGCTTCATCTTTACGGACCGCACCTTGCCGAAATACGTTCTATCGCCGTGGTCCCTTCGGCCAAAGGCCTGGGGGCAGGGGCAAAGCTTGTCCGGGCGCTAATGCAGGAAGCCGAACGCCATCACGTTAGCTGCGTATGTCTTTTTACCCGCATACCAGAATTCTTCGCCCACATGGGTTTCAGTATGGCGACGCGGGAAGCGCTGCCAGACAAGATTTACAAGGACTGCATACACTGCCCCAACCTGCACGCCTGCGATGAGATTGCCATGTATCGGGGCGAAATTCCAAAACAAATTGGCGCGCGCGATTTACAAATTCCGGTTCCGCTGGTTAAGCTGCAAGTGTGAGTCAATTCCACCCAAGGGTTTTTTATTTTCCGCCTGCACAGCCGGCCTGAAGGCCAGCGGCAAATCTGATCTGGCATTCGCATTCATTCCGGACGGCGCGGCAGCCGCGGCCATGTTCACACGCAACCAGGTGGTGGCGGCGCCCGTTACCGTTGGTCGCGACCATCTGAGCAAGTCCAAAGCCATGATTTATGCGCTGATCGTGAATGCAGGTAATGCCAACTGCGCCACGGGAAAGCCCGGTATCAAGGCGGCCCGGCTTGTCTGCCAGCAGGCCGCACGCGAATTGAATAAGGTCAAACCGGAACAGGTATTCCCTTCTTCAACCGGGATTATCGGCGTGCCGCTTCCAGTGGAGAAAATCACCGAGGCGCTTCCACAGCTCATCGCCGGCGCGCAAGCTACCCCGGAAGCATTAGACGATTTTGCCAACGCCATCATCACCACGGACACGCACAAGAAGGTCGCCTGGCAGTCCGTGATGCACAACGGCGCCGCGGTTACACTTTGCGGCGTGGCCAAAGGCGCAGGCATGATTCATCCCAACATGGCCACCATGCTGGTCTATGTATTCACTGACGTGGTGGCTACGCCTCGCGAATTACAAATCAGCCTGGAAGCCGCCGTTGATTACAGCTTCAATAACATTTCCATTGATGGCGACACATCAACCAATGACACGGCACTGCTGCTGGCCAGCGGCAAGAGTGGAGTTGAGCTGAGGGCCATTCGCCAGGAATTTGACGTCGCGCTGTTAAAAGTCTGTCGCGCACTGGCAGCCCAGATTGAAGCTGTAATCCACGGCGGCTTCCAGGCTGATTTGCAGTTCGCGCGGCGTCGCCACCACGTCAGTGAATAGATAAACCAGCATGGTGGCCATGTTGGGATGGATCATGCCTGCGCCTTTGGCCACGCCGCAAAGCGTAACGGTTTTGCCGTTGTGGATCACGGACTGGCAGGAGATCTTCTTGTGCGTGTCCGTGGTGATGATGGCGTTGGCAAATGCGTCCAGGGCTTCCGGCGTAGCGCGCGCCGGCGATGAGCTGCGGAAGCGCGTCGGTGATTTTCTCCACCGGCATCGGCACGCCGATGATCCCGGTGGAAGAAGGAATACCTGTTCCGGTCTGACCTTATTCAATTCCTGTGCGGCCTGCTGGCACACCAGCCTGGCGGCCTTGATGCCCGGCTTTCCGGTGGCGCAGTTGGCATTGCCTGCATTCACGATCACGGCATGCATCATGCCTTTGGATTTGTTCAGATGGTCGCGGCCAACGGTGACCGGCGCAGCCACCACCTGGTTGCGTGTGAACATGGCGGCGGCTGCGGCGCCGTCTGGAATCAGTGCGCATGCCAGATCAGGTTTGCCGCTGGCCTTCAGGCCGGCTGTGCATGCGGAAAATAGAAAACCCAGTGGAGGAGTTGTACTCACACTTGCAGCTTAACCAGCGGAAAGGGAATTTGTAAATCGCGCGCGCCAATTTGTTTCGGCATTTCGCCGCGATACATGGCAATCTCATCGCACGCGTGCAGGTTGGGGCAGTGTATGCAGTCTTTGTAAATTTTGTCAGGAAGCTCTTCCCGCGTCGCCATGCTGAAACCCATGTGGGCGAAGAATTGCGGTACGCGGGTAAACAGACACACGCAGCTTACGCGATGGCGTTCCGCTTCCTGCATGAGCGCCTTCACCAGCTTTGCCCCGGCGCCCAGGCCTTTGGCGGAAGGAACCACGGCGATGGAACGTATTTCCGCAAGGTGCGGTCCGTAAAGATGAAGCGCTCCGCAGCCGATGATCTGGCCATCATGCTCGGCCACCACAAAGTCGCGCACGTTTTCGCACAGCTCCGCGACTGTCCGCGGCAGCAGCGTGCCGTTGCCGGAATAGGAACGGATGATGCCGTGGATGTACTCCACATCCGGCAGCGTGGCGTTACGCGTGGATAGCATGGGCCTCCTGCATATGCGGCCAGCAGTTCATGCGCAGCTTTAAGTGATGTCCTTACCCGTGCCGGCGCGGTGCCGCCAATCACATCATGGCAGGCAAGTACGGCGTCCAGCGTTAAATGTTGGTGAACGTCAGCGCCAAACGCCGGAGAGAACGTTTGCAGTTCCGCCACCGTCAGGTCCTGCAACTCGCAGTTTTTCTCCACGCAGGCCTGCACCGCGTGTGCCACCACTTCATGCGCCTGGCGAAAAGGAACTCCGCGCTGAACAAGATAGGTGGCGGCAGCCAGCGCATTCATGAAACCGGTTTCACAGGCTTTCTGCATCCGGTCGCGATTGAATTGCACCAGCCGCATGAACCCTGTGGCAATCTCCACGCAGGCTGCAGCGGTTGCGGCGGCATCAAACAGCGGCTCCTGCGTCTCCTGCATGTCTTTGTTATAGGCAAGAGGCAGGCCCTTCACGATGGTATGCAGCGTCATCTGGCTGCCCAGCAGCCGTGCGCACTTTGCCGCGGATCAGTTCCAGCGCGTCCGGATTCTGTTTCTGCGGCATGGCGCTGCTGCCGGTGGCGTAAGCTTCCGGCAGACGAATGAATCCATATTCCTGCGTGGCGAAGAGGATGAACTCTTCCGCCCAGCGGCTGAGATGTATGCCCAGCACGGACAGCGCGTTCACGAATTCCAGGATGAAGTCGCGATCACTGGTAGCGTCCATGCTGTTGGCCGTCGGCTGGTCAAAACCCAGTTCGCGGCTGGCGATGGTACGGTCCAGCGCCAGCGGCGCTCCGGCAATCGCACCGGAACCAAGCGGACATTGGTTCACCCGTTTGCGCAATCGAGCAGGCGTTGGCTGTCCCGCCAGAACATCTGGAAATATGCCAGCAGCCAGTGTGAAAGCAGCACCGGTTCGGCCCGCTGCAAATGCGTGTACGCCGGCATCACGGTGTTTTGATTTTCTTCCGCGCGCGCCAGCAGCACGCTGAGAAAATCGCCCGAGCGACAAGCGAAGATTGGTAATGCTCTCACGCACGAACAGCCGCAGGTCGGTGGCGATCTGCTCATTGCGGCTGCGTCCGCTGTGTAGTTTCTTGCCGGTCTCGCCGATCAGGCCAACCAGCTTCTTCTCCACAAAGTGATGAACGTCTTCAGCTTCAGCGTCTTCCAGATATCCGGCTTCCTGCTCGGCGGCGGAAATCTGCGCCAGTCCGGAGAGCACCTGTTTGTGCTCTTCGGCGGACAGAACTCCGGCAGCACGCAATGTCTCCGCATGCGCGCGGCTGGCCGCCAGTTCGAATTGCAGCAGCTTGCGGTCAAATGGAAATGACCGCTGCCACTGCTCGAACCGCGGATCCAGCGGCTGCCGGAATCTGCCCGACCACATCTTCACTTCGCTGTCTCCTGTTTAATGCTCCTGTGACGCCTCCTGCTGCTGTTTCAGCAGTGCGCAGTGAGCGTGCCGGCAGGCCCAGAATGCGTATAAAGCCTTCCGCATCTTTCTGGTCATAGCTATCGCCCATGGTGAAGGACGAGAGGTCCGTGCGATAGAGTGAATTTTCTGACGCGCGGCTGCCAATGCTCACGTTGCCCTTGTAGAGCTTGAGCGTCACTGATCCGGTGATGTCTTTTTGTGTCTGCGCGACGAATGCATCCAGCGCTTCCCGCAGCGGCGTGAACCACAGGCCGAAGTAAACCAGCTCAGCGTACTTCAGCGCGATCTCCTGCTTGAAGTGCGTAAGCTCGCGTTCCAGGCACAGCGCTTCCAGTTCACGATGCGCGGTAAGAATCAGCGTGCCGCCCGGAGTCTCATAACAGCCACGAGACTTGATTCCGACAAAACGGTTCTCCACCAGATCAACGCGGCCAATGGCGTTGCGTCCGCCAATTTCGTTCAGCAGTTCAACCAGTGAAATGGGACCCAGCTTCTGTCCGTTCACTGAGACCGGCGTACCGTCCACAAAGCCGATGCTTACGGTCTCTTCGCGGTCGGGCGCGTCCTGCGGTGATTTGGTCATTTGCCATGTGCTTTCAAAAGGAGCGTTGGCCGGATCTTCCAGTTCGCCACCTTCATGGCTCAGGTGCCACAGGTTGCGATCGCGACTGTGTATCTTCTCGCGGCTGGCGGTTACGGAGATGCCGCGCTGCTTCCGCGTAGTCAAGGCAGTCTTCGCGCGACTTCAACGTCCACTCGCGCCACGGCGCAATCACTTTCAGTTCCGGAGCCAGTGCCTGGAACGCATGTTCAAAACGGACCTGATCATTGCCTTTGCCGGTGCAGCCGTGCGCCAGAGCGGTGGCATTTTCCTGCAACGCGACTTCCACCTGATGCTTGGCAATCACCGGACGCGCCAGTGAAGTTCCCAGCAGATATTTGTGTTCATACACGGCGCCTGCCCGCACGGCAGGGAACACGTAGTCATTCAGAAATTCTTCCCGCAGGTCTTTTACGATCACCTTGGCCGCGCCGGTCTTGTGGGCTTTTTCCACGACGGCGTCAATGTCATCGCCCTGGCCCACGTCGGCAATCATGGCGATCACGTCACAGTTATAGTTTTCCTTCAGCCAGGGAATAATGATGGAGGTATCAAGTCCTCCGGAATATGCCAGTACAACTTTCTCACGCATGATTGCTCCTTGATGATGCGGACCCGCGACCCATGCCGCTGCCCAATAACATTAATAAGATTGCTTTCTGCACGTGCATGCGGTTCTCCGCCTGATCAAAAACGATGGAGCGTGGAGAATCGATCACGTCAGCCGTTACTTCCTCGCCGCGATGCGCAGGCAGGCAATGCATAAAGAATGCATCCGGCGCCGCCAGATCAAAGAGCTGCTGATTGACCTGATAGGGCGCAAAGATGCGTGCGCGTTCTTTGGCTTCTGTTTCCTGTCCCATGCTCGCCCACACGTCCGTGTAGATGGCGTTGGCGCCGGTGGCGGCTTTTTCCGGATCGTTGGTGATTTCAATGATCGCGCCGGTGGTGCGGCCAATGGCTTTCGCCTGCGCCGTGATGCCGGCGTCAGGCTCGTAACCTTTTGGCGTCGCGATGGAGATGCTGGTTCCAAGAGTGGCCGCGGCCAGCATCAGTGAATGGGCAACGTTGTTGCCATCGCCCACATAGGCCGGTGTATGGGACGCAGATCGCCAAACTTTTCCTGCAAGGTAAAGAAGTCAGCATAGGCCTGGCAGGGATGTTCCACGTCACTCAGCGCATTGATCACCGGAATGCAGGAGTTCGCCGCCATGTCCAGGATGGTGGAATGGGCGATAGGTGCGCAGCACCACGGCATCAACCCAGCGCTCCACGTTGCGTGCGATGTCGCATACCGGTTCACGTTCACCCAGGCGAGACTGTGTCTGGTCCATGAACAGCGAAGTGCCGCCCAGGCTGGCCATGCCGGCTTCAAACGTCAGGCGCGTGCGCAGTGATGCCTTTTCAAAGAACAGCACCAGTTGTTTACCGGCGAGCGCGCCTCGGAAGTCCGCAGGGCGGCGCTTGATGATGTGCGTGAGCTCAAAGAGAGACTTGGTCTCTTCCGGAGAAAAGTCCTGGACAGAAACCAGATCGCGGCAGGCCGCGGGATCGATTGATGGGCGCACTGACTGTGGTGGCGTAATCAAAAATTCTGGCGGACATCATTTATTCCTCCCTTGGGCCGTGCCGGCCAATGCACCTTCGCGCTTGCCCAGAACCTGGCCAAGCAGCTTTAACACCTCATCTGCGTGTTTCTTCTTGATGATGAACGGCGGAAGCATCCGGATTACCGTTTCATCCGTTCGATTGGTGATGACACCGTGGTCCAGAAGAAATTGGAACGCGGATTTGGCCTGATCGGCTGATTCAAGTTCCAGGCCGATCATCAATCCCATGCCACGGACTTCCTTGATGGCCGGGTAGTAGCGTTGCATCTGCCGGAGCCTGGTGACCATGTAGTCGCCAGTCTGTTGCGCGTGCTTCAAGAGCTTCTGGCGCTCAAGCACGTTGATCACTTGCAGCGCAACGGCGCAGGCCAGCGGTCCTCCGCCAAACGTGGTGCCATGCATGCCAGGATGAATGCATCCGGCAACTTTTTCAGTCACCATCAACGCGCCCAGCGGCAAGCCTCCGGCCAGCGGCTTGGCCAGCGTGACCATGTCCGGCTTGATTCCGTAATGCTGATAGCCGAACCATTTGCCTGTGCGACCCAGACCGCTCTGGATTTCATCGGCGATCAGGAGTGCGTTGTGCTTCGTCGCCAATTCTCTGCGCCTTTTGCGCAAACTCCTGGCTCACCGGACGAATGCCGCCTTCACCCTGCACAAATTCAAAACCAATGGCGCAGACGCTGGAAGTGAACTTCTGTTCCAGATCAGCCATGATCATTGAACTTCACGAACTCCACGCCCGGAACCACGGGTTCGAACGGCAGGCGATATTTCTCCTTGTGCGTGGTGGAAACCGAGCCGAACGTCCGTCCGTGAAACGCATGTTCCAGCACCAGGAAGCGCCACTTGGGTTCGCTACCCTCGGCTGCATTGGCCTTGGCGTAAGCGCGCGCAACTTTCATGGCCGCTTCCCATGCTTCCGTGCCGCTGTTGGTAAAGAACGCGCGATCCAGCCCGGAAATTTTGGTCAGCACCGCAGCCAGTTTGCCCTGGTATTCGTTGTAAAAAAGATTGGACGTATGCACCAGCAGCTTGGCCTGCCGCGCAATTGTCCTGGTAATGGCCGGATGCGCGTAGCCCAGCGCATTCACGCCGATTCCGCTCAGGAAATCGAGATAGCGGCGGCCCTTGTGGTCATACACGTGCACGCCGCTGCCTTTGTGCAGCAGCACAGGATAGCGATCATAAGTCGCAAGCAACAGCTTGGATTCCAGTTTTTTTACCTGCTCCAGGTTCACGCTACCAGGACCTCCGTTCCGGATTCGATTTTTGTCACGTAAAAGCCGGGCAGGGCTTCCACTTCCGCCGCGGGCAACAGTCGCACGCGATTCACGCCGTGCATCAGCGCGTTTCTGCATGCGTCCAGTTTGGGCAGCATGCCGCCGTGAATGACGCGATTTCTGCTTGAGATCGGCTGCCATGCTGAGATCAAGCCAGCGAATGACCAGACCGTCAGCATCCTTCACTCCCGGTACGTCGGTAAGAAAGATGAGCGCGTTGGCGTGGCAGGCCACGGCGCACGCTGATGCCATCTGGTCAGCATTCACGTTGTAATACTGGCCATCACTTCCCAGGGCAACGCTGGAGATCACCGGCACGCAGCCCTGCTGCCAGATGGTTTCAATCCAGCGCGGATCGGCGGCAGAGATTTCGCCCACAAAACCAAGGTCGTGACCGTTAGGAGCTTTCTTGCGTGCGCGGAATGCCATGCCATCGCCGCCGCACATTCCCATGGCTGACTGGCCGATGCTGGAAAGCGCCGCGACCAGTTTCTTGTTCATGTGTCCGGCCAGCACCATCACGGCGAAGTCGCGTGTCTCGGCGTCCGTGACGCGAAGGCCGTCAATGAACTCGCTGGCCTTGCCCATCTGATTCAGGATGCGCGTGAGCGCCGAGCCGCCACCGTGGACCACGGCCACCTGATGCTCGCTGGCCAATTGCTTGATCGCAAGCGAGGCGCGCTGCAAGAGCTCTGCATCTTCCATCGTCGCTCCACCCAGTTTCACCACGATCTTCATTTCAGCCCCTCCTCTTCACCCCATCCGTACATCACGTTCATGTTTTGGACCGCCTGACCGGCTGCGCCTTTGATCAGGTTGTCCAGGCAGGAGACGATGACGAGGCGTCGTCGATCAGGCGCCAGTACAAAACCCACGTCACAGTAGTTGCTGTGCAGCGAATACTGAATCTGCGGCAGTTTGCCGGCAGGGAAGATCCTTACCCATGGCGAATCGCTGTAAAACCCGCGCAGGCACTGTTCCACGTCTTCCGCCTGTGCCGGCAAGTGCAAACGTGCATAAATGGTGGATAGAATGCCCCGAGGTATGGGCAGCAGATGCGGTGTAAAGACCAGTTGATCATTGCTGAGACCAAGCTGTTCCATGATCTCGCCGGTGTGGCGATGGTTAAAGACCGCATATGCGGAAAGATTTTCCGCCACTTCCACAAAATGAGTTTTTTCCGTCGGCTGTTTGCCGGCCCCTGAAACGCCCGATTTGGAATCGCAGATGATGCCGTGATTCAGATCAAGCAGTCCGGCCCTTACCAGCGGCGCCAGCGCCAAAATGATCGACGTGGCATAGCAACCGGCGTTCGCAACCAATGGAGCATCTTTCAACCGCCCGCGATTCAGTTCCGGAATGCCATACACCGCGCTGGCCGTCAGCTTGTCCGCCAGAGCGGCGTCAGCATCCTTGAATTTGTAAACTTCGCGTGAGCTTTTGCTGGCCAGCCGCCATGCTCCGCTGAGGTCAATCACCT
Organism: Terriglobia bacterium; assembly: GCA_963824835.1. GTDB lineage: Bacteria > Acidobacteriota > Terriglobia > Terriglobales > Acidobacteriaceae > Angelobacter. The sequence continues at coordinate 168,580 of CAWGRA010000009.1, read as the reverse complement.
GTATGCCATGCTCCAGCGCCTGGGGTGCATACTCGCGGGAAATCTCATGAGGCGTAGCCATGAACAAAAGGTTCACGCCCTGCTCGCGCAGGCTGTCCCATGAAAACGGTTGCAGCGGAAATCCGCCATTGCCGCTGATGTGCGGATAAAGCTCGTCCAGCAGCGACGGGCCGGTGCTTTCACCTTCACGCGTATAAAGGACAGGCTTGCTCACCCGCGGATGGCGGTAAAGCAGACGCGCCAGCTCAAAGCCGGCGTAGCCGGTTGCCCCGACTACAGCAGGTTGAATGCTCAGAGGCATCAGGCTTGCATCGCCTCCAGGCGAGTCTGTAACTCTCGGGCCTTTTTGTTATTTCCAGAAATAATCAGAATGGTATCGTCGCCGGCAACCGTACCCACCACTTCATTCCAGCCTTCGGCATCAATGGCAACGGCCACCGGCTGCGCGCTGCCGGGAATGGTCTTGATCACCAGAAGATTCTGCGCGCGCCGGACCTCGCGCACGAACTCACGCACCACGCGCGACACCGCGGGAAGCGGTTCCGTGGACGCGTCGCCATTCGGCATCACGTAGCCTTCCGCCGTCTTCACCAGACGAAGCTCATTGATGTCCCGCGACAATGTGGCCTGCGTCACCTGAAAGCCGCGACGCGCCAGCACCTTCACCAGTTCCTGCTGGTTAGGCAGCGGCGACTCATGCGCAAGCTCAAGGATCGTCTGTTGGCGGGCCAGTTTTGTCATGACGAATAATTATTCAAAGTGATGAATAATTATGCATTCTGACGAAAACAGATGTCAAGGAATATTTGTGGTTTTTTTGTAAAGACGGTAGGTGGTTTAGGATGAATTGCCGTGCTGATGTCGTGTAATGAGGCTCTCCTCGCAGAGATGCTCAGGCTTGCGTCGAGTCCGTTAGAGCGGACCATCGTGATGTCGTGGTCGTCGAATGCGCGATCCTCAATGGCACAATGGTTAGAGCGTCATAGGAGGAAGCAGACCTTGTGTTAGCATCATTACGTATTGAAGATCTTCAGCTCTGCGATTTTCGCTGAACGATCACACTTGGAGTGTTGCACTCGCAAGAGCTGCAACATGTACATCCCGCCGGCGCAAACAGAATCGGCGAGGTCGGCGTCTGGCTGCCACCTGCGTTCTCAATCGTGATGGCGAATCCCTTGGCCGCTATCCTGTCACTGCCCATAGTCTGGAGCATGACAGAATTGCCCGTCGCATCCGGCTTGAAAATACCCGCAGGCATGGGAGCGCCGCCGGATGCAGGCAGGAGCCACAATTCGTAAACCTTGTCCGCGGGCAACTGTTCCATATTACTTGCCAGCAACAACACGCGGCCTTTTTCCGGCTGGTAAATGGTCTTCACCTGCGGTTGCGGTTTTTCTTTGGCCGCAACCAGCACCATCTTTTGTGTGTTCTGCGAATTCAACACCTCAAGGACGGCACGCGCATGCGCAGACCTGCCGATCTCATCCTGAATCTGCGCGGAAAGCCGTTCATTGCGATTACGCAGCTTGAAATTTTCCTTGAACAGTACGCCGCTGATAATCAGCAGCAGCAGCGCCACCGCAATGGGCGCAAAAGTCAGCCAGCGTGAACGCAGGCGTCCCAGCACCACGCGCGATTTCGGCTTGATCTGCTGGCGAGGCTCAGCGGCAATGGCCCGCATCAACCGCTCACGCGACCGTTGCGGCGGCTGCGGTCCAACCGCTGAAAGCGCCAGCAAGGAAACGTCCGCACGCAAGGCATCCAATTCACGACGGCACTCTCCGCACGTGCCCAGATGCGCCTGCAACTCGGCCAGTTCGCGCTGGTCATCCAGTGCACCCATGGCATAGAGCGCCAGAGCGTCAGCGTATTGTTCGTGTTGCGTCATGAAAATGCTTTTCTCAGGGCCAGCAGGCCATAACGTATTCGCGTTTTCACCGTCCCCAGGGGCTCGCCTGTCTTGCTGGCGATTTCCGTATGCGTCATGCCCTCAAAATATGCCATCTCCAGTGCCTTGCGCTGATCGGCAGGCAACTGCGCCAGCACGCCGCGAACTTTATCGATGGCAATCCGCTCTGAAGCCTCGTCCTCAAGGTTCACCCCCGTTGAGATGGGCAGCTCTTCGATGTCCTCTTCCATCGGGCGCTTGCGTAACACATCAATTGCCCGGTTACGCGCGATCACGGCCAGCCACGGCGCCAGCTTTCCCCGATCGGCATCAAAGGCCTGCGGGTTACGCCAGAGCTGCAGAAACACTTCCTGCAGTACGTCCTCGGCAGCAGAGGTGCTTCCAAGCACGCGCAACGCCACACCATAAACGATTCCGGAATAGCGGTCATACAAATCGGACATGGCGCTTTCATCCCCGGCACGCATGCGCGCAATCAAAGCCCGTTCATCTTTTGGATCTGACACCTGCGTGCCTGACACGCGCATGAATCACTGTTCCTAGTACGCTGGATTTGCCCGGCTGGATGTTAGCTTTTTCGCCATTGGTAGGAACCGGAACCCCTAATGAGCGGTTTCCCCGCGACACAACAAGATATCAATAACTTGCCGAGAGGTACAAATGGCGGCTTTGCGGGACCCCGCATTAAGAGAGAACAAGGTGATGTATTTGCGCAAAACCAGACATCAATTTCTTCACTGACTCTCTGGCGAACTGATATAAGACTCCCAAAGGTACAACCAACTTGAACGCCGGAGGAATGGAATCTGACCTGAAAAGGGTTCGCCTCACATCCATCTCGCCTTCCAGCATTTTTTGCCGCTGACTTGCTTCTCCTCCTACCGCACCGGGGTTCCTTGACAATCTGCACGCATAATGAGGAGAGATGACCACACGCTTCGCTGCGAAGATCGCAAATGCGTTGGTGTAATAATCTTCGCAATATCTAAGTGACGAACTGAATCGACACAGCTCCCGGGAAAGGACGATGGAAGGCGTGTAGAAAGGGTTAAAGATCAACACCATGAATCGGCAGAGCAATGTTCTCATCTGCGCGGGCGCCCTCAACAAGATCTGGAAGCAGAGACGGGTAGCCGGACTACCCTGCCTCACTCCGACCGGCCATAAATGTTTTGCCGGACTGACCAACTTCAGCGACCATAAACTCATGCAGTGCCGCGTCTATCCAACCCTCTTCATACATATCATCTGAATCCAGGAATGCAATCGCGCGGCCTGAAGAGTGTGCTAAGGCCCATTTTGACGGGCAAGACCTGGGCCAGCATTATGGATGGAACGAACCACGGTTACGTCAATCCCGTGAACATTCGTTGCGCCGGGATATTGGTAGGCAACATCTCCGCCATCGTCGGCAACAACAATCTCCACCAACTCCGGGCGCGAACTGGTGACGGAGTTTACGGCCAGGTGGGTCGAATCAATCCGATTGAAAGTCGGTATGATCACTGAGATTGTTTTACCCATTCAAAACTGTCCAAAAGTTCGGAGATAGCCCGGCGTAGATCAAGAAATGGAAAAACAGACCGGCAAATATCTGGATACCTGAATTCATGGACAGGTCAGCGGCCCTCATTGCCATAAACAACTGAAGAACCATGGCGGTCATGGCGAACCGGTAGGTAATAGCCGGGAACAAAAGAGCGGTTATGGCTAATATGGCGAGCGAATAAAAAAACGTCATCTTTTCTTCACGCGAAATTTCGACGCTCGAGCCCAACTTTCTGACCGCATAAATCCAGCATATTGGCAGGATCATGAATGCCAGGAAGGCAAAGCTTGCTTCATCTCCATACCTGGCGGTAAACAAATCAATGGGAGAAGATCCTTCCTGGAGTTGTCCCCCGAATCTTTGATCCACCGTATAAAAAGCAAGAACCGCGGCCACAATCAGCATCAGGACAATGACAAACTTTTTCGTCTTCCGCGCCTCAGGCCGGCGCCGATTGATGTAAAGCACGCAAGGAATGAATATCCAGCTGGAATCATGCAAAAGCAAAGCGCAAGCCAGGGCCGCGAACCTGGGCAGCCGGCCGCGTAATGAGATTGAAGCCAGTAAGAAAGCAAGACTTACAGATTGTCGAAGAGCGTTGGTTGCCAACTCAAAGCCCACTGCGCTGGTTAACAATCCGAGCACCAGAAACACAGCGGCATCCCGGTCCCATTGGCCAAATAACAGGAATGATAGTGGAAGGATAATGGCGACAAAAAACAGGAAAACTCTGTTTTCCTCACCCAGACAGGCAGGCCGGGCAATAAAGTTAAAAGCTCTCTGAGGTAAAGCTTCGCTATCATCGGCCAGGGCCGCGAACCTGCATGCTTCTTCCTGGTTGGCCACATATCTGCCGGTATCATTGTTCGCAGTGGTCTTTGGAATGGGACGAAGAGATAAGGCGGCGCAGTAGAGTATGGCGGCAGCCACGAAAATCACCTTCATCAAAACGCCCCTGCTAGACTCCATTCAAGACCTCTCGAAGAACTTCTCCAGCAGACCAGGTTTCGTTGTAGCGCGGCTCCAGAACATTTCCTTCCGCCCACTCGTTCCAGGATTTCAGAAACAAAAGCGGAACTGGGTTTTTTAGCTCCAGCGACAGCGCATGAGCCGCCGCCTTTCTGAAAGTGTCACGGTTGTAGCCGCGCAGAACCAGCCCGCGTCTGCCTGACCTTGGGGTATTGTCCCAGCCAGTCACCACGCTTGCATGTGCTGTACCCTGGAATTCGCGGACCGATCGCTCCAGCACACGGGATCGCTTCACTATAGCTCCTGACTTCCGGGCCTAGCCTTAACTTTCGCAATCCATGCCACCAGCCGGAGTAAGCGAGTTGAACCATCGTATTGTTGAACCTGGCGCCAATCGGAGTGATCACTGCAGCATCCAGCCCGTATTCGGCCGGACTGGTGAATGAACCAGTTCGGCCCGGTGACCAGTTACCGATGACATACAGATTCGAGCCACTCAACTGATGAACCAGACGTTTGAGTTCCAGTAAATATTCCGCTGCGTTCGGGATCTGCCTGGGCTTATAGATAACGAAGGGGAATTGATTGTCCAATTCAAGGTATTTACCGGTTTTTATATAACCAGCGATAAGCCTTGCGTGCTCTGAAAGCTCGGTGCGGTTATATGTCTGCTCAATCAGCACACGATGTGCCGCTCCGTGCCAGATGCCGGACCAGCTCTCATTGGCCCATCCCAGCATGAATTTATGCGTCGGGTGGTCCATCCGAACCATAACATCCAGCGGTTCATGCAATACGCGCTTTCCCGCGAACCAGTAATGCCAGTGGCAAAATGCATGGATCCCGATCTGCTGGGCGTATTCAATCTGTTCCGTAAGCGTTTGTTCGCAACGCAGATCGTAAAAACCCAGCTTTCCCGGAAGTACCGGCTGCGCATGCCCGGGATAAAGTGGACGCGCCTTGGCCACGTTGTGCCATTCCGTAAATCCAGGGCCCCAGAAGCTGTCGTTTTCCGCGATGGGATGAAACTGGCCAAGATAATAAGCAACGCACGTAACTTTGGATTTCACCAATCAATTCTCCGTGCGGACGAACAGGCTTCCAGCACTTTGGAATGCGGTCTTTAGACCGGGAGCGGCACCCAAAAGGGTCATTAAACCATCAACAAGGCAGATTATGTTTGAATTTGTACCGGCCCGCTGAAGTAGCATGGCTATTTTTTACCGTGACATTCAAGCATGGGCCGAGCCCGGAAGAATCGCGATTATTGCTATTTCGCCCAAAGTCTCTTCAGTTCTTCAATACGCGCCGTTTGCGATGATCCGGTTTGGCGGGTCCATGTATGCAGGGCAAAAACCCCCAGGATTGAGAAAACAAGTCCAAAGAGTGTTCCCAGCAGGGTGATGAGTCCCTTTTTAGGCCAGGATTTCTTGTCGGGCGTGACCGCGTTATCTACAACCTGGATGATCGCTCCCTCGCGAGCCTCATCAATCCTTGCAACTTCCAGTTGCTTGGCCAGAAATTCAAATACGGTTTCGTGATATTTGAAGTCGCGGTAATGACGCATATACTCCAGCCCCAACTCCGGCAGTTTGCCGGTAGGCACCTGCATATCACCAGTGCCGTTCTCCTGAGTTTCAAGCTTAGCGAGTTGGGCCCGCAAACCGCTCAAACGTTCCTTCAGGCGCAGATATTCCGGATTCTCTTTCGTAGCAGATAGCTCAAGGGCATGCAGCTCCACCTCAGTTTCAGCAATTTGTGCGCGCAATTGCCCCACCGCTTCAATGATGACCTTGGCCTGGCTATCCAACTGCATGATTCCCGTTTTCTGCTGGGTTTGCTTAAGAGCAATCTCGGCATTGGCCAGATCGTTCTTCTCCTGGTCCATCTGTCTCTGGAGAAACATTCTTCGCTGTCCGGCTTCCGATAGGGCTAACTGGGACGTAAGCTTCTGCAATTGCTCAATGTAATTATTGGCGATGGCCGCGGACCGGGCAGGGTCCCTATCCTCAACCGAAACACGGATTAAACCTTCTTTGAGCAATTTAACTTCACTGTTGGACTCTAATTGTCTTCTTGCATCGGATATGTAGCGCTTGCCATAGACGTTCTGCAAATCAAACTTCTGGATAATTGCGTCCTCCACCTTTCTGCTTTGCAGCATGGCAACGAAACTTTCGCTTGAGTTCTTTAACCCGAGTTCCTTGCCGGCGAAAGCCGCAAGGGCTCCTGCCCCCGCCGCTCCTGCCGCGCCCGAGCCTCCGGCTACCTGTGAGAGCAGGGCCGCGCCTAAAGACTGGTTTCCTTGTGGGGGGAGAATGGAAGTGGTGGCCGTGTACTTATTCGGAATCAGCAGCGAAACCAGGAGGCTCAGAACACCAAACGCAAGCGTTACGGTAAAAATCTCCTTTTTCCAATGAGACAAGATCAGGAGCAGCTCTACAAATGATGTAGTCTCTCCGTCTCTCGGCAGAGATTCTGCCGCTTCATCTGCTCTTCGTTTGAGTTGTCCTGGCGCCAATTGGCTCATAACCCTTAATCCCGTGTAGCAGGCTTTCGACCGGGCTTTCCGGAAATCCTGGCCTTAACAGCTTACAAACACTCAAAATGATGCAAAGTATCCGGATCATTATAAGAAAATAATTCGCTCCGTGCGACGTCAATATACCGTCTGGGCTCTTATTAGGGTCCATCCCCGGGGCCATAATCGAGCTCTGAAACCGGAAGCTCATTGGCAACCAGGAGGGCGTTGTAGGCGCCCACAATGCGATCCCAACTGTAAAACTGCATGGCGCGGCGCTTACATGCAGCTCGCTGATCGGCGGCCTGAACCAGATCGCTCTCCGTGGTGGTGATAAGCCGGGCGAGTTCCTCCGCGTTTTTAAAAAACAGTCCACATCCCGCAAGCACCTCGCGATTGAAGACATTGTCATGGGCCATCACCAGGCTTGCGCAGCCCATCGCCTCCAGCAGAGACGGATTGGTTCCGCCTACTCCGTGCCCGTGAAGGTATGCCTTTGCATAATAGCGCAGTGCTTTCAGTCTTTCATCGAAGATCGTGCCAATGAAGCGGACGCGCGCATCCCGGTAGCTCAGGATTTCGCGAACATATTTAGTTTTGACGCTCAGGTCGCCGACCAGCAGAAGCGGGGTGGAAGACCCGGACAAACGGTGACCTTCAATGATTTCGCGAACATGGTTTTCCGGTTCTAAGCGGCATACCACAACATAATATTGCCGCTCTTCCACCCCCCATTCCGCAATCAGTGCTTTAGGGGGAGGAGAGTCAAGAATTTCACACCCATAGGGGATCACATCCAATGTCTTGTGTGAGTACCTGTATCTTTGGCGCAGGTTATTTCTGATGGCGCGGGCATCCGCTATCAGCCGGTTGGGGATGAACAATGCGCACGCTTCCATCAGATGCAAATACGTCCTGCCAATGAGGCTCCATTTCGCTCGAGTCCATTCGAGCCCGTCCATATTGATCCAGACGCGGGTCCCCCAAAGTCTCGGAATCCAGCAAAACAAGGATGCTCCATATCCGAGCATGTAAACCACATGGAAAGAACGGCGGGCTTTCCACAAGCAGAGGGCATCAAAAAGAATCGTCGTGAAGGGCCCGGCTGGCGGCACCGCGACATTTTCCAGGTTGACGTCTTTATATTTCTGTCCTGGCGGACCATCCGATTCACAAAAAACGGTGACCTCATGCCCCAGTTCCGCCAGCCGCGTTGCCAACTGTTCGGCAAAGGTTTCGAAGCCGCCATACCGCGCGGGTATACCGCGTGTTCCCAGAATCGCAATTTTCATTCAGAGGTGTTTTCGAAAGGAAAGTAAGCAAGCGAGGAACGCTTGCACGGAATTCGGGTCATTCAGACTTGATCCATTCTCTTTTTCAAAATTATAGCTTTTTTGACAGGTCTCGCTGGGGCCGCCCGCAGCAATGGTGAACGTTGGGATTATACCTTTTACCGTTAACTTTTCGGCAATCACGCATTCTTCTCCAATTCCACAAGCCTGGCCGCATCACAATCCCGATCACATAGCCCCCTGAGCAAAATTAGGTTTGTACTCGTGAGATCAGAATCGGTGGCTCAGGACTTCACGCCCGAGAATTTGTTTAGCAAAGCCCGCTCGTCGGGGGTGATCCCCAGAAAAGCGGTCAGCGCAAAGGTGACTAATGCAGTCAGGCAAAATACCGTCTTCGCTGTGATCGTCTGGAGGAAAGTTGCGGCATAAAGAAGGGCCAGCGCTGCCACCATTGCCGCGGTCAACTTCATCATAAACACCGGTTTATGTTTGAGCATCCGATCGGAAAAGAAGAAGAGAAGGATGGTATCCAGGACAATACGGAGGGTCCAGGCCATGGCGGCCCCGTTGATTCCGAATCTCCTGGTGAGCATCCAGACTGCCACCAGGTACAAAGGCAATTCGAGCAGATGCAGCTTGGCGGTGAGGCTGGGCCGCCCGGCGCTTTGGATCAACGCGTACGGCACCGTGGCAATAGCGTTAATAAAAACACCTGCCGCCAGCCATCGCAGCACCCACTGGCTATGGGAAGCAAATGCGGTTCCCAGCCAGAGCCGCAGTCCATCGGGAGCAAAGGTCACGACAATAAGAACGATGGGGAAAATGGCCAGAAAAAGGTATTTCACTCCCCGGCCAACCAGCAGCGTTGTGCGCTCTCGATTACCAGCCAGGCTGGTGGCGAAGGCAGGGAAGAGAACGCCGGTGACTGAGCCGGATATAAATGTAAGCCTACCCACAAGGTCAAAAGGCGTGGTGTAGTACGCCACAGCACTCACAGAGAGGATTGCTCCTATCAGGAACCGGTCCGCGTAAACCATGAGCGGACTCACAATGTTACTGACAGTCATCCAACCGCCAAATTGGACCAACGGTAACACAACTGCTCGTTGCAAAACGGGATGATGGCGCAGAGCCGGCATGGCTCGAAAGCATGCGATCAGGTGGGCTAACGCTCCCACCAGCCGGCCAATCATGAGGACCACAATCACCGGGACAAGGCTATGCGAAAACTGAAGCACCAACAGCGGACCAGCGAAGGAGAAGATGCTTGTTGGCACACGGATGAGACTGAGGATGCGAAATCTTTGCTGTGCTTCCAGAATGCCACGCAAGCCGGAGGTGACGGTGACGATGGGAATGGACGCTGACAATAATTGAAAACTGCGCAGTGTTTCAGGCTGCAACAAAGGCGGCACTTTTAAAGCTTGATAGACCAGCCAGGGGGAAATGAAAAAGGTGATCAATCCACCCACGATGCCCAGCAGCAGCATGAGAAAAAGAGATGTCCAGGCCAGCGGCGGGATTGACTGTTGGTCATTGCTCCCGATTCTGTCCGCCACAAGCTTGGTCAGCGCCCGTCCCATGCCAAGATCAAACAGGCTGAAATAACCAATAACGATCCATGCCAGCGAAAGCAGGCCAAAACGATCAACACCAAGAAGATGAAGCAGCGGCGGTATGGCCACCACTCCCACGGCCATCGGCGCCAACTGGCCGATCAGGTTCCAGATGGCATTCCGGGCCAGCAGGCGGCCGCTGGTCAGGTTTGCTATTGGCTCTGCAATGCTCATAATTTTATGGTGGCTGGCTTGATCACATGCGGCATCAGCCCCGCTCATTATTCTGCTGACCGGCCTTCTCTGTTATCACACGAGTCAGAGATTCGCGCCATGGAGGCAAGAAGACCCCGAATACCTCATGGACCCTACTGTTTAACAATCTGGAATTCAGCGGCCTTCGGGCAGGAGTTGGATACTGACTGGTCGAGATAGGTGTAATCCCGGCCAAGCCGCCGTGATTTTTGCGTTGCTTCTTTATCTCTTCCAGTATTGCCACTGCAAACCCACACCAGGAAACGCTACCCTCGGCAGTCAAATTATAAATGCCACGGCGATCACGCGGTGTCTCATACGCATTCTGCCCGGCGCCAGCCAGGACTGATCCCGTGCTTTGGCTGATGACTTGCGCGGTGGCAGCGGCGATATCTCTGCTCCAGGTCGGCGCTCCAATTTGATCATCAACCACCCTTAGTTCCTCACGCTCCGTCGCCAGCTTCAATATCGTATTGAGAAAATTTCTGCCTGTTGCACTGTAAACCCAGGAGGTACGAAAGATGATGTAGGACCCGCCGACCGCTTCTATGGCGCGATCACCGGCAAGCTTGCTCGCTCCGTACACGTTGAGTGGGTTCGGATCGTCGCCCTCAACGTAAGGAGTGGATTTTTGTCCATCGAAAACATAGTCACTGGAATAGCTGATAAATAAAGATCCAAGGCGCTTCGCTTCTTCCGCCATCATGCCCGGCGCTTCGGCATTGATCTTCATCGCGATTCCGGCTCAGACTCAGCCCGATCCACGGCGGTATAGGCTGCGGCATTGATCAGTACGTCTGGACGCCGCTGGCGTATCAGTTCACGAATGCTATCCGGCTGGCTAAGGTCATATTCAGGACGCCCCACGCAACTCACAGATCCCAACGGAGGCAACAGTGCTTGCAGATCTCGCGCGACTTGTCCCGTGCGACCCAGAATCAGGATATTCAATTCAGGCACGCTCATCAGGAAATCTCAACGCCACCACTGTAAACTTCCGCATTGCGGAGCCATTTCCCCTGGAGGTCTTTTGCGGATAGTTGCGGCTGCCCCTGATGCGGCCACTGAATGGCGATATCTGGATCATCCCAGCGAATGCAGTGCTCCATTTGGGGAGCATAGTAATCCGTGGTTTTGTAGAGAACCTCCGCCCAATCTGACATCACGACAAAGCCGTGAGCAAACCCGGGCGCCATCCACAGCATTTGCTTGTTTTCAGCGGACAAAGACTGGCCCAACCATTGGCCGAAAGTAGGTGATCCGCGACGGATATCCACGGCCACATCAAAGATTTCTCCCACCACCGCCCGCACCAATTTCCCCTGGGCCTGCCCAATTTGATAATGAAGGCCTCGCAGTACGTTCTTGCGCGAGCGCGAATGGTTATCCTGAACGAAATGGGAAGTTATGCCACAACCCGCTAGTGTGCGTTGATTGTAACTCTCATAAAAAAAGCCGCGGTCATCGCCGAAGACCTTCGGCTTCAGCAATAAGACGCCCTCAAGTTTTGTCTTCACTACATCCACGGGGAGATCCTCAAAAAATTGGCCTCTCCAGAATTCCGAGGAGATATTGTCCATAGCCGCTCTTGCCCAGCGCGGCGGCCAAATTCCTGAGTTCGAACTCACTGATGAAGCCAAGACGATAAGCGATCTCTTCCGGACAGGCGACCTTCAGCCCCTGTCTCTTTTCGATGGTCTGGATAAAAGACGCCGCTTCCAGCAGGGAATCGTGAGTTCCAGTGTCAAGCCATGCAATCCCACGGCCCAGTATCTCAGAGTGTAACTGTCCGCGCTCAAGGTACCAGCGGTTGACATCAGTGATTTCAAGTTCACCGCGGGCAGATGGCTTGATGGCTGCCGCCACGTCCACTACCTGCGCGTCATAGAAATACAATCCAGTCACCGCATATCGTGACTTGGGGGCTTTCGGTTTCTCCTCAATGCTAAGCGCCTTGCCCTGTCTGTCAAATTCAATCACTCCGTAGCGTTCCGGATCATTGACCGGATACGCAAAAACGGTAGCTCCGCCTCCGCGGTCATTGGCGATTTGCAGGTTTTTTGTGAGGTCATGGCCGTAAAAAATGTTATCACCCAGGACCAGAGCGCAGGGATTGTCCGCGATGAAAGACTTACCAATCAGAAACGCCTGAGCCAGGCCTTCAGGAGCACGCTGGATTGCATAACTCAGATTCAATCCCCATTGATGACCATCGCCAAGCAATTGCTGGAATCGAGGTGTATCTTCCAGCGTGGAGATGATCAGGATATCCCGAATGCCCGCCAGCATCAGCACACTGAGCGGGTAATAGATCATTGGCTTGTCGTAGATAGGCAGAAGCTGTTTCGAAAGCGTAAGTGTCACTGGATGGAGACGGGTACCCGCGCCTCCGGCCAATATGATTCCTTTTCTCGTCTTTGAAGTCAGCATTCTTGAGGGGTCACTGAACCGTCTGGTAGTTGAGTTCTATCCATTCTCGGTATGCCCCGGTAGTAATTGACGAAACCCATTTTTCATTGGCGAGATACCAACGAATGGTCTTGAGCAATCCACTGTTGAAATCTTCCGCTGGCTTCCAACCCAACTCTTTTTCGATCTTGCTGATGTTAACCGCGTATCGCCGGTCATGGCCTGGCCGGTCCTTAACGTAGGTGATAAGCGATTCGTAGTCGGTGCCTGGCCGTAAATCAGTCAGGATCCTGCAAATGCTGCGAACGATCTCGATGTTCGTCCGTTCGCAGTTCCCGCCTACGTTGTAGGTCTGGCCGGGAGCGCCTCTGTGCAGGATTTGACGAATCGCCTCACAATGATCAACCACATACAACCAGTCTCTCACGTTGAGACCGTCACCATAGACAGGCAATGGTTTTTCGTGAAGAGCGTTGCAAATCATCAATGGAATCAGCTTTTCGGGAAACTGGTAAGGACCGTAGTTGTTGGAGCAATTGCTGGTTAAAGTTGGAAACCCATAGGTGTGATGAAATGCGCGGACCAGGTGATCAGCCGCGGCTTTAGAAGCAGAATAAGGGCTATTCGGAGCGTAAGGAGTAGTTTCAGAAAATGCGGCATCCCTGGGGCCAAGCGATCCAAATACCTCATCAGTGGAAACCTGCACGAACCGGAAATCTTCCTTTTCGAAATCAGGCAGACCGTCCCAGTAGGTACGCGCTTCTTCCAGCAGCGTGAATGTTCCCTGAATATTGGTGCGGATAAACTCACCCGCGTTGTGGATGGAGCGGTCCACGTGGCTCTCCGCGGCAAAATTGAGTATTGCCGAGGGAGAATGTAAGTTCAGTATTCTCCGTACATCCTGGGCTTTAGTGATGTCGCCGCGAACAAACAGGTGACGAGGGTCGCCGGAGAGGCTCGAAAGGTTAGACAAATTGCCGGCATACGTCAGCTTATCTAGATTGATCACCGGAGTCCGCTCTCGCTCGAGCCAGTGCAGGATGAAATTTGAGCCTATAAAACCGGCGCCACCAGTGACAAGAATTGGCCTCATTCAGATCTCCAAGAGCTAGGTACGGTGCTTGCAATCCTCATCCGAGCTAAAACCACGAAAAGCATCGTTTGATTGCCATCTTTTATTTACCATCTTTTATCTTTGGCCGCACTGTAGTTTTAGCAGTCAAAGTCAGTTCGGTCAGCAGAGATTATACAAAAGCCGCCCGATTTCCGAGAAAATCTTGCCAAGTCCCAGGTTACCGAGGTCTCGTAAATTGCGATTCTCTTAACTGGAAGCTTTGATCCACATTTTGATCCACATTCAAAGGCGGACCGGGCGCACGCTTTACATCTTGCAAGAGATTGGCACCGAGGCATTTTTTCATCAATTTTCAGCAACTTGCCGCGCCACGTTAAGGCTTTTCAGTAATTCGTGAGCCCACAATCGAGCCTTGATTTTGACAGCGGTTTTCAGCACTGTTACTATCGTTGAGTTCCAAACCGAGTTCGCAAACCGAGTTCGCGAAGGCGAATTCCTAAGCGCTCCTTCCTGAACGCGTCCCCGTCGTCTAGCCCGGCCTAGGACATCGCCCTTTCACGGCGGTAACACGGGTTCAAATCCCGTCGGGGACGCCAAATCCTTTCCTTTTGTGGCTTCCAGCCCACAGACACAAACGCCCATTTGTGCCACAACTGCACGGGTTGTGAAATGGACAACTTGCACATAAGCAGTAGCATCTTTGGGGAGAATGCGGATAGAAAAGGTCGCAAGGCGATATTTATATTCGCGGAGCACGGAATTCGGAAAGCAAATGCTCACTCTGAAACCGCTCTACAACCGAATACAACGGGGTATAGGACGGGCGCAACCTGGGGTCGCGATTTTCAGTTTGTTCTGCATTTTGTCCTTATCCTGCGGGTGCTCAAAATCCAGTAGCGCCGGCCCAGGCATGCAGCCGCCCGCCAGCGAATCCAGTTACTCCGTCCAGGCCTATGCCGGGAAAATGGAGGCCGATGACGGGCAGTGGATTCGCCCGGCAAAGGATTTTGCCTCCACCCGTTACAGCAGTCTCAACCAGATTAATACCGGGAACGCCAAAGACCTGAAAGTTGCCTGGAATTTTTCCACCGGAATGGACCGCGGCCATGAAGCAGCGCCGCTGTATGTGAACGGGACGCTGTATCTGATAACGCCATGGCCCAATACCTTGTTCGCGCTGGATGCCAAGACTGGGACGATCAAATGGCAGTACAACCCGCATCCTTCTCCATCCGCCAAAGGAGTGGCGTGTTGTGATTGGGTAAATCGCGGTGGTTCCTACGCCTTCGGAAATATCTACTACAACACGCTCGATGGCTTCACCGTGGCAGTGAACGCGCAAACGGGGAAGGAGGTGTACAAGACCAAGCTGGCCGACATCACCAAGGGCGAAAGCATCACCATGGCCGCGCTGGTGGTGAAAGACAAAGTGCTGGTTGGCAACAGTGGTGGAGAATTCGGCGTGCGCGGCTGGCTTACGGCGGTGGACGCGCATTCCGGCAAGATTGTCTGGCGCGCCTACAGCACCGGTCCTGACAAAGATGTATTGATCGGCCCACGGTTCAAGCCTTACTACAGTTCAGATAAAGGCCAGGACCTGGGCGTGAAGACGTGGCCGCCAGACTCATGGAAGATCGGTGGCGGCACGGTATGGGGATGGATTTCTTACGATCCTGATACGAACCTGATCTTCTATGGCACTTCGAATCCCGGGTCCCTGGAACTCCGATGAGCGGCCGGGTGACAACAAATGGACGGCGGGCATTTTTGCCCGTGATGCTGACACGGGCGAAGCCGTCTGGTTCTATCAGTACAGCCACCATGATCTTTACGACTACGATGGCGTGAACGAAAACCTGCTGCTTGAACTGCCCATCAACGGTCAACAGCGAAAAGTAATTGTTCATCCGGACCGAAACGGATATGTCTATGTACTTGACCGCGCCACGGGCCAGCCGCTTTCCGCAAAACCATTTGCTTATGTGAACACCAGTACGGGCGTGGACCTGCAATCTGGATTGCTGCAATATGTGGACGAGAAAAAGCCCAAGTTTGGGTCTGTGACCCGGGAAATCTGCCCAGCCGCTCCCGGCGCCAAGGATTGGCAGCCGTCAGCGTTTTCTCCCCGGACAGGGCTGCTGTACTTGCCGCAGAACAATCTGTGTATGGATGTTGAGGATGTCTCCGTGAGCTACATCGCGGGTACGCCCTACGTGGGAGCGAATGTGAAGATGTTTGCCGGCCCCGGAGGACACGGCGGCGAATTCACGGCGTGGGACCCCATTAACGGCAAGGCGGTGTGGAAAATCAAAGATCGTTTCCCGGTATGGAGCGGAGCATTGGCAACCGCGGGCGACGTGGTGTTCTTTGGCACCATGGACGGCTACTTCAAAGCGATCAATGCAAAGACGGGCGAACAACTCTGGCAGTTCAAGGCCGGCTCGGGAATTATTGGCCAGCCCATAACCTACAAAGGTCCGGACGGAAAGCAATATGTGGCGGTTCTGTGCGGAGTGGGTGGATGGGCCGGAGCGATCGTCTCCGGAGGACTGGATGCCCGCGATCCCACGGCGGCGCTTGGGTTTGCCGGAGCAATGAAGCAGTTGCCGCAGTACACAAGCAAGGGAGGCCAGTTGTATGTTTTCGCGCTTCCTTAAAATGTGCTGTCTCTTTCTGGTGTGCTCATCTTCTTTCTTCGCGTTCGCCGCGGTTCCGCTCAAAGTATGCGCAGACCCGGACAACTTACCGTTTTCCAATCGCAAGCAGCAGGGCTTTGATAACCAGAATATCCGAGCTGCTGGCGCGTGATCTCGGACGCAAGCTTGAATATGTGTGGCAACGCGCTGGACGGGGCTTTGTCCGTGAAAACCTGGACAAAGGCGTGTGTGACGTGCTGGTGGGAGTGCCGGCGCAGTTCCGGCCGGTTCTTACCACCTCTCCTTATTACAGCTCGAGCTACGTTTTTGTCAGCCGAAAAGACCGGAACCTGAACATTGCGTCATTCGATGATCCGCGATTGAAAACGATGAAGATCGGCGTGCAGGTCCTGGATGACGACTATGCTCCTCCGGCCCGCGCTCTTTCCCGCCGCCAGCTCACGATCAATATTGTTGGATTCGATGCTGCCGGCGAGGAAGCTGGAGACATCATTCGTGCCGTGGCAAACGGCAAGATTGATACTGCGATTGTCTGGGGGCCGTTGGCAGGTTACTACGCGGCGCGCCAGCGCGTTCCGCTGAGGCTGACGCCGGTGCAACCCTGAGTTTGATCCGCCTGCGCTGCCGTTTCGATTCGCCATCGCGGTGGGCGTGCGCAAACAAGACCGCGAATTGAAAGAGCAACTCGATCGCGCACTTGTACGAAGGCATGCGCAGATTGAACGCATTCTGCGCGCCTATTCCGTGCCGGAATTTGCAACTGCGCAGGCCGAGGCAAGACTGAAGTGAAAAGCGCACTTGCCATTCTCGTGATTGCTGCGTGGCTGCAAATGGGCTGTGCGCGGGAGCAGCGCAATTTCCAGCGAAGCCACTCCTTCCAATCTTACCGGGGAAGGGGTGCAGATGAGTGATATTGCGCCGGGGCATTCGGCTGAGCGCAGGCCGAATGCGAATCCGTATGAAGACAGCGCATATGCCGTGAGCCAGGGAAAACAGCTCTATGAGATGTACAACTGCGTGGGCTGCCACTCACATGGCGGAGGAGGAATTGGCCCGCCTCTCATGGATGCGCAATGGATTTATGGCAGCGAGCCGCAAAACATCTACAGCACCATTGTGGAAGGCCGTCCGAACGGCATGCCGTCATTTCGCGGAAAATTCCCGAGTCGCAGGTGTGGGAGATTGTTGCGTATGTGCGTTCCATGAGCGGCCAACTGCCGAAGGACGTTTCTCCCGGGCGTGAGGACCACATGTACACCAAACGTCCGGAAGCATCCACGCCCAAAGAGCATCCTCCGCAGACGAATGTTCCGCCAGGTCAAAAACAAAAATGAGATTCCGGCGTTCATTTCTGGTGATTGCTCTTGCCTGCGTGTTTGCCGGCCTTGCTTCATGTCACGGCAATCAGACGCCATTGGATGCAAGAGGGCTGCAAGCTGCCCGCATTGAGCGATTGTGGTGGCTCTTCTTTTCCATTGTGATTGCGGTGTACCTGATCGTAATCGCCTGGGTGGGCACATCACTGGTACGCTCGCGCACATCGCGTAACCAGAAGGAAATTCCTCCGGAGTTAAATCCAGCGGCTGACCGGCGCATGACCGTGATTGTGGGATCTGCCATTGGGGCCACCGTGATTCTACTGTTTGTCATGCTCACGGCCAGCGTGCGAACCGGCCATGCCATAGCTGGCTTGACCTCAAAGAATCCAGTGACGATTGACATCATCGGCCATCAGTGGTGGTGGGAAGTGCGTTACGAAGCCACGCAGCCTGACCAGACGGTGGTCACGGCCAATGAGATCCATATTCCAGTCGGCCATCCGGTGGTGATCAAAACATCCTCGGTGGATGTCATCCATAGTTTCTGGGCGCCTAACCTGCACGGGAAACGTGACCTGATTCCGGGT
Organism: Terriglobia bacterium; assembly: GCA_963824835.1. GTDB lineage: Bacteria > Acidobacteriota > Terriglobia > Terriglobales > Acidobacteriaceae > Angelobacter. The sequence continues at coordinate 150,482 of CAWGRA010000009.1, read as the reverse complement.
TACCAGAATGCCGTCTGGATCCAGGCCGATCAGCCAGGCACTTACCGCGGTCAATGCGCGGAATTCTGCGGACACCAGCATGCTCACATGGCTTTCTTTGTGATCGCGGAACCGGAAAGCAAGTTCAACGAATGGCGGGCACAACAGATCAGCACTCCGGCGCCCTCCGGGCGATGATGTGGCTAAACAAGGTGAGCAGGTTTTTCTCACGCACACCTGCGTCATGTGTCATACGGTGCGGGGCAACGGGTCAGGCGGAAAGCTTGGTCCTGATCTGACGCATCTTGCCAGCCGGAGCACCATCGCGGCGGGAACATTGCCTAATAATCGTGGAAACCTTGCGGGCTGGATCGTGGATTCGCAATCCATCAAGCCGGGCAACAAGATGCCGCCCAACCCATTGAAGTCTGACGATCTCAATGCGCTGCTTGCGTATCTGGAGACTTTGAAATGAGGAGACTATGGTGACGCGCCCAGAACAATCTGTACTTGCGCCCGACAAGGTGGACGTGAAGAAAGAGCGCCTGAAGAACCTGGAGCGCATATGGAAAGATCCGTCAGGGTTCTGGGGATGGTTCACGCATGTGAACCACCGATCCATTGGCAGGCGTTACATGGTGACGGCGTTCGCTTTTTTCCTGGCGGGCGGAGTTCTGGCCGCGCTGATGCGGATACAGCTCTCACGGCCGGAAAACCATTTTCTTGGGCCAGACCTCTACAACCAGATCTTCACCGTGCACGGCAGCACCATGATGTTTCTCTTTGCCGTGCCCATGATGTTTGAAGCGCTTGCGGTTTATCTGGTACCGCTGATGGTGGGAAATCGCAATATCTGCTTTCCCGCGTCTGAATGCCTATAGTTATTACGTTTACCTGGTTGGCGGACTGCTTCTCTATGTCGCGCTGTTCACCAATACCGGGCCGGACGCCGGCTGGTTTGCTTACGTTCCACTCTCCGGCCCGGATTACACGCCGGGAAAAAGGTCTGATATCTGGGCGCAGATGATTACCTTTACTGAGCTCTCCGCGCTGGCGGTGGCCGTTGAGGTGGTGACCACCACTTTCAAATTGCGCGCGCCGGGAATGTCATTGAACCGGATTCCCATTTTTGTGTGGGCGCAGACGATCGTGGCGTTCATGGTGATCTTTGCGATGCCGGCGGTGATGCTTTCCAGCACCATGCTGCTGATGGACCGCGGCGTGAACACCCAGTTCTTCAATCCGGCGGAAGGCGGCGACACCATCCTGTACCAGCATCTCTTCTGGTTCTTTGGCCATCCCGAGGTTTACATCATCTTTATTCCCGGCACGGGGATTGTTTCCACTATCATTTCAACCTTCTCGCGCCGTCGCATCTTCGGTTATACGGCATTGGTTTTATCCATGGTGGCCACGGGCTTTATCGGCTTCGGACTGTGGGTACACCACATGTTTGCCACCGGCCTGCCGCAGATGGGCGAAAGTTTCTTTACCGCGGCCAGTCTCATGATCGTGATTGCCAGCGGCACGCAGGTTTTCTGCTGGCTGGCCACCATGTGGACGGGCAAGGTGGTGCTGAAGACGCCGATGCTGTTTGCTCTTGGTTTCTTTTTCGTGTTTGTGATGGGCGGACTGACGGGCGTGCTGATGGCTTCAGTGCCTCTCGATTTACAGATACACGATACCTACTTCATTGTCGCCCATTTCCATTACGTGCTGATTGGAGGCGCAGTGTTTCCGCTCTTCGGGGCGCTTTATTACTGGATGCCAAAGATTACCGGTCGCATGCTGAGTGAAGCGGCAGGAAAGTGGCATTTCTGGCTCTTCTTCATCGGCTTTAACATGACGTTTTTTCCCATGCACATCCTGGGGCTGCGTGGCATGCCGCGACGTGTTTATACGTATCCGGCCGGCATGCCCTGGGCAAATCTGAATATGCTTGCCAGCGTTGGCGTAATTTTTATGACTGCCGCCGTGCTGATCTTCATCACTAACTTCTTCCGGCATCTCAAATGTGGCGCAATCGCGGGTGACAATCCATGGGGCGCTTCGACTCTGGAGTGGGCCACCACGTCTCCGCCGCCGGTCTATAACTTTGCTGAGCTACCGACGGTGAATGGGCGCGACGCGTTGTGGGATGCGGCGCCGAACCAACCTATTGTCGAGGGCCTGGATGAAGATTGCCGCGAGGTGCTGATCACGCGCCTGATGGATGGCGACCCTGACCATCGCTATGAATTTCCGGACGCAACGCCGGTTCCATTTCTTTGCCGCGATGGCCACCAGCGTGTTCTTCATCGCGACCATTTTCACGCCCAAAGGTTTCTTCCCGACGCTCATCCTCGCCGGGATTGCATTTCTGTTCTGGTATTGGCCCAAGCGGCAGCCGACTGAGCGCCGCGCAAAGAGAGAAATATGGGAACGATAGTGAACCAGCCACGGCCCGTGCTTGACGTTTCCGGAACGCCCGACAGTTGTCTTTGGGCACCGTGCCATTGTGTGGTGGGGCCAAACGCTGATGATGGTGATCGAAGGCACCATGTTCGCGATCCTGATCGCGAGCTATTTCTTTCTGCGTACCAGGGAAACGGACTGGCCGCCTGGCTTTGCTCTCCCCGCGCTGAAATGGGGAACCATCAACCTGGTCATACTTCTCGCTGAGCGCGTTTCCGAATGCGTGGATCAAGAAACGAGCGGAGCAGGGAAATCTTGGCGCTGTGCGGATCGGCCTGGTGATCATGGGGTTGATCGCCATTGTGAATTGTGCCATCCGCGCACGTGGAGTTCCCGTCACTCAATTGCGTATGGGACGGCAATGCCTACGGCTCAGCGGTATGGACTTTGCTCGGCTTTCATACTTTTCACCTGGTAGCCGATACCTGTGACTCACTGGTGCTTACCGTGCTCATGTTTGTGGGCCCGATCGAAGGCCGCAGATATGACGACGTAAGCATCAACTCGATTTACTGGTATTTCATTATCGGCACCTATATTGCCACTTATGTGGTTATCTATTGGGCGCCGCGATGGTTGTGAGACCGCGTTATGGAGAAATCAGAGGCTACAACAAACGGCGGTTGAATTTCGCCGCGGACCGGGAGCTCTGGCGCTGTGGTGGGGTATATTTGCCGGCCCTATTGCGTTCGCGCTGGATGAGACGCTCAGCTATGCCACGGTGCAACACTCCTGCTCCACCGGCGTGCATGCAATAGAGCACTTCTATACCGTGCTGGCGATCGTGATTTCACTTTCCGGAATGGCTGCCGCGCAGTGGTGTTACCGGCGGATTCCGAACTCGGTGAGCCTGGAGCATGGTTCCACGGAATCCCGCAGCCGCTGGATGGCGATCTACGGCACGGCGGGCAGCATTGTTTTCATCGTGGTGATCATTGCCCTCTCAATCCCCAAATGGGCCATGAGCCCGTGCGACCAATGACAATCAAACGCAAAATCGGGCTTGCCGTCCGCCATGCTGGTGTTGCCGACACTGGTCTGCCAACGACGGTCTTTGCGCACACGCAGCACGGCCACATTGCGCCAGACAATTTCTGGACTGCATGGACCTTTGAACCCTGGGTAGTAGCGGGAATTATTCTGGCGGTCGGCGCTTTATACAGGCGGGTTGCGGCGAATGAGAGTCCGGCCTGCAAAATGGCGGATTGTCGCTTTCTCGCGAGCATAGCCGCGCTTGGCCTTGACGCTGCTTTCGCCTCTGCATCAGCTCGGCTCGGAGTTATTTTCAGCGCATATGACGCAACATGAGCTGCTGATGTTAATTGCCGCGCCGCTGCTGGTCCTGTCAGAACCGGGCACGCCCATGCTGTGGGCTTTTCCGTTTTCAGTTCGCGTCTCACTTGGGAATGCAGCCAAATGGCACCTGGTTAGAAAAATCTGGATTGCCATCTCCACGCCATTTGCTGCATGGGTCATTCATGGCGTGACGTTGTGGGCGTGGCACATTCCTGTTTTGTACCAGGCTACGCTCGATAGTGAATTGGTACACGCAGCCCAGCACGCCACCTTCCTGGGAACGGCCTTGCTGTTCTGGTGGACCCTGTTTTACGGTCGCGGCGGGCGGATGAAATACGGGGCTGCCGTTGCTTATGTTTTCACCACAGCGGTGCATACCAGCGTATTAGGCGCATTGCTTACCTGTTCATCAAAACTCTGGTATCCCGCCTATATCGGACGCACGGATGCATGGGGCCTGAGCGCGCTTGAGGACCAGCAGCTTGGCGGATTGATTATGTGGGTGCCGGCTGGATTGGTTTACATTGCCATTGGATTGTGGCTTTTTGCGGGATGGCTGCGCGAATCCGACCGCAGACTTGCTTTCGCTCAATCCACTCATCTCATACCTGACGCCATCCACGAGAGAGGCCGCGATGCATAAGCCTTTGGCTACTCTGTTACTGGTGATCTTCCTGGTGGTTGTAGCAGTGCTGCTGGTTGGGTACAGTCGCAATGAAATCCAAAGACGGAGTGACGTGACGGCAGCGGTGCGGGCCACCGGCGGCGTTCCCCAGCAAGGCAAAGACAAAATCAGGTACTACGGTTGCGGAAGCTGCCATACCATTCCTGGCATCCAGGAAGCTAAAGGAAAAGTTGGACCGCCGCTCAATGAATTCGCAATCAGGATCATACATTGCCGGCGAGCTGCCCAACAGCCCGGATAATCTGCGCCATTGGATCAGAAATCCGCATTCCGTTGAGCAGCACACCGCAATGCCGGAGATGGGAGTGAGCGAGAAAGACAGCAAGGACATTGCGGCATATTTATATACGCTGCACTGAAATGGCTTTCCCATCCCTTATCCAGTTCGGCCGGAAAATGAAATTAAGCAGCCTCGCGGCGCTCTGCGTATCGGGTTCCCTGGTCCCAATCAGTGGTTGCGATCACCGCAACCTCATTGGCCGCCTGTCCGTAGAAGAACATGGCTTCCCGTTCGCCCGCGAATCCGTGCAGCACCGGACCTAAAGAAGCGGTTGCCGCCTGAACGGCATCGAGCGTGCCGTGCAGTTTGAAGCTGATCGGCTTCTCTCCCGTACCTTGATAATCGGTAAACAAAGAGACTCCAGCTACCATCCCGGCGTTCACGAATGCGGCGTGGCAGCGCCCTTATTCCTACGGATTGCAAACCATGTGCCGATACCCAGGAAGTAAGTTGTCACGGCGAAATCCAGCCATGCGTGGACTCTGGGGGAAATCAATTTCGGCACGTTTTCAAAAGCATCAGGAATTGTGGCCTCGTTGATGTTGAGTTCCTGAACTGCATGCAGCCCACGTTGGGCGCGCTGGCTGATTTCGCTTACCCGGTCAGCGATGGTATTAGCGTTTTCCTGAAAGTCACGTACATTCCGAGATCTTTCTTCAGTCCTGGTTGTCATGGTTTCTCCTGTTGTGTTTCTTGGTTGGATGAAGTTGATTCGCGGGATGTTTTTTCACAGAATCATTTCGTCACAAATTGGCGGTGTGCGGGAACTGATCAATTTGCGCCGGACCTGCGGCGGGAAGTGACGCAATGAAAAAAGCCAAACAGAGAGACTCGGAATGAGAGTGAGGAGAGAAAAAGGCGGCGGATCTTTTCTTGGATCTTTGGATCTTTGCCGCGTGCCAATAATCCGCATCCGGCAATTCACGGAGCGCTAAACAGATCGGGTCAGGCCGCCATTTTGGGTTGCTGCAAGGCTACCGCGGGGCGAATCAGGACCTGCGCGTTCTTCAGGCGTGAGCTTGCCAGACAGCGGTGATAAATCTGATGGCCATGCGCGCTGAAGAAAGCCTGGTCGAGAATCACCAGATCTGCCGCCGGCTGGCGGCCGCTATCCATTTCGTCCAGGATCTGCAGCGCTGATTGCAGATCGCGCACGGATTCCACGATACAGCGACTGGCAAGTTTTTTGCCGAGAAATTCCCACTGCTGTTCAGGACCTGGACTATCTTCGATTACCAGCAGGTGCAGTGTGCCCGGTTCCTGCTCACCGTTAGATTGAGGATGGTTATTGAGCATGGCCATAGCTTCTCTCGTGCTGCAACTCGCCATCCATTGATCAAGCTCGGAGGCTATCGCCATCACGGCAGATCTGGATCTCCCGTGAGGCCGGCGAACCGGCATACCGAGGCACTCTTCCCATCGCTGGACGGTGCGAACTCCGCGACCAAAATATTGTGCGATCTCTTTCCATGTGCTTAAGTACTTGTTGCTGCCGTCAGAGACCCGCGGCGGTGATATGAACTGCACAGACAAGTTCCTCCTCCTCCCAGAGAACAAACCTCATCGATTATTTAAATTTTATGTTCCGCGTTTTATGTAGTCTGTTCGGTAAGAGACATAACATTCACAAAGGTCAAGGGGTCTAGGAATTCTTTCTTAGTCCAGATGCCTAACCTTTTTTTAGTTTCGCGATTGCCAGTTGCATCTCAGATTTTTCAGGCACACCTCATTCCGCAGTCGGAGTACCCGGCCGGGACGAGCAGCGTTTCACGCTGCCCTTGGCCGGGAACCTACGGATGGTTCCGAAGATGCTTGCGACGATTTGGATGAGCTTGCTACTTTGACTGCCAGGCCCAGCAATAAGCCCCCTGCCGCGAGCGCAATCCACTTGCGATACATCTCCGCCCAAAGCTCAACGCTGAACGAACGGGCGCGATCATCGAAGCTTCCATGAGCTCCATGGTCCCCGGGAACCGGATGCCAGAGATTGTTCGGACGATTCGGATCTTCGGGGCCATCGTGCTGCTGTGCATCATAACCGTGCCGCGCCAGATACCGGTCGGCAAATGAAGGCGCCAGCTTATTGCCGACAATCGCTTTAACAGTTGACCATCCGGCAAAATATTCGCGCCGTTTTGCATCATGCGCCGCATGATAGATGGCGCGTGCTGCCACTTCCGGCTGAAAGATCGGTGGTACCGGCTGTGCTTTATGCGGCAATCTGCTTTTTACCCAGCCGAACTGGGGCGTGTTCAGCGCCGGCATCTGCACCATTACGGTGTGAACATTGCTCTTGTCATGAAGCAGTTCGGTACGCAATGACGCAAAGAATCCGAGCACCGCATGCTTTGACGCGCAGTAAGCCGCCTGCAAAGGAATGCTGCGGTAAGCCAGCGCGGAGCCCACATGCACAATGGCGCCACGGTCACGAGGCAGCATGCGCTTCAAAGCCGCAAGCGTTCCATACACGTACCCAAGATAGGTGACCTCAGTCACACGCTTAAAGTCTTCCGGCGTCATTTCTTTGATGGGTGAAAAAACTGAAGCCATGGCATTGTTCACCCATATATCGATTGGCCCCAGTTCAGTCTCTACTTTCTCAGCGGCCGCCTCTATCTGGCGCTGGGTCCGCTACGTCCACCGGTAACACCAAAGCCTTGCCGCCGGCGGCCTCCACTTCCCGTCTAGCTGCTTGCAAACCATCTTCACCTCTGGCGATCAAGCCGATCCAAGCTCCCTTGCGGGCGAACTCACGCACCGTAGCCCGGCCTACGCCCGCGGACGCACCCGTGATCACCACTACTTCATGTTTGGCCATCCATTGCCTCCCGTCTTTGACTTGCAGATGATTTGGATGCGGAGGGCCGACCGCTGTTTTGCTCAGATATCGTGATGCGATATAAAATATTGATTTAGCAGCGATCCTGTAGCCAATCTATCCCATCCAACCAATATCGCAGTTATGGCAGTCACTCCGCCCTCGGTGCTGTCGGGCGCCCGATTGCGAACCGCACAATGCCCATGGTCCCCATCAGAAGTATTCGCGTCTCAGCCTATTCCATACCCACGGATTTTCCTGAGTCGGACGGCACTCTGAAATGGAACACCACTACGCTGGTGTTGGTGGAAGCCAAAGCCGGGGACAAAACCGGCCTGGGATACAGCTACGCTGACCTCGCCGCCGCCACACTGATTGGAGAGACACTGCGGGACGTGGTAGTTGGAGCCGATGCAATGTCTCCGAATGCAGCCTACATTTCCATGTGGCAGCGGATCCGTAACCTTGGCCGCCCCGGCATATGTTCCATGGCGATCTCCGCGGTTGACTGCGCCTTGTGGGACTTGAAGGCCAGGCTGCTCGATCTTCCGCTGGTTACGTTGCTCGGCCAGATGCGCGAAGGAGCACAGGTGTACGGAAGCGGCGGGTTCACGTCTTACTCTGACCAGCAACTTGCAGACCAGCTTGGCGGCTGGGCCGGGCAGGGAATCAGCAGCGTGAAAATGAAAATCGGTCGCGATCCGCGGAGAGATGTTGAGCGGGTGCGAGTGGCGCGGCAGGCTATTGGTCCGGATGTGCAACTGTTTGTGGATGCCAATGGCGCTTACGGACGCAAGCAAGCCCTGGAGCAGGCAGAGTTGTTTGCCGCCTTTGACGTGCGCTGGTTTGAGGAGCCGGTGTCTTCTGACGATCTGGAAGGGCTGCGGCTGTTGCGAGATCGCGCTCCGGCAAAGATGGAGATTGCCGCCGGAGAGTATGGCTATGACATTTTCTATTTTCAGAGAATGCTCGCGGCCGGCGCCGTGGATGTGCAGCAGGCTGATATCACGCGCTGCGGTGGCGTGACCGGATTTCTCCAGGTTGCGTCACTTTGCCAGGCGCATAACATTCCTTTGTCCGCGCACACGGCCCCCGCGTTGCACGCCCATGTTGTCTGTGCCGTTACACCTTTCAAGAACCTTGAATATTTTCATGATCACCTGCGCATTGAGTCCAGGCTGTTTGATGGCCTGCCTCAATTGGTAAAAGGTGAACTTCGCCCGGACACATCCAGACCCGGGCTGGGCCTGGAACTGAAGCGCGCTGATGCCCAAAGGCTTGCAGCATGAAGGAGAGCAGATGTCAGTGAATCGGTCACAATTTATCACTCTGGAAAATCTGAAAAGGCCTGAAGAGACCCGCGCATCGGATTGGAAATCTCCCAAAGACATTGACGTGCAGAGCCTTGAACAGCAATTGAGAAAGAATGTTGAAGGCGAGGTACGTTTTGACGCGGGCAGCAAGGCCATGTACGCGGTGGATGCGGGGAATTACCGCCAGGTCCCTATTGGGGTGGTGATACCGCGATCTAAAGAAGATGTGGTCCAGGCGGTGAAGGCGTGCCGGGACCATGGCGCTCCACTGCTCTCGCGCGCCGGAGGCACTAGCATTCCTGGCCAGACCTGCAATGCGGCCATCGTGATGGACTGGTCAAAATACATGCACGGGGTTCGCGAAATAAATTTGCGCGAGCGCTGGGCGCGCGTCCTGCCCGGCACTGTGTGCGACGAATTGCGCGATGCTGCCATGCAGCAAAGCAACAATCTTCTTATATGGGGTCCAGACCCGGCCACGCACACGCATTGCTGTTTTGGAGGAATGATCGGCAACAATTCTTGCGGCGCGCATGCGCAGATGTCCGGCAGGACTGATAACAACGTGGAAGAACTCGAGTTGCTGCTCTATGACGGCACGCGGATGACCGTGGGATGGATGAACGATGAGGACATGGACTCACTCGCTTCAAAGGGCGGCCGAAGCGGTGATATTTATCGCTACCTCAGGTCGCTGCGCTCGCATTACGCCGGACTGATCCAGGAAAAATATCCGCACATACCGCGCCGTGTTTCAGGTTATAACCTGGACCAGTTGTTGCCGGGACAGGATGGACGCTTCAACGTAGCGCGTTCGCTGGTGGGAAGCGAAGGCACGCTGGCCACGATCCTTGAAGCCAAGGTGCGCCTCATTGATGCTAAAGCTGAGCGCGTGATCGTGATGCTCGGCTATCGGGATATTTACGAGGCCGCGGAGCATGTAACGGAAGTTGACCGGTTCCAGCCGACGGCGCTGGAAGGAATTGACCATACGCTTTACCAGAATTTGCAGAAGAAAGGCGGGCCGCATGCCCGCTATCTCAAGATGCTGCCTGAGGGTGAAGGCTGGTTGATGGCGGAGTTCGGCGCTGACAAAAAGCAGGATGCTCTGGATCTGGCAAAGCAGGTGATGGAATCATTTTAAGGGACATCCGCACGCGCCGGCGATGAAAATGTTTTCTGATCCGCAAGAGATGCAGCACCTGTGGAACGTCCGTGAATCCGCTCTGGGAACAACCGCTTTTGTTCCCGGCCAGCCTAATACGTGGGAGGGCTGGGAGGACTCCGCGGTTGCGCCGGATAAGCTCAGCGGTTATCTGCGCGAGCTGCGCGCTCTCTATAACAAATACAACTACATATCCGCTCTCTACGGCCATTTCGGCCAGGGCTGCGTTCATTGCCGCGTAAGTTTTGACCTGATGAGCGCGCCGGGCATCAAGACCTGGCGGTCATTCATGGAAGAGGCCACCGATTTGTGCGTGAAATATGGAGGCAGCCTCAGCGGAGAACACGGTGACGGCCAGGCGCGCGGCGAATTCCTGTACAAAATGTTCGGGCAGGAACTGATTGAAGGCTTCCGCGAATTCAAATCCATCTGGGACCCGGACTGGAAGATGAACCCGGGAAAGATTGTGGACCCGTACCGGATTGATGAGAACCTGCGGCTGGGCGCTGATTACAATCCCTGGGAACCAAAGACGCACTTCAAGTATCCCGACGACAAAGGCAGGTTTGCGCATGCGGCATTGCGGTGCGTGGGCGTGGGCAAGTGCCGCAGAAAAGATGCCGGCAAGGCGGAAGATGACACCATGTGCCCGAGCTTCATGGTGACGCATGAAGAGCGCCACACGACGCGCGGACGCGCCCATCATTTCTGGGAAATGCTGAATGGCAATGTGATCTCCGACGGGTGGCGTGATGAGAACGTGAAGGAATCGCTGGATCTCTGCCTTTCCTGCAAAGGCTGCAAGGGAGATTGCCCCGTCAATGTTGATATCGCCACTTACAAAGCGGAGTTTCTCTCGCACTATTGGGAAGGCCGCATTCGGCCGCGCCATGCATACGCTTTCGGGCTGGTGGATCAATGGTCGCGTGTAGCCTCATTGTGGCCGGGAATGGTGAACCTGGTCACGCAAACACCCGGGCTGAGCCATTTGGCGAAACTTCTGTCTGGTATGCCGATGGAACGCCGGATTCCGGAATTCGCGCCACAGACATTCCGGCAATGGTTTAAGAAGCGCCAACCTGCGCGACAGCCGGGAACCGAAGGAAGAACGGAAGGAAGTACGGATGGTAACGTGGTGCTCTGGCCCGACACTTTCAACAATTATTTCTTTCCTGAAACGGCGCAAGCTGCCACTGAAGTGCTGGAGAATTCCGGGTTTAAGGTTGAAGTTCCGCAAGGGCATCTCTGTTGCGGCCGTCCTCTCTACGATTACGGCATGCTGGATATGGCGAAGGTTTACCTGCGCCGTGTAATGTCCGCTCTGCAACCGCAAATCGAAGCCGGGATACCAATAGTTGTGCTGGAACCAAGCTGCGCTTCCGTGTTCCGTGACGAGCTGCACAATCTTTTCCCAGATGATCCGCTGGCGCAGAAGCTCAGGAAAAATACACTGCTGCTGAGCGAACTTCTGGAAAAGAAAAATGTTCAGTTGCCCCGGATGAAGTCTAAAGCGGTGGTTCAGGGCCATTGCCACCACAAATCACTGCTTAAGTTTGACGACGAGAACTCCGTTTTAAAGAAACTGGGACTGGATTTCGAAGTGCTTGCTTCCGGATGCTGCGGCATGGCGGGATCATTCGGTTTTGAGAGCGATAAATATGGCGTTTCAATCGCCGTTGGCGAGCGCAAGTTGCTTCCCAGGGTCAGGCAGGCCTCGGTTTCAGAACTGATCATGGCTGATGGCTTCAGTTGTCGCGAACAGATTGCGCAACAGACAAACAGGCAGGCGCTGCATCTGGCGGAGGTGATACACATCGCACAGAACGATCCTGATATGGCCGGCGAACCGTACCCTGAAGACGCAATGGTGAAGCAGCGTAAGTCATCCAGGCGGAAGGCGCGTCTGCGTGCGCTCGGGGCAATCGCGGCCATCGCCGCCACAGCCATGATCGGCTGGAATGTAATCAGGAAGTATGAATAGGAGGAGCTATGGGCAAATCAGTTGGTGTAAAGGAGTGGGTCATCGCGGAGGGATACATTCCTGCGGAGAGCCACGGACCCAAACCGGAGATGCTGAGCCATGAAACGGTGTGTCTGCTGAACGCGGGAGACAAGGACGCAAATGTGGAGATCACCATCTACTATTCTGACCGTGAGCCGGTTGGGCCTTATAAATTGACGGTGCCCGCGCGACGCACACGGCATGTGCGTTTCAACAATCTGCGCGATCCTGAGCCCATACCCCGGGACACTGATTATTCCAGCGTTATTCGCTCCGACGTACCGGTTGTGGCGCAACACACGCGGCTCGATTCACGCCAGGCGGAAAACGCATTGCTGAGTACGATGGCTTATCCCAGTGCGGCGTGAGATCAGCGCAATTGATAAAACGCGCCCAGAATGGCGCCGAAAACAAAGTGCGAGAGCAGAACTGACACAGGGGTCCGAATGCCGTAATTCAGGGCCATAAATCCCGGCGGTTCCAGCATATTATGTGCGGCCGGGCCATGCTGCTCACCGGCCATGCGGGAATGAAATCCCGGCAAGAGCGTCACCACTACCACCAGAACGAACATGGCATGGATCAGCCCAATGATCGCTCCACGCCACCAGCCGGCGGCGCCCAGCATTTGAAACACGAGAACGTAAACCAGGGAAAATACCCATCCGGTAAAAAAGTGGACCCCCAGGCCATACGCCCGGGCCCTGTCCCGATCAGGAGTGAAGATGGTCCCCAGCATGTAAGGCAGATTCATGCGTGTAAGCCCCAGCCCCTGAGACAATGCGCTGATGGTGGTGAGGACAACGGTAGCTGCAAATCCCCAGATCAGCCAACTGCTCCAGTTCATCATTGGGGCCTGCCCACATCAGAGCCGGTGTGAACAGCGGGATGGGATTTGCCGCGCTCCTTTTCTTCCATGGTCAGGGCGGCGCTGATGAGGCCGACGTGGGTAAAAGCCTGCGGAAAATTGCCCAGGGCATTGCCGCTGCCGGGGTCAATCTCTTCGGCAAACAATCCCAGATCATTCGCGTATTTCAAGAGAGACTCCATCCGTTGTTGCGCCTGCTCAAGCGTTCCGCCTCCGAGCGCCAGATACTCAACTGCCCAAAACCCACAGATGCCGAATGCCCCCTCGGTCGGCCGGCGATGATAACGATACAGCAGGCCGCCGCCTGCTCCCAACTGTTTCTCTATTGCCTGGAAAGTCTTGCGCATGCGCTCAGTGTCAGCCTTCTCAAAGCCATACCAGGGAATTCGAAGCAGGGTGGAATCCGCTTTGTCGCCGTCAAGAACGCCCGCGTAGGTTTGCAAATGGTCATTCCAGGCGCGAGCTTCAATCTGTTTTCGAATTCGCTCCCGTTCGCGGAGAAACAAATCGCGCGGCATGTCGGCAAGATTCCTCTTATCAATGAGGGCGATCAGCCGGTCCATCGCCGTCCAGCACATCAACCGGGAGTAAGTATTATTTTGCCTTCCTGAGCGCGGCTCCCATATGCCTTCATCCGGGGCGTCCCAGTTCCGGGCAACATATTTTCCCAGCCCGGTGAGCACCTTCTGGGTGCTCCGGGTCAGTTTACCAGTGGCGTTCACAAATTGAGCGCTGGCCTCAATCACCTCGCCATAGACGTCAAGTTGAAGCTGATGCCGGGCATCATTGCCGATCCGCACCGGGCGCGAATCAAAATATCCCTGCAGCCATCCGAGTTGTTGTTCCCGGGGCGCGATTTCACCAAACACGGTGTAGAGAATCTTCAACTCCGGCTGGGTGAGGCGTGTGGCATGCAGCAGCCAGCCAAGGAAGCTCCCAGCTTCTTCTATATAGCCCAACCCCAAAAGCGTGCGCACAGTCAGTGACGCGTCACGAAGCCAGCAATAGCGATAATCCCAGTTCAGCCCGTCGCCAATTCTTTCCGGCAGGGAAGTTGTGGCGGCGGCAGTCACGGCGCCCGATGGCGCATAGGCGAGCAACTTCAAAGCCAGTGCGCTTCGTATAACTGCGTCGCGATACGGACCCTCATACTTTGACTTTGCGGCCCATCCTCTCCACCATGCGATGGAGCGAGTGATTGCTTCAGTAGCGCGAAGGCCTAAAGCCGGCAGCACGGTGGGCGAATCCTCAGAATAGCTGAGCGAAAACTGATAGGTGTCACCTCTCTTCAGCTTGATTCTTGTCTTAAAGCTTGCATTGTCTTGATCTTGCCCGAGCGGCAAAGGAATATTGCTGCGCAGCCAGTATGCACCGCGCCCAAGGTCCATGCGGAGGCCATGGAACCCGGCATCGCGAATCCTAACCGGCCTGCAACCGTAAAAAGCGCGTGGAACAAAATCAACTTCAATCTCAAACTCACCTTCTGTGCAGACAATCTGGCGCAAAAGCTCGTGGTCAGGAACCAGATTCTCACGCTTAAACTCTTCAGAGGCCACGGGCATTAGATCCGTCAGGGTGGCGCGTCCGTCTGGAAGTACAAACTCGGTTTCGAGGACATTGGAATCCCCGTGGTAAGAGCGCCGGCTCACAAACCGCTGTACCGGAGAAATGCACCACCGCCCGCCTAGCTTTTGGTCAATGATCGCGGCAAAGATGGCCGGACTGTCGTATCTGGGCCAGCAAAGCCAATCGATTGATCCTGACCGTGAAACCAGGGCCGTGGACCGGCAATCGCCGATCACGCCATAGTCATCAATCCTGGGCGGTTGGTCCATTGCGACATGGTGGGCGGCAGCCTGGCTCAACGTTAATGGCATACTGCTGATTAAGTTGGTTTGCTGGTTGTAAAGGTTGGCAATGATTGATGATCCTGTAAACTTTAGATTTCTTGGTGATCCGTCAGATAAAGGATAGAGTTAGGGTAGATCTGGTGATCGGGTGATCTGGTGATCGGATGATCGGATATCCGAAAACCAAAACTTGATTCAGGACGGCTGTGCCAAACACGTATCGATTGGGGTAAATCACGTAAGTCCTTTAGATATTGGGATGATGGGAAGGGGGTAGCTTGGGTTCCTTCGACTCGCTACGCTCCCTCAGGATTTCGCCTGCGGGCTCGGACGCCCGCATAACGGCTCAACTTGGGATGAACCCGGGGGCCCTACTTGGTAATTGGGTAATTTGGTAATTGAGTAATTTGGAACGCAGCGCTTAGCAAGCCCAGGCAAAATGGATCCGTCTTAAGCCTTTCATCGGGTTGTCCGCACCTAAAACCGGCAACTCCCGATCCAACCCTGATTTAGCGGCTTGCATCCAACGCTGTGCTTGTGGAACAACACATGCATTTAGCTTTACCATTTATCTCTATATTTTCCCTTGGGTTATGGGGTTATCTGTAGCACTGGTTAAGTGATAAAACAGATTCGTTAGAAAACGTAAAGCGTGTATGCTTTGCGAAGCTTCTGATCACATTAAGCGCACTTTGTCTGAGACGATGGTCTATGGCCGCCCCTCCGAGGAATAAATTCCAGGTGTCTGGAAATGATGCCTGCCAGCCCTACCCATGTCAGGACCACTCCGTCCTGATAACGACCCGTGCTTTCCCATCGCGCACCGGTATGGCTGACGTCTCTATTGAACCCTGTGCGTCCCCTATTCACACCGGTAAAAGCTTATGAAAAAAAATAGTTCGAGCGCCCCAACTGCCACCGCGCCGGCAAAACTCTCGGGGCAGAATAATGGCCATGAGGTGGAGGTGGTTGCGGCGCCCGCAACCGACCTTACCATCATCCTGGCCAGCCTTCAGAAGATGCAGGACGGCGACTTTTCCGTCCGTCTGCCGGGATCCTGGACCGGACTCCCGGGAAAGATTGCCGACACCTTTAATAACATCGTCTCTGCCAATGAACAGATGTCCCGCGAGTTGAAGCGCGTTGGACAGGCTGTGGGTAAGCAAGGCAGAACGCGCGAGCGTACCCGTTTCCACCAGACGCGCGGCGCCTGGGGAGAGATGGAAGGCTCGGTCAACAACCTGGTGGAAGATCTTCTTCGGCCCACCACCGAGGTCACGCGCGCCATCGCCGCAGTGGCCCAGGGAAATCTCACGCAGACTGTCCGCCTTGACGTGGATGGCCGCCCGCTGGAAGGTGAATTCCTCCGCTCAGCCAACATTGTTAATACGATGATTCAGCAGCTCAGCATCTTCACTTCAGAAGTGACGCGCGTGGCGCGCGAAGTGGGTACTGACGGTAAGCTGGGCGGCCAGGCAAAAGTGCCTGGGGTGGCGGGAACGTGGAAGGATTTGACTGACTCAGTGAACTCCATGGCCAGCAACCTGACCGGCCAGGTGCGTAACATTGCTGAAGTAACCAATGCCGTGGCCAGCGGCGATCTCTCCCGCAAGATCACGGTGGACGTGCGCGGCGAAATTCTCCAGCTCAAAGAAGCCATCAACACCATGGTGGACCAGCTCCGCTCCTTCGCGTCAGAAGTGACGCGTGTGGCCCGCGAAGTGGGTACTGACGGCAAACTCGGCGGTCAGGCTGTGGTGCCCGGAGTGGCCGGAACCTGGAAAGATCTTACCGACTCGGTCAACGCCATGGCCGGCAACCTCACCGCCCAGGTGAGAAACATTGCAGAAGTAACCACAGCCGTGGCCCGCGGCGACCTCTCCCGCAAGATCACCGTGGACGTGAAGGGCGAAATTCTTGAACTCAAAGACACCATTAATACAATGGTGGACCAGTTGAACGGCTTCGCCGGCGAAGTAACGCGTGTGGCCCGCGAAGTAGGTACGGAAGGAAAGCTCGGCGGCCAGGCGCAGGTGCCCGGAGTGGCCGGAACGTGGAAAGATCTTACTGACAACGTAAACTTCATGGCCAGCAACTTGACCGGCCAGGTGCGTAACATCGCTGAAGTGGCAACCGCCATTGCCAACGGCGATCTCTCCCGCAAAATCACCGTGGACGTTCGCGGTGAAATCCTCCAGCTTAAAGAAACCCTCAACACCATGGTGGACCAGCTCAACAGGTTCGCCGGTGAAGTAACGCGCGTGGCCCGCGAAGTGGGAACTGAAGGCAGTCTGGGCGGACAGGCCAACGTGCCCGGCGTGGCCGGAACGTGGAAGGATCTTACTGACTCGGTAAACTCCATGGCCGGTAACCTTACGGCCCAGGTGCGTAACATCGCCGAAGTAACCACCGCCGTGGCCCGAGGCGATCTCTCCCGCAAGATCACCGTGGACGTGAAGGGTGAAATTCTGGAACTTAAAAACACCATTAACACGATGGTGGACCAGCTCAATGCTTTCGCCGGCGAAGTAACGCGCGTGGCCCGCGAAGTGGGTACAGCAGGTATGTTGGGCGGTCAGGCGCAGGTGCCGGGTGTTGACGGTACGTGGAAAGATCTCACGGACAACGTAAACTTCATGGCCAGCAACCTGACTGGTCAGGTACGTAACATTGCCGAAGTCGCCACGGCTGTGGCCCGCGGCGATCTCTCCCGCAAGATCACGGTGGACGTGAAGGGCGAAATTCTGGAACTCAAAGACACCATCAACACCATGGTGGACCAGCTGCGCTCCTTCGCTTCAGAAGTTACCCGCGTGGCCCGCGAAGTGGGAACGGACGGAAAGCTCGGTGGCCAGGCGCAGGTGCCGGGCGTGGGTGGTACGTGGAAGGATCTCACCGACTCGGTGAACTCCATGGCCAGCAACCTCACCGGCCAGGTGCGTAACATTGCCGACGTGGCAACGGCCATTGCCAACGGTGACTTGTCAAAGAAAATCACGGTGAACGTCAGCGGTGAAATTCTGCTGCTGAAAGAAACCATTAACACCATGGTGGACCAGCTCAACGCGTTCGCCGGTGAAGTGACCCGCGTGGCCCGCGAAGTAGGAACAGAAGGCCGTCTGGGTGGCCAGGCCAACGTGCCGGGCGTGGCCGGAACGTGGAAGGATCTTACTGACTCAGTGAACTCCATGGCCGGCAACCTTACCGGCCAGGTGCGTAACATCGCCGAAGTGACCACCGCCGTGGCCAGGGGCGACCTCTCCCGCAAGATCACGGTGGACGTGAAGGGCGAAATTCTCGAGCTCAAAAACACCATCAACACCATGGTGGACCAGCTTAACGCGTTCGCCGGTGAAGTGACCCGCGTGGCCCGCGAAGTGGGAACTGACGGTAAACTGGGCGGCCAGGCGCAGGTGCCGGGTGTCGCCGGAACGTGGAAAGACCTCACGGACAACGTGAACTTCATGGCCTGCAACCTGACCGGTCAGGTGCGTAACATCGCGGAAGTGGCAACCGCTATCGCTAACGGTGACTTGTCAAAGAAGATCACCGTGGACGTGCGCGGAGAAATCCTGCAGCTGAAGGAAACGCTCAACACCATGGTTGAGCAGTTGCGCTCCTTCGCTGCTGAAGTAACGCGCGTGGCCCGCGAAGTGGGAACGGAAGGCAGGCTCGGTGGACAGGCCAACGTGCCCGGCGTCGGCGGTACGTGGAAGGATCTTACTGACTCAGTGAACGCCATGGCCGGCAACCTGACTGGCCAGGTGCGTAACATCGCGGAAGTGACCACCGCCGTGGCCAGAGGCGATCTCTCCCGCAAAATCACCGTGGACGTGAAAGGCGAAATTCTTGAGCTCAAGAACACCATTAACACCATGGTGGACCAGCTCAACGCCTTCGCTGCCGAAGTAACGCGCGTGGCCCGCGAAGTGGGAACTGACGGTAAACTCGGCGGCCAGGCCAAGGTGCCCGGCGTGGCCGGCACCTGGAAGGACCTTACTGACAACGTAAACGTCATGGCCGCCAACCTTACCGAGCAGGTGCGCGGTATCGTGAAAGTGGTGACCGCCGTGGCCAACGGCGAACTCACACAGAAATTGACGGTGAACGCCAAGGGCGAAGTGGCTGCTCTGGCTGAAACCATCAATAACATGACCAACACGCTGGCCACATTCGCCGACCAGGTGACCACGGTGGCCCGCGAAGTCGGCGTGGAAGGCCGTCTTGGTGGACAGGCCAACGTGCCTGGCGCGTCCGGTACGTGGAAGGATCTCACCGGTAACGTGAACCTGCTGGCTGACAACCTTACCAACCAGGTGCGTGCTATCGCTGAAGTGGCAACAGCCGTGACCAAGGGCGATCTTGACGCGGTCCATTCAGGTGGAAGCCAGCGGTGAAGTGGCTGAGTTGAAAGACAACATCAACACCATGATTGATAACCTCCGTCTCACCACGGAGCGCAATACCGAACAGGATTGGTTGAAGACCAACCTCGCCAGATTTACCGGCATGTTGCAGGGTCAACGCGATCTTACCACCGTGGGCCGCATGCTTGCTCTCAGAACTGGCGCCGCTGGTGAACGCGCAGCAAGGCGTGATCTACCAGATGGAAGATGAAGAAGCCGGGCAGCATGACGTTGCTTTCGGCTTTCGCCACCGGACCTGAAGGGCATTTGCAGCGACTGCAGACTGGGTGAAGGCCTGGTGGGCCAGTGTGCCGCCGATAAGCGACGCATGTTGATCTCAGAGATGCCGCCGCACACCGTTCCGGTCCGATCAGGACTGTTTGAAGCCATTCCCCGCAACGTGATCGTGCTGCCGGTACTGTTTGAAGATCGCGTGAAAGCCGTGATTGAACTGGCCTCATTGAGCGCTTTTACGGCTTCGCATCTCTCCTTCCTTGAACAGTTGACCGCCAGCATCGGCATCGTGCTGAACAGTATTGAAGCCACCATGCAGACGGAAGGCCTGCTGAAACAGTCGCAGCAGCTTGCAACCGAACTGCAAACGCAGCAGAAGGAGTTGCAGCAGACCAACGAGCAGCTGGCGCAAAAAGCGCAACAGCTTGCCGAACAGAACGTGGAAGTGGAACGCAAGAACCAGGAAATTGAACAGGCCCGCCGCGCTCTGGAAGAGAAAGCCAAAGAGCTGGCGTTGACTTCGAAGTACAAATCCGAATTCCTGGCCAACATGTCGCACGAGTTGCGTACGCCGCTTAACAGCATTCTGGTGCTGGGACAGCAGCTTTCTGATAATCCGGATGCCAACCTCACGCCCAAGCAGGTTGAGTTCGCCCGCACCATTCACGGCGCGGGTACGGATTTGCTCAACCTCATCAGTGACATTCTTGATCTCTCCAAGATCGAATCGGGTACGGTTTCAGTGGAAGCCGAAGAAGTCTTCTTCGGCAGCCTGCTTGACATGGTGGGACGTCCGTTCCGCCACGAAGCAGAAGCCAGGAAGCTCAGCTTTGAATTGCATCAGGACAGCAATCTCACCCGCAGCCTGGTCACCGATTCCAAGCGCTTGCAGCAGGTGTTGAAGAACCTGCTATCGAACGCTTTCAAGTTCACCGAACACGGCGGCGTACGGCTGTCAGTCTCGCAGGCATCGAAGGCTGGAGCAAAGACCATCCGATTCTGGGCGGCGCCGCCTCAGTGGTGGCTTTCGAAGTATCGGACACCGGCATTGGCATTCCGCAGGACAAGCAACGAATTATCTTCGAAGCTTTCCAGCAGGCGGATGCCGGCACCAGCCGTAAGTACGGTGGAACCGGACTGGGCCTGGCCATCAGCCGCGAACTTGCGAGTCTGCTGGGTGGCGAGATTCAACTTCACAGTACTCCGGGCAAGGGAAGCACGTTCACGCTCTATCTGCCTCAGACCTATGTTGGCCCAATCAGCTCAAGTCTGACTGCTGGAGATCGGAATGCCTCAGCGAGTTCGCCAGGCAGCCTTGGCGAGTCTTGCCATCGCCGAACAGCCGGCAGAGAGAATTGAGGATGATCGTAACGATCTTCAGCCCGGCGATACCGTGTTGCTCATTGTGGAGGATGATCCGCATTATGCGCGTATCCTCTGTGACCTCTCGCACGAAAAGGGTTTCAAGGTCCTGGTGGCGATGCGTGGAGCGGAAGCCCTGGCGCTGGCCCGCGAGTTCCGGCCCACAGCCATCTCTCTGGACGTCTTCCTGCCGGATATGCTGGGCTGGACGGTTCTGAATCACCTCAAACAGGAGCCGAGCTACGCGCCACATCCCGGTGCAGATGTTGACCATGGATGAGGATTGGCACCACGGATTGTCACGCGGAGCATTTTCCTTTGTGACCAAGCCCACAAGCACTGACGGAATTGGTGCGGCCCTGAATCGCATCAAGGAATACTCTGAGCCGCGCCGCAAGCAATTGCTGGTGGTGGAAGATAATCCGGCCGAGCAGTTAAGCATCCGGGAACTTCTGGGATATGACGATGTGGACGTAACCGTTGCGGCCACCGGAAAAGAAGCTCTGGCGCTGGTCAATGAGAAGCAGTTTGACTGCGCGGTGCTCGACCTTCGTCTTCCCGATATGAGCGGCTTCGAAGTGCTTGAGCAACTTCGCGAAGAAGCTGAGGTCCGCGACTTGCCGGTGGTGGTATTCACAGGCAAGGAACTGACCGCGGAAGAAGATGCCCGGCTGCATACGCTGGCTCGCAGCGTGGTGGTGAAAGACGTTGAATCACCGGAACGTCTGCTTGATGAAACAGCCCTGTTCCTCCATCGCGTAGTGGCTGACCTGCCCGCTGGAAAAGCAGCGTATGCTTGACCGCCTGCACAGGTCAGATGAGGCGCTGGTGGGCAAGCAGGTATTGGTGGTGGACGATGACGTCCGCAACATCTTTGCCCTCAGCAGCGTTCTGGAACGTCGCGGCATGACGGTGCTGACGGCGGGGACGGGTCGCGAAGCCATCAAGACCCTGGAAGAAACACCTGATGTAGCCATTGTGCTGATGGACATCATGATGCCTGAAATGGATGGATACGAAACTATGCAGGTGATTCGCCAGAATCCTGCCTTCAGACGTTTGCCGATCATCGCGCTTACCGCCAAGGCGATGAAAGGCGATCGCGAGAAGTGCCTGGAAGCGGGCGCGTCAGAATATCTTGCCAAGCCGGTGAATACAGACCAGTTGCTCTCCGCGCTTCGCATGTGGTTGCATAGGTAGGACCTGAAACCATTATGCCTGCAAACGACAAAGTCAACATACTGATGGTCGACGATCAGCCTGCCAAGCTGCTCAGTTACGAGGCCATTCTCGGCGATTTAGGCGAGAATCTTATTAAAGCCTCTTCTGGCCGTGAAGCCCTGGAAGTGCTGCTGAGGACTGACATAGCAGTGGTGTTGATGGACGTCAGCATGCCGGAGATGGATGGGTTTGAGATGGCGGAAATCATCCGCCAGCATCCTCGATTTCAGAAGACCGCCATCATCTTTATTTCGGGCGTTCATCTGACTGATCTTGACCGGCTCAAGGGCTATGAACGCGGCGCCGTGGATTATATTTCGGTGCCGGTTGTGCCCGCCGTACTTCGCGCCAAGGTAAGCGTGTTCGCGGAACTGCATCGCAAAACCCGCCAGTTGGAAACGCTGAACCGCGAACTGGAACAGCGGGTGAGCGAGAGGACGGAAGAACTTAGAGAAAGTGAAACTCAGTTCCGCACCCTGGCCAACTCCATTCCGCAAATGGCGTGGATGGCGAACCCCGATGGCTCAGTCTTCTGGTATAACCAGCGCTGGTATGAGTACACCGGATCAACGCCGGAAGACTCGCGCGAAGCCATCGTGGCGGAAAGCCCACCATCCCGACCATCTTGACCGTGTTCTGAAAAGCATGAAGCGCTCATGGCTGACGGGCGAACCATGGGAAGATACCTCTCCCATGCGCGGGCATGATGGCCAGTATCGCTGGTATCTTTCGCGCTCGGTTCCCATGCGCGACTCCCATGGAAAAATTGTGCGCTGGTTCGGCACCAGCACGGACGTAACCGAGCACAAGCAGATGGAAGAGATGCTGCGCGAGCGCGCTGAACTGCTGGACCTGGCTTCAGAGGCGGTGATGGTCCGCGATTCCGCCGGAATTCTCCAATTCTGGAACGTTGGCGCGGAAACCCTGTATGGCTGGACCCGCAAGGAAGTGATCGGCAAGAATGTCCATGAGATTTTGAAGACAACGTACCCCATCGCCACCCGGGAGATAGATTCGCAAGCTGGCAACCACGGGCAGGTGGGACGGAAATCTTGTTCAGCACACCAAGGACGGCCGTGAACTGGTGGTGGCCAGCCGTCAGGCGATCAAGGCCGGAACCACGAATGATGGTGGATCAATCCTGGAAATCAACCGCGATATATCCAGCCAGTTGCAAGCTGAAGAAGCGCTACGCAAGACGGAACGGCTGGCGGCGATGGGAAGAGTCGCCGGCATCATTGCGCATGAAATCAACAATCCTCTGGAAGCGATTACGAATGCGTTCTTCCTGCTTCGAGACCATCCCTCTCTCAATGATGAAGCTCGTTATTACGCCCGGCTGGCGGAAGAGGAATTACTGCGCGTGGCGCATATCACCCGGCAGACCCTCAGTTTTTATCGCGAATCACACCAGGCCGTGGAGGTTTCAATCGCGACCGTGCTTGAGGATGTTTTAGAACTGCAGTCAAGACGGCTGCGGCTCAACAACATTGTCCTGGACAAAGATTATCAATCTGATGGCGCGATCCTGGGCTTTCCCGCGGAATTGAAACAGGTGTTCCTGAACCTGATAGGAAATGCCGTGCAGGCCATGCCTGAAGGCGGTCGCCTGAAGGTACGCGTGGTTGAAATAGCGAATCATGCAGGTAGAAGGCAGGGCGTTCGCGTATCTATTCTGGACAACGGTTCAGGGATTAAACCAGAGGATGCGAAACGTCTGTTCGAACCTTTCTTTACCACCAAGTCAGCGAAAGGTACCGGGCTGGGCCTTTGGATCAGCAAGGGAATTGTGCAAAAATATGAAGGCTCCATTCGCTGCCGCAGTTTGCGTTTGAATGGTGGCCACGCCACATGTTTCTCGGTTTTTCTTCCCGGATCCAGTGCTGTAAAACCGTTAGAAAAGGGAAAGGCACAAGAAGCCATTGGTTCAAGATAAGTACGTGATATTGTGCGTTGACGATGAACAAAATTCCCTGGCCTTGAGGAAGCTGGTTCTGGAGAAATCCGGGTATGAGGTGGTTACCGCCAATTCAGTGAATGACGCGTTGGGTAAATTTTCGCCTGACGAGTTTGATCTTGTACTGTCAGATATCCTGATGCCGGGCCGTCCTGGAACTGACCTGGCCCGCGAAATCAAAACCATCTATCCTGATTTTCCCGTCGTTCTGCTCTCGGGCGTAAATGAGTTGCCGCCCGATGCGTCTTATGCGGATGCGTTCATCTCGAAGGTTGAAGGGCCTATTCGCATGTGCGAAAAAATCTCAGCCGTTCTAAATGGCCATCGCGATTCGCTCTAATTTGTTGCAACCCTGCGTTTTCCAGGCAGGTTATACCAGCACACTTCGATTCACGTCATTTCTGGCGTGATCAAAAAGCCAGTTCTGGAAGATCAATACATCCCACAACAGGTACTGCCAGTTGCGGCCGCCGGAAAGATGTTCTTTTAACTTCGTACGCACCGCGCTTACATTGAACAGACCCTGGCGTTTCAAGCTTTCCTCTGACAGCAGATCTTCAGCCCATGAGCGTAGCGGGCCTCTAAGCCAATGGTCGATTGGCACTCCAAAGCCCATTTTGGGCCGCTCAACCAGCGCTGCTGGAACGTGTTTGTACAGAACCTGGCGCAATATCCATTTGCTGGTTCCATTGCGGATTTTGAAACGCATGGGCAGTTTCCACGCAAATTCCACCACGCGATGATCAAGGATCGGCACGCGGGCTTCGAGGCTTATCGCCATGCTGGCGCGGTCGACCTTGGTGAGAATGTCATCGGGCAAATAGTTGACCAGGTCTGCCAACATCATTCTTTCTTCAAAACTGGGAAGGGATTCCGTTGTTTTAAAGAACCGGCCAAAGTCATCTGGTTCGCGTGAACCCAGCACAATGTCCGTTGGATCTGTCCAGTGCGAAACTGTTTTTAAATAGACTGACTCTGGACCGCTGGAATTCAGCATGGGAGCCAATTTGTGCACCTTGTCTCCCACCGCTGAAAACCGTTGGCTGCGCGGCATGAGCGGGCGGAACATCTGATAAGCGGAATCGATGGTCCCTGGCGATGCCGATTGCATCACCTGCGAAACGACCTGGCGGAAGCTGCGCCGGAACTCGTTTCTGCCAACCCCAGATTGCCATGGTGCGAAAATATCTCTGGTATCCGGCAAACAGTTCATCACCACCATCGCCGGAGAGACTTTACGGTCACGCTTCCGCGGGCAAGCTGTAGATACCAGATAAGTTGGTATCTGTGACACGTCTGCAAATGGCTCGTCGTACATTTCAGACAGCAACGGCACTACATTCAGCGCTTCCTGGGCCGTAACGTAAAGCTCCGTGTGTTCCGTTCCCAGATGTTCGGCAATCTTTTTGGCGTGCGACCGCTTCGTTGTAATCTTTTTCATGAAAGCCGATTGTGAAAGTTTTGATAGGACGGCTGCTCTGCGCCTGCATCAGGGCACGACCGTGGATGAATCGATACCGCCTGAGAGGAAGGCGCCGAGTGGGACATCGGCGATCATCCGTAACTGGATCGCGCGGGAAAGCTCGCTCTCCAGTTCCTGTATGACTTCGGCGTCACTGCCGGCGATCCGCGCGTCAACTCCGCTTTGCGCGATTTCATTGGCTGACCAGAAACAGCGAAGCCTGGGTTTTGACTGCTGGCTTCAGAGCCAGAATGCAACCTTGCTGTAACTTTTGCAGCCCCTCATAGATGCAATGAGGAGCAGGGACGTAGCTGTAACGCATGTACAGGGCCAGGGCATCGCGATTGATCCGGCCTTCAAATCCAGGATAGGCGCCAATGGCTTTTAGCTCTGAACCGAAAACAAATTCGCCATTCACCCGGCCGTAATAGAGCGGCTTGATGCCGAGGCGGTCGCGAACCAGGGACAGTTCCTGTTCCTGCCGGTCCCATAAAGCAAAGGCGAACATCCCGACAAAGCGTTTGAGGGCCTGATCCAGGCCCCAGCGGTCAATCGCCTCCAGCATGACTTCAGTATCGAATGCCCACGCCATGCATATCCCGCGCCGAGTTCTGCCTTGATTTCCTCGAAGTTGTAAACCTCACCGTTAAAGATGATGGTGTATCTGCCCGATGCCGATGTCATCGGCTGATGGCACCTGCGAAAGATAGATCAAATGGAAAGCCGGACGGTAACAAAGGATGGGCACCAGGGGATTTACCTGGAAGACATTCCTGAATCATCTGGACCGCGATGCTTTAAGGCATCGCCCACCACAACTGCTGAGGAGCTCTTCTGGGAGTTCACTGGTTTTTTTCTGGCGCTTTTGCCAAAATCCGGCAATACCGCACATTCTCAAAATCCTTTTTCAATCGCTGAGGTGGAAGAACTCATTTTTCTTTTTCACTCCAACGATTCGCCGTCGGAAGCTCTCAACGTAACAGGCTATCAAGGCTTATATTGGGCTGGACTGGCCCATCGATTCCTCTTACTGACCGAACGCCAGCCCGGAAAGGTATGTGTTCGGCTTCGCAAGGGAAAGTTACGTCGACCAGGCGTGACGCGGGAAATACGCGATTCTCTGCTATGGCGGTTACGCTCTCGGCCCCGAACTGCGCAAACCCAAGGCCAACGGGTGTTCACCAAAAACTCCTTCCGAAAGGAATTTTTGCTGGATCCAGACCCAGCAAGTAGGCGCCGGCGCAGTCCAGGGCAGCAGGGTTGCCTCCGCCGAGATCACACCAAGGTTAAATGGCTGAGGCGCAAGCAGTCCTCGTCCTTGCCCGGCAATATTGACCATCCTCACACGGGTCAGGATCTTCCGCTGGGGAACATCAGACATAGAGCCGTCTGGTTTGCCATAAATCAGAATTCTGTTCAGGTCGAGCGTCATCCGCCAGACGGTGTCGTTGCCCCGCGGAAGGTCCGCTTCCAAACTGGTGTCTTCTCCGCGAAGTTTCAGGATGGCGTTCAATGGCTTCAGGGCCTGGCGCACCACTCGAGACCGCGCAACCGAGGCTGACGAATTTCTGAAATCGTACAGGCTCTCCGCAATGGCCTTAATGCGACTTTTTCCGGGATAGCAGTCTCCGGAATCGGCAGTGCCTCCCAGCCTGTGGTGTGGTAGATATTCCTTGTTACCGTTGATGCCCACCAATTTCTCAGCACATTACTCCCGTAACACCCGCCTTGCAATGCATTTTAAAACTCGGAAGGTTCGACGACGACATCAGCCTTCAAGAACATCTCGTGTAATAAGATATTGATGTCGTCCTGGACAATGAGTTTCTGACAGGGCTTTCGGATCGTAACAAGTCACGCGAAACCTGGGCTCAGGGGAGGTGACGGGTTCCAGCAAACTGCCTGGGCCCAGATCGAAAAGAACGTAGCGGCTGGCATCTACCCGGGTTCTCAACAGCGTAACGGACGCCATGCTTGAAAACAGAAGCTGTCCTCCTGAAATCACTGAAATTTGCTTCCGAATCGAGGATCTCTATGCATCAGGTCTTCAGACCAGGAGCCTAGTCCGGTACGCTGGAGCAGTTGAGGAAAGTCGCAGCCCTGGACGGGCGCATCGCCCACGGCAACCTCACGGGCCCCGGTCAGCAGCAGGTCTTCGACCGTCCGCCTCACGAATGAGGGATGAGTGATTACCGCGTCAAAAGACCACGGCCCCTGATTTTCATGGAGAACAAAATTCGGTTTGACAATCACCCGGCAACCGGCAGGTATCACCTTGCTGAAAGCGCCTGTGCTTTGGTCGCCCCACCCAAGTTGCTGCGTGAGCTTGCGCAGCTCCAACGTCAGGTTGCCATCATAGATGCCGGGCGCACACGAATTTACTGCTACGCGTTGATCAACCAAGAACTGGTCATAACCGCTCAAAGTATCACCCCAAGCCTTCGCGGACCACGTGCGTAGTCACCGGTTTCCACTTATTTGCTTTGGTCTTCATGATTGTATCCACCATCTGCACGGAAAGTGGTAACCCTGGCAAGTTTTGCCGGACCGTATTCAGGATGGAACTGCGATGGTCCTCAGAAAATGCGGTTGTGGGAACCACCTGTATTGTCACGGAATAGTCCGCCTCCTGAATCACCATAAATTCACGCACTGGAAAATCCTTAAGCAGGTGAGGGAATTGAGCACCGTGAATGAAGTTGCCGTTCGGCATCCATACTCTATCCATGGTCCTGCCCAGGACTGATTGCAGGCTGAATACAGGATGTCCGGGTCGGGCTCCCATCGGGAAAGCGCCAACGTCGCCCACACGGTAGCGAAGCATCGGCATTCCGTCTGCATGCAGCTTGGTAACTAAAATATTCGCCCCGGCATTGTTGCCGGATTCCGGCTCCACCAGCAGATTGGGCCAGTCGATCACGAACTCTTCAGAACCCGGAATATGAAGTTGATATCCCATCAGCCCGGCGTCGCGACCGCCATATCTCTCGTGGACAGGAGCAGGGAATACGCGCTCTGAGATCGCGCGTTGTGAGGGAAACAGCTTTTCCGCGCCCGTTATTATCAACTTACGAGGATAAGTTGGCTTGATGCCTTGCTGCTCCAGAAATTGCGCAAAAACGGCCAGGGCGCTGGCATAAGCCACAATGCAATCGGGCTGGAATTCATTCATTTCACGGTGATATTCAGCCAGAACTTCCGGCGATAGTCTGAAGCAGTCAAACCAGCGCTCGTTCCTGGCAAAGGAGAGTGCGGCCTGCAAAAGCGTCTTCTTTGCGCCCGGATCCAGATGATGCCCCCAAAGGTACGCGATCCGTGATCCCGCCGGGACGCCCAGTTTGTTCATGAAGTAGCGATGGGAGGAAAGATGCCAGCCCAGATCCTCTGGACCGAGCCAGATTTGGACTGGTTCGCCGGTGCTGCCGCCGCTGGAATCACGAAGAAGTTTCTCTCGTCTGACCGTTCGCGAGATCAGTGCCTCGCGGGCGCCCAGCACATCCTCCCGTGTAAGAGGTGGAAGCTTGGAGAAATCCTCGAAGGTGAAATTCGACCTGGGATCGAATCCAATGCCTGGGAAGAGATCGCGGTAATAAGCTGTGCCTTCAGCGGCGCGGCGAACAATAAAGCGCAATCTTTCCAGTATCCATTGCTCTTTGCGCTCGGTGGACCACCCAGCGGCGTGCTTTCTGAAGGCCAATCCTTCAGTGTAATGAGGTGCAAGGTCCCGCTTTCCAGGGTGCAGCTTTTGTTCGAGATCCTGATTAAAGGCCAACCAAGATAATTTGATAGAAAGTCCCGGGCAAGGCCCTGCAAAACCATTCTTACCACCAAGTTTCATAGTACTAGTTTGAAGCGGGATGGTTCAGTATAACAAACGCGTGATATCGCTTTATCTAAGCATTTTTATTGACCAAGAAGTTGATTAAAGCTTCCACCCGATGGCTCGATAGGTTTCATGGCGCCACGGGCGGCACCTGGCCTAAGTAATCTTTCGTATCCTTGACTTATCTCGTTCCATTTACAATATTTGGACGTTGTTCCCAAAAATGGCACCGCAGGAAAAACCCGAATTTCGTACGCCGGTATCGGAAGAACCGTTTCCTAATCCGCTTTTCGAAGAACAGGATAAGAACCACGTGCTGGAGCCATTCATCATTTTGGCGAAGCACAGGAATTTGATTTTGTGGACTGTTGCCGGGGCAGCGATTGTTTCTGCAATCGTCTCCCTGATGCTGACCAAAACCTACACGGCCGAAGCTAGAATTTTGCCGCCGCAGGAAAGTGCGTCAATGGCAAGCGCCATGCTGGGACAGCTCAGTCCACTGATCGGTGGGGCGGCCGGCAAAGACCTGGCGCTTCGCAATCCCAATGACATGTATGTGGCCATGCTGCACAGCCGGACGGTTTCTGATCACATGATTGATCGCTTTTTGCTAATGGGCGTATATGGCAAAGGGCTTCGTGTTGACGCCCGCCATAAGCTCGATTCCGAAGTTGAAATCACGGTTGGGCGTGACAATGTCATTTCAATCTCAGTGGAAGACCGCGACCCTCAGCGCGCCACAGACATGGCGAACGCATATGTGGAGGAACTGGGCAAACTAACCAGGACGCTCGCAGTCACAGAAGCAGCCAAGAGACGTCTCTTTTTTGAGCAGGAGATGAAAACCGCCAGTGACGAACTTGCTCAGGCTGAAAATGAGCTGAAAAAAACCGAAGAAAATACCGGGATCATTCAGCTCGACAGCCAGGCCAAGGGAATGTTGCAGGCCTATGAGGACATGCGCGCCAGGGTTTCTGAGAAGGAAGTTGAAATCCAGGGAATGAAATCTTTTGCCACCAAGGACAATCCTGATCTTGTGCGCGCTGAGCAGCAACTCACAGCGCTGCGCTCGCAACTCGCTCAATTTGGAGGCGGGCAGGGCAAAAGATCCAACGCGGCAGCTTCCGACGTTTCCCTGTCAAAAGTTCCCGGGGTCGGGCTGGAATATGTCCGTAAGCTGCGGGTCGTTAAGTATCGTGAAACTCTGCTGGAACTCCTCACCAAGCAATATGAAATAGCCCGCATTGATGAGTCCAAAGAAGCAGCCATCATACAGGTCCTGGACAAAGCAGTTGTTCCCGAGAAAAGATCGTGGCCGCCGCAGGACCGCGCTGGTTACGGTCTCCACTCTCATTGCATTCATTGTCATCCTGCCCGTGGTTTTCCTGATCGAATGGAGCCGGAAAGCGATGCAGGATCCTCAATTCACGGCGCATTGGGACTTGTTGAAATTCTATTTACGCGGCCAGCCAACAAGACCAAAATGAGGTCGCTTTTTTCCAGCAGGATCGCAGCGCGCTCAACCAACCAGAAGATATTTTTTGCTGCGCTGACCGTTGCGCTTGTCGGCATGCTGGCAAAAGCCGGAGTTGCGGCAAAAGAATTAATCGTCGCCAAACTATTCGGGCGGGGTGACGAGCTGGATGCATTCCTCATCTCTTTTCTGTTGCCGTCTTTTCTGGTTAACCTGCTGATTGGCGCTCTTGGCATCGGCGTTTGTGCCTGTTTTCGTAGAGACCAGGGAAAAACAAGGCGCCGAAGCCGCACAGAAGCTCTTCTCCAGTCTGCTGCTCATCATCATTGTTGTGCTGGTGGCGATGGCGGCTCTCCTGGGTTTTCTGGCGCCATATTACCTGCCCTTCTTAGGTTCCAACTTCTCCCCGGCGAAGCTGCTTTTTACCCGGCGTCTGCTGTGGTGGTTGCTCCCTTTCATCATTTTCAACGGCGTTACCGTGTTTATCTCCGCGGTCTTGAATGCGGGTGAGAAGTTTGCCTTCCCGGCGCTTGTTCCTCTCATCACGCCCTTGATCACCATCTTGTTGTTAGAGTCTGCGGGGCAAACCCTTGGTGTCTTTTCTCTTGTAGCCGGCGTGGTTGCCGGTAGCTGTATCGAATCCGCGGCTTTGATTTGGGCGCTGAGCTCCCACAACCTCTCAGCTCGATTGCGCTGGCATGGCATGGACGAACATGTGCGCAGGGTGTTGTCTCAATATGCACCGGCTTTTGGCGGTTCGTTCCTGATGTGCAGCACCACTGTGGTGGACCAGGCGATGGCGGCGATGTTGCCGGCGGGAAGCGTAGCTGCGCTCAGCTATTCAAACAAGCTTGTGGGCCTGATTCTGGCCGTCTGCGGCACCGCTTTAAGTACGGCTACGCTGCCCTACTTCTCTAAAATGGTGCAAGAAATGATTGGCAGGGCTGCCGGCATACCTTGAAGAAATATTCCTTCCTGGTGATGACCATGGCGATACCGTGCACCATGTTATTGATGGTGCTTTCAAAGCCATTGATCCGGCTGCTTTTTCAACGCGGTGCTTTCACCAACGCTGACACAGCCTTGGTGAGTCACGTGCAAGTTTTCTACGCCATTCAGATCCCGTTTTATATTGGTGGCATGCTTTTTGTAAGGTTCCTGTCATCCATCAAACGGAATGACGTTTTGATGTACAGCGCAGCGCTTAGTCTGGTTTTGGATGTAGGCCTTAATTTCCTGCTGATGAGATTTCTGGGTATCGCGGGTATCGCACTTTCCACTTCGCTGGTGTACATCGTGGCTTTCGTGTTTCTCGGCGCCTATTCCATCAGGCTGATTTCCCGGGCTCCAGGCTCAACTTCCTCCGTTGCAGAACAACGGAATAACATGGTTGAAGCAACAGAAATCGCGCACTGACCCGCGGCCCATAATGAAAAGTACAACTGGGGGAAATCTGGAAAATAGCGGTTCCATCTTGTCTCATGGAAGTGAGACCACCAGCGAGTGAGCCGAACACGAAAAAGGGTACTTTTCCTGATTCCTTCTCTGGTGGGCGGCGGAGCGGAACGTGTTTTCACCATTTTGCTTCGCCATTTGGACCGTGATCGCTTTGAGCCTCAACTTGCTGTCCTGGAATCCGGCGGCGCATACACAGGTGACGTTCCGGACGATGTAAAGATTCACGACCTCCGGGTGCAGCGCGTGCGATATGCGATGCCCAGCCTTATCCGCCTCATCTGGAAAGTCCGCCCGGACACCATTGTTTCCACTCTCGGCCACCTTAACGTTGCTATCTCCATGCTCAGGTATCTGCTTCCGCCCGAAGACAAGAGTGATCGTGCGGGAAGCCATACTGGTCAGTTCGTTGCTCCCGGCGGAAGTAAAAAATCACCGGCTCTGGGCATGGCTTTACCGGCATTCGTACAGGCAGGCTGACGTGGTCGTATGCCTTTCTGATTCCATGGTTGCCGATATGGTGACCAATTTCGGCCTGCCTCCCGGCAAGATGGTTCGAATTTACAATCCAGTGGATGCCGAAAAAGTACGGGCTGAAGCAGCGCTGGAGCCGAACCCTTATATCGGTTCCGGACCTCATCTGGTTGCGGCCGGGCGGCTCTCTCGCCAAAAAGGTTTTGACGTTTTACTCCAAGCCATGCCGTCAGTACTGCAAGCCCTGCCAGACGCGCAGTTGGCGATTCTAGGCGAAGGCCCATTGAAGGGAGCCTTGGAGGAGCAGGCGCAAACGCTCAATTTGACTGGTTCGGTGAGCTTTCCCGGGTTTCAAAAGAATCCATGGGCTTACCTCAAACATGCTTCGGCCTTTGTCTTGCCCTCGCGCTATGAAGGTCTGCCCAACATCATGTTGGAAGCTTTGGCCCTGGGAACACCCGTGGTTGCTTCAAACTGCCCGGGAGCAGTAGCGGAGGTTGCTGCCATGACACCTGAAATAGCCATGGTTCCCATGGAAGATCCGCGAGCCCTGGCTACGGCAATCATCTCCACTATGTAATGCGCTAAAAGAAGAGCACGGCTCCGCAAGAAAGCCTGGGAGTCTTTGACGTTCATCGCGTGGTGGATGAGTACAGTAGGATATTCTGAAAACCTGGCGTAGCGAATGATCAAGCCCATCACGCCGAGTCTTGCGAACATGACATCTGGCCAAGCCGACCATCCCCATCGCCGTACAACATGTAATCACCGGCTTATCAACCGGTGGTGCGGAGATGATGTTGTTGAAGCTGGTTTCTGGCGGCCCTCCTGATGTTTCGTCTTCTGTGGTTTCTCTGGCCGATTCAGGCACAATCGGTCCGGCGATTTCGGCGCTGGGAGTGCCGGTTTATGCTCTTGGGATGTCGCGGGCCGCGCCGATCCGGTAAAACTGTTTGCGCTGATGCGCCGCACACGCCAGGTTCACCCCGATTTGATCCAGGGCTGGATGTATCACGGGAACCTGATGGCCACACTCACTGCGCTCGCCTCGCGTGGCCCGGTACCTGTGTTATGGAACATCCGCCAGACGGTTTATGATCTCGCGCGGGAACGCTCGGGCCACCGCTCTGGTCATCCGCCTGGGCGCACTCTTGTCAGCACGTCCCGCGGCCATCATCTACAACAGCGTTACCAGTGCACAGCAGCATGAGGCTCTCGGCTACAGGCACGACAAGCGCGTGATTCTTCCCAACGGCTTTGACTGTGAAATGTTCCGCCCCAGACCAGAAGCCCGCAGCAGTTTCCGGCGTGAACTTGGAGTGGCTGACGATTCACTCCTGGTGGGCCTTATTGCGCGTTGTCATCCCATGAAAGATCATGCAGCTTTTCTCCGGGCCGCTGCCATCATCAGGCGGTCACATCCGAAAGTGTGGTTTGTACTCGCCGGTTCAGGTGTGAGCAGGGAACGAGCCAGCGCTGCTCAACGCCATTCGAGGGAAGGTCTTGACGGCGGAATCTTTTTGCTGGGCGAGCGCAAGGATACTGCCCGCATCAATGCCGCGCTTGACATCGCCTGTTCCTCCTCCGCATGGGGCGAGGGATTTTCCAATTCCATCGGTGAAGCCATGGCTTGCGCGTTCCGTGTGTGGTCACCGATATTGGTGATAGCGCTTTCGTTGTTGGGGATACTGGAATCTCGGTCCCGGCGGGCGACTATGAAGCGTTTGCAAAAGCCGTTCAAGAACTGCTGAAAGCGGGGCCGGAGCGTCGCTCGGCGATGGGCCAGTCAGCACGGCAGCGGATTGAAACCGAGTTTTCCCTGCCATCTGTGGTGAGCCGCTATGAAGAACTGTATCGGGAGCATGTATTACGGAGTAGAGCGCAAGAACCTTCCCGTTAACCCAAGGCCGGCTTCAGCTCCTTCTTTTGGCCACGATCATAAACGAAGTGACCATCAGATCTTCAATCGGCATATCGCGAAATGGAGCTGCGAATCGCCCGCGAACGCCATTTACAAATTCTCGTGAAGCATCCAGCGTTGCTTTGGAAATTTGTTGCAGCGGAAGCGCGGGTTCCAAAGCATCGGCCATGCCGGCGAGCGAGGTAACTAAAATCCTGTAATCAAGCGGCAGGGAGTTCAGCGTGCTTATATAAGCGCTGAGCCGGACACGGTTTGGTCCTCCGCCCCACTTGAGTGGAGAATACATCGCCACGGGTATTTCCAGGAATTTGAGTTCGTGGAAACTCGTTGAGAACTGGCCATGGTCCCGGCAGTCAATCTGATGAAGCAGCATGCCTCCCGGATTTAAAGCAGCAGAAGCTGCCTTGATCGCGCGCAGAGGATCGTACACATGCTCCAAAACAGCACAGGAGACGATAAAGTCATACCCTTGATTGTTCTCAAAAAAGGTTTCCGCGGCGGCATTTTGTCCGTAGTGACGGCTCATCCCGGAGAACGATTTCTCTGAGAGACTGTCATCATGCAGTAGCGTGGCCAGTGACGGTTTCAGTTTAACTATTTCGCGATTGATGGACTGCTGATGAGCTTCATCGCGTTCCGAGTAAAAACGATCAACCAGATCAACCTGCGTACAGCCGTCCGCCAGAAACATCAGTCCGATCCCACAACTATCCCCAGGACCAATCTCCGCGACTTTGCCATGGAATCTGTCCAGCCCGCTCGCGGCCTTATATTTATCGAAAACCGAAGCTATATAAGCAACAGCTTCAGCCTCATTGCGGTCCGCGTGCGCCGCACCCGAGGTGGTGAATCCTGTAAGGCTGGATGCCGCCGCGCACATGGCCCGGTAAGCGGCCAGCGTGCTGTAGCGAAGCCAGAATCGGTCTGCTGTTGCCGAGCGAACATTTGCTTTGACGCGGGAAAGCGTTCCCGAATCGCTGTCATTCTCAAACCTTGAAGAGTTGTGGAATCATTAACCTTGGCGGTGTCTCACGGGTTTATCACGCGCGCGCGGAAGATCTCATACTTTCGCCAAATTTACCACAAAATGCCTAGGATCTGCGGCGTCCCAGGCCAGATGTGGCTGAGTTCTGATCACT
This sequence comes from Terriglobia bacterium, assembly GCA_963824835.1. Lineage (GTDB taxonomy): Bacteria > Acidobacteriota > Terriglobia > Terriglobales > Acidobacteriaceae > Angelobacter. The sequence continues at coordinate 114,844 of CAWGRA010000009.1, read as the reverse complement.
AAGGGGCGAATTACTTGCGTTGCTTTTTCATAACATATGTAAACGAAATCAGGCCTCAGTTAATGACCTTGGTCATGAACCTTAAATAACCGTTTTTTCCCCTTACTCCTGAGTTTCTGATGCACATTTCGCTATCGCTCTGGTATCTTTGAACCATCCATTCTTACAGTAAAGGCTTTTTGACATGAGAATCGCCGTAATCGGGTCGGGCTATGTCGGTCTAGTTGCAGCCGCTTGTTTTGCTGAGCTGGGGCACCGCGTCGTCTGTGTTGACAATGATCATGCAAAGATCGCGGCGTTAGATGCTGGCAAGACCCCGATTTACGAAGAGTTCCTGACAGAACTTCTAGGACGTCACCGTGGGCTGGGCCTTACATTTACTACATCGCTGACCGATGCGGTAAAGGAAGCTCTAGTTATTTTTATTGCCGTTGGTACTCCTATGTCAGCCAGTGGCGAAGCCGACCTTTCCTACGTTGAATCAGTGTCGCGGGAAATCGCCAAGGTCATCAAAGATCCCAAAATAATCGTAGAGAAGAGCACAGTGCCCGTCTGTACCAGTGCGTGGATAGAACGTTCTCTGGTGCTGAACGGCTGTGATCGTGGTGACTTCGAGGTTGTTTCCAATCCTGAATTTCTCCGCGAGGGAAGCGCGGTTTCGGATTTCCTTTATCCAGACAGGATCGTGGTGGGTGTTTCAACGGACCGGTCAGCCAGGATCATGCGCGAAGTTTATCAGTCGCTGATTGACGGTAGCTACTCGCAACAGGCTGGAGCCGTTCCCAGGCCCGAGACGGCGGTTGAACAGCCGCAATATATTGAGACCTCTCAGCAGAGCGCAGAGCTGGTAAAGCACGCATGCAACGCGTTTCTGGCCATGAAGATTTCCTTCATTAACGCCGTGGCAAATGTATGCGAGGCCGTGGGAGCTGATATCGGCGAAGTGTGCCGCGGAGTGGGCAGTGACAAACGTATCGGATCACGATTCCTCAGCGCGGGAATCGGCTATGGCGGGTCATGTTTCCCGAAAGATGTTGCCGCTTTCCGCTCGGCTGCCCGCAAGTTCGGTTACAAGTTCGAATTGCTGGATGAAGTGCACAGGATCAATGAACAACAGCGTGTTCGCTTCCTGCGTAAAGTAAGCATGGCCTTGTGGACCCTGCGAGGCAAGAAATTGTGCGTGCTGGGAGTGGCGTTCAAGGATGGCACTGACGATGTGCGTGAATCGCCGTCCCTCCAGATTATCCAGGCCCTGGTTGCCGAAGGCTGTGAGATAACCGTGTTCGACCCAGCCGCCATGGCAAATGCAAAGGGAGTGCTGGGAGATTCTGTGCGCTATGCTCCAGATGCTTATGCTGCCGCCGAAAACGGCGATGCCTTGCTGATTCTGACCGAGTGGAAGGAGTTCGCGGCCCTGGATCTTCCGCGCATCAAGAAGCTTTTGAAATATCCGATCGTCCTGGACGGTCGCAATCTATACTCTCCGGCGGAAATGGCCAAGGCCGGGCTTGACTACCACAGCATGGGACGTGCTCCTCTTCAAACATCCCATCCCATACCGTTGCACTCGCGCATTACCGAGTAAAACAAAGTAATCAGTATCGGCCCATTCAATGGGCGCACGATTCAATTTGTATAGGCAGGGCAAGTATCTTCCGGTGATGACAAAAGTTGTGGAAGTCAAAGATATCAGGGCGCCAAATTCCGTACTTGTAACCGGCTGCGCGGGTTTCATTGGCTTTCATCTCTGCCGCCGGCTGCTTGAAACTGGGTTCGGCGTTCTTGGTTTCGATAATCTCAGCCCGTTTTATGATGAAGGCCTGAAGGCCGCCAGGCTGGAAATTCTTCAGGCATCGGAAAACTTTCGCTTTGTCCAGGGTGACATTGCCGATCGGAGCCGCCTCAAGGCCGTTTTCGATCATGAAGAATTTGGCCCCGTCATTAACCTCGCGGCGCAGGCCGGCGTAAGGTACTCGCTGGAGAACCCTGACCTTTACGTCAAGAGCAATGTTACCGGTTTCGTGAATCTCATGGAGGAGGCGTATAAACGCAAAGTGCCGCATTTTGTTTATGCCTCATCAAGCTCCGTGTACGGCGCCAACCAGAAGATACCGTTCTCAGAAAAAGATAACGTTGATTATCCTGTAAGCCTCTATGCCGCCACCAAGAAAAGCAACGAACTGATTGCGCACGTGTACGCGCATCTGTATGCGTTGCCCGTGACGGGGCTCCGTTTTTTTACCGTTTACGGACCGTGGGGCCGTCCTGATATGGCGCTCTTCAAATTCTGCAAAGCAATCATCAACGGCGACCCAATTGATGTTTACAATCATGGCAAGATGCTGCGCGATTTTACGTATGTTGACGACGTTGTGGCGGCCGTAATCCGGATCATCAAGCTACCGCCTACTCCCGGGCAAACGCAGTCCACCTCATCATCCGCACCTTATCATGTCTACAACATTGGCAATAACCAGCCGGTAGAGGTGCGGAGATTGATTGAGATCATTGAGCAGCAGGTTGGAAAAAAAGCGAAGCTCAACATGATGCCGATGCAGCCTGGCGACGTCCCGGTTACGTATGCTGACGTTGATGAACTCGCTCGCGACATCTCTTACCGGCCCGAAACCTCCATCGAGGTTGGTGTAGCCCGTTTTGTTGAGTGGTATCGGAGGCACTACAAGCTGTAATGAGTTCCAGCCACCCATTGTCCGATTCCGTGCCAGGGCGCAGGAAGATCATTTTCCTGATCGCGGAGGACTGGTACTTCTGGTCCCATCGTCTCTCTTTGGCCAGGGCCGCGCTCCGCAACGGCTATGAAGTCATCATCGCCACTCGCGTGTCAAAGCACGGTCAGAAGATTTTGGATGAAGGTTTTCGGCTTGTCCCCTTATCACTCAGCCGCGAAAGCTATTCGCCTTTGAAGGAACTGCGCACCATCATTGAACTGAGACGGCTGTATGGCAAGGAGCGTCCTGATGTGGTGCACCAGGTAGCGCTCAAGCCGGTGTTGTACGGGTCAATCGCGGCTTTAGGCAGGGGAAATATCAGGGTGATCAATGCGCTGGCTGGGCTTGGATACCTGGTTGCTTCTTCAACGCTGAAGGCCAGAATTCTGCGCATAGCAGTCTGGAGTGCTTTCGGATATCTCTTGAGGCGCTCGGGATCGAGAGTCATCTTCCAGAATGAGGAAGACCGTGACGCGATTATTACAACCTTGAAAGTCCCACCGGAAAATACGGTATTGATCCGTGGTGCGGGCGTGGATCTGGAAACTTTTTCTCCGGCCGCGCTGGAACCAGCAGGTACACCGGTAATCATACTGCCCTCGCGCATGCTGTGGAACAAAGGTGTGAAAGAGTTTGTGGAAGCGGCCAGACTACTGCGAGCCGAAGGCGTGAAGGCCCGTTTTGTGATGGTGGGCGACACGGATTCAGCCAGCCCGTCAGGAATGCCGCGGCAGCAACTCGCGGCATGGCATGAGGAAGGCGTAATTGAATGGTGGGGCCGCCTTGAGGAGATGGCTTCCGTTTATCAGGGAGCTACCGTCGTCTGTTTGCCGTCGCATGGGGGTGAGGGCGTTCCCAAGTCGCTTTTGGAAGCCGCTGCCTGCGGCCGCGCGATTGTGACCACGAACGTCCCTGGATGCCGTGACGTGGTCCATGACAACATCAATGGCCTGCTGGTGCCGGCCAAAAATGTTACCGAGCTTGCCGCCGCCATCCGGCGCCTTCTGGAAGATCCGATGCTGCGGTATAGAATGGGCATCGCCGGACGGGAAATTGCGTCGCGGGAATTTTCTGAACAGTTGGTCGTGCAGAACACGCTGCTCTTGTACAACGATGCGGCGAAACCACCTGAGCAGGCCTTCATCGAATCAGCCTATGCGGAAAAGCACACCTAGTCGGGTTTGTTGACCGCAGCCGCGTCGGCTACGCGGCTGAAGCTTAAATCTCTCTCTCATCATCTGGAAGTCAATCCGGTGGTTTCGTCTGTGGAACATCAGGCGCTCCTGCCTGTGCTGCCGGCTCGTGGTAGCAAAAGGTTCAGGCTCGCTCATTCATCAACTTGGAATAAAGCGACATCAAATTACTGATCATGGCGTCAGCGCTGAACTGGGAGAAAGCTGCCACCCGTCCGGCGTCCCCGATTTGCTTCGCCTGATCAGGATTCCGCAGTAGAAAAAGCATGCGCTCGGCCGCGGTCTGATGATCTTCCACAGGGACCAGGAATCCGCTTTCGCTGTCCGTAATGGCTTCAGGATTTCCGCCCACGCGGCTCACCACGGAGGGCACACCGCAAGCCATGGCCTCCAGCAGCGCGTTACAGAAACCTTCACTTCGTGAAAGCATGCAAAAGACGCTGCTCATTTTCAGGAGTGGAACCGGGTTCTCCACGAATCCAAGAAACCTGACATTATCCTTGAGGCCCAGCGATTCCACCAGGCCCCTCACTTCCTGGGAATAATCTTTTTCGTAGAGGCTGCCGGCGATCAGGAATACCGTTTCAGGAAGTTGCTGGCACACCAGGTGGGCTGCACGCAAAACAATGTCAATGCCCTTAACCCGGCGAACATTCGCCACACAGGTCACAATCTGTTTGCCGGCGAATTCAGCGTAGGCGGGAGCTGACTCGGTGTCTCCAGCGGCGACCTGCTGAAGATCAACCCCGTTGTAAATGACTGAGACTTTTTCCGGCGAAACATGGTCCTCATCAATGCAGAAGCGTTTGACCTCTTCTGAGACGGCGAGCACCCGATCAGAAATGCGATTGATGACCTGATAGCCAAGCCGGTGTTTGGCCTTGCGCAGTATTCCCATATCGCGACGTGACGATAACAGCATGGCGCCGCTTAACTTGGTTACCAGCCCGCCCCACAGGTTCGACGTCTCAAAGTAGGTCTGGACGATATCAACCTTTTCCTTGCGAATGAGACGGCGAAGCTGCCAGGCAGCTCGCAGACCGCTCAATCCATAAACCCGGCGCAGAGGAAAGACGTGCACAGGAACTGAAATGGACTTCTGTATGGATGGATCAATGCGCAATGTAGCGATGCTGCAGCGGACGCGGTCCGGCGGCAGCAACTGAACCAGCTTAAGCAGATTGCCCTCGCCACCACCGCGTGCCAGCAGGTGGTCAATGAGAAACAAAACATGTGGTCCAGGCTGGGTCTTGCTTAAAGCAACGGATTCCGTTGTGGGTACCAGGGTCTCAAGATCCTTCTGATGGGCGTTCCAGACGTGTGATGAAAACCTTTGCATAGTCGGGTGGGCCGCGTCAAATTAGCGTTGCGGCACATGTGTGCCAATTTGAAAACTAGGTGCAATTGACCAGCCAATAGCCAAAGCGAGGCTCTCGCATTCATGACGCCCGAAAGTGGCTTACTGAATCGTTCTTGACCGCCTTGGCCACTTCATCTTGGGACATGTTGTCGCAGCCCGGGCACTAAATCACGGGAAATCGTTGCAATCGCTTGCATAACAGGCACCTTCTATTCGTATAAGCCGTTTATTTCCCAGCGGAGATGTTTGGCAGAACTCGTGCACTGGTACGGGTAATTACAAAAGCACGCCAAAGATGAATGTCTTGTGCAGCCGGAAGAATTCATCAACATCGGAAAGTGCTCAGCCACTTCTAGCGCGACGGATAAAGACATGGTGAAAAAAGTTTCCTATTTTACGCTTGCACTCTTCATTTTTGGGGCCAGTGCTTTTGGAGTTTCTACGACCGGTATTCACGCTGCCGCCAGCCACGTGACCAGCAGTTTTCCTGAATCGGGAAGTCTGGCATTGCTGGGATCACTTCTTATTAGCGGCGCAACTTTGTTGCGCAGGAAACTGTCCTCAAACATCAAGTAGCTTTGAGCTGCTCCTCTCGTGTACCCAATCCCTCCTCTTTAGCCAGAGGGTGCAGGCAACTGCACTCTCTGATTTTTTTGCCTGAAGTCCCGCTAATGGGCTCTTGCATGCGATTGCAATCAGCGGGTCCGCTGCGCGACGCCACTGAGCAGGGAATCCGAACCGGCTTCCTTCTGTCCTTTTCCGCGAATCATATCCGCAGCTTTTTCGGCGATCATGATTGTTGGGGCGTTTGTGTTCCCCCCGATCACGGTCGGCATCACGGAAGCATCCACCACCCGCAGCCCTTCCATGCCATGTACGCGCAGTTCTGAATCCACAACCGACATCGCGTCATTCCCCATTTTGCATGTGCCCACCGGATGGTACAAAGTGGCCGCATATCTTTCGATGTGTCCGCGAAGCGCGGCGTCATCCTGCGCGTCAGGACCGGGAAGCATTTCCAAACCGCGGAATTGGTCGAAAGCTGCAGCAGCGGCGATCCGCCGGGCCAGTTTCACACCCTGAAGCATCGCGTCCATGTCACGCGATTCAGCCAGATAATTGGCGTAGATCGCAGGCGCATCCAGCGGATTGCTGGAGCGCAACTTGAGACGCCCGCGGCTGCCAGGGCGTATGAGCGTGGGCCCAAGCGTGAAGGCATGGCCTTTGATCTTCTGGAATCCGTGGTCAACGTAGTATCCGGGGCCGAAATGGAATTGGATATCGGGCGCGGGCGAGGAGGGATTCGTGGTAACAAAACCGCCTGCCTCAGCCACATTCGACGTAAGCATGCCATTTTTGAAGCACACGTAGCGCGCAACATTGCTGATGCTTTCGGCGTTGGTAAGCGTAATGGGTTGAGTGGACTGGTACACAACCGGGACCGCCGGGTGGTCTTGCAGGTTTTCTCCAACGCCCGGCAGGTCGGCTTGCACCGGAACACCCAGCTGTCCGCAGTTGGTCAGCCGGTCCAATGCCTGCCAGCATCAGCAGATGAGGAGAAGCCACGGAGCCGCCGCAGAGGATAATCTCGCGATCTGCATGTTCCTGGGCGCTGTTCTCACCTTGCTGAAAACTTACGGCCCTGGCGCGACGTTTCTCAAAAATAATGTCAAACACCTGAACGTTGGTTTTAACGGTCAGGTTCGGCCGTCGCATTACGGGATGAAGAAAAGCCGCGGCAGCGCTGCACCGTTTTCCTTCCCACTGCGTTACCTGGTATTGGCCAAATCCATCCTGCTGCTCGCCATTGAAGTCCGGATTGCGCTGGAAGCCTGCCTGTTCGGCGGCTTGTATAAACGCTTGAGACAGAGGATTGGGGCAGCGCAGGTTGGTAACATGCAGCGGACCATCAGATCCGTGGAATGCGGAAGGCGCCGTTCTCCTGAGCTTCAGACTTCTTGAAATAAGGCAGGACTGAGTCATAGTCCCAGCCAGGATTGCCAAGATCGCGCCAATGATCATAATCCCATCGATGTCCGCGGATATAGATCATGGCATTGATTGAACTGGAGCCGCCAAGCACTTTGCCTCGCGGCCAGTACAGGCTGCGGTTGCCCAGATGCGGTTCAGGCTCCGTGAAGTAAGTCCAGTCACACGCGGTCTTGAACAGCTTGGAGAAGGCTGCTGGAATGTGGATCTCTTTTTGAGCGTCAGGGCCCCCCGCTTCCAGGAGCAGTACCTTTACGCTGGGATCCTCACTCAAACGATTGGCCAGGACGCATCCGGCCGAACCGGCGCCAATGATGATGTAGTCGTACATGGTGAGCAGCTCCTTTCCTGGCATTCAATCAGCGGCTTGATTGTAGCGCGGTTGGAGAGAATGCCCGCTGGCAAAGAACAAACAAGGTACACGCGCTGGGAATTGGACGGCTGATAGCGCGGAACGTCCTCAGGAAACGAACAGCATGTTGACGGCGTCGCTGCCGGTGCGCTGCTTCCACTCAGCAAAGAGTTCGCTATAGGAGAGGGTAATGTACTGGTCATGGGCGATCTTGAGCCGGCTGGCCGTTTCGTCAATCCATTCCGGCGCACCTTCAATCTCGCCAAAGTTGCCCACCGGCGTCTCGTCCACCACCACGTGTCCACTGCCGTCCGTCCATTCCGTACGGAACTTTTCATAGCTAAAGCGTGGCTGGTAGCCCAAAGCCTCAAGGATCTGGGCCAATGCTGGGCCGTTTTCCACCATCGTCTCGATCTCGCGACGCATCTTGTGCCCGCCCTGGATAGCTGGCCGATCCTTATAAGTGACTGTCCACCTGGCGCCATACTTTCGCAGTCGCAACAATGCGCCCCGGTTGCGAAGTCCGGAGTCCGCCAGATCATAAAGCGTGTTCATCTCGTGGGTTCGGGGAGTCACCAGACGGAATCCCTCTGACTTGAGGCAGGCGGTCAGCGCAGATAGGTCCGTGATCCGGAATTTGACCTCGATTTCATGATTTAAGGGCATAAATTTTATTTTTTTTTGATGCCTTTTTAGAGCCGGAAAAGCTTCTACGGCGAGTTCTAAGGAGGGATCAAGAGCCAAATCGTTCCCTGGCCGCTGCTCCCTGAAGATACGGCTTTACGCCTGCCAGAGTCAAAGCCGGGTGCTTTCGCGATTGGGCCAACTCTTTTCATAAAAAATCTGCATAAGAATGCCCTAAGGAATGCATATTCGCGCCTGAATTTTGGCGTCGTAAGTTTTTGCAGGTAAGGGACATGTACCACTGGGGAGGCTTTGGGACCAGATGCAATCGAGTGCATATGCAATATTTTTTTGCAAATCAAGAGTAACCGGAGCTAACACATTCCTGCTTCCTGCCATCTAAAGAGAGACCTATAATTAGGGTGATTAGCTTAAGGCTAATGGACATTACTGCCTAGCATGATCGTGGTGAAAAGGCAACACTTGGAAAGAGGGGAGAAGACAAGGCAGTTGTTAGTTCCTCCTTCAGATTCATATAATTAAGGCTCTTTGTAACTGGGGGAAGCAAGATTGAAATCTCGAAGTTAAGGAGTGTGCATGAGACGAGTACTGTCCATTCTGGCGGTAGCCGGTTTAGTGGCTGCCAACGTGGGGGCGGCTCCCGTTCTAGACCACCAGCAAGCCCAAAAGAAGACTTCGACCAACCCCAAGGTCACTAGCAGCGACAAGACAGGACGGAAGTCTGCAACCTCAACCCGGGCGAAAGTTCCGGCTAAGCCTTATCAGGTAGGTGACGCTTCCTGGTACGGTAAACAGTTTCATGGCAAGGAGACAGCCAGCGGCGAAGACTTTGACATGTTCGAGCTCACCGCAGCCCACCGGCAGTTGCCGCTGGGTACTTATGTGAAGGTCACCAACCTTCGCAACGGTAAATGGATCGTCGTCCGGGTCAATGATCGCGGACCCTACGTGGGAAACCGCATCATGGACCTCAGCTACAGTGCCGCCAGAATGCTCAACTTCTATGGTGGCGTTGAAAAGGTACGGCTTGACCTGGTGCAGCCGGCTACCATTGCGTCAAACCAAACTCCCGGAGCGCACTAACTCCGGGAGTACTATACTGGTTGGGCGATGCCCTCCAAAACTCTCGAATCCGAACTCGCTCAAAACACCGCAAGCATGCGTGACCGCCTTATCGTGGCGCTGGACGTGTCTGACGCCGGCACGGCCAGGGATTTGGTCCGCCGCATTGGCGATTCTGCCGGAATTTACAAAGTTGGATTGCAGCTCTTCACCGCCGAAGGGCCAGTCTTCGTGCGCGAACTGGTGGACTCCGGCCGCAAGGTCTTTCTTGATCTGAAACTACATGACATCCCCACCACCGTGAGCCATGCCGTGAAGGCCGCAGTTGCCACGGGCGCCAGCATGCTTACCGTACACGCCAGTGGCGGGTCAGCCATGCTAGAGGCCGCTGCTGAGGCCGCCAACGGCAAGCTCACCTTGCTAGGCGTAACCGTGCTGACCAGCTTTTCTGACCAGGATCTTATGCAAGTAGGAGTGCCCACCCGCGTTCTGAATCAAGTACTGAGAATGGCAGCTCTGGCTCGCGGCGCGGGCTTTGGCGGGATTGTAACTTCGCCGCGTGAAGCCGCGGAAGTTCGCCGCGAATTAGGTGAAGGATTCGCCATTGTGACGCCGGGTATCCGGCCGGCAGGCGCGGACGTGAATGACCAGCAGCGAAGCGCCACTCCGGCATCGGCCATCAAGGCAGGAGTCAGCCACATTGTGGTCGGCCGGCCGATCACTCATGCGGCGAATCCGGCAGAAGCGGCAAAGTCAATTCTGGCGGAGATGGAGCAGGCCCAGGCCACGAAGTGAGTCTCTGGCACAATGCCGGCAACCACTTGAGTACAACGTTGATCGTAGGAGATTCCTATGCGCGGTTTGGCTATCTTTTTCTTGCTGGTAACTGTGATCGCGGGCACTTCCGCCCAAACCAATTCAACCACCAACGTTAAGCCGGTTTCTGAAACCTCGCCCGATGCTGCTCGGCGGCTGGTTGTGCCTGCGGGCACCAGGGTTCTCCTGAACCTCAAAAGCCCCATCAATACCAAGAGCGCCCACGTCGGTGATGGCGTCTATTGCCAGACCTCTTTCCCTATCACGCAAAACAATGTGGTGGTCATCCCGGCTGGTACCTACGTGAAGGGCGAAATTACTCGCGTCCAGCGTGCGGGCCGCATTAAGGGAACGGCAGAGATCCTATTCAACTTCAACACCATGATCTTCCCCAACGGCTACACCGTGGACCTTCCGGGCGCACTGAAAAGTAATCCCGGGGCGGATAACTCTTCCGTCACTGATGAAGAGGGCACAGTGAAGGCCGACAGCCAAAAAGGAAAAGATGTTGGGACGGTTGCCAAGACGGGAGCCACGGGCGCCGTGATTGGCGCTGCGGCCACTCGCGGCTGGGGTGGCGCGGGAATTGGAGGAGCAGCAGGAGCTGCCATAGGTTTGGGCCAGGTGCTCTTTACGCGGGGACAGGATGTGCGCATTGAACAGGGAACCGCGCTGGAAATGGTGCTGAATCGCCCTCTTACGGTCGAAGTCACTCACCCCGATCCGGCAAGCGCCGTTGACAACGAAGCTGTTCCAGTTCGTGGAACCAATACCCGTTTGCCGGCGCCTTCGCGGCCCAAGTAAAAAAGCTTCCATTCCAAATGATGCAGACGTTCCCTAAGGCTGAACTCTGCCGACGAGTGCTTCGCGAAAGCACTTTTCCCGAGGCAAGGAACGAGTCATTAAAAGTGAAGTTCTCGCGCGTCCTCTAGCCACCAGTACCTTACAAAGTTAAGTTATCAAACCACATAGATTTCAAGAACTGGGTATTCAATTCTGGAACTTACCTTCTTTTGCCTATGGTTTTACGGAACCATTTTGCATTGTCGCCTTGTAAGTGTCTGATTCGCGACGCGAGCCCCCTTAAGCACGACTGGAATGCAGAGTGCACATAGAGACAGTAGAACAAGAAGTCGTTCAGCCAACAGCTTTATACTGCACGCCCTGAAACCCTTTTCATTTGCCCTGATTTTGGCTTTTTCTCTTTAAATTGTGAGAACAGATTTTCCCCCAGGAGGGAGCTACACGAATGTCAAGAAAGCAAGCTTTTTTCCCGCGTGCGCTGCTACTCGTCTGCATCTTGTTTGCGATAGCGGCTTTTGCCCAAACTACGGCCAGTATTAAAGGAACGGTCAGCGATTCCAGCGGCGCGGCCATTGTTGGCGCCAAGGTGATCGTCAGGAACCCAGACGCTGGTATTGAACGCCACGCTCAAACGAATTCTTCCGGCGACTATGAAGTGCCAGCCCTTCCGCCCGGGCTGTATAGCGTGGAAGTGCAGTCAGAGAAATTCGCCACGCAAATTGCCAAAGACCTTCGTCTGGAGGTCAGCAAGAACTCGGTGCAGAACTTCAACTTGAATGTGGCCAGTTCAGGCGAAGTGATCACCGTGGAAGCCAGCGCTCCCACCATTGAGACGACCACGATCACCGTTGGCCAGACTATCGACCAGAAGACAGTGCAGGAAATTCCGCTGAACGGACGGCACTTTGTCGATCTGGCATTGCTCATTCCTGGCACGGTGACTCCTCCACAGAACGGTTTCCTCACCGCACCGCTTCGTGGCCAGGGCTCGTTTGCGTTCAATACTGCCGGAAACCGTGAAGACACCGTGAACTTCATGGTCAACGGCATGAACTTGAATGACATGGTGCAGAACCAGATCACGTTTCAGCCGTCTATCAACACGGTCTCTGAATTCAAGGTTGACAATTCCACCTACAGCGCTGAGTACGGCAGAAACTCCGGCGCCATCGTAAATATTGCCACCCGGTCCGGCAGCAATCGGCTATCACGGAGAGCTGTTTGAATTTGTCCGCAACCATGATCTGGACGCGCGCAACTTCTTCAATACGCGTGTTCTGACTAATCCCACCACGGGCGTGCAGACCCCCAACGCCCAGGCCACGTTTAAGCGCAACAGTTTTGGCGCTAACTTTGGTGGGCCGATCTATAAAGACAAGACGTTCTTTTTCCTGAGCTATGAAGGCTCTTCGCCAGCGGCAGGGAATTCCGCTGAACACCACCGTTCTGTCGGACGCGCAACGCGCCCTGGTGCAGGCAGGTGGGAATGCAACCAGCTTTCAATTGATGAACCTTGATACCGGCCGCGAACTCCGGCAACAGCTTTGTGGGTTCAGCTCTTGCGCCCGTAAACATTGACCAGGGTACCGCCGATATCAGCCACAATTTCAACAGCAACCTCCGCATTCACGGCTATTTCGCGATTCAGGAAGATCTTCGCCAGGAGCCCACTCTCCAGGGCGACTCGCTCCCCGGTTTCGGCGATACACGTCAATCCAGACGCCAGATTGCAACCGTCAATCTGGACCACACATTGAGCTCCAATATGGTGAATGAGGCGCGAATCGGGTTCAATCGCATTCACATCGTGTTTGCCCCCAACGCCCTACAGAATCCCGCCTCGTTTGGAATTCAAGATGGAATCAACGCCAACTCTGGCTTGCCCTTCATTACCATTGGCGGAACCGGGATCGGCTTCGGTGGTCCGAACGGCTTTCCGCAGGGTCGCGGCGATACCACCGGAGTGCTCTCTGATACTTTGAACTATCTCCATGGCCGGCACTCACTCAAATTCGGCGGCGAGTTCCGTCGTATGACCAACAACAACTTTAACTCTGATACCGGAACCCTCTCGTTCACAAACGTTGCAGGCTTCGTTGCGGGTACACCATCCGGATTCAGCTTGTCCCCCGGGAACAACCCCAGCCGCATTGGCGTCAACAATCTGGGATTCTTCGTCCAGGATAGCTGGAAGACAACCAAGCGCCTGACCCTTGAGCTTGGAGTCGCTATGACTGGAATGCCACCCCAACCGAGGCTCTCGACCGGTTCGTGAACTTCATCGCAGCCACCGATTCGCTGGTGCAGGTGAGCTCGCCCTACAAGCAGAACAACAAGAACTTCCAGCCGCGCCTTGGTTTCGCTTATGACGTTTTCGGTTCCGGCAAAACGGTTGTTCGTGGCGCCTACGCTATCCTGACTGATCAGCCGATCACTGGACTGGTCACTGGACTTACAAACAATCCTCCACTCGGTAATCCGTTGAGCTTCGTTGGAGGGGCAAAGCCCACAACAACGTATGCGCACGCTGCTTGCCGATGCAAAAGGCAACGGACTCGCGCCCATCGTCGTGGACCCGAACTTCGATAACTCGTATATCGAGTCCTATAACTTCAATATCCAGCAACAGGTCACTAACAACTGGAGCTTGATGACCGGATATTTTCGGATCCGCCGGCCGTCATCTGCGGACGCGCATCAATGAAAACCAATTCGTGAACGGCGTGCAGGCCATTTCCAGACTCTCTCGGCCAGCAGCCCGATCCTTCCAGGTGCTACGATCGGCAACATCTCCGATAACGTGAGCAATGGCAATTCGAGCTACAACGCGCTCTGGATTACGTCTAACTTGCGCCCGTTCCATGGACTCCAATTCAACGCTTCTTACACGTTCTCCAAGTCACTGGACTACACTTCACAAAATGGCCAGGGAGTTGTCATTCAGGATAGCTTGAACCCGGCAGGCGACAAGGGTCTGTCGGATTTCGACGCCCGCAATCGCTTTGTGGTGAACTTCATCTATGACCTGCCGTTCAAGGGCAATCGCCTGGTCGATGGCTGGCAGATTGGCAGCATCATTTCTGACCAGAGCGGCAATCCAGTGAACCTGCTGGCAAATGGCGCCGGCATCGGCGGACTTACCGGTCTGGCGACACTGCGTCCCGATCTGACCGGACCAATCCAAATCGTAGACACCCCGCTTACAGGTGGGAACATTCAATACTTCGCTAACTCCGTGTGCGATCCGGCAGCAGAAATGCCGCCTGCGCGCCTGGTACGCACTTTTTCCAGTGCCCGATGTTTTGATAGGTGGAACAGCTACCGTCTATCACTTTGGAAACTTCGGGCAGAAACGTGATCATCGGACCTGGCTTCAATAACGTTGATATGTCACTGGTGAAACATACCAAGATCAACGAACGCTTCTCCAGTGAACTGCGCTTTGAAGCCTTTGACTTGCTGAACCATGCCGAATTTTGGCCAGCCAGGACGTGTGGCACAAGCTGGAAGCACCACCTTCGGCGTAATCAGCTCAACCCGTTTCCCAACCGGCGATTCTGGCTCGGCACGCCAATTGCAATTCGCCGCAAAGCTTACCTTCTAGACGCGAGACACGTCTGGTTATTTCAGCGCACCGGCTTCGGCCGGTGCGTTTTTTTGTTTCAATCCTGTCGCTTCGCTCCAAACCGCTTCGAGCGTGAATCGTGGTTACCGCGTCAATGCTCCTGGGGCAGCGGACTGCGGCGCGTGGGCGGCCGCAGTGACTCTCAATCTGTCGCTTCGCTCCAAACCGCTTTCGCATCGTCAATCGTGGTTGCCGCGTCAATGCTCCTGGTGCAGCGGACTGCGGCGGCGTGGACGGCCGCAGTCCTTGTTGAACGCTAGCTGGTAAATCTACTTTTGTGCCGAGTCTGCTGATGCCGACACAGGAGCAACAGGGATTTCAAGCAGGTTCAAAATGCTCAGCGGTTTCGAGCGCTGCGACCGGAATGATCTATGTGGAAGATTCGCGGTGAGGCCGACTCGCGCGCCGAACCGCGCGACACAGGAGCAGCAGTGACTGTCAACGCAGGTTCAAAATGCTCAGCGGTTTGGAGCGTAGCGACAAGAAAAAAGCCCCTGTCGTTGCTCGACAGGGGCTTTGGTCAGGAGCGAGCTGACTTTATTCGAACGAATTAACCGCCGTAGGGCATGCCGCCGTGGTTGTCGCCACCGCCGGCCTTCTTCTCTTCCGGAACATCAGAGACAAGAGCTTCGGTGGTGAGCATGAGCGCTGCGATGGAAGCAGCGTTCTGCAACGCGGTGCGGGTTACCTTGGTTGGGTCGATGACGCCGGCTTTGACCAGGTCTTCGAACTTATCGGACTGGGCGTTGTAGCCGAAGTTGTTGTCCTTGGAGTCGCGAATCTTGCCGACAACAATCGCGCCTTCCTCACCGGAGTTGGCAACAATCTGGCGGAGAGGCTCTTCCAGAGCGCGGCGGACGATATCGGCGCCGATCTCTTCGTCGTCATTCTTGAACTTCAAGGCCTGCAAGAGCCGCTGCGCAACGAACCAGCGCCACACCGCCACCCGGGACAATGCCTTCTTCCACGGCAGCGCGGGTCGCGTGCATAGCGTCTTCCACGCGGGCTTTCTTTTCCTTCATTTCGGTTTCGGTTGCGGCGCCGACTTTAATCACCGCAACGCCACCCACCAGCTTTGCCAGACGCTCCTGGAGCTTCTCGCGATCGTATTCGCTGGTCGTGTTTTCCATCTGTCCGCGGATTTCCTTTACGCGGCCTTCAATCTCGGGGCCTTTGCCTTTGCCTTCCACAATGGTGCAGTTGTCCTTGTCCACCGTGATCTTCTTGGCGCGGCCCAGGTCAGTGATCTGAACGCCTTCCAGCTTCAGGCCCAGGTCTTCCGTGATGGCCTTGCCGCCGGTCAGAATAGCGATGTCCTGCAGCATGGCTTTGCGGCGATCGCCGAAGCCAGGAGCCTTCACAGCGCAAACCTGAATGGTGCCGCGCAGCTTGTTGACCACCAGGGTGGCCAGCGCTTCACCGTCAACGTCTTCCGCGATGATGAGCAGCGGACGGCCGGCCTTGGCTACCTGCTCCAGAACAGGGAGAAGGTCCTTCATGCTGCTGATTTTCTTTTCATTGATGAGGATGAGCGCGTCATCCAGGCTGGCTTCCATGCGCTCAGGGTCGGTCACGAAGTAAGGCGAGAGGTAACCACGGTCAAACTGCATGCCTTCCACAACTTCAAGGCTGGTTTCCATGGTGCGGGATTCTTCAACCGTGATCACGCCGTCTTTGCCGACTTTCTTCATGGCTTCGGCAATAATGCGTCCAATGGTCTCGTCATTGTTGGCGGAAATGGTGCCTACCTGGGCAATCATTTCGCCGCTGACTGGCTTGGACAGGGTGTCCAGGAAGCCCTTGGTGCGCTCACCGTCTTTGCCCATGCTGCCGCAAATGGTGGCAACCGCGCGCTCAATGCCGCGCTTCAGGGCCATTGGGTTCGCACCGGCGGCAACCGTCTTCACGCCATCGCGATAGATGGCCTGGGCCAGAACCGTAGCAGTGGTGGTGCCGTCACCGGCAACGTCACTGGTTTTGCTGGCGACTTCACGCACCATCTGCGCGCCCATGTTTTCCAGGGTTTCGCCGAGTTCGATTTCCTTGGCTACTGTAACGCCGTCCTTGGTGATGACGGGTGAGCCGAATTTCTTGTTGATGACTACGTTGCGGCCCTTGGGACCGAGCGTGACCTTCACTGCATCGGCCAGAATGTTGACTCCGCGCAGGATTGCCTGGCGGGACTCTTCACCGTGCACAATAATCTTTGCCATTGCTGATATCTCCTATCAAAACTGTTCGCGCATTGCGCGCGTGGATCGTTCAAAACTTGATTGGTTTCAAACCTGTCAGTTCAGAAACCTGTCACTTCTTGCTTGAACCCCGAAACAATCGATTGGTGAAAACACCTGATCGATGATCCGAAGTTACCGCTTGCCGGCGCCGACCTTCTCCGCCGCCTTTGCCGCGCCCGAGAGAATGCCGAAGATCTCTTCTTCTTTCACGATCAGGAACTCTTCGCCATCAATCTTGATGTCGCTGCCGGAATATTTGCCGAACAGAACGCGATCGCCTTCTTTCACTGACATGGGAACATGCTGGCCTTTTTCAAAACGGCCGGTGCCCACCGCTACCACAACGCCCTCCTGGGGCTTTTCTTTGGCGGAGTCAGGAATGATGATGCCGCCACGTACAGTTTCACCTTCGCTAATACGACGTACCAGAACTCGCTCACCCAATGGAGTCAGCTTTGCCATGGAACTTCTCCTTCTAAAAGTTGATTTACTAGGACTGTTTTGGATCTGTGACGGGGAACGTGCTGGCACTCTGCTAGCACTCATATCCGTCGAGTGCTAATTATAAGGAGAAAGCATTATTAATGTCAACCCGCACAACTCATAAATCTTAGTGCGGTTGGCTCACATTTGGCTTGTGGCTTGCTATCCTCTTGCAGATTCAATCACTTGCTTGGCTCGTAGTCCTTGCCCCACTCGGTAAATTTTGTCACTCCGAACATTCGGTCGCCAACGGTCAATTCGCGCGATTGGTGGCTCTAGAGCGAGGCGAATGACAGAGGCGATCTGGGGCTTAGGACAACCCCTTCTCCGCCTGTTCAAGTTCCCGCCGGAACTCCTGAACAACTTTGGCGTGCCACTTATCTGACCACAAATCCCTCTTCTTTAAATAACCTTCCATGAAGGTGAGGGGATCGCGCGTGGGATCAATCTTGCAATCGATCAGGGTAGGTCCGTGCCCTTCACGCGCCCGCCTTACAGACTCTTCAGCTACGCGGTAAACAGCCACCACATCGTTTCCATCCACGGTGATCCCCGGCACCTGGAAGCTGAGAGCACGCTTGCGGAGGTCGTGATCGGAATCCGCCGCAGTGCAGATCACGTAAACAATGCCCAGGTTGCGCGCTGCCGCGAACTGGACCGAACTCTCCCAGAAATCCGGTGATGTGGCTTCTGATTCGCCAATAGTTCTTTCGCCAATCGCATTCTTTCGCCAAGCATTCTTTCGCCAAGCATTCTTTCGCCAAGCATTCTTTCAATGATCGTCATACTCACGGTTGGCTTGTGTGAAAGCTTGTGAGAGAAAGATACAAGCGTGCTGGCCTGGATCTGCGCATCATGTGAAAGCTTCAACGTCGCAAGCGAAACGCTGTGTTCGCCGACGCCGGCTTGAATCAACTCGAAGAGTTTGGCCAAGGTCACGCCCTTGGTGATATTGCCATTGATCAGGCTTGAGGTTGGAGATACTAAATCAGCATCACTCAGATGAATGCATGCTCCCACTTCCGCGGCCTCGTGACCAGTGGAAGCTCCTGCATCAACTCCAAAGAGGCCGGCGCACCGTTCTGAAGCCATACGGCACTTCATCATGGTGGAATAGAGTTTGCGCAGACGCTCGGCATTCATGGGAGATGCGCTGTTGCTGCTTTCCTGCGGAACAATGGTGCGCTTTGCGGATGCGGATTGGTGCTTTGCTTTTTTCTTCCTGTTTTCTGGCCGGGTTGTGGGCATGCTTGTCCTTGGATTCGAAAATCATTCTAATGGCAGAGCAACTTTCTCGCAGCTTTCGTCCCAATGACTGATTTGTGCAAGAATTCAGAACGCTGATCAGAGTTGTGCAACTAGGCTTCCATCTGGGCTGCACCCTTTTCAACAGGGCGGTGAAAAACGATGTGGAAAAGGCGGCAGTTACTTCAGTAACACTGCGTGGTTTTGGGCCTTTTAGCCCTTTGCACCTGATGCGGTGCGGACTATTAAAGAATTATGAACGCTGCCCAAAATGGTTCATTCATCAGGCTTTCCTGATGGAGTTGAAGCAGTTAACGATTGAAGCCGTTGAAGATTGAAGCAGTAAATATGAAAGTTCGGATAGACAAATTGCTGGTGGAGCGAGGCCTTGTCCCTTCACGTGAACGGGCGCAAGCCATGTTGCTTGCTGGTCGCGTCCTTGTGGATGGCCAGAAGATTGAGAAAGCCGGCGCCAACGTGAGCGCGGACGTTGAGATACGCTTTTTGGGCGACGATTTGAAGTATGTTGGCCGCGGCGGCCTGAAGCTGCAAGCAGCACTGGAAGGTTGGACAATTGATCTCACTGGGCGCACGTGCATGGATGTGGGAGCTTCCACGGGTGGTTTCACTGACTGTATGCTCCAGCACGGAGCTGCTGAAGTGGTGGCGGTGGATACGGGATACGGGCAAATCGCGGCCAAACTGCGCTCTGATGCGCGTGTAAAGCTCCTGGAGAACACCAATGCGCGCTATCTGACTCATGGGAAGCTGTGCTCCGCGGGTGCGGCTGGTGCTGTAAGTTTTGTGGCAGCGGACGTTTCCTTTATCTCTGTTACACTCATTCTCCCGGCTGTGGTGGAAGCCATCACGGCGGCTCATCCTGATCAACGCGAGTTCGTCATCCTGGTGAAACCACAGTTTGAGGTGGGCCGTGAGCGCGTAGGCAAGGGTGGAATCGTGCGTGATGCAGCGGCCCAAGAAGACGCGGTCAAACGAGTCAGCACGGCGGTGAAAGAGCTGGGAGGCCGCACGCTTAATGTGATGGACTCACCAATTCTTGGCGCGGAAGGTAACCGCGAGTTTCTCTTGCACGCGGAATGGAAATGAAACGAGCCTCAATCATCTCCAAACAGGGAAAGCCTGAGCTGGCCACCATTGTGCGCCGCGTGGCCGTCTGGCTTCGCGAGCACGATTATTCCATCACCGTGGATAAAGTCTCGCAGGAATTCTGGCCAGAGGGTGAACCGGCCGAGCGGGAACAGTTGGTGGAGAAACGTCCTGATTTCGTGGTTGTGCTGGGTGGCGATGGCACGCTTCTTTCCACCGCCCGCAATGTGGCCCATGCCGGCATTCCCATCCTCGGCGTGAACCTTGGGTCGCTGGGATTTCTCACCGAAATCCGGCGTGAAGAGATTGAGGAAACGTTAGCCACGGTTGACGCGGGAGAATGCGAACTAAGCCTGCGCAGCATGTTGCATTGCCAGGTGCGCCGCGGCGGCCGATGCCTGGCCAACTATGACGCCCTGAATGAAGCCGTTCTCAACCAGAGCGCAGTGGCCAGGATCAACGAATTTGAAGTGCTGATTGATGGCGCATTCGTCTCCACCTACAAAGCTGACGGGCTGATCATCTCCACGCCCACTGGATCCACCGCCTATTCGCTGGCCGCCGGCGGACCCATTCTCACACCTGATCTGCCCGGGTTTGTGATTACTCCGGTTGCCTCCCACGCTCTAACCAACCGCCCTCTGGTGGTGCCCGACACGGCAGAGATCGAAGTAAGGTTGAGCGTGACCCGTGAGCAGGGATATCTCACCGTGGATGGACAACTGGGCGAGCCGCTGGAACAAGGAGACGTGGTCTATTGCCGCCTCTCAAAATACCAGGTACGGCTGTTCAAACGTCCAGATCGTTCCTTTTTTGATGTCCTGCGCACCAAGCTGAAGTGGGGCGAAAGATGACCAACGAAAATGACAAACTCAAACTAATGATCACAAAAATGAAAGCCGCTAAAACAAGTTTGGCATTGATGTGGTTTGCTCTGCTTTTTACCTCTGCCCAGGTGATCCACGGTCAGGCTAAGCCCGCCGCCGATGTAATCATCACCAACGCAACAATCTGGACCGTGGACAAGGCACATCCACAGGCTGAGGCCGTGGCCGTGATCGGTGAACGCATTATCGCCGTCGGCACCTCTGCTGACGTGGATGCATGGCACGGGCCGCAGACCAAGGTTTTTGACGCTCATGGAAAGCTGCTGCTGCCGGGCTTCAATGATTCGCACGTTCATTTTGTTGATGGTGGCGATCATCTCTCGCAAGTGCAGTTGAAAGACGCGGCTTCACCTCGTGAATTTGCAGACAGGATCGCCCAGCGCGCCAAGACCACTCCCAAAGGCGAGTGGGTTACCGGCGGCGATTGGGATGAACAGAAGTGGTCGCCGGCGGATTTGCCCACCAAAGAATTGATCGACACGGTAACGCCTGACACGCCGGTATGGGTCAATCGTTATGACGGGCATGAATCGCTGGCGAACACTGTCACGCTGAAGCTGGCCAACATCACGGCCAAGACGCAGGACCCGCCGGGCGGGCAGATCGTCCGTGATGCACAGGGTAATCCCACAGGCGTGCTGCGTGACTCGGCGCAGGACCTGGTCACCAAAGTGATGCCTGTCATGACGCATGCCCATCGCATGCGGGCGATCAAACAAGCCATGGACCATGCCGCCTCCATGGGCGTTACCTCTGTGCAGGACATGAATCCGCTATACGAAGACGTGAAGGCCTATGCGGAACTTCAGGAAAAAAACCAGCTCACCGTGCGCATCTATGCCGCTCCCATGGAGACGGACTGGAAAGACCAGGCCAAAGTGGGCATCCGCCGCGCTTTTGGTACGCCACTGCTGCGTCTGGGAGCCGTAAAAGGTTATGCTGATGGTTCGCTGGGCTCAGAGACGGCGTACTTCTTTGACGCTTACACTGACGATCCCAAAAGTCATGGCTTACTGAGTGATGAAATGCATCCAGTGTCAGCCATGGCAGCGCGCTTGAAAGCCGCCGATGCTGCTGGATTGCAGTTATGCGTGCATGCGATTGGTGATAAGGCGATCTCCACCGTCCTTGATATCTTTGAGCAGATTGAAAAAGCGAACGGCAAACGCGACCGTCGCTGGAGGATTGAACACTCACAGCACATGGCCGCCAAAGACTTCGCCCGTTATGCAGACTGGGCGTGATCGCCTCCGTGCAGCCGTATCATGCCATTGATGACGGTCGCTGGGCAGAGAAGAGAATCGGCCCTGATCGCATCAAGCGCACCTATGCTTTCCGCACGTTCATGGATAATGGAGTGCGTCTCGCCTTTGGGACAGACTGGTCAGTGGCTCCGCTGAGTCCCATGTGGAGTGTTTATGCGGCAACAACGCGCGCGACGCTCGATGGCAAAAATCCTGAAGGCTGGGTGCCGGAACAGAAGCTGAAAGTGGCTGAAGCCGTTGAAGCCTACACCATGGGCTCGGCCTACGCGGAGTTTCAGGACAAAGACAAAGGTTCCATCACGTTGGGCAAACTGGCGGACTTTGTGGTGCTCAGCGATGACATTTTCAAGATCCCTCTAAGCTCAATCAAGAATGTGAAAGTGGAAGCAACGTTCCTGGGCGGCAAACTGGTGTACGGCGGGCTGGAGTAAGTCGGAGGGATTGAAGTCCTCACTATTTGCCTTCCCACCCGGCGAGCTCTTCCGGAGTCAAGGGTTCAAAGAATTCCGGACCAACTTCAATCTCAGAGAATGTTCCAGGGACACGATTCAAGGTCGCGGGTGATTTGCCAGACGGATTTCCTTCGACCTGATACTTGCCTTGGTTCACACTTGCAGACTACCTGCGTCCATAAAGGCGATGCAAGAGCAAAAAAGTGCAAGTTCCCGTGCGCCAGATGTGCCGGCAGTCCCAAAAGAGTGTGTGAGGTCATGATGTTCCAGACGCGGCATGCCGCGGCATGCCGCGTCTCTACGTCGAGGTTCTTTTCGGGCGCGGTCTGCACGGATTTACGAACATCCTTGAGATATCACCACCCAGCAATCGCCGATATCAGCACCCAGCAATCGTCGCGATATCAGCACCCAGCAATCGGCCAAAAACACGCATTCCGGAAAAAGGTGATCTTCACTGCCATCCATCCCGCTACTTACCCTAACCCTGCCGCATCCAATATGTTAGGCTTTTACTGTCGCCTTCTTACGTAAAAACCACACTGATTTAACAAGGACAGCAATTGATAGGTAAATTAGCAGCCAGGGTATTTGGCACCAGTAACGAGCGTGAGATCAAGAGGATGAATCCTCGCGTGGACGAGATCAACGCTCTCGAAGCACAGTTCCAGCAGTTCACGGATGAACAGCTTCGGGAAAAAACGCAGGAATTCAAGGCGCGTATCCAGGAGCGCGTTAAGGGCATTGAGGATGAGACCGAGCGCCTTGCGGCGCGCAATGCCGCGCTGGATGAGATCCTGCCGGAAGCTTTCGCCGTGTGTCGCGAGGCGGGCAAGCGCGTACTGAACATGCGCCATTTTGACGTGCAGTTGGTGGGCGGCATCGTTCTGCATCGCGGTGAAATTGCCGAAATGAAGACCGGCGAAGGTAAAACGCTGGTCGCCACTCTCCCCGTGTATCTGAACGCCCTCTCCGGTGACGGTGTCCACGTGATCACGGTGAACGACTACCTGGCCAAACGCGACTCAGAGTGGATGGGCAAGCTTTACCGTTTCCTGGGCCTGAGTGTTGGCGTGATTGTGCATGACCTGGATGACGATGAACGTCGTGAAGCCTATGCCGCCGACGTAACCTACGGCACCAACAACGAATTCGGCTTCGACTATCTCCGCGACAACATGAAGTTCAACCTGGAAGACTGCGTCCAGCGCGGACACAACTACGCCATCGTGGACGAAGTTGACTCCATCCTGATTGATGAGGCCAGGACGCCGCTGATCATCAGCGGATCAAGTGACGAGACCACAGATAAATACGATCGCGCCGACAAAGTGGTGCCAATCCTGGAAAAAGGCGAAGAGATTGAAGTGCCTTCGGGCGAGCCGAAGATCTACACCGGCGATTTCGTGGTGGATGAAAAGCACCGTAACACCACCATCACTGACCAGGGCTGGGAAAAAGTAGAACGCGCTCTGGGCATTGAAAACATTGCCGATCTCGAAAACTGGGCGATGAAACACCACGTTGAAACCGCGGTGAAAGCCCACGCGCTGTACAAGAAAGATGTTGAGTACGTGGTGAAAGACGGCGAAGTCATCATCGTGGACGAATTCACCGGCCGCCTCATGCCCGGGCGCCGCTGGAGTGACGGTCTGCACCAGGCGATTGAAGCCAAGGAAAAAGTAAAGATTGAGCGTGAGACGCAGACGCTGGCCACCATCACCTTCCAGAATTATTTCCGCATGTACAAGAAGCTGGCCGGCATGACGGGAACTGCCGAAACCGAGGCCGCCGAGTTCGACAAGATCTACAAGCTTCAAGTGGTGGTGATACCGACCAACCGGCCCATGTCGCGCATTGAAAATCCTGACGTGGTCTATCGCACGGAGAAAGAAAAGTACTATGCCGTGGCCGATGAGATTCAGAAGGTAGCGGCGGAAGGCCGTCCCATTCTGGTGGGCACCACCTCAATCGAAAAGAGCGAACGCCTCTCTGACCTGCTGAAGAAAAAAGGCGTGAAGCACGTGGTGCTGAACGCAAAATTCCATGAGAGGGAAGCGGAGATTGTGGCGCAAGCCGGCAAGCTGAACTCGGTCACAATTGCCACCAACATGGCTGGTCGCGGCACTGACATTCTGCTGGGCGGCAACGCTGAATTCATGGCCAAGCAGGAGACGGTCAAGAAGGGAATCGCGCAGCAACTCAAGCATGCCGGCGGGGAAGTGGTGTTGCAGCAGGACGACGCCCATAACACCGTCTTTTATTACAACGGCATTGAATATCAATGTCCCGTGGATAAGTATCAGGATATTTACAACAAATACAAGAATGATACTGACGCGGACCATGAGCACGTGGTGAAGGTTGGCGGACTGCACATTATGGGCACGGAGCGTCACGAAGCCCGCCGCATTGATAACCAGCTCCGCGGACGCGCCGGCCGCCAGGGCGATCCAGGATCATCGCGGTTTTATCTGTCGCTCGAAGATGACCTGATGCGTATCTTCGCCAAGGCATGGGTCTCAACCCTGCTGCAACGACTGGGCATGGAAGAAGGCATACCGATTGAATCGAAGTTGATCACCAAGCGGATTGAAGCGGCGCAGAAAGCGGTGGAAGCCCAGAATTTTGAATCGCGCAAACACCTGCTTGAGTATGACGATGTCATGAATAAGCAGCGCGTCGCGGTGTACAGTCTGCGGCGCGAATTGCTCTCCGGCGTCGAACAGAAAGAGCTGATTCTGGATGAGTACGTTGCATCCATGCTGGCTGAAGCGCTGGACCGTTTCGCCCCGCGCAACGTCCATGCCGACCAATGGGACGTGGACGCACTGCACAAGTATCTGCTGGAACAGTTTGGCCTGGATATGGCGAAAGAAGGCATTGATCCGAACAAGCTGAACCGGCAGGAACTGGGCGATGCCATTTTCACCAAGCTGGAAGAGAGTTACGGGGCCAAGGAAAAACAGTTAGGCCCTGACGCGTTGCGCTATCACGAACGCATGATCATGTTGAGTGTTTTGGATACGCAGTGGAAAGACCACCTGCTCAACATGGACCACCTGAAAGAAGGTATTGGCCTGCGCGGTTACGGCGCAGCATGATCCGCTGGTGGAGTACAAGCGCGAATCGTTTGACATGTTTGAAGGCATGATGCGCCGTTTCCAGGAAGAAACCGCGCGTTACCTGTTCCATATGCAGATTGTTGATACGGCGCCTGCGCCGGTCGCGGCTGGATCTGCCGGCAATGGCGATCAGCCGCAGCCAGCACCAAGAAAACGGGCATCAACTTCGATTGATGATCTGGAAGCGCAGTTCCAGCGTCGCAAGAAGCGCGAATTGCAGGAAGCGCGCATGGCTGGATCGAACGGCAACGCCGCAGCCCCACAGCAAGTGGTGCGCGGGCAGGCCAAGGTCGGCCGCAATGATCCCTGTCCTTGTGGGTCAGGCAAAAAATACAAGAAGTGTCACGGCGTGGCTGCCGAGTAACTCATTGCAGCGAACTCCTTGAAGCAACCAGCGCCATCCCCGTTGAGGGTTGGCGGGGACGCTTGGGATTGGCTTCGCGTTCGCAGCCGTAAAGCATGCCAATGACAATGGTTGCGCCAATAATCGCCACCACAGCCGCTATCAAGAATGTTCGGTAGAAGTACTTTCCTTTTTCCTGTGCAGTGTCCGGCATAATTGGCCTACCTCAAAAATCGTTCGCTCTTTGATTGGATGCCAAATGCGCGGTGCTGAGAGCTGCTCCTGGCGATATCTGAGAACGCCGACTCGCGCGCCGAATCGCATCAGTGCAGGAGGCTTATCCAACCACCTGCCGAGTCTCTCAAGCGGATTGGAGCTACGGAAGCATAAAAAAAGCGCAGCTTGTAAGCTGCGCCTTTTGTTTCTTTCCAATGCGGTGAGGCCTCGGGAGCCGCACCACAAAGGTTACAGGAGCTGACAACCCCAACCACGGCCAAGTCTCTCAAGCCGGTTGGAGCGCAGCGACAGGATTAATGACCACCACCGCCGCGAGGGCCACGATCTCCGCCGCCACGGGGCCCGCGATCACCACCACCGCCGCGAGGTCCGCCGCGTCCGCGACCACCGCGTCCGCCGGGACGACGCCCGCCGCCACCACCACCACCGGGCCGAGGCCCACGTGGACGATCTGGACGGTCCGTTGTCGCCGCCACCGTCTCGCGGTTTGCGTCTTCGCGATTGAAGTTCGGCTCTTCGTCGTTTTCGTCGAAGTCGGCGCCGCCTTCAAAGGTCACGGTTTCTTCTGAGCCTTCAGCAGCATGCTCATGGTGAGCTTCACTACGCTCGCCGCCGCGACTTCACTGTCCGCCTTCGCCGCCTTCACCCGACTCGCCGCGCTGCGTTGCCATCTTGGCCCGCTGCTCTTTCAGGATCGCCTTGCGTGACAGCTTGATGCGGTTACCTTCAATGCCCAGGACCTTGACCAATACCTGGTCGCCTTCCTTGAGCTCGTCCTTCACTTCCTTCACGCGATGTTCGGCAATCTCGCTGATGTGCAGCAGACCGTCAGTGCCGGGAATGATTTCGACAAAAGCGCCGAACTCCGCCAGACGAACCACTTTGCCCAGATAGGTCTTGCCGATTTCCGGCACGGCCGTAAGGTCGTTGATCATCTGGATGGCTTTTTGCGCCGATGGTCCATCATTCGAAGCCACGTTTACCTTGCCCGTATCATCCACGTCAATCTTCACGCCGGTCTGGTCAATGATGGAACGAATCATCTTTCCACCCGGGCCAATCAGGTCGCGAATCTTGTCCACGGGAATCTGCAGGGTGTAAATGCGCGGAGCAAACGTTGAGATATTCTCGCGTCCGCCGGTAATGGTCTGTTCCATTTTCTCCAGGATGAACAAGCGGCCATGCCTGGCCTGTTCCATTGCCTCACGCATGATCTGTGACGTGATGCCCATTACCTTGATGTCCATCTGCAGGGCGGTAATGCCTGTGCGTGTTCCAGCTACTTTGAAATCCATGTCGCCGTAATGGTCTTCCGCGCCGGCAATGTCAGTCAGGATGGCGTAGGATTCGCCTTCTTTCACCAATCCCATGGCCACACCTGCCACTGATGATGACAGCGGAACGCCGGCATCCATCAGCGAAAGGGAAGCGCCGCAAACCGTGGCCATTGACGATGATCCGTTGGACTCCAGAATGTCAGAGACAACACGGATGGCGTAAGGCCATTTCTCCACCGGCGGCAGAACGGCGGAAACCGCTCGTTCAGCCAGAGCGCCATGTCCAATTTCGCGACGGCCAACGCCGGTCATGCGGCCAACTTCGCCCACGGAAAATGGAGGGAAGTTGTAGTGCAGCATGAAGCGTTTTTTCGTCTCGCCTTCAAAGCGTTCAATGCGCTGCATGTCATCCGGCGTGCCCAGCGTGGTGGTAACCAATGCCTGGGTCTCGCCGCGAGTGAACACCGCCGAGCCGTGCGTACGGGGCAGCACGCCAACTTCAATCCAGATGTTGCGGATCTCGTCGAACTTCCGGTTGTCCGGCCGGCGCTTCTGTTTGGTCACCTGGTCGCGGAAGATCTTCTCGCGCATCAACTCGTAGTAATGTGAAAGCCTGGTCTTGGCCGCATCATCGTCCGGCGGAAGCTCGGCTTTCAGCTTGTCTTTAATCTCTTTTACTTTGGTATAGCTTTCCAGCTTGGGATATTTGGCCGTATCCAGCGCATCCGTCAGCTCGGCGCCAACCTTCTTCATCAGGCCATCGAAATAAGACTGGTCGAACTCCGGCTCTTTCACCGCGCGTTTCGGCTTACCGCCACGCTTGGCCAGGTCAACAATGCCGGCGCAGATCTTCTTGATCTGTTCATGGGCAAACTCAATGGCTTCCAGAACTTTCTCTTCAGAAACTTCCTTCGCGCCTGATTCCACCATCACAATGCCTTCAGCCGTGCCGACCACCATGATGTTCAGCGTGCTCTCTGCCATTTCCGCATAAGTCGGGTTCACGATCATTTGATCGTTCACCAAGCCAATGCGCACGGCGCCTACCGGGCCGTGGAATGGAATGTCAGAAAGGGTCAGTGCCGCGGAGGCCGAGTTGATGGCCAGAACGTCAGGATCATTTTCGGTGTCAGCGGAAAGCACCAGGGAGATGACCTGGGTCTCATTGCGGAAGCCTTCAGGAAATAGCGGGCGGATGGGGCGGTCAATCTGTCGCGAGGTCAGGATTTCACGTTCCTGTGGCCGGCCTTCGCGTTTGATAAATCCACCGGGGATTCGTCCACCGGCGTATGTGTATTCTCTGTAATCCACCGTGAGAGGGAAGAAATCAATTCCTTCGCGGGGTTCTGGAGCTGCATTGGCGGTACCCAGCACAACGTTATCGCCCTGCCGGATGATTGCCGATCCGGCGGCTTGTTTCGCCAAATGTCCAGTTTCTAAATGGAGGGATTTGCCGCCTGCAAGTTCAACAGTGGCTGTTTGTTTCATTAACTCCTCTTTTCCGGGAGGACCAGCATGGTCTAGCGCGAGAGCGTTTTTTTTCAATACGATAAAGCTTCGGCAGAAACCTTTGGGCCATTTGCAGGGATGCTAAGGCATGGCCCTGCTCCAGGCACACGTCTCCCGCCGACGGGAGACCTCGGTTCAAAACGTCCGGTAACTCGATTACTTACGGATTCCAAGTTTTTGGATGACGTCTTTATATCGATCAGTATCGTACGTCTTCAGATAGTCCAGCAGGCGACGCCGCTTGCTGACCATCATGAGCAGACCCCGCCGGGAGGCGTGGTCCTTCTTGTGCGTCTTGAAGTGCTCGGTCAAATCACCGATCCGCTCACTCAAAATTGCAATCTGGACTTCCGGGCTTCCGGTATCTGACTGGTGCGTGCGGAAACGGTTGATGACGTCTGCCTTATGCTCTCTCGCTAACACTTGAAACTGGGCACTCCTATCTCTAAATCTCGTCCTTCTAGTGACTTGTAAAGCCTAACACGGAGTGTGACAAACGGCAATGGCGAGAGGGGGCTGAAAAACACACCCACCACGGAGACGCGGAGACACGGAGAAAAGCAGAATCGGAAAAGTCCCGAAGGGACGGTTTTAATCACATGCGTCGGTCGTTCCGCGCCGCTGAAGAAAGCGCGGCCTCATTGACGGAACTCGGGATGATGAAGCTTTTGAGAAGCTGCTAAAAGGCCATGGTTGGCGTGATTGGATGAAATCGCCCAGGGATCGGGGAACCGCCTTGGGCGTAATTCAGAGCATCTGAATAGATATCGAGGCAAGGGTGCGGAGTCGCCGGTACAACAAGAGAGCCATGGTTCTGCTGCTCGCGCTGAGCGTGGTTTCCGGCGTTCCGCTGAACGCCGAACAAAACCGCGGCGTTGTGCTGGACTCAGAGCAAAACTCCGGCGTCATACTGAACGCTCAACAAAACTGCGGCGTTCTGCTCGACGCCCAACAGGAAAACCAGACGAAGCCGGCGAGCGAGCCCAACGCTACTCAGAGCGTCGCCCAACCTAAAAACAAATTACCTGACGCGCCAAAACCTCAGAGAGCGCCCACCCAGAAAGCTGCAACCCAGGAATCGCCGACGCAGAAATCGCCCACCCAGGAATCGAAGATTTACGCATCAGGTAAGCTGCCGGCCATTTTGGCGCCTCAAATCACCAAACACCGTCTTGATCCCGGCGACAAATTCAGGTTGTATGCGCACCAGGCCGTTAATCCCGTCGGGTTTTTGGCAACCGCGTTCGGCGCGGGGCTCACCATGGCTAGTCCGCCAGACCATTATCCGCGCGAGTGGAAAGACGGCGCTGGCGCTTATGGCCGCCTTTACGGTGATACGGTCGCCAGAAAAGCGTCACAACAGGCGATGATATTGCTCTCTGAGCTTGCCTTTCGCGAAGACCCGCGTTATCTGCCTTCAGCCAGTCACAACCCACTGGTTCGAGTTGCCCATGCCGCGGCATTTGTCATCGTGGACAGGAGCGATTCCGGCCATGAGCGCCCTGCATTATCCAATTACTTTGGAGCCTCGGCCAGCGGCTTCATTGGCACTGCTTATCTTCCCGGAGGCTACAACGATTTAACGCATGCCGGGCAGCGCACCGCCAATACCCTGCTCGGCTTCGCCCTCAGCAATATGGCGAATGAGTTCTGCCCTGAGTGGGGGCCAATCGTGAACAGGATGCATCTTCCGTTTGTCCATCCGCCATGTGGCGAACGCATCCGGAACCAGCATCTCAATCCCCGCACAGTGCTCAGGAAAAAATAATCAGCACCGGTTTCAGTGGATGTATCAGGCCGCTTGTAGTTTCGCCAACTCCAGCTTCGCTCGTGCTGGTTTGGCACCCGAACGCTTGCGTGGTGTCATGCCCAGCGCGGTCCTCAGCTTTACTCTGACCTTGTATAGCTGGGAGCGGCTGGCGGCCGAGGTAATTCCCAGAAGGACTGAGATGTCCTGATGGCGATAACCTTCAACATCATGCAGCCTCAACACGCTTTGGTTGTCAGGCGAGAGGACGGATATCACTTCCCGGATGGTGATGCCTGTGTCGGGATCAGACTGGGGACGCCGCTCTGCCATAAGCACTTCAGTGGCCGGCAAGTTCTCATCATTCAGCGATATATTCAATGGCTTGTGGTGACGGAAGTGGACCAGCACCGTATTCACGGTCACGCGGTGCAGCCATGTACGGAAACGGGCATCGCCTTTATATCAGGAGATCTTCCGGAGCACCTGAAGAAAAATGTCATGCGTAAGGTCTTCGGATAATGCAGGCTCATGCGTCATCCGCAGGCAGACGCTGTACACGTACGCCCGGTTAAGCTCGTAAAGAGTCTGAAAACCAGCTGGCTGGCCGAGTTTGGCCGCCTTGATGGCCCGTAATTCTTCCTCACGTCCCGCGACGTCGTTCATCGTAATCTCATTCGCGTGCTCCTTTTCATCAAAACTCATGCTGCATGATGATGGAGTCGTGGTGTTTTCGGTCCTGGCCCAGTAAAGTTGTGGTGTTTCAGCCAGAACATTTTGGCTATTGGGAGCATCACTATTTCCAGGTATGCACCCCAGAAGAAGCTCTCGATGGCACCAAGTGGAAACGTGGCAGGTGTATTCCATCTAAAGCCAGGCAGGAAAATCTCAAACCAGTAGCGTACAGCTCCAGGAAAGGGCGTCAGAAAATCCCTCAGGACAGCAATAGCAAAGGCTTCAGCGAAGACAAGTCCCAGCACCCAGCATTCATTTGTTGGCTTTGCATATTGGCCTCCTTTACACAAGCCTGATCTGACAAGTTCATTGTCAAACGCTGGAGGGTAAAGATCAGTGATCTGGGTCACTGTTGGCCGTTGGCAAAATAGTTAATAGAAAGATATCTGTGGGTGGCGTCAGATTTTCCTGGCCAATTCCGCGAACCGAAAACACTCAACTTGATGATCGTTCACCATGCCGACGGCCTGCATGAACGCGTAGCAGATGGTGGGGCCAACAAATTTAAAGCCGCGCTTGAGCAGATCCTTGCTCATCTTCTCAGATTCCGCGGTTTGTGCCGGTAAGCGTTGTTTGGCTTTCCACGAGTTCACAATCGGCTGACCGTTCACGAACTGCCATACGTATTTGTCAAAGCTGCCGAATTCCTTTTGCACTGCCAGGAAAGCAATCGCGTTCTGGATCGTGGAGGCAATCTTGAGCTTATTGCGAACAATACCGGCATTGCCCATGAGGGCCTGTTGTTTTGCTGCGTTAAAGCGGGCCACCTTGCCGGGATCAAAATTGCTGAAGGCCCGGCGATACGCTTCGCGCTTGGCCAGAATAGTTGACCAACTCAGTCCCGCCTGTGCTCCTTCCAGCGTCAGGAACGTAACAGCCTGCCACCATCGTGCTGGTAGATATCCTATTCCTGGGCCGTGGTAGAGAAACATGGCAGACGATTCCGCCCATGTGTACTGCTGTTTGTCGTCGAATGTGAGGACCTCCAGAATGGAGTTCATCATAAGGGAAGACGTGTCTTTCAGCATCAGGGCGGAGCAGGCTTTTATGCTGGGAATATGCGGGATCACCGGACATGGAGCAGCAAAAATATGAAGCCGATAGCCGCCTTAACCGGTGATCGGCTTCAATTTACTTAAGCCAATGTAGCGAAAAAATTTGCTTCCTTACATATATGGTGGATTGCCGTGCAAGGGAAGATATAGGCCTGCGTAAAATCTTTATTCCACGTTGTTGAACTGGATGGCTGCTCTTTTTCTTCTCTGGGTCTTCTTTTCCTGGATGTCGTCATCAATGACGATTTTTCGTGGGCCTGGATTTCAGATGACGATGCACTGGAGGAGCAAAGGCCGTGTATGTGGGCTGGCTTCGCCACTATCGGCAGCCACGGCCCGTTGCTGATATAGGACGATATGGTGCGGCGTAAGCGCACCAGACGCCGAAGTCATTGGAGAGCGGCACGGATTCTTCTTTTTTGCCGAACTGCTGCGCCGTGTCCACCAGCGAATCCAGCGTTTCGCATACAAGATTCAGGTCTTCGTAGACCTTGAAAGTTGCAGTCATGCTGCCATGCTGGTTGATGGCTTCACGAATCAGGTCGGCAGGGCTCCCTTCAAGTTTCGCTGCAGGGAGGCCGCCGCCTTGGCTGCCTGGTCTTTGTGCGTGCTGCTGGTAGTCCAGCCGGTTTTCCAGCCACCCTTCCAGCGATCGATCTGCAGGTGTCCTATGTCGCTGTTGGTGGCGGCAGCCGTGCGGTCCAACTCAAGCAGGGTTGACATCAGGTCAGGATGCGCGGGCGATTGCGCGTTGCGGGATTGCGCCCTCAGTCCCGGAGCGCCGAAACCAAGAATAAATGCCCCGAGAATGAAAGTGAATACCAGTGTCGCAGACAACAAAGCCTTCATGACGCACTCCTCCCCAAGACAACTAGAAAACCACTGCAATAACAACTCAAGCTTAGCTTCAAATTGGTGCAAACACTCTGTTACTGAGGGGCATTGCACGGGCACGATAGTGGCTGGCGCACTTTCTCAGGGGTGTTGTCCTTCCGGATAAGATCCGGAAGACAACCAACCACAAAGGACGGAAAGGATCACAAACTTATTTTCGAACATCAAGGCCTCCTTATTTCTTATCTCCAGGAGTGAAATGGATTCGTTCGCCCAGCTCGGGAGAAAACAAAAGCAGCTTGCGTCTTTTGATGTTCTGCTGCTGGTGATTGCTCAGCGTATACTCAACTGTTTCAGGAGCAAACGCATGACGGATCAAGTGTTGGTGGAAGTCAAAGAGCGGGTGATGTGGATCCGGATGAACCGTCCGGAAAAGAAGAATGCGCTCACCGGGGCAATGTACACCGCGATGAGTGACGCCATCAGCCAGGCCGGAAATGATTCCGGCGTCCGTGCGGTCCTGATCACGGGCACGCAGGATTGTTTCACCGCGGGCAATGATCTGGTTGACTTCGCCAATGCCAAGCCGGGAGGTGGCCCAGCGCCGGCCATCACCTTTCTACAAACCATCTCCACCGCGCAGAAGCCGGTCATCGCGGCGGTGAGCGGTGTGGCTGTGGGCATTGGAACCACCATGCTGCTGCATTGCGACCTGGTGTATGCGGGCACAAGCGCAAAATTTCATCTGCCATTTGTGAATCTTGGACTGTGTGCGGAAGGCGGTTCAAGTCTGCTTCTTCCCGCCATGCTGGGGCAGCATCGCGCGGCTGAACTGCTGTTGCTTGGCGATCCCTTCGGCGCCGAGCAGGCGCAGCAATTCGGGATTGTGAATCAGGTGTTCCCCGATTCTGAACTATGGCCGGCCGCCGGAGCCAAAGCGCAGCAACTGGCGGAGAAACCTCCCGCAGCCATGCGGGCCACCAAAGCCCTGCTCAAGGCCCATACCAGCGCTGCGCTGGCAGAGACCATGCTGCGAGAAGGCCAGCAATTCGCGTCCTTGTTGCAGGGCCCTGAAGCCAAAGAAGCAATGATGGCTTTCATGGAACGCCGCAAACCTGATTTTTCTAAATTCTGACGCTTTCTTCGCAATTGCGAGAAATAAAGACAATTAAGCCCCGGGAATAACAACACTTTGTTCCTTTACAAAAATAATTGCATTCACAACAACTGTCCTGAGGCCTCAGGGTTTCCACCTATATGTGCTGGAAGATCATTACCGCACAACACAGCACGAAGGTGGCTACGGTGAATTGCGAAATCTGCAAAGCGATTAAGACTCTCCATCTGGATGGATCTGCCCACGATCTTTGGGCTTGCGCTGATGCTCGACAAGACTCGCCTGTATCACATCGATCATCGCGAATCGTGGGGCGTTGCCGCATGAGCTGGCAGAGAATACGGCAGCGCTACGCTATATCACTGGTCTCCGGGAAACACTCCAGGCTCGTCCATCCGGTAAACACTCGGGCTTTCGACTTTCGAGGTGAGGCCGGCTCAAATAGTTCAGGCCGGCCCATGGCCGGCCTGACTGCTTCGAAGCCCAGATGGCTCAAAGCAATTTCACTGCCGGTTAGCAGTGCACGATTTTGGAACTCTTAATGTCCCGGGTGGCATTGCGGGTATCCACCACGATCTGGGAATTTTCCACAATCCATTTGTAGTCATAGCTGGAGTGGTCGGTCACGATCACTACAGCGTCAAACCTGCCCAGGTCTTCCAGCGGAGTGTTGGACATTTCCAACTTATATTTGCGTCCCTGGCCTACGTACTCAAAGAAAGGATCGTTGTAGCTCACATGCGCGCCTTCCTTCTGGAGTAACTCAATGATGGTCAATGCCGGAGACTCGCGCAGGTCGTCAATGTCTTTCTTGTAAGCTACGCCCAGAATCAGCACCTTGGATCCATTCAGCGCCTTGCGTTGCTTGTTGAGCGCCTCTGCCGTGTAAGCCACCACGTGGTACGGCATGGCAATATTGACTTCGCCTGCCAGTTCAATAAATCTCGTGCGGAAGTCATATTCCTTTGCCTTCCAGGAAAGATAAAAAGGATCGATCGGTATGCAGTGTCCGCCCAGGCCGGGACCGGGATAAAAAGGATGGAACCCGAATGGCTTCGTGGAGGCCGCTCCTATCACTTCCCATATGTCAATGCCCATGCGCAGGCAGAGCAGCTTAAGCTCATTGACCAATGCGATGTTCACGCAACGATAGATGTTTTCCAGCAGCTTAGTCATCTCTGCCGCCGCCGGCGTGGAGACGGGAACTGTGCGATGAAAGATGGCGCCATAAAGTGACCGGCAAAGTTCCGTTGCCGCAGCGTTCAACCCGCCGACGACTTTTGGTATGTCGGCGCGTGCAACCGTGTCATTGCCCGGATCTTCGCGTTCCGGTGAGAAGGCGACGAAGAAAGTCTTAGGGTCATTCTTGTCATTGTTATTCTCGCCACGCGCGGCCTTCAATCCGAGAGGATTTTTCTCCAGGATGGGCACCAGCAATTCCTCAGTGGTACCAGGATACGTGGTGCTTTCCAGGACAATCAGCTGTCCGGGACGAAGATGCGGCGCAATCGACTTTGCCGTGGATTCAATGAAGCTGAGATCGGGCTCGTGATGGTCGTCCAGCGGAGTCGGCACCGCGATAATCACCGCATCCATGTCAGAGATGCGCGAATAATCGCTGGTCGGTGAGAAACCGGCAGCCTGTGCGGACTGGATTTCCGTGCCCGGAATGCGCACGATGTAAGAGCCGCCCTCGGATAACGTCTTTACCTTCTTCTCGTCGATATCAAAGCCGGTGACCTTGAATTTCTGTTCACTGAAAAGCAGGACCAGAGGCAGGCCAACATACCCCAACCCAATCACTCCAAGCCGGGCCGTACGATTGCCTAATTTAGTATTCAGTGCTTCGAATTGCGCTGTAAAAGTCGTTTCCAAAGTTCTCATACCGCCCTATAAAGGCATTTCTGTTGCCAATCAGTAATGCCAGATACAATCCCGAGACAACTACAAAAGCTATGTAGATGTGGAACTTACCATAGGCCTAAGATCAGTGCGACCATCATAAATGGCTGAGCATGGCAAACTGTTGAAAATTTTTGCATACACGGGGAGGCAATGGCTTTTCAGCCGTTATCCTGAAGAGAGCGTAACTTGCTCCATGGCGGCGCTTCTTCATGATCCAAGTTGGCTTTATCGTCAAACGCATGAAACGAAAACTGATCATCTATCTCGCGGTGCTTACGAGTCATTATTCTGTTCGGTGCTTTTGCCGGATATCTTCTGGTGCGAGACAATCCGGAAAAATCAGATGTGATCGTGGTCCTGGATGGTGACAGCCTCGACGAACGTTATGAGCGGGGCATGCAGCTCTTGCGAGCCGGCTACGGGCACCATCTCTTTCTCGATACCAATGACGAATCGCATTTCTACGGTCACAAGCCCACCGAATATGCCGCCAACTTCCTCAAAGAAGATGCCAAAGACATGTTGCCGTATGTGAGTGTCTGTCCTTATCTTGAGGACTCGACCGTTTCTGAAACCATTTACGTTCATAAATGCCTGAATACTGTGTCTCCGCACAAGGTGCTGCTGGTCACCAGTGATTGGCACAGCGCCCGCGCTCTGTCTGTCTTTCGGAAGAAACTGCCGCAGTATCAATGGTCGGTGGCGTCTGCGCATGATCTCCGGCTATTTGGTCCGCACTGGTGGCGGCATCGTGAATGGGCCAAAACCACTCTCCAGGAATGGATCGAAAGTGGTGTGGTGGAACGTCATTGATCGCTGGCGATGATCTGCTGGTGAGATGACCGCCGGCGAATCCCACTTCTGTATTGATCGCTGGCATTGCTGCATGTCGATTCTTTCGTCCTCTGAAGGCCTTGGGATTACCCGGTAAGCACTCCCGTTTCGCCGCATCCGGCTAAGGGAAACCTGTTTGCTCAGTGTGAAAATGTTTTCCCATTCGGAAGGGAACTGGGACAAGCGCCGGTTTTTTAACGAATTCTCACAAAGAACGCTCATTTCAGTCACTAATGATTCTAAATCAGTAACTTACCTTGAATTCAGGGGTGTGAAACCCATCCACAGGACCGTCTGGCTTTGGTGCTGTACATGCACATATGGGCAGTGCCCGGCGAGTGTGTTTTCCTCCCGGCATGACGGAGTTGCAAGGCGATGAAACATCCGGGTGAGCAAAACTTTGAGTTACCACCAGACTCGGCCGTATTCGGGACGTCCGAGGCGATGAAGAAGGTGAAGCGCGATCTTTCCATGATTGCTTCCGCCGATGTACCGGTCCTGATCCAGGGACCCAGCGGCACAGGCAAGGAAATTATCGCCAAGATGATTCACCGCTCCTCTGCGTTTGCCAAAGGACCTTTTATCAAGGTGAACTGCCCGGCAATACCTGACGCGCTGCTGGAGAGCGAACTTTTCGGCTATGAAAAAGGGGCGTTCACCGGGGCCAACACAAGCAAACCCGGCCTGATTGCCATGGCCAATCGCGGCACGCTGTTCCTGGATGAGATTGGCGAACTCAGCATGGCCCTGCAATCGAAGTTGCTGCAGGTGCTTCAGGACGGCAAGTTCTGCCGCATTGGAGCGCACGAAGAAACATGTTCTGAAGCGCGGGTAATCTGCGCCAGCAGCCGCGATCTAAAACACGAAATCGAAACCGGCAACTTCCGCGAAGACCTTTACTACCGCATTAATGTAGTGAACGTGGCCCTGCCCTCACTGCGCGAACGAAGCGCTGATATTCCTGAGCTGGTGGAATTTTTCCGCGAGCATTTCAACCTGATGTACAACCGCCGCACGGCGCCCGATTTCTGCTTCCTTGATGCGGCTTTTGCAGGCTTACCACTGGCCGGGAAACATTCGCCAACTGGAAAACATGCTGAAGCGCTACGTAATTCTGGGTACCGAGGCATGTATCAGCAATGATCTGGCGGAACCCGCTCCGCCTACCTTTGACTGTGGAAGTTCCAGATCAGGGGCCGGTGCCGTTGAAGAAGATCACACAGCAGGCCGTTCGTCGTCTGGAGCGTCAGGTAATTCTCAAAGTTCTGCAAAACACGCATTGGAACCGGAGACGTGCGGCGGAGACGCTGAAAATCAGCTATCGCGCACTGCTTTATAAGATCCATGACGCGGGCCTGTCACCGGTGCGTCCGCCGGTGGTGCCGATCAGGGAGGTAAATGTGGAAGTGCTGCCTCTTCCCAAAGCCGGTCAGACGGTCAAAGCAAGACTGAAGAAGGTGACGAGGTTGAACCTCTGATCACCATGGCTGAGGGCAACCATGCTTAAGATCGGCGGCCAGAGAATACCGACGAAGATACTGGTCC
The DNA here is from genome assembly GCA_963824835.1 of Terriglobia bacterium. Classification (GTDB taxonomy): domain Bacteria; phylum Acidobacteriota; class Terriglobia; order Terriglobales; family Acidobacteriaceae; genus Angelobacter. The sequence continues at coordinate 76,333 of CAWGRA010000009.1, read as the reverse complement.
TGGTAGTCAGCGAAGCGCTGCTGATTATTCTGGGGCTGGCCGCGGCCACCTGGCTGCGTTTCCTTTCGTCGCACTGGGAATATGCCGGCGGGCATACCGTCACCCGCTTTCTGGTGGTGGTCTTCATCTGCATTCTGGCGCTTTATTTCAATGATCTTTATGACCTGCAAAGCATGAACTCCAAGGCGCGCTTGTTCGTGGCGTTGTTGCAGGCGCTGGGCATTGCGTGTATTGCGCTCTCATTGATTTATTACATTGCCCCGGACCTTAGCCTGGGACGCGGCATTGCCGCGCTGGCCGTGCCAACCATCGTCACTCTGGTATTCGCATGGCGCTGGCTGCTTGAAATTGAAGGTTTCTTCTTTCTTCGCTCGCCGGACAGGGTACTGATCGTCGGCACTGGAGCTACCGGCATTGAGTTGACGCGTGAAATCTGCGCCCGGCCTGAATTGAACCTGAAGGTGCTGGGCTTTCTGGATGAAAAGGGCGAAAACATCGGCATGTCACTGGTGAATCCGGGGATTGTGGGCGGGATCAGCGATCTGGCGGACCTGGTGAAAGCCAAGGGGATCAATCGGGTGGTGATGTCGCTGAAGGAAAAGCGCGGCCTGATGCCTTACAGCGAGTTACTGCGTCTTAAATTTGCCGGCGTCTCAGTGGAAGACGCGCACACGGTATTCGAACGCATCAGCGGACGCATTCCGCTGGAACGCCTTTCACCGAGCTGGCTGATTTTCTCTGACGGCTTCAGCAAATCAAGATTTCTGCTGGCCACCAAACGGGCAATTGACATTGTTGCATCGCTGGTTGGAATTCTGCTCACGCTGCCGATCATGGGCGCGGTGGCGCTGGCCATCCTGATTGAATCAGGCCGGCCGGTCCTGTTCCGGCAGAAGCGCGTGGGCGTGAACGGCGAAGTTTTTCAGATCATGAAATTCCGTTCCATGTGGCAGGATTCGGAAAAGGGCGGACCAAGCTGGGCCGCTGACAAAGACAGCCGTATCACTGCCGGTCGGCAACTTCATTCGCAAGTATCGCTTTGATGAGCTGCCGCAATTTTTCAATATCCTGCACGGAGAAATGAGCCTGGTTGGACCGCGTCCGGAGCAGCCTTATTTCTGCGAAGTGCTGGAAGAGCAGCTTCCATTTTTTGCGCAGCGGCACACCGTGCGTCCGGGAGTAACCGGCTGGGCGCAGGTGAAGTACCAGTACGGATCATCAGTGGAAGACGCCAAGCGAAAGCTGGAACTCGATCTTTTCTATATCAAGCATCTGTCAGTTTCACTGGACCTGGCCATCATCTTTGAAACCATCAAGGTGGTGTTGCTGGGCAAAGGCGCGAAATAAAAATTTGCGGCGAGCTCAATCGCCCGGCAGTTAACAAAAATTTGGAGAGATGAAAATGTCTGTGAAGAAACTAGCAATCCTGATTGGCTGCCTGGCCGGTTTGGCGGGGGCCACGGCCTCAGCCCAGCAGCAGGCGGCAGCGGTTCGCCCGGCGGAAAACACCGCGGACATAAATTCCGCGACCAAAGCTAAATTGCCGGAAGTCAAGCCGGACGAATACTCCGTCGGCGAATCTGACGTTTTGCGGGTGAACGTCTGGAAAGAGCCGGAAGTATCGCAAACAGTGGTGGTGCGGACTGACGGCAGCATCTCCATGCCGCTGATCAATGAAGTAAAGGTCGCCGGCATGACGCCGCTAACCATCCAGCAGGTGATTGCCGACAAGCTGAAGGCCTTCCTCACCAATCCGCAAGTCACGGTCACGGTGATGGAGATCCACAGCAAACACGCATTTATCACCGGGGAAGTGGCACATCCGGGAGGCTATCCGCTGAACACGGAGACCACGGTGCTGCAACTGATTGCGCAAGCGGGCGGCTTTACCCCGTTTGCACGCAAGGGTGACATCGTTGTGCTGCGCTCGGAAAACGGAAAGCAGCAGCGCCTCAGGTTCAAATACAAGGAAGTTATTTCCGGCAAGAAAACTGACCAGAACATTTCTCTCCGTCCAGGAGACACGGTGGTGGTGCCATGAGCAAGCGTATGAACAAATGGGCCCTGATTTCCGCTGTACTCGCATGCGTTTTGTTGGGCTGTTCGCCTGGCTGGCGATCGGCGCAACACGGCGGCCAATCAAGCAGCCAGGACACGCCGACAGCAGGACAGGACCAGAAAACTTCCGGCCAGGCGACCACGGGCCAGCAGACGAGTAATCAGCAGGCTTCGGGCCCCAGACTCAGGTCCCGGAAGAACCGGTTCGCACCAACACTGATTCCTATGCCGTTTCACTGGGCACGGGGCAAATCATCAGCATGAGCGGGCAGAGCGCAGATACTGAGTTCGTGGTAGGGAAGCTGGGCAAGTCCAAGACAGCAGAATTCAACAACCAGTTCTTCTACGGTGTGTCAGCATCATCCGTGTACACCAACAGCTTTGCCGGAGTAGGGCCAGCAGGACCTGCATTCAACTTCTGTGACTCCTTATCTCGCGATTCTGGTTCCCACCAAAACGGGAAGCTACGTGGCGCAATATACGGCTGTGGTCAACCCGAATGACACCAACTACGGGCGATCCGCAGGCTTACCACACGGCCACGCTGAAAGCAGATGGCGCATTTAGCCGCCGCTGGTCATGGGAACTGACGGAGAGCGGCAGTTATGGATCAGAAAACGCCCGCTTCCAGGCGCCGCTGACCTTTGTGGTTGTGCAGACAACGCCTGTTTCCGATGCCAGCGCAGCGGTGCTTCTACGTACTAAAAATGTTTCGTTTGCTGAAGGCAGTGCGCGGGCCGCATACCTTCTGAGTGCGCGGGACGCAATCGGCTTCACCGCTACCCACACGTACACCGGCATTGAGGGCGATCCGACGTCTCCCAATTCCACGAGGCAGCCACTCGAACTCGGTAGGCGCCAAGTTCGACTACGCACGAACGGTTTCTCCACGGGTCGCACTGAAAGCCTATGGCACGGCGGACACCGTCTTGAACGGCCCCGCATGCAACAGCTTCGGCGGCGGATTGGGAGTTTCAGTGAGGGTCAATCATGCCATCGGTTTTGATGTGCAGGGCGGTCCGCAAAGGAATTCCACGGCTTGCGGCGGACAGCAGAGCGCCAACTTCAGCGGCAACGTGGTGGGAAGATTCCGCAATGGTGACACGCTTTATGCCAGCGCCAACCGCGTATTCACCAGCGCTTATCGGATTGATGGCCATTGGGAAGATAACGCCACCGTGGGTTATTCCAAAAACATTAAACGGTTGAACCTGACCACGGATGCGGGCGTAATCCGCGGAGAACTGCTGTCAGGCAGCGCAACCCAGTATCGCGGCTATTTCATTTCGCCGCGCGCCAGGTTGAGCTTGACCAAGGCTCTGGGTGTCTCCGGCGGGTTACAGAACTTTCCGCGGCAATGGCGGCGCGCTGGTGGCCGGGCAATATCAGCTTCGCGGTGGTTTCCCTGGATTTCTATCCGGCGGCCATTCACTTTTAAAAACAGGATTTTTAGAACAGGCATTTTCAACACGGGATGAATTCGGAGAAGAACAGATGAACCAAGGCAACAAACAAAGGAATCATGGACCAGGTTGCAGCCCTGTGGGCCACGGTGAAACATTATCGCGGAATGATCTATCTGGGCACGCTCTTCTTCTCGCTGGCCGGCGCGACGCTGGTCTTCATGATGCCGGACCATTACAAGGCGTCAACCACCATTTTGGTGGATCCGCAGAAGATCCCGGAGAAGTACGTGAGCCCCACCATCAGTTCCGATCCCGGGCAGCGTTTGACCACCATCACACAGCAGGTTTTGAGCTCCACGCGTCTGCAACAGATCGTTGATGACATGCACCTTTATCCGGAGCTGCAAGGCAAGAGCTCGCGTGAAGAGATCATCGAAAAGATGCGCAAGGACATCACCATCACGGTGAAGCAGGGTTCGTCTTCCGGACTGAGCGCTTTCACCATTGAATATGAAGGCAGCAAGGCCGCCGAAGTGGCGTCCGTGGCCAACCAGCTTGCCGGAAGTTTCATTGAATGGAACAACAAGAACCGCAAGCAGCAGGCGGAAGACACCACGGAATTTCTTGACGCGCAGTTAAAAGAAGCGAAAGAAAACCTTGAAGAGCAGGAAAAAAAGGTAAGCGCATTCAAGATGAGCCATCTGGGGGAAATGCCGGAGCAGCAGCAGGCTAACTTGCAGGCGCTGGCGCAGCTTCAAACCCAGTTTCAGGCCAATGCAGACGCACAGAATCGCCTTGACGTGGAGCGCACGCTGCTGATGCGTGGCGTGGATCCCTCAGGCGTAACAAACGGCGCAGCGGGAAAAACCGCGCCATTGACCGAGCGTGGACGTCTGGAAGCCGAGCGTCGCGAACTCAAGAGCACTCTGCTTGATCTGCAACGGCGCTACACCAGCGCCCATCCGGAGGTAAAAGATGCTGCTGGACGGCTGGCGCGAGTGGAAGAGCAGTTAAAGGCTTTGCCGCCTGACCCGCCGGTGACTGCCAACTCGAATGACAATTCGGTCTGGTGACGGTCCGTTTACAGGTATTGGATCGCGAGGCGAAGCGCCTGGGCGAAGAACAGAAGACGCATCACCGCACAAATCAACGCGTATCGAGGCAAGGTGGACGCGGTACCGGTCCGCGAACAGCAGATGGCGGAACTGGCGCGCAACTATAGCGTGTCAAAAGACCATTACCAGTCGCTCCTGGACAAAACGTTCTCCGCCGGAATGGCTGCGGAGATGGAGCGCAAGCAAGCTTCAGAACATTTCACCATCCTTGACAAGGCACAAGTGCCGGAGAGGCCGTTCAAGCCGCACCGCCGCCTGATGCTTGCAGGAACATTTCTGGGTGCGTTGTTTCTGTCTATCGGCCTGGCCTATGGCAAGGACATGATGGATGACACCATGAAGATAGAGAATGACTTGAAGTCACTTCTTCCGGCACACGTCCACATACTTACGGCGGTGCCAAAGCTGGGTTCGGCACGCGAGAAGAAGAAGTCTTTTCGGTTCGCTTTGATTGCTGTGTTGCTCACGGTGGCCGGTTGCGCGCTGGAATTTTTGATTTACAGCAAGCTGCATCCGCTGCTCTAGAGTTTCAGCGGATTGAAGCGCCAACCAGCAGCACGAAATTGTTCTATGGGGACCGGGAACCGTATTCAATGAGCGCACTGAGAACACTCTATAAGCATTCATCGCATTACCTGGGCGGCCGGGTGGCTGTGATGATGCTTGGGTTCGTTTCTTTTCCGCTGTTCACGCGCGTGTTCTCTGTTTCCGACTACGGGGCCATGAACCTGATCATCAACAGCGTCTTGCTGCTGACGGTCATCTCCAAGTTCGGTTTTCAGCACGCGGTGCAGCGCTATTATCCGGAATGCGCCAACTCTCCTGATCCTGACGCACTGCCACGCTACTACTCAACATTGTTTTATGGCACGGGCATCATCTCCATCGTGTTGTGCGCGCTCTTCCTGCTGTCAGTGCCTCTGGGTTTGACAAAATTTCTGGGCATAACCGCCACAGGCGCGCTGGCCCTGGCTTTGGTGCTGGTAACCATCCGCGCCTTGCGCTCCATGCAGACCAACCTGATGCAGATGGAGAACAAGACGCGCCTCTTCAATGGCGTGGATATCCTGCAGAAGGCCACTGTCATCAGCGTGATCTGCCTTCTGCTGTTCTTCTGGAAGAAGACTATCTTTGCGTTCTTTCTCGGCACCGTGCTGGTGGAAGTGGCGTTCTTTCTGCAATATCTGCCGGTCCTCAAAGGCCGCGGCCTGCTTTCAATCCGCAAGATTGAGCTTCCGCTTTTTTCGCGAGGCAGTGGCTTATTCGTTTCCCTTGATGACCGCGGAAATCGCGTGGGTGGTCCTCGATTCAGGCGACCGTTTCTTTATTCAGCATTTTCTGGGAGCGCAGGCGCTCGGCTTTTACGCCGCCGCCTATGGCATCGCCACCTACTTGCAGGATGTTCTAATGGCGCCTCTGCAACTGGCTCTGTTCCCCATCTGCATGAAAGTCTGGACATTGCAGGGTAAAAAGGCGACGCAGGAATTTCTCAGCCGCAGCCTGGACCAGTTTGCCCTTGTGGCGATTGGCGTGGTGGCCGTGGCGATGGTTACTTCGCGTGACCTGGTGGTGCTGCTGGCGTCAAAGAAATTTGCGCAGTCCCATGAATTGCTTCCATATCTGGTGATGGGGATTGTGTTCTCCGCAGTGACCATTTATTTCCGGCCTGGGCTTGCTCATTCACAAAAAAGGATCCAAGATTGCCACGGCCACGCTGGGCGCAAGCATTCTCAATGTCGGGTTGAACCTGTTGCTGCTGCCACGGATCGGGCTGGTGGGCGCGGCCATTGCCACCACCATCAGCTATGGCGCCATCGTTATGTTTCTGGCCTACCAGTCACTGAGCGTGTTGCCCTTCAAAATTGAAGTCACGGCTTTCATTCGCTATGCGCTGATCGGGATTACCGTGGCCTGGCTGGGAACGTTTGTGCATCTGGCATCGCCGATTTTGAACATACTGGCTCGCTCCCTGATCATCATCTCTTTGTACGGCTCAGTCCTCTGGCTCACTGATGCGCGGGTGCGCGTCTGGTCGCGCCGAGCCTTTGAGATTGCGCAGGGCATGTGGCAGCGCCAGCCAGCTTCGCAACAATCAGTTCCAGCCGCCGCCGCCGCCATCGAATGATGAGACGCAACTTATCCCGGCTCAGTGACGGCAATGTCATCCCGAGCTAACGGCAAGCCAGTCGTCTCCACTAACGCATTGATGGCCGCCGGCCCAGAGATCGGGTCGCCGCAGAAAGACCGTGCCATGCATTTAGGACTTGAGCCATATGTCCCGATGGCGCTCTACCTGTGCGCGATGGTGGCCTTTGGACTTTCAGTGTTCTGGAAGCCCCAGGTGGGACTGTACTTTCTGATTCCGTTGCTGCCGTTGCAAACCGTCCGCGACAAGCTGATTGAGCTGCCCCTGGGCAACAAGCTGGTGGACATCATATCTGCTTGGCGTGGTGCTGGGCGCAATGGTCAAAGGTGGTTTTAAGTTCCTGCAGACGCCGCTGAACCGGGTGCTGGTTGCGTACGGAATCTTCTGCTACATACAGCTTTGGCGTGGGGCTTTCTTCCTGAACTCAGCCCTGCCGCTGGACATCGGCGACCCGCGATTTTCCAACTGGAAGAACTACATGGTCCTGTTCATCCTGTTCGCCGTGGTGGCCAGCACCATCAAGGATGTCAAGCAGATCAAGATTATTGTCCTGCTCATGTGTATAGCCGTTTTTCTGGTGGACAAGGGTTTCTATGGGAATATGAGCGGCCGTGATCTTTCGCACTTTTCCTATGAAGTGCGCGATGGCGGCCCCCTGGGTTATGCCGGCGTAAATGGCGTGGCCACTTTTGAAGCCGAGCTCATGTTGTTCCTGCTTGGGACTGGCGGCGTTCCTGAAGAAAATATCCTGGAAGCTGGCCGCGTGGGGCCTGCTGGCCTTCAGCGGCTATTGCCTGATGTATTCGTTCTCGCGCGAAGCCTATGCGGGAATCATTGTTGGTGTGCTGGTGCTGGGCGCTGATGAAGCAACGCTGGATGCTACTGGCGCTGGTGGCATTCCTGATCAGTTGGCAGAGCGTGGTTCCAACTTCCGTCCAGGAACGCGTTCTCATGACCTATGACACAAATGACCAGCAACTGGACACCTCAGCGCAGGACCGCGTGACCATATGGAATGACGCCATGAATCTTTTTCAGCAGAATCCCGTGATCGGCATCGGCTTTGATACCTACGAGTGGCTGCATCGCGTAACCATTTATACGGATACGCACAACTACTTCCTGAAGGTCATGGTGGAAACCGGCGTGATCGGCCTGATGTTCTTCCTTTTCCTGTTGATGAAGATGTCGCGCATGGGATACAGGCTTTTCCGCACCGCCGAAGACCCGTTCCTCAAGTCGCTGGGATTGGCGTGCGTGCCTGGTCATGGCCTGCGTGTTCGTGGTGAATTTCTTTGGCGATCGATGGCTCTATTTGCAGGTAAATGGATTTTTATGGGTGACCATGGCGTGCGTGGCGCGAGCGCAGGTCATTGTGGACGAAGGCGCTGCTGCTGAGGAAACAACGTGCCGGCGTCCGCAAGCGATGAAGCAGTGATGGAAGAAGAACCTGCATACGCTCCGGGTAAGAATGGCTTTACCTGGTTGGCAGAAGTAATTGAAGGCGATTGAATATGTGCGGAATTTTCGGACAAATCGGAAACGCACCCGCGGATGAAAAATGCGGGCTGGAGCTGAAGCATCGCGGGCCGGATGATGGCGGCATGAAGTATTTTGTTGTGCCTGATCGTTCTCTCTGGGTCAGCCTGCAACATCGCAGGCTCTCCATCATTGATCTGTCATCGGCCGGGCACCAACCCATGTGCAATGAGGATGAATCCATCTGGATCATCTTCAATGGAGAGATTTATAACTTCCAGGAACTGCGGGAAGAACTGCTGGCCGAAGGGCATCGCTTCCGCTCGAATACTGACACTGAAGTGATTATCCACGGCTATGAGCAGTGGGGTAATGACGTGGTGCCTCGCCTGCGTGGAATGTTCGCTTTTGCGATCTGGGACAACCGCCACCGCCGCATGCTGTTGGCCACCGACCATCTGGGGAAAAAGCCGCTGTTCTATTTCTTCGATGGCCGCAGTTTTGTCTTCGGTTCTGAGATCAAGGCGCTGCTGAGAGCGGGCGTTTCCAATGAGCCTGATCCGGTTGCGCTGCATGACTATCTTACTTACCTGTATTTCCCCTATCCCGCAACGGCGTTCAAGCATATCCGCAAGCTGGGTCCGGGAATGGTTACGGAGATTGTGATTCCGCCAGATGGCGAGATGAAACGGCGGGAGTGGAAATACTGGGACGCCGCTGAAACAGCCGGCTCGGCACTGCACATGAATGAACGCCAGATGATTGAGCAGGCGCGCGCGCTGATGGAAGAAGCGGTCAAGATCCGCATGGTGAGTGATGTGCCGCTGGGACTTTTTCTGAGTGGTGGAATTGATTCCAGCGCGATTACGGCCCTCGCGTCGCGCAACAGCGCCGAACAGGTAAAGACCTTCACCATCGGCTTTTCCAACAACAAGTTCTATGACGAAATGCCCCAGGCCAATCTGGTGGCGCAGAAATACAACACTGACCACCACATTCTGGAAGCCGATGAGCTCTGCGCCGAGTACATGACCACGGTAGTCCGGCACTTTGATGAGCCTTTCGGCAATCCGACGGCGATCCTGGAATACATCATCACCAAGCTGATGCGGCAGCATGTGACGGTTGCAATTTCCGGCGACGGCGGCGACGAACTGTTTGGCGGTTACGTTCGCTATGCGGGCGCGGCCATGGCCAGAAAATATCGCCGCCTGCCGCAGTTCATCACCAAAGGACTGGTCGCACGCATGTCTTCGCTGATGCGTGATGCAACGGACGGACGCCATGGCTTCCGCCGCGTGCGTGAGTTTGCCGAGTCCGCCTGGCAGAACGAAGAAGACATGTACATCAACTGGGTGGGCTATTTCTCTGAAGCAGAGAAGCGTGACATGTATGTTCCGGAATTTGCCGCCCAGGTCAGCGGGCGCGATTCGGGCGATTTCCTGCGGCAATTCTTCCGCCGCGGAGCGCAGTTGGATCCCATGAGCCGCCTGGGCTATGTGGATGCAGCATCATTCCTTTGCGGCAACTGCCTGGAATATGCAGACCGAATGTCCATGGCCAATTCGCTGGAAGTGCGCGCGCCATTCACTGACTACAAGCTGCTGGAATTTGCCTTGCGCGTGCCCGAACGCATGAAGGTCCGCGGCACAGAGACCAAATGGATCACGCGGCAGGCCATGAAAGACCTGCTGCCGCCCGAAGTTCTCAACAAAAAGAAGATGGGATTCAATCCTCCACTGCCGCAGTGGATCAACGGGGAACTGCGTCCGGTGATACAGAAATTTCTCTCGCCGGAGAGCCTGGAGCGGCGTGGGATATTTCGTCCCCAGGCGGTGCAGCAGTTGGTGCGCGACCATCAGGAAAACCGCCGCGATAACTCGCTCGAAGATATGGGCGCTGCTGATGGTGGAAGTATGGCAGCGGATGTATATCGATAATGAGCCGGAGGAGTCAGTGCGCGCTGAAGTTACCGGTTTCCGCAAGCTGCCCATGAGCACGGTGGCGATCCGTAAAAATAAAAGCGCTGACGTTGTAAGCATTCGTTAGGAGATAAGCAGGGAATGACGGCACACATGGCACAATTCGTCATCCCAGCGGCGCCGGCGCTGGTCGTTTTCTGGACGGCGGCGTTTCTGTTGTTCTACGTGTATGCCGGCTATCCACTGCTTGCTGGCGCTGATTGGATTGTTCGTGCGCAGCAAACGTCCGGATCCGGGCTATTATCCGCAACTCTCGGTGCTGATTGCCGCGTATAACGAAGAAGCCGCCATCGCGGAAAAAATTGAGCAGACATTGGCGCTGGAATATCCCAAAGAGCAGGCTGGAAATCCTGGTGCTGTCCGATTGCTCAACCGACAAGACAGATGAGATCGTGAAGTCATATCCTGATAGCCGCGTGCGTCTGGTGCGCATGGCAGAGCGTCGAGGGAAAACTTCCGCCCAGAACTTCGGCATTCGTGAGGCACAGGGCGAGGTGGTGGTGTTCTCAGATGCCACGGCCATCTATCACCCCAAAGCGCTGGCTTATCTGGCGACCAACTATCAGGATCCCGAAAGTTGGCGCGGTGAGCGGGCGCTATAAATATTTTGATCCGCAAGACCAGTCGCCCACCGGACTGGGAAGCTCGGCATTCTGGAATTACGAAAACCTGATCAAGATGATGCAATCCCGGATCAGCACCATTACCGGCTGTTGCGGCTGTATTTACTCAGTACGCAAAGCCGCCTATACGGACCTGCCGGACGACATCATCAGTGATCTGGTTCAGCCTTTGCAGGTGATCAGGAAGGGTTACAAAGTCCTGTTTGAAGACCGTGCGCTGGCTTATGAAGAGACCACCAAGAGCACCAAAGAAGAGTTCTCCATGCGGGTGCGAGTGGTGACGCGGGCCATGCGAGGCCTGGTGAGCGTATCTGACCTCTTGAAGCCCTGGAAGTTCGCCTGGCCGGCATTTCAGCTCTGGTCGCACAAGATATTGCGATGGATGGTGCCGCTGTTTCTGATGGCGATCTTCATCAGCAACCTGTTTTTGCTGGATAAGGCAATCAGCTTTTTCCGGGCCGTGATGGTGGCGCAACTGGCGTTTTATGCCGCGGCCATCCTGAATATGGTCGCTGCCACTGCACCGGGCATGGAAGCCGCTGGGCATTCCGCTGTTCTTCTGCACGCTGAATGCGGCGGCCCTGTTCAGCATGATTGAGTTGGGTCGCGGCAAAAAATATGTCACGTGGCAGACGGTGAGGGCACGCCGATGAAGATTGAATTTCTGACGCAGGAAGATTCGTTGTACATCCTGCCATTTTTTGAAGAGTTCCTGAGTAACTATGCAGGGCAGTTTGAGATCACCAGAATTTCGTGCTGCCGCGCCATGGGCAAACGGTCTCGCTGGCAACTGCTGCGTGAACTGATGTGGCTTTACGGGACGTTTGGGCTGATGAAGCTGGTGGCACAGGCTGGCGTCGGCGAAGGTGCTTGCTGGACTGCCGCGCAGCCGGTCAGCCAAAGAAGTTTTATTCCATTGCGCAGTTGGCCAGGGCTTATGGAATTCCGTATGAAGCCGTTGCCAATCCAAATGATGCGGGCTTTGTAGCTGCAATGGCCGGACGCGCTCGCCTGATCTACTGGTTTCAGTGGCTTGCCCTTACATTCTTAAAGAAAAAGTTTTAGCTGTGCCGCCGCGAGGATGCATCAACATTCATCACGCGCCGTTGCCACGTTACAAAGGCATGATGCCGACATTCTGGCAGCTTTATCACGGCGAAGCGCAACTGGGCGTGACCATCCATTACATGGCGGCCAAGGTGGATGAAGGTGATGCGCTGCTTCAGGAGATGTCCGCGGTGAAACCGGCGAGTCTTTGCACAACCTGATTCGCCAGTCCAAGCGTTATGGCGCGCACTGCATGGCAAAGGTGCTTGATAATCTGCAAAATAATCAAGCCGTGCCAGTGAAGCTGGATCATCAGCAGGGAACATATTTCACATTCCCAAAACGCGAGGAGGCGCTGGAATTCCGGCGTCGCGGGCTGCGGGTTATCTAGACTCATGAACAGGTAAAGCGAAGAACGAAATGCAACAAGGCCCATTCACAAGGCGTCGCTTACGGGCACTCAGCAAGAGTGCATGGGCACGTTTTTTGCGCGGCATTGGGATACTTGGTTTGGCGAAGGGGTGGGTACGGAGCCGGGGAACCGTGGTGCTCACTTTTCATCGGGTGCTGAATGACGCTGAGCTGGAAGCAACTGCATCATTGCGGGGGATGATTGTCCGCAGCCGGACCTTCGATGATTTTCTGGCGTACGCAACCCAGAACCTGGAGATTGTGGATGCCGGCACGTGGGCCGGACTGGACTAAGAACCGCAAGCTGAAAGTTGCGATCACGTTTGATGATGGATGGTGTGATAACGCCAGCGAAGTATTTCCCCTTGTACGCAAGCACAAAGCGCCCATCACTATTTTCATCGTGGCCCGGAGGATTGGCTCGGTCTTGCCGTTCTGGCCGGAACAAACGGCCGCCGTACTTGGACCCGGCCTGGACATCCGCAGACGGAATTATCGAGCGGCTCAAGAGCCTTCCTTCATCCGGAACGTAAACGTTTCATCAGCCGCATCACGCAGGATGATAAAGACACCACCAGCTTTAAAGAAGTGGACCGTACCATGAGCTGGGAACAGATTGAAGAGTTGCAAGCCGGCGGTGTAGTGTTCGGCTCACATAGCAACACGCATGAGATACTCACCAGGATTCCACTCACGCAGGCAGAGGAAGAGATTGGCTCGTCACGTGAGCTGATTGAGCAGCGGCTGGGCTCGCCATGCCAGGAGTTTGCTTATCCTAATGGCGATTCTTCTCCGGAAACCCGCATGCTGGTGGCGCAGGCAGGTTATAAGCGCGCTTTTGAGAACCAAACGCCGGGCTTATGGACCAAGAAGACGAATCCATTTGCCATTCCCCGGGTAAACATCTGCGAATACCACCTGGTGGACAAAGAAGGGAACTTCTCTCCGCTGATATTCGATTATGCAGTGGTGTGGGCCGCAGCCAAATGCCATTTCCAGAATAGGTTGGCGAGTGCAATTCAGAAATTCAAGCAGAAGCTGCCTGGTGTTGATCACCCCAGCGCCCTCAATGCTCACGGAGAGAAGACGTAAAGCAGCCTGGCAAGAGCAAAAACGAAAGGCCAAGCGCTTCCAATTCTGGTAAAGTTATGCCGAACATCTTTTATGTGGCTGAAAAGACAATCCGGAGTTCCTAAAGCATCACTTGAACAACTGGGCAGCCTTGAGACCGAGGTGATGGATCGCATATGGGCCCGCGGCGAAATCAGTGTCCGCGATCTGCACCAGGAACTTGCCGGGCGGCTGGCCTACACCACCGTGATGACCACGCTGGACCGGCTGTATAAGAAAGGTCTGCTGCAGCGTCGCAAGCAGGGCAAAGCGTTTTTGTACGTTCCCGCGTGCACGGAACAGGAATATCAGGAGCAGCTTACCGGTCATCTGTTCGGCGTGGTGCTGCGCGAGAATAAAGACAGCAACGCCGTGCTGTCATGCTTCGTGGAAACCATCAGCGAAAATGATCGCGAGATGCTTGACCGCCTGGATGAACTGGTGAAGGCGAAAAGACGGGCGCTCCGTCGCAAGGAATAGATTTATGTTCCATGTCCTGTGTCTCGCCTTGTGTCTGGCCGTGATGTTCCTGGTTCTTGCAGCAACGTCAGTCCTGTCAGTTCCACTGGCGCGATCACTGGAACGCAGGCTCAGAAGGCGGGAACGCACGAACCGCCGCGAACGCCTTATTGATCTTCCGTCTGCTTCCGTTTTCGCCTTGCCATTGCCGTAAGCCTTGGGCTGGCGCTGCCGGCGTTCATGGAATTTGAGCCGCCGTCCACGCAGGAGATGGTGAATTGGCCGTTGATTGTTCTGGCTGTATCAGGATGCGGCGTGCTGGCGCTGATGTTCGTGCGCTGGCGTGCGCATCTGGCGCATGACGCGATTCATGCAGCATGAATGGCAGAAGCATTCCCGGCCGGTGCCTGGCATGGCTAGCCGTGTGCCGCTTTATCGCATTGACACCCGGCTTCTTTGCTGGCGGTGACCGGCATATTCAGGCCAAAGATATTTGTTTCGCGCACGGTGGCTGAGGAACTGACTCAGGATGAATTGGCAGCCGCGCTGTCACATGAGATTGCGCACGTGCGCTCGTCATGACAATCTGAAACAGCTCTTGATGAAGATCACAGCGCCGCCTGCATGGATTCCCGGGTCTCCAGTCCAGTGATGAGGCCTGGACACGAGCATCAGAGGTGGCCGCCGACGAAAGCGCGTTGGCGGAAGGTGCATCTGCCCTGGAGCTTTCATCTGCGTTGATCAAGGTCGGGAGGCTTTCCCTTGGACGCACTGTGCCCGGAACTCTTGCCGCTTCGCATCTGGTGCCTTGCGGATGCAATTCGGCCACGCTCACCCGCGCCGCCCACCTACGCGATCTGCTGGAAAAGGGAACAGCCGCACTGCCCGCGAAGAACTCCGGCAGGGGAATGATTGTAACGGCCCTGCTGCTGGCCGGCCTCATTTATATAAGTTGCCTGGTCACGCTGCTTCCCGCCGTGCATGAAACATTGGAATTTCTGGTTCGATAGCAATCGCCGTGCAGCACCAAAGCTACATACCTCGCCTATACTGATCTCTGCTTGTTGATTCAACGTTTCCAGTCCGCCTCGATTGTTGTGATCGTTACTCTGGCACTCTGCCTCGGCGCGTGGTCGCAGGCTGCCTTGGCGCAGGACCTGCCTTCAGAAATCGCCCGCGCGGCAAAGCTGAAAAATGACGGCAATATAGACGAAGCGCGCAAACTCTTTGACGCTCTGCTGACGCAACTGCGTCCTCGTGGGCCCTCCCCGGAATTGACTGACGTGCTGAACAATCTTGGAGACATCGCCAACAATACCGGGCAATATGACCGGGCGGTTGAGCTGGCGCAGCAGAGCGCGGATGTCTGCCGCAAGCTGGCGAACCTCTCCTGCGAAGCCAAAGCGCGCAATGACGCCGGTCTGGCTTACTCCAATGGAGGAAAATACCCTGAGGCCGGCAATGAGTTCGAAGAAGCGCTCAAGTTAAGCAACCAGGCGAATGATGGCGAGACCACGGTGCTCATCCTGAACAACATTGGCAACCTGTATTACTACGAGGCCCGTTATTCAGAAGCATTCAAGGCCTATGATGCGGCGGACACAGTCACGGCAAAAAATCCCGATGCGATATGGTCGCGTTCCTGGCGCGCCGTGACCCGCGTAAACCTGGCCACGCTTTATCAACGCCTGGGAAATGACCAGCGTGCCATCAACGTCTATCACGCCGCGCTGGATAATGCGCACGATCTCACGCCTCGTGAAGTCGCGCATGTGCTCGCCAATCTGGGCGTGCTTTATCGCCGCATGGGCGATATTGAAGAGGCGATCAAGAATTATCACGATGCTGAAAAATTCTACAACCAGCAAAAAGATACTGACGGCGAGTTGGGCGTGCTGAAGAACATCGGCATTGCGCAGGTGCTGGACTTGAACCGCCTGGACGCGGCACTGAAGACCTTTGCGCAGGCAGGCAAGCTGGCGGAAGCCAGCAAGAACCAGCGTGAATCCATGCAGGCTCTGCTTTATCAGGCGGAGACGCTGCGTCGCATGGGACGCCTGCCGGAAGCGAAGAAAGATTTTGCGACAGCGCTGGCATCTGCCGTTCAACTTGGCACCGGGGAAGAGCAGTGGAAAGCGCTGTATGCACTGGGCCGAATTGCCTTGCAGGAGGGCCAGACGGATGAAGCGGAGAGAAAGTTTCGCGATGCCATTACCAAAATTGAAAGCCTGCGTTCCAAACTGCAACTGTCGCGCCTGAAATCTGATTTTCTGGCC
Source organism: Terriglobia bacterium (assembly GCA_963824835.1). Lineage (GTDB taxonomy): Bacteria > Acidobacteriota > Terriglobia > Terriglobales > Acidobacteriaceae > Angelobacter. The sequence goes on along the minus strand of CAWGRA010000009.1, from coordinate 60,221 downwards.
GATAAACGCGATGTTTACGACGCGTTAATCAAGCTGCTGCTGGAACGCAATGACGCGCCCGCGGCACTGGAGTTCATGGAACGCAGCCGCGCGCGGGTTTTCCAGGACAAGTTCTTTGGCGCCGGCGTGACTCCCGGTTCGCTGACTCTGGCATCGCTGCAAAAGCGTCTTGATGGCCAGACCGCGCTGATCGAGTTCTGGACCGGCCCCGATGCCATTGCGGCCGTGTGGTTGACCCATGACTCCAGCGGGATCACACAGAAGAATTTCTCCGCTGGAGGAGATGGAAAACTTTGGGCGCATGGTAGCCGGCCTGCCGGAGAACCTGGGCGATGACTGGCGGGCCGGGTTCCAGAAGCTGGCGGCGCTTTTGCCGGAAGGCATAACTCCTTTTCAGAGCAATACTTTTGTTCATTTGCTGGTTGTGCCTGACGGATTTCTCAGCATGATGCCGCTGGAGCTTGCGCCTTCAAGCACCGGCGAAGCGCTGATCGAGCACCATGAGTTGAGTTATCTTCCCAGCGCCGTGCTGCTGCTTGCGCGGAGCGTTGCAGCAAAGCCGCACTATCGGGCTGCCATGGCAGAACCAATTAGTCGCCTTCGGTGACCCGGCGGTGGTCGGCAATGGAGAAAGCTCCGTGCTGGCACAACGCAATCTGCCGGAGAGTGGCGGCGCGCTGGGTGCGTTGCCCAGTTCGGGAGAAGAGATTCGCGGCATTGCCGCGCATGAGCGCCGGACGCGCAAGGCTCTACCTGCGGGATTCTGATCGCAAGCCGGATTTTAAGCAGTATTCAGGGTCACGCGCGTCGCTGCTGCACGTGAGCACGCACGCCATTGCAGACATGGACAATCCTGAAAGATCACGACTGTTGTTTTCTCCCGACCGAGCCGGTGAGCCGAACAATTATTTATTTCTGAAAGAGCTTTATGATCTTGACTTGCGCGGCGTGAGCCTGGCCACGCTTTCCGCTTGTGATACCGAGCGTGGACAATTACAGCCGGGTGAAGGAGTGCAGGCTTTCAGCCGCGCGCTGCTGGCCGCGGGATCGCGCTCAGCGCTGACCACATTGTGGCGAGTACCTGACCAACCTACTTCAGCGTTCATGCAGCAGTTTTATTATTACCTTTTGAAAAAGCATAAGACCAAGGCGGAGGCGCTGCGCCTGACCAAGCTGGATTTTCTGCGCGCCGGCGGAGAGCTGAGCCATCCAAGGTTCTGGGCAGCGTTTGTATTGAACGGCGAGGGCCGGGAGCCGGTGCCCGGTTCCTTCCCTGGCAGGTGATTGTCGCACCAGTACTTCTGGTGTTCGCACTTGTTGTTGTCGTAGTTCAACTGCGCAAACGCCGGCATGTCACTGCGCATACGGACATTCGCGCTCTCATCGGTTGACGTACTCTCATTTTGCAATCGGAATAGAGCTGTAGATAAGATGAAATCAACGGATCAGGTGGCGTGGCAAGAGCAGAGAAATGAGCCATGCGATGGGCCGTTCGCAGAAACAGCCGGGGAATTCGAACATGCTCGTGAAAGAATCTGAGCACAAGTCTGAGACGTTGAACGCAGGTCCGCAGAACAGGCTTCTCGCGTCACTGCCAAGTGAAGTCTATACGCAACTTCAACCACATTTAATTCCCATCGAATTGCCATACAGATGCTCGATTTATGAGGCCGGCCGGCCCATCGAATCCGTTGTTTTCCTGGAAACCGGAGTTGCGTCACTGGTTAATATCATGAAAAACGGCCAGGCGGCCGAGGTCGGCACAATCGGCAATGAGGGAATTGTAGGTATTCCTGTTGTTTTCGGGGACAGCACTGCGCCCACAAACGTTTACATGCAAGTTGCCGGGCACGGCCTGAAAATGGAGGCGAGTATATTTCGAGAAGTCATGGGAACAAGCGAACACCTGCGGCAATCGATGCTTCATTACTCGCATGCTTTTTTCAATCAGGTTGCTCAATCGGCGGCCTGCAATCTCTTTCACCCTATAGAAAAAAGGTGTTGCCGCTGGCTGCTGATTACCCGGGACCGCATGCACAGCAATGATTTCCCACTGACCCAGGAATTCCTGGCGATGATGTTGGGAGTACAACGGACGGGCGTGACACGAGCTGCCGCTAAACTGCAACGTGCCAGACTCATCCATTTCACCCGCGGACACGTAAAAATCCTGGACCCTCTCAGGCTTGAGAGCCATTCTTGCGAATGTTATGGCGTTACAAGAGAGGATTTTGACCGTCTGCTTGGGCGGTCTGAGAGCGCCTTAAAAGGAAAGAGGAAACCCGGCAGCATGGCCCGACCGGGCATCAGCCTAAGATCGAATTAGCGTCGCATAATGTTTCCGGCTCCGGTATTAACGCCCTCTCTTCCGATTACTTTGTCAGAGCAAGCCGAAATCGGCCCTCGCCTGTGGCGATCTCCTTGCCGCGTGGAATCAAGCGCTGTGACTTTCCATGTCAAAGGCTTTCCGGGGCGGATCTTTGACCTGAGGTCCGGGCCCACCGTCAGAGCTTTCTGACTTGATTGTCCCTGCCAGACCACCGTGTGGTCGATATCCATGCGCGTGATCACAACGGAGTAGCTGCTGGCGCCGGCCACTGCTTCCCAATTCAATTGATCCGGCGGCTGAGCCAGATCCCCCAGCGGATTCGTAAGACGAATCTCGCCAGAACGCAGCGGGCTCGCCAATTCCGATATTGTGATCAAAATTCGGCTTCTTGAAATCCTCAGAGACATAGAGTGATATGCCAAGAGTGGCAGCGACAATCACGGCAGCAGCGGCTGCCATGTACGGAACGCGAAACAGAGAGCGCCAGAAGGGCATTGGCTGGCGCACCGGTTGGGACGCTTCGCTGGTCTGCTTACGCTCCAGTTGTGCGGCGATCCATGCCACGGCCGCGCCTTCATCCGGGCGAAGCTTCCGCGTATTCGAACTTCCGGAGAAGAGCCAGCTCTGACTGGCAGTGCGGACAGGTGGAAACGTGATTTTGCGTCCTGGGATCCTGGGCAGTGCCTTCCATCACATGCTCCAGCACTTCGATGCCGGGACATTCCTGGGTGGCGGAAACTGCATCCTGCCAGATCTTTGAGTTCGAATTGTTGTTGGCGGCCATGTTGTTGTTCCTTCCGTGGGCTGAGGGTGTTTCTATGCTCTTGCTTTCCAGCGTTTCACTGCTTTGTCCAGTTTCCTCTTTGCACTTACCAGATACGCTTTGGCGCCGCTGGCATTGTCCAGGTTCAACATACGGGTAATCGCATCCAGCGGAATTTCTTCCGCAAAATGGAGCGTGAAGACCTGTTTTTCCAGTTCTTCCAGCTCCTGCGTTGACGAATTGGCGGGCGATTTCCGTAAGTTGTTTCCGTTCCACTGTCTTCAGCGGATTATCCGAGACCATGTCCGGCAACGCGTCCATCACGGTCTCGTCGGATTCCATTTCGGGCATGCTGTTGCGCGAGCGGATGGCATTCAGACTGTGGTTGCGTGCAATGGAATAAAGCCAGGTGGAAAACTTCGATTGTCCCTTGAAATAGGGAAGGTTCCTGTAAGCCTTGGCGCAGATTTCCTGGGCCAAATCGGCGGCGGATTCACGGTCACCCGTAAACCCGAGACACCAGCGGGCCACCTTAATATGATGGCGGCGGAAAAGCTCATTGATGTACTGGTCCGCCTGCTGCTTATCGGCCTCATCACGATACTTTGTGATGAGCGCCTCATCCGAAAGGTCTTCCCAGAGCATTCCGGGGATTATAGCAATCGGAATGGCTGGCGGCTTTTTTGGGCGAACCGGCATTGTTACGTGCCGGCAACAATACCGGTCCTCCCTGGCTCTGACCGTCCACTGCGTTTCTACGTGCCTTGATCGGACGGCTCGGGCAAACATCCGCCCGAAGGGGGTACGTAATAGATGACGCGATGGTAGTCTGCGCAGCCACTTGTCAGAATCCTCCCTAACAGTGAATAGGACACGCAGCTTTAGGGTCTGGAACAGGTTTTCGTCATTATTTTTGAGTCGTTTTGCCCGATTTGGTCCCGGGCGAGGCGGAAAGTCAGCCCGGCACGCGGCAAAGCAAGGGAATAGAAATCAAAATTCCGTTTTACTGGATGTTTTTACGGTAACGGCTGCCCGACGTGCCTCATACGGATCAAATGCGTTGCCGTTGATTCACAACAATGGCGTAATTTTTCGCACGTTGGGGTTCTGTTTTCCTCGTGCATTGGCGTTCGCCATGCTGCAACATTCCGCGTCACGAACCTATCTTTGAATCGGAGAATCGGACTTTCAATGGTCTCAAGATTGTCGATCCTTAATCTTGATGAGCTTCGAAAAATAGTTATGAATTTTGAAATACTGCGGTGCAATGTTCTGCATTCAAAGCCTTAGCTCACAAATGTTAAGCATACAAAAGAGAGTTGGGAAAATATTACGTGACAAATCGGGACAACTCCGGCGATGCAGTAGCTCTCGAACAGAGTAGGTCAAGTCTTGACGGAGATGTATTTGTATGGGCCCGAAAACAGCAACAAAAGCATTCTTGCAAATCCCTCTGGTTTTGTTTGTGGTTACATTGTTTTTGTTCCTGGCTGGATGCCAGGGCGTCGGCGGACCTGCATCCGGATTGGCTGGCGCTTCACCAACGCCAACGCCGGTCCCGACTGCTACACCAACTCCCGTACCCGCGAATGCAGTTAACGGAGTCCTCAAATGGAAAGGCGATCTTTCCGGCAAAGGTCTTTACGATCAGGAGACAACACTGACGCCTGCAAACGTCAACGTTGGGGGATTCGGGAAGCTGGGCTCCTTTGTTACCGATGGCCTGGTGATCGCTCAACCGCTGTTTGTTTCCAATCTGGACATGGGACCTTTAGGTGTACACAACGTGGTGATTATTGCCAACGAGCATGACAGCGTGTTTGCGTTTGATGTGGACCATCCTGGCACAGCTCCGTTGTGGACGCGGAACTACACGGACCCAGCGAATGGAATTACCACCGCCGGCGCCGGCTTCCCCGGGCGCACAAGCCTGGGGGGCGAGATTGGAATTACGGGAACGCCGGTGATCGATCAGAACACGGGCATCATGTACTTTGTCACCATGATCGCGCGTAATGGAGTGGGCGAGGAGTGGCTGCGGGCTGTTGATATCCGTACCGGCAAAGATTTTGGGCCGGGAAGCGTACAGATACAGGCGAGCGTGCCGGGAGACGGAGTGGGCAGTGTAAACGGACAGATTGCATTTAACCCCACGCTTCAGAACCAGCGGCAAGGCCTGGTTGAACTGAATGGAAGCATCCTGGTGGGATGGGGATCATTTTCTGATTTCGGCGTCTATCACGGGTGGCTGATGGCGTATGACGCTGCCACCATGCAGCAGAAAGCGGTGTTCAATCCCACGCCGAAATTTCAGGCCGTTGATTCGGCCAATGGACCCGCGGACCACGGCGGAGGCGGTTCCTTCTGGGGAGGCGGGGCTTCTCCGGCCATTGACAGCAATGGAAACATCTACGAAGTTACGGCGGATGGCAGCTTTAATTTCGACCAACCGGGCGGCACCAACATGGGCGACTCGGTGATCAAACTGAACCTGGGCTCCAATAGCTTTTCCGTAGTGGACTGGTTTTCACCTTCAAACCAGGCCTGCCTTGATCAGGCTGATCTGGAAATTGGATCCGGTGGCCTGGCGATTCTTCCTGCCGAAGTTGATCCCACGCGCAGGCTCGGCGCGGCCATTAACAAGGAAGGGCGCCTGTACATACTGAACCTGGATAATCTTGGCAAGTTCAACCCCGCAGGAGACACGCAGATCCCGCAGATGTTGGTGGTAGGCAACAAGACATGTGTCACCGGCATGGGTGATGGCTTTGCTGAGGGCACGGACTGGCAGCGCATGTACGGCAATGCATCCTACTGGAACCAGAATCTGTATATGGGAACGGCGAATGGTCCGCTGCGTCAATTCCATTTCCAGGGCGCCGGCACGGTAGCGGCAACGCCGGTTGCGGTGTCACCAACCTCTTATGGGCTACGCGGCGCCAACACGGTGGTTTCATCCAGCGGCGCGCAAAACGGAATTGTGTGGGCTTATGAAAAGGCGCTGACCGGGCAAGCCATATTGCATGCCTATGATGCTACGGCAGTTTCGAACGAACTATGGAATAGCAACATGAATCGTGGCGATGGTCTGGGCGAAGCCACTGCCTTCGGTATACCCGTGATAGCCAATGGCCGGGTCATTGTGGGAGTTTTCAATGCAGCCGTGGTCTTCGCTCCGCGGCATTGAAAAAGAACAGAGATTTAACGAAGTTAGCGACAGCGCAACGCTCAACAATCTGATCATGGCAGGCGATCCGACTCGATCCGGATGGTGAAGAACAAAGCTTCGTCATCTGGAATTCTCGGCAATGAGGTGGTGTGTTCTTCAGCGACCGAATCAAGGTGAGGGACCGCGTGCTGGATTCACAGATACCTTCCTTCGCATTCTTTTTCAAGATGAGCAACGGACTTGCAGATGTAAATTTTACATATTGCCGCTTGCGATCATTCCAGCAGAAACGCTAAACGGAAAATTGTGAAAAACATTTGGGAGCAGATGCAGAAGGCCCACGCGGGCGAGAGATCCGCGAAATTTGAAAAGACGCCAAGTTTAAGGTTTCAAAGCAATAAAGTCGGATGCGAAAGTTCATCTTGTTCCTGTTTAAGTTTGCCGGTAGGGCTGAGAGGATCCGAAATGGTTTGCGAGTGCGAGTAGAACGGCCCCCAGAATGCTTAAGTCTGTTGTTCGGCGATTGATGGAATTGGAAAACAGATGGCGGTGATCATGGAAAGTACGAGAAAATTCCGCATAATGTCTTTCGGGTATGACCCCATGCTTATGACCATCAGGGCATTGTTGTTGAGGAAAGCCCGGTACAAGGTACTGAATACATGCTCGCAGCAGACTGTGTTGACGCAACTGGAATCCAGGCTTTTCCAACTGTTAATCATCTGTCACACAGTTCCGGCAGATGAACAGGATTTTCTGATCCGTTCTGTTCGTACTCATTGGCCTGACATGCGTATTGTGTGTCTGTCGCCTGTTCCCACGCTTTCAAAACCTGATCGTTGCATGGCCGCCAGCACTGCGCCAGAGTTCCTGGATGACATCCGGAGGGTGCTGCCGCCAATGGCAGCGTAGCGCGGGCGCACAATTTTCTTTCCGCACTTTTGCCGCTTCGCAACTGCACGCTTTTCTTTACAGCGGTGTTACTTGCAAGCATGCGGGGCCGCAACAGCCAGCAGGTTTGGTTGCCGTCACAAAAGCACTCATGAATTTACCTTCCACCTGGGGAGCGAGTGCGTCCACATCAATGCCATGACCGCTCAGGACCGTGCGCGCATCTTCCACGTTGTAAACTCTGGTGGGTTCCACATCGATTTTGTCGAACCCGGCTTTGGTAAGCTTGGACACATACTCCACGTCCGTAAGAGCGCCAGCGATACATCCGACCCAGAGCAGCAGGCTTTTGCGAATTTCCTCAGGTATATTGCCGCGCGTCACCACGTCAGAAACGGCGAAGCGGCCGCCCGGCTTCAGGACCCGAAACGCCTCTCTCAAGGCGCGGTCCTTGTCCGCGGAGAGATTGATCACGCAATTCGAGATAATCACGTCCACTGAGTTATCAGGCAGGGGAATGTTTTCGATCTCGCCTTTCAGGAATTCCACGTTCTCAATGCCCGATTGTTTTTGGTTCTGCCGGGCCAAAGCCAGCATGTCATCGGTCATATCAAGCCCGTATGCTTTGCCGGTAGGCCCAACCCGCCTGGCGGAGAGCAGCACATCAATGCCCCCGCCCGATCCCAGATCAAGCACCGTTTCACCTGCGTGGAGCTGTGCCAGCGCCGTTGGATTTCCGCAACCCAGCGAAGCTCTTACGGCTTGCTCCGGCACCAGGCTGGTCTGCGAGCTTTGGTAGAGATCACGGGTGATCGGGTCAATGTCCGTGCCGCAGGCCGCGGCGCCGCAACAACTGTTACCCTGGCCGGCGGCTACACGGCGAGCTGCTTCTCCATATTTCGCTTTGACGACTTCCTGAATAGTTTCGTTCATTGAACTTCCCCTTAGTAAATAAATCAGCGGCAGCAAACGATCTTCTGCGGTTCAATCGCTTTGTTCCGGGTACAACACTCGGCGTACAGAAATCCCAGCAAGTCTTGAAGCGCCTGAGTGTTGGCCCTGTAGCGCAGGAAAGTCCCTTCGCGCTGGACCAGCACCAGGTCTTCATTTTTCAGTTTTTCAAGATGGTGAGAGAGGGTGGAATTGGGGATATCGAGTTCATCGCCGATTTCACCAACAACCATTCCTTCCGGGTGGGCGGACAGCAATAAACGAACAATGCGCAGCCTGGGCTCGGTGCCCATGGCTGATAACATGTCCGCGAATCGGATCACGGCCTGGTCTTGTTTAACTGTCATGCGCCTTTTCTCATATTTCTACAATAATGGAAATATAGCGTCTATGTCAAACGGGTGTGCGGAAGAAAAAGCTCATGGCAGCTAAACTTTTGATTACTTTATGCACGCTGTAAAACGTGCTACAAGGTTGTTTATCGGGTGATCGGGTGATTGGCATCGGGAGAATCTCGTGATCGGAAAATCAAAACCGGGATTGGCTGGGATGATTCCGCTAAGTCCTTTAAATCTTGGGATGACCGGGGAGGCGCCCCACTTGATTTGGTAATTGAGTAATTTGGTAATTGGGTAATTGGAGCAGCAAACCCTGATTGTCAATATGGAAACAGTTTCAGGCGTGATGGTAGTGTAAGTCAGGTTGTTACAGGAGCAACCACTATGTCCTCTGCATCGCTTACCTCGGAACAGCGCGAAATGCTGCTCACAGTAGCGCGTAATGCGCTTAAACGGGCCCATGCGCCGTATTCAAATTTCCATGTGGGAGCGGCCGTACTCACCGATTCCGGCGAAGTGTTTTCAGGCTGCAATGTGGAGAACGCGTCGTATGGATTGACGAACTGCGCAGAGACGGTCCGCCATCTTCACGGCGGTACAGCAAAGCAAGGCCGAGAAATTACGCCGTCCGTGCCGTGGCGGTGGTGAATGGACAGGAACTGCCATGCTCACCGTGCGGCGCGTGTCGTCAGGTGATTGCGGAATTTGGCCAGGAGGCGGTGGTGATCTTCAAAGGACAGCAAGGATATTGCGAGATGTCAATTGCTGACCTGCTGCCGGAAAGCTTCAGGCTGTGATGAGCAAGAGTTGAATCGAAGCTTGCCGGAAAATTTGAGCAATTGTGAGCGAGAAAATTTTAATTTCGAGTTTTAACCTTAAATTTCGGGCAGATTACCTTGCCGATCCCAATCTTAACCTGACTCCACCGCGGACAAGGCGAGGTGTGCCGAGCGTAGGGGTTGGCGTACGTCCGGTGAAATAATCGCGATCGAACAGGTTTTCGCAGGCGAGGTATGGTTCCACACGGCTACCCAGCCGCCATCGCAACATCATGTCAGCGGTGAAATAACTGGGAAGAAGGAAAGTATTCAGATCGTCATCAAACTGCCGAGTGACGTAGCGTCCGGTGACGGTGCCGCTCCAGCGGCGTCCGTTATACATGAGGGATTGTGATGCAGCGTGCAGTGGAACCTGCGGAGTGCGCAAACCCAGCAGCGCGGCGTCGAGCGACCGCGAGATGGTGGAGTCTGAGTATTCGTAAGCGGTCCGCGTCACGATGTGCCTGGGCAGATTCGCTTCCAGTTCCACTTCGACGCCCTTGGCAAGTATGTCGCCGATATTCTGGCGCTGGCGCGTGATCAGCGTGGGTGTGGTGGAGATGGTGCGATTGCCCACCGCATCATGAATCTTGTTCCAGAAGTAGGTAGCGCGAAGAAATATGGGCGCTGAGCCAATGGTCACGCCGCCATCGGCGCCGCGGAGCCGTTCAGGATGCAGCGCATCATTGGCCTCGGTGAGCACGTTGCCGAGGCGAAATGCGCGATAGAGTTCATTCAACGTTGGCGTGCGAAAAGCGCCGTAAGCTGATCCGGTGAGCGCTACCAGATGCGTCAATTGATACACCGCGCCGAGCGAGGGAGAAAAAGCGGCGCTGTCACGATCAGCAAATGGCGTCAGTGAAGAGACGCCGGATGCGAAGGTGCGGCTGCGAGAGCGTGCATCGTAATTCTTCCAGGTGTCGGCGCGGGTTGCCGCTGTAATTCGCAAACGCGAGGTCAGAAGGAATGAGTCTTCGAGGAATGCGCCAAAGTATCGCTGTCGTCCGCCGGAGTCAACGGCGCCTGTGGCCGCGCCGCGTGTAAAAAGAGTTTCCGCGCTGTGTCCGGTGACGCGGCGAAAATCAATGCCGAGGGCAAACGTGTTACGCTGCCCGAGTTGCCGGTTCCAGACCGCGGAAAAGCCGAACTGCTGCGCCGGTACCGCCTGCGCGCGCACCAGGCTTTCTGAATTCCGGTCCACGGCGATGGATGAAAATGTCTGGTCAAAGTGCTGGGTGGTAAGAAATGTTCGCAAACTCAATGCGCCGCCCGCTACGGCCAGATTGGTTCCCGCTTCGCCCTCTGCCAGACGCGTGTCATTGACTTGCAATGCGGTGCCGTTGTTCCGCGACTCGTTAAACAGATTGCCGCTTACAAATGCAGTGCCGTTAGAGAATTGGCGGTCCAGATATAAGCGTCCAGTTCCATAACGCAAGCTTGCCGGAGTATCCACGGAGCCTCTTAGCGGATGAAGGAACTGGAATGTAACCATCGGACCGCATGCCCTGCGCGGAAGCGCTGATGCCGTATGGTCCAAAATGCTGGGAAAGCGTGGCACTGCCATCGGAAATGCCTAGCTGCCCTTCAGAGAGGTCAAGTGAAAGAGCGCGATTGCTGAAATCCCGGCGTTCCATGGCAACCACTCCGGCCAGCGCGCCGCTTCCGTATAAAGCCGAGCCGCCGCCGCGCAATGCCTCAAGTGCGGCGATGTCTGTGAGCGGTACGCGGTCCCAGTAAACCCATCCGCCAAAGGGATCGTTCAGCGGTATGTCGTCAAAGAAAACCAGCGCGCGGCTGGCGCCGCTGGCGCCAAGACCTCGCAGTGATACACCCTGCGTAGTCGGATTCGCCACCAGCGAACTGGTACGTCGAAACAGGGAAAATCCGGGCACCTGGCGAAGAATGTCATCCAGTTGGAGGTACGGAGATCCGGCAATCTGGGAAAGCGAGAGGCGCGAGACCGATGATGGAACATCAGCCAAGGGCGTGCCTACGCGATTAGCTGTGACAACAATCTCCTGCTGCACCTGTCCCGGCTTGAGCGTGATTGTGATGGAGGGTTCGCCGTTCCATGTGGTAGTAGCTGCCGCGAATCCGGCAGCGTGGACCGTTACGTCTGCCGGCGGAGCAATGTCTTTGAATTCAAATTCGCCATTCTTGACCGTGTGGATGGAGGCGGTAGCGCTTTTCGAAGTTGCGGTAACTTCCGCATCCGTGACCACGAAGCCGGCGGAATCAACCACCGTACCACGCAAAATCTGTGCTTTGCCTATGGCGAGCAGCCCTGGCAGCGCCATGAATGCGATGGCGAAAGCAACGGCCAATCGGAAGCGGAGAGACGCCGTGAATTGAATGGATTTCTTCATGTCGCCTCCCGCTGTCTTGTGCGCTGATGGTCTAAACGTAAGAAGGGGCCCGCGCAAAATAATAAGGCTAGTTTTGGCACACCACTAGCCATTCAGCAGTTCTGATGTTGCAGCAAGTTCCGCGGTTGTCAGGGGGTATCAAGCCATGTGCATGCCTGATTTACGGCCCCAAAGTTTCCGTTTATGCTGACCCACACAATGCATGTCACTGACTTAATCCGGAAAAAGCGCGATGGTCGCGAACTGCAACGCGCTGAAATAGAATTCCTGGTCGATGGCTATACGCGCGGGCGCATACCTGACTACCAGATAGCCGCGTTCCTGATGGTCGTGGTGTTGCGCCTGATGACGCGCGCGGAGCTGGCCGCCCTGACCGAATCCATGCTGAATTCCGGTAAGATCATGGACTTTTCTTCACTCCCTGCCGCCAAGGTGGACAAACATTCCACCGGCGGCGTGGGTGACAAAACGTCTCTGGTCCTCGCGCCACTGGTGGCTGCTGGCGGCATTTACGTTCCCATGATCAGCGGTCGAGGTCTTGGACATACCGGCGGTACGCTGGACAAGCTGGAATCCATTCCTGGCTTCAACGTAAATCTTTCCACCAGTGAATTTCGACGCGTCCTGGCCGAATGCGGTACGGCCATGATCGGGCAGACACCGGAGATCGCGCCGGCTGACAAAAAGCTCTATGCATTGCGGGATGTGACTGGGACCGTAGAAAGCCCTTACCTGATCTGCGCGTCCATTATGAGCAAAAAGCTCGCGGAGGGAATTGATGCTTTGGTGCTGGACGTAAAAACCGGCAGTGGCGCATTCATGAAGTCACAAGAAGACGCGGTATTCCTGGCCGAGCTGATGGTGGAGACCGGCCAGCGGCTGGGTAAACGAATCGCCGCATTAATCACTGACATGAGTCAGCCGCTTGGACATGCCGTGGGCAATGCGCTTGAAGTGGCGGAATGTCTGGAGATTCTGGACGGTAGAGGCCCACATGATCTGCGCGAGTTGTGCCTGACGCTTGCGGCATGGATGTTCCTGCTCGGCCACAGAGTGAAAACCGTGGATGAAGGGCGCTCACTCGCGCAACAGTTAATTGCGAATGGGCAGGCGAAAGAGAAGTTTCGCCAGTTGATCCGGCTTCAGGGCGGGAATGAGAAGGTTGTGGATGACATTTCCATTCTGCCCAAAGCGAAGCAGCACATGGAACTGGCGAGCGCCGAGTCAGGCTACGTTACGGCCATCATGTGTGAGCAGATCGGTACGGCGAGCGTACTTCTGGGAGGTGGAAGGGAGCGCAAAGAAGACAACGTGGAACCGGCCGTGGGGATTATTGTCCATAAGAAGATTGGTGACAGGGTCACCGCCGGTGAAGCGCTGTGCACGGTGCATTACAACTCTACTCAGCGTATGGAAAAAGCGCTTCCGCTGATCCTGCAAAGTTACACCATTGCAGAGACCGCCCCGGAATTGCCATCGCAGGTCTATCGCGTGCTCGGCGATGCGGGCTGAGGACTTGCTAAAGGAGGTAAAGCTTTACGCCAGGGTCGCATAAAGCAATTGCCTATCGCCCATTTGCAAAATAAATTTCCCATGCCGTGCGATAGGTATTGGCATGCGCTTCAGCGCTGAGTTCGATGGGTTTGGAATAGCCGCCGCCGGATGTCAGCACCAGCGGAATCCCTGAATCGCGCACGCTATTCATGACCATTCGGTCGCGAAGAATGAGTCCTTGCGGTGTTAGTGAGAGCCGTCCCAGAACATCGCTATCCAGTGCGTCCACGCCTGATTGGTAAAAAATAATGTCTGGCCCAAACTCGAATATCCGCGGAAGGACTGATTCAAGTGTTTGCAAGTATTCATGGTCTTCAAGCTTATCCGCCAGCGCCACGTCCAGCCTGCTGGTCTGTTTACGGAAAGGAAAATTGCTCTGGCAATGAATGGAAAGGGTAAACACGTGGGGATCCTGGGAGAATATTTCGGCTGTGCCATCACCCTGATGGACGTCAAGATCTATCACCGCAGCGCGCCTGATCTTCTCATTTTTGCGCAACGATTGGATGGCCACCGCAATGTCATTGAAGACACAGAAACCGGCGCCTTCAGCTCGGAAAGCATGGTGGGTACCGCCGCCCAGCGTTCCACCCCATCCGTGTTCAATGGCATCGTACGCGGCCCTTACAGTGGCTCCCACGGAAGCCCGTGACCGGTTTACCAGTACGTCTGACCAGGGAAGACCGATGCGTCGCATGGCGGCTGGCGGCAGTTCTCCAGCCATGAAGTTGCGCACGTACTCAGGATCATGGGCCAGCTCAATGATTTCCGGATCGGCCAGGGGAGCGCGCTCAAAATGGAAGAGCCCGTCAGCCATAAGCATCTGCCGAACCAGTCCATATTTGCGGACAGGGAACTTATGCCCGTCCGGAAGCGTAATCACGTACTGATCGGTATAGAAAAGGCGGCCACTTTTTTCTGAATTTTCCATAACCAGTGCAGGTCCCAAACGGTCTATAGTATGGGAACTGTGAGGCTTATTTTAACTGTTCGTTTCCGCACACTTTATTGCAGGAATGGACAACCGAGGATCAGAAGTGTCTTAGAATAAAGCAAGTTTAGCCTTTTAGAATCATAATGTTATGGCGAAATATGCTTTGGCACCCAGGATGCACCTATTCTTAATCGCATATGGATATTGTTCGCGATGAATCGGTAAAACGGAAGAAGCGTCAAAGGCAGATGCTTCTGGCGGCAGCCGCTGTGGTAGCGGTGGTGGGCATAACCCTGGGTGTTGGTACGTTGAAGCCGGCGGCTCCCAGCGTGGAGTACAGCACCATTTGGCCGGACACGGTCAAACGGGGATCCATGATGCGCCAGGTCCGCGGTCTGGGTACGCTGGTGCCGATTCCTGAAGATGTACGTCTAATTCCCGCAGAGACTGACGTTCGCGTGGAGCGCATCATCGTGCTTCCCGGAACTCCAGTCAAACCGGATACTGTGATCATGGAGCTTTCCAATCCGCAGGTTGCGCAGGAAGCCATTGCTTCCGGGCTGGACGTGAAATCCGCGCAGGCGGAACTTCATAACACCACGGCCAAGGTGCACAGCGATTTGATGACGTTGAAGGCCGGCGCGGCAACAGTTGATGCGGACTATGAAAATGCCAAACGCGATGCCGACGCGAACAAGGAATTGAATAAAATTGGCGTGCTGTCAGATTCAGCCTTGAAGGCTTCTCTGGCCAAGGCGCATGAGATGGAAGTCCGCCACCAGATTGAGCAGGAAAGAATTGCTGAAAGCACTGAAGCCGTCAAGACGCAGCTTGCGGTGCAACAGGCAAATATTGACCAGAAGCTGGCGCTGGCGCAATTGCGCAACAAGCAACTCGATTCACTCAAGGTACGCGCCGGCATCTCCGGTGTGTTACAGGAACTGCCGGTACAGGTCGGACAGCGCGTGGCCCAGGGCGCGATTCTTGCCAAAGTGGTGCAGCCTGACCATCTCAAAGCCGAACTGAAGATTCCTGAAACGCAGGCCAAAGACATCGTGATCGGCCAGAACGCGGAGATTGATACCCATAACGGTATCGTCAAAGGCCATGTTGCCCGCATTGATCCCGCCGTTCTGAACGGCACCGTAACCGTGGATGTAAGTTTGGACGAAGCTCCGCCTAAGGGCGCGCGGCCTGATCTGAGCGTGGACGGAACCATCACTCTGGAGAAGCTCGATAACGTTCTCTACGTAGGACGCCCCGCCTTTGGCCAGGAAAAGAGTACCGTTAGCATGTTCAAGATTGATCCTGACGGTAAAGGCGCAACCCGTGTTCCCGTGGAACTGGGGCGCAGTTCCGTAAACACGATAGAAGTGATTCGTGGTCTCAAGGAAGGCGACCAGGTGATACTTTCTGACATGTCGCGTTGGGACAACCAGGAAAGAATTCGTCTTGACCGATAATTCTCGATCCGTGACCAGTAACCGTGCGTCAGCAACACAGTATTCAGTAAAGCAAAGCTTCATCACAACGAACTTCGTTTAAACAGGAGAGCAAAAACGTGGCAATTAGACAAACATTGATCAGGCTGGAAAATGTGACCAAGGTCTTTTACACGGATGAAGTGGAGACGCACGCACTTTCCGGCATCCATCTGGACATTGTTAAGGGCGAATATGTTGCCATTGCCGGCCCTTCCGGCTGCGGTAAATCAACGCTGCTCTCCATCATCGGCCTGCTTGATTCACCCACGGACGGCTCTTACGTTCTAAACAGCCGCCCGGTTCAGGGACTTGATTTCTCTGATCGCGCGCGTATCCGCAATCAGGAAATCGGTTTCATCTTCCAGAGCTTTAACCTGATCGGCGATCTCACTGTTTACGAAAATGTTGAGCTGCCGCTCACCTATCGTTCCATGTCTTCAGCGGAACGCAAAAAGCGTGTGCAGGAATCGCTGGAGAAGGTCGGCATGGCGCATCGTATGCGTCATTATCCATCACAGCTATCCGGCGGTCAGCAGCAGCGTGTGGCCGTGGCCCGCGCACTGGGTGGATCACCCTCCATCCTGCTGGCTGATGAGCCTACCGGAAACCTGGATTCACGCAATGGCGAAGCCGTCATGGACCTGTTGCAACAGCTCCATCGTGAAGGCGCCACCATCTGCATGGTGACCCACGACGCGCGTTTTGCCAAGCACGCTGAGCGGACCATCCATCTCTTTGACGGCAAGGTAGTTGAAGAAACGGAAGCCGCCAGGCAAGCTGAGATGGCATAAGCCGCGCCCAACTTAATTTTTCAGCCAACTTCAATGCGCGCAGGCGCAAACAGGTCACGTGTGACTACACTCATTCAAGACATTCGCTATGGCTTGCGAACGCTCGGCAAGTCGCCTGGCTTTACCATTGTTGCCGTCATCACGCTCGCCTTGGGCATCGGCGCCAACACCGCCATCTTCAGCATCGTGAATGCGGTGTTGCTCAAGCCGCTGCCGGTGCCGGAACCGGATCGTCTGCTGTTTGTCACTTCTGCTTTTTCAAATCAGGCGGACGCAAACCGGCCGTTCGCCATGTCCTATCCTGATTTTTTTGATATGCGGGCTGCGGCAAAATCCTTCACCGGCCTCGCTTCGTACCATGGAGACAACTTCACCCTCACCGGGTTGGCGCAGCCCCTTCATGTCACGGCGTTCCACGGTTTCCGGCGATTTCTTCAGTGTGATAGGCAAACAGCCTTTTCTTGGTCGCGGCTTCACACGTGAGGAAGAGAAACCTGGATCACGCGTTGCGGTGCTCAGCCATCATCTTTGGGACTCAGCCTTTCATGGCGACCGCGGCATTGTTGGCCGTAACATCACGCTGGACAAGCAGAGTTATACGGTCGTGGGAGTGATGCCCCCTGGATTCGTGCTTCCCATGGAAGGTGATCCGCCCGAGTTGTGGCGCACGTTTGCCGTAGAGGCTGAAACATTCAGACCCCAAAGAACCGGCCGATTACCACCCAGCGCGGCGCTCATTTCCTGCGGGGAATAGCCAGGTTGAAGCCGGGTGTCTCTCTTGGAAACTGCGCGGGAAGAACTCAACCTGATCACGCGCAATCTGGCTGCACAATATCCTGATACCAACAAGAAATTTCCTGCCGCCACGGTCATCACGGAGCTGGAACATCTGGTGGGCCGGAATCGTACGCAACTGGTGATTCTGCTGGTTTCCGTAGCGGTGGTGCTGCTGATTGCGTGCCTGAATGTTGCTAACCTGCTGTTGGTGCGCGCCAGCGGACGTAACAAAGAAATCGCCCTGCGTGCCGCACTGGGCGCCAGCCGCATGCGTGTAGTCCGCCAGATGCTGACGGAAAGCATGGTTCTGGGAATCGCCGGCGCCATGCTCGGAATTCCTCTGGCCTGGTGGGCTCTCAAGATATTGATCAGCCTGAATGCTGAAAGCATGCGTCGCATCCAGGGCGCCGGGCTTGATGGTTCTGTACTTGCCTTCACTGCTGTTATTGCCCTCTTCACCAGCTTAATCTTTGGCTTGGTGCCTGCATTGCGCGCGGCCAGTCCCAACCTTAATGAGTTTATGAAAGAAGGCCGCAGCAGCACGGCAAACGTTTCTCACAACCGCCTGCGCGGTGCTCTGGTTGTGGCGGAGACCACGCTGGGCCTCATGTTGCTGGTGGTCGCCGGACTCCTGCTGCGCAGCTTTCACCGTATTCTTTCCGTTGATCCGGGAATGAATCCGCACAACGTCCTCACGCTGAACTTTGATTTGCCTGAGAAGTCATATAACGAGCAGCAGCAGATTGATTTCTACACCCAGCTTCTCGCCCGCCTGCGGGCTGTCCCCGGGGTGGTTTCAGCGGCTGCCGTTACCCCGTTACCTTTGAGCGGAAGCAATTCCATCATCACTTTCGAGATTGAAGGCCGTCCGGTGCCGAAAGCTGAGGAGCCTTCCGCCGACATCAAGATCGTAACGCCTGACTACTTCCATACATTCAACATTCCCATTAAGGGCGGGCGTGACTTTACCGATCACGACAATGAAAAGGCCCCCGGTGTCGTCATTGTGAATGAAGCTTTTGCGCAGCGCTATTTCCCGAATGAAAATCCCATCGGCAAGCACATCACGCCGGGCGCTTCCAACCACGGCAAACCGCAGCCGCGTGAGATTGTTGGAATTGTTGGCAATGTCAAAAGCCAGAGGCTGGACGTGGAAGACCGCCCCGAATACTACATTCCTGACACGCAACTGAATTTCGGGTCCATGGCGGTGTGTTTGCGTACCAGCGTGGAACCGCACAGCATCACCTCGTCCGTGCGCAATGTGGTGGCCACCATGGACCGTGATTTGCCCATCTATGACATCAAGACCATGGATGAGTATCTTGCAGCCACGCTGACCACGCCGCGTTTCCAGTCCACGCTGCTGCAGGCTTTTGGCGGACTCGCGTTGCTGCTGACCGCGGTGGGTCTGTATGGCGTCATCTCGTATAGCGTTGCTCAGCGGACCCGCGAAATCGGCGTCCGCATGACGCTTGGAGCCAGCCGCGGCAACGTCGTACAAATGGTGCTCAGGACCGGAATTAAGCTCACGCTGACCGGCATTGCCTTCGGAGTCGTGCTGTCCCTGATCGCAACTCGCTTCGTTACGTCATTCAGCAGACTGCTATTTGGCGTCAAGCCAACCGATGCCGGAGTCTTGGTCGCAGTCATCATCTTGGTTGGCGTGGTCTCAATCCTGGCGTGCTACATCCCGGCGTATCGAGCATCAAAGGTTGATCCGATGATCGCTTTACGTTACGAATAGTGGTTTTTCTTTTACTCCCGAGCGAAGCGAGGCATCCCTACAGTCGGTAATGCCGGATGACCGACGAGTTCGCTGTAGAGACGTGGCATGTTACGTCTCGACTGCTGGTCGCTGGGTAAATTGTTAGCCCTTGTTTTGCTGGCGCATGTTTGATGGACGATGCTTACTTACGCCGCTGGCGTGCCACTTCATACATCACGATCGCGGCCGCTACTGAGACATTCAGTGACGCAATCTTGCCCATCATGGGGATGGACACCAGAAAATCACATTTCTTGCGGACCTGTTCATGCAGCCCGTGGCCTTCGGCGCCCAGCACCAGCGCACAATCCATCTTGTAGTCAATTTGATCGTAGAGTTTGGTGCCCGCGCTCATCCAGCCCAACGGTCCAGATGTTTTTTTCTTTCAGTTCCTCTACCGTGCGTCCGATATTGGTCACCTTGGCGATGGGCAGATACTCGGTCGCTCCGGCTGAGGCTTTCACCACCGTGGCTGTCACTCCCGTTGCGCGACGTTCCGGAATCAGGATGCCATCAACACCAGCTCCTTCGGCTGTTCGAATGATCGCACCCAGGTTGTGCGGATCTTCAATTCCATCCAGCACGGCGACAAAGGCATACTGTCCGCGCTTGGCTGCAAGTACGTCATCCAGGTCCACGTATTGCTTTTCCGCGCTCACCGCAACCACGCCCTGGTGGGATGGCGTCTGCGCCAGCCGGGTCAAGTCGTCGCGCTGCATAGCCCGGACGGGCACGCCGGTGCTCCGGCAAAGCTGTGTGATTTTATGTATGCGAGCGTCGCCGCGACCACCGGCAACGGCCACGTATTCAAACGCGCGTCCGCGTGCCGCCAGTGCTTCTTCCACGGCATGGATACCAAAGATGACCTGCATGTTTTTGTTGTTGTAGCTTTTCTCCGAACCGCTCGGGCCTATTTTAACAACAATGCTCATGATCCGCCTGCGGCTGCCTTGGCGCATCAGCGTCGGGAAAGAATAGTCCTGGCAAGGGCGGCTGGAAAGTTCGCGGTGAGGCCGGTTCGGACTCCGGCAGTGTTGGTCTAGCATGACAATCCAAAGTGGGATTCGGATTTCGTAACCCAAGTCACAACTCATTTCTCTCCGCAAGTGTCTATTTACAATGTTGATGGCTGAACCCATGAACCCCAGAAAATCCACAGAGCCGCCTGTTGTCCTCACCATCGCCGGATACGACCCTTCGTCGGGGGCCGGCATCACGGCGGACATCAAGACCATTTCAGCCCACAAATGCTACGGGGTAAGCTGCATCACCGCGCTCACTGTCCAGTCCACCCGGGGCGTGAAGCGCGTGGATCCCGTGGAGGGCCGCATTATCACAGAGACCCTGGAAGAGCTGGTCAATGACGTTGACATTGCGGCCATCAAAATTGGAATGCTGGGATCGGCTGAGGCGGCGCGGGCCGTGGTGGCTTTTCTCAAGCGCAACCAGGTTGCTCATGTCGTTCTCGATCCGGTGATCAGATCATCATCCGGCGCTGAGCTGCTACCTGAGGACGGAATTCAGATACTGAAGGATCGAATCCTGGGTCTGGCCACGGTGATCACTCCCAACATTGCCGAGGCTTCCGAACTCACCGGATTGTCCGTTACCACCGCAGACGAAATGGCCCCTGCCGCAGGCGCGCTTCATGACCTGGGCGCACGCAACGTGGTGATTACCGGCGGACACCTCGATCCACCCGATGATCTCCTGAGTCGTGATGGGCGCGATCCTGTGCACCTTGTCGGACCGCGAATCATGAGCACCTCCACGCACGGCACAGGCTGCGCATTTTCCACCTCGCTGGCCTGCCATCTGGCCCTGGGCAAAGGACTGCTCGATGCCGCCCGCGCGGCCAAGAGCTACGTTGAGTCCGCGATTAGAAATCCACCCGGCATAGGCAAGGGAAACGGCCCGGTGGTTTAGGAAGTATACCGGTGGTTTAAGAAGTATAGAAGTAGAAGATAGAAGATAGTTGAGCAAGGCCGACAAAGTTGGTTGCTCGCTACCGCTCGCTGAGCGACGTTCGCGCCTGAATGTACGCTTCAATCACTTTATCCAGCGATCCCTGCGCCTGAAGCACATATTCCACCGCATCACGGGCAGCGCCCTGGCCGCCGCGTGACGGCGTCTCCCAATGTGCCATCGCCTTCACCTGCGGACGCGCGTTCGCCACTGCAATCGCCAGCCCGCAACGACGCATGATGGGAAGATCAATCACATCATCGCCAACATAGGCCACTTGTTCTGGTTTTAGCCCGCTCTGCGCCAGGATTTTGTCCAGCACTTCTGATTTGTTGTCCGCGCCTTGAAAGAGAAAATCAATCTTCAGATCGCGCGCGCGCAGCGCCACCGTCTCGGAGATGCGCTTGGTCACCATCCCGGTTTTGATCCCGCCCAGCCGCGCCAGTGAGATGGCTGTGCCGTCATGAGCGTTGAAGCCTTTGGCTTCCATCATTTCATGGCTGATAATCCCAAAGCCCGGCGCATCGCCATGCTGCTGGCGATGCGTGTCCGTCGCCCGCGGCCCCGATGCCGGCGCAGGGAAGAACCATATGCTGCCGTCGGTGAGAACGCCGTCCACGTCGAACAAGAATGAGTTTGATTTTCAGCGCGAGATCAGAAGACTTAGGCATTTAAATCCTTCAGATAGCACATGAGCATAATTAGCAATTGACAAGACGTACTTAGTCTTCAGAATTTAGCCTTGCTAGCTTGGCCTTTAGCCAAGCTGACGGGCTCACCAATATCAAGCTAAAGGCTAATGGCTAAGTGCTAATGGCTGCTTTTAAACCATTTGCGTCCCCCACAAATCATGCAGATGAATAATTCCTTCCACCTGGCCATCGGCCAGCGTCACGACCAATGAGGTGATCTTTTTCTCTTCCATGATGTGCAGGGCAGTCATTGCGAATTCGTCCGGCGTAATCGTCTTGGGAGTGGTCATCATGCAATCGCCGGCAGTGAGGCTGAGAATGTCTTTGCGATTTGCAGCAGCCGTCGCAGATCGCCGTCGCTGATCACGCCCGCCAGCTTTCCGTCTTCGACAACCGTGGTTATGCCCAGCCCTTTGCGTGACATTTCGTAAATCACGTCAGACATTTTGGTAGCGCGTTCAACCCGCGGTATCGCGTCACCTGAATGCATCAGTTGAGAAACGCGAGCCAGCTTCTTACCCAGCTTCCCGCCGGGATGAAGGTTGGCAAAATCTTCTTCCTTGAATCCGCGTTTATCGGCCAGTGACAAGGCCAGGGCGTCGCCCAGCGCAAGCATCGCCGTGGTGGACGCCGTTGGCGCCAGCCCCATGGAACACGCTTCCTTGTCCACGGAGCAATCCAGTGCAATGTCGGCCGCCTGCGCCAGAGTTGACCGTTTCCCGCCAGCACCCAGAATGCTGGATTTGCCGCCGATGAAGACTGCTGGGGTGATGAAGTTTGGGTTGAGCCACCCTTGCCTGAGTAATCAGAAAAGGATAAAGCTGTCGCCCGTAATCGTCACCAGCTTTACGCCCGTGCGTCGGATCGTAGCCAGCAGTTGCAGAATCTCTTCCGTCTCGCCGCTGTAGGAAAGCGCCAGGACCACGTCGCCCTTCACCACCATTCCCAGGTCGCCATGGATGGCCTCTGCGGGGTGCAGGTAGAGCGCCGGCGTGCCAGTGGAACTTAGGGTCGCGGCAATCTTGCGGGCGATAATCCCGCTCTTCCCATGCCGGTAACCACCACGCGCCCACCGCATGAATGCAGGCATTCCACGGCGCCGGTAAAGTCGCCAGCCATGGGCCCGGCAATGCGTTCCGCCAGTTCACGCAGTGCTTCAGCTTCAATTCGAACAACGTTGGAACCAATGGAGTTCACTGGAAATAATAGTAGCAGAGAGGATGCATTGCCATGATTGCCAAAATTGCCAAAGATCGTCGAAAGAATCCGGATTGAAAGATCGGCGATGAATGGTTGGATCGAAATATCGTTCGGATTGGAATGCATAGCCGGACCTTGCCAGACTATCGCAGGCATAAGTCGTAGCCTCGTATGTGCGCAAGCTAACCGTTTTGATTGCTAAAGGCTAAAGGCTAGCAGCTAGCCAGCAGCTACTAGCTCCTACACATCAAACACCCTGTACGGTTTGCCGCCGTTATGCTGCATCAGCAGACTGAGCGCTACATTATGCACGGGAACGCCGCCGCTGGTTTTGCCGTCCGGCTTCCCGTGATGCGCGTGCCCATGCAGCGCCAGCTTGGCCCCATGGCGATCAATCACTTCCGCCAACCGAGAGCTCCCCAGATACGGCCATATTTCCTGCGGCTCGCCCATTACGGTTTCAGAAATCGGCGCATAATGCGTGACAATCACAATCTTTTCTGTCCGGATCATGGAGAGCGCACGCTCCAGCTTCAGCGTTTCATCCAATGACGCCTGCACAAATGCCTTGATCTCTTTTTCGCCGAAGGCCGTCAGCACGCCGCGTCCAAATCCTCCGATAAATCCCTTGGCCCCGGCAAAGCCCACACCGTCGCGCTCATAGCTGCTGCCGTCCAGCACTTTGATGCCTTCGTCCGTCATCATCTTCATCAGCTCCTGTTCGCAGGAGCTCTCATAATCATGGTTGCCCAGCACGGCTATGATCGGAAGCCGCAGCCGCACCAGCGCATTCAGCAGAGAGTGCATTTCTTCCGGCTTGCCGTAATTGGTAAGGTCGCCGGCGATCACCAGCACATCGGCCTCATCGCGCACATGGGCCAGCGGCTCACGTATGTGATCATAGCTCTGCGGAGAATAATGTAGGTCGGCGGTGGCAGCAATTCTCATCGGTCAAAGATTCAAAGCATTACAAGTTACAGTCTAAAATCTAAGCAGCTTCGTTCTCGTCCTTCTTCTCGTTCATCAGGTTTCTGCGCCTGGCACGTGCAGTCTGCCTGGATCGAATCCGCCCGCAGCCGGTATTCTTCCATCACATCGCGTTTGCCCCACTCCAGCACGTCAATGGCGAACATGTTTTCATCAATCAGGCTGCCCCGGAAATCAATGGCCTTGTTCGGATGCTTCAATTCCATCTTGAACCGTGACAACAGCTCTTCCCATATTTCGTCCGGTACATAATTGCAGTGGCCGGGATATATATATTGATAAAGCACCAGGCACCACAGCAGCATCTGCCAGTGTTCGCCCATCAGCGTCATCAAACGTTGCCAGTCAAAATCGCCGCGCGTACCATAAATAATGTGGCAGATGTCCGCGCCGTCAAAACGTTCGCGTCGCGTTACGAAAACTTTTGAAGCAATCAACTCTTCCGGCGCCAGCACGCGGGCTGAAATCCCAAATATCTTCGAACGCCTGGCGCGGCGTATCCATGTGTAATCCACACGCACCACGCCGTTGCTCATGCCGGTGATCAGGTCCACAAAGTATTCCGCGCGGCGCGCCTTGGCCAGCCATATGGGATCCAGCACCTCGGTCTCAAAGCCATCACGGCTTAGCACGTTCAGTGCGCGTGCCACTTCCGCGCGCCGGCATGAACAGGTCCAGGTCCTTGGTATCGCGCCATATCCCCGTGTGCTCATGCAATGCAAAGGCCCCGGACACAACCACCGGCACGCGTTCGCGCTCCATCAATTCCAGTACTTCACGAAACAGCGCTTCCTGCACTGCGGGGAAGCAGGGTGGTTGCGAAGAACTAACCGGCAGCGGTTTGTTCTGCTCCAAAGGCATCAAGCATTAGATGCGGAAAGCCGTTCTGTGTTGTTGGATTTCACCCCGAAAACCAGCTCTGGACTGGGGATTGGTAAACAGGTCTCAGCGCGATCCCGCATTGCGGCTCTTCAACTGGCATCTAAAATAGAGGTCAGAATTTGCGGACGCAGTCAGGAGCTCACAACGTGGCAAAGACGGAATCCATCATTCAGGTTGAAGGCCGGGAGATCAAGCTATCGAATCTGGAAAAGGTTTTGTATCCCAAAGCCGGATTCACCAAAGGCCAGGTCATTGACTATTACATCCGCATGGCTCCCGTGCTGCTGCCGCATCTGGCTGACCGTCCGCTCACGCTCAAGCGATATCCCAATGGCGTGGAAGGCATGCATTTTTACGAGAAGAACTGCCCCGCGTATCGTCCGGAATGGATGAAGACCGCCAAGGTCTGGAGTGAAGGCAACAACAAATTCATGTATTACTGCACCGTGGCCGACTTGCCGTCATTGGTATGGCTGGCGAATCTGGCTGACCTTGAGTTGCATACCTCGCTTTCGCGCGCACCAGAGCTGGCCCAGCCCACGGTGATCGCCTTCGATCTTGACCCCGGCCCTCCGGCCAACATTGTGCAGTGCTGCCGGGTTGGTCTCTGGGTGCGCGACCTCTTTGCCCGCTTCGGACTGGATGCCTTCGCCAAGACCTCCGGCTCCAAGGGCCTTCAAGTCTATGTCCCGCTTAACACGGCCGTCAGTTATGACCAGACCAAGCTGTTTGCCAAGGCCGTGGCGCGATTGCTGGAGCAAAAGCATCCTGATCTGGTTGTGTCTGACATGAAGAAGGCCCTGCGCACCAACAAAGTCTTTGTCGATTGGAGCCAGAACGATAGTTACAAAACCACGGTCAACGTCTATTCCTTGCGCGCCAAAGACCAGCCTACCGTTTCAACGCCCGTGACCTGGAAAGAAGTGGAAGAGTGTCTGAAGCAGGGCGATCCTGAGCTGCTGGTCTTCACCGCCGACCAGGCCCTGCAACGCGTGGAGAAACTAGGGGACCTGTTTGAACCAGTGCTGAAGCTGAAACAAAAGCTGCCGAAACTGGAATCCCTGGAAGTCGATGCCCAGGGAGTTACCCGAGCTAAATCAGCTCCCGGAAGGAAAACAGCGCAAGGCGAATCAAAACTCCGTACTGCCGAAACAGGAAAGCGCAAGCCAACCGCCAGCAGAGCTGCCGCACCACGCAAGACCGGCTCTGCCAAGCGCTAAATCCCTGCCACAATCCTCTGTAATTCTTTGGCAATGTCTTCCGGGTCGGCCGTGGTTTCAAACCGTACCGGATCGCCAATGCGCACCTCAATCGTCCCCGGACTCGCATAATGTTTCTTCGCCACCTTCAGCGGGATACAGTCCATCAATGCGCATGGGGATTACGGGCAGATCAAGATGTGTGGCCAGCAATCCAATGCCGCTGCGGAAAGCGCTCATCTCGCCGGTATCCGTGCGACGGCCTTCGGGAAAGATCACCACGTTGTAGCCTTTGTCCGCCATTTCGCCCGCGAACTTGAAGCTTTCGCGATAGCGCGCCTTTTGCGGCAATGAGAACACGTTGAACAGCGCGGCGATCAACACATAGTCAAGCTGATCAAGCCATCGCCGCAGCAGTGGCACGTCCCTGGAAGGATGACGCATGCTGCGCAGCATCTCACCCTGCATCGCCACGGCCACGCGTCGGCGCATGCGAAAGGGAAGCGCCGCCATGATGTAACCAATATCAATGTGCGTGATGTGATTACTCACAATCAGCGCCGTTTCGTGAAAGTCCTTCAGCCGCTCCCGGCCAATTACCCGCGGCCGCCCCATCATAAGAATGTATGGCAGCGTGACCAGGTGATAGACAAGCGTGCGAATCCATGTGATGGGCCACCGCTGCGCCCATCGCGAATACGGATAGTCCTGCTGGGCTTTCGGTTCTTCCGTCTCCTGCGGCGCGCGATTTTTTCAGCAGCTTCTCCAGTTCACCCACCGTCGTGACCTGAGAGAAATCGCGATCGCTCAGCTCCACCTGATAACGATTCTCCAGCGCCGCCATCAGCTCCACGCGTTCCAGCGAGCTCAGGTTCAAATCGTCTTCCAGATGCGCGTCCGGGCTTTAATTGAACGCTGTGCCCGGCGACGCCCGCAATCACGTCCTGCAACGTGCCGGAAGATGAAATGGTAGGCGCCTGCCTCCGTGGCCACCACGCCGCCAAGCTTTGCCTCCGCCACGCGACGGATCATGTCCATCTTCGGCTTCTGCGTTGGCGTGCGCGGAAAATCTTCATCCGGCCATTCCAGCCAGCAGCGTATCTTCTGAAAATCCGCAAGCTGCTGGTTGGCGTTGCTCACGGCCGTGTTCGCTGAACGCACCATTGCGCATCAGCAGCGCCGCGCAGGCTTCGGCGTTGCCGCCGCGCGCCACGCCAAATACCACGCAATCCCGGATCTCCGGCTGCTGCCGTAGCGCCTGCTCCAGATCCTCCGGATAAATCTTCAACCCCGCCGGCGTAACAATCACATTCTTGCTGCGGCCCTTGAAATAAAGATTTCCATCAGCATCCACTGCGCCCAGGTCGCCGGTGCGGAACCAGCCTTCCTCGCCCGTGACGGGCTTCAACTCCTTGCCCTGCCAGTATTGTTTGGCCACATTCGCGCCGCGAACCAGAATCTCACCCGTATCCGGATCGAGTTTCATCTCGCGTCCGCCCAGAACTTTGCCAATGGACCTGCCCGCAATCTTGAACGGATGATTCAGACTCACCAGCGAACTTGTTTCCGTCAAGCCATAGCCCTGAATCACGCCATAGCCCAGCCGTCGCCAGAATTCTTCTGTCGTCTGGTCCAGCGCCGCGCCGCCGGAAATAATGGCCCAGAACTTCCATCCCAGATGCGAATGTACTTTGCGGAAGCGCCACCAGCGTTTGAGAAACTTTTCTTTCTCGGCGATCTCCCAATTCGCCCGGATTGACGGCGCCAAGTTCCGCCTCCAGTCGGGCCTTCATCGATTCGGCAATCCTCGGCACCGCCACCAGCACAGAGACGCGCTCACGTTTGATGGTCTCAATCACATCGCTGGGTTTGAAGCTGTCCTGGAACATCACCGTCCCGGCGATAACCGGTGGGATAAACATGCCCATAGTCTGGCCGAACACGTGGCTCAGCGGAAGCATGTGCAGAAATCGTATGGGATGAAAGATGCGCTCGTACTTGCGATATTTCGGTATCTCCCGCTCAATGGGATCAACGCTGGTCAGAATGTTGCCGTGTGTCAGCACCACCCCCCGCGGATCAGCCGTGGTGCCCGAGGTAAAGATGATCTGTGCCGGATCGTCCCGCGTAATATCCACTGGCGTGTACGGGCCACAGTCATGGCCGCTTCCAGATTGACAATCGCATCGTGCAAGGCTTCAAGTTCAATCCACGGAACGCCTTTCGCATGTTCCGCCAGTGACGCTGATCCAACGTATAGCCTTGCATCCACATCAGCCGCCACGCGCTGTGCGAATCCGGGCGCGGCAATCTTGTCCATGGGAACGGCCACGGCCCCGCGCAGCATGCAGCCAAAAAAAGCCGCTACCCACTCCGCGGAGTTGTCGCCCCACAACATCACGCGATCGCCTTTGCCGATCTTGCGCCGCTCCAGCTCGCGCGCAAAACAGCATGCCAATTGGCCTACCTGACGATAGCTCCACCGATGCGTACGGAATCCCCGCCGGTAGACGAAGGCAATCTCGTTCCCCAGTTGCAGATGCATCTGCGCATATCCGGCAAGTGTTTGTGGCATCTCTCTCTAACATACCGAGGGAGAGACGAAACCGTAAAGCGGCAAACAACGGCAGGCTACTCGTGCCGCAGTGCGCTCGTAGGATCAATGCGCAGAGCGCGGCGCGTAGGCGCCCAGGTGGAGATCGCTCCCAGCACGCCGATTGTCACCAGTACGGCGGCAAAATGCCAGCCAGATCAGCCGATGTTCCCACGCCAAAAATCACGCTGCTCATAAATCGCGTGCTCGCCAGGGCCATGACCAGCCCGATCATCGATCCCGCCGCCAGCAGCTTGAACGTCCGCCCCAGCACCAGTTTGACTACCTGTGCCGGGCCGGCGCCAATGGCCACGCGAATGCCGATCTCATGTGTGCGCTGCGCCACTGAGTAGGCACACCAGACCGTAAATGCCCGTAACGGCCAGCATGATGGCAAGTATTCCGAACGCGCTCAGCGCGATGGCCGAAGCACGTGCCGGGAGAAAGGCAAAGCTCAGCAGATTGCCAAGCCCGCCAACGCCGAACAGAGGCAGATCAGGATCAAGATTCGCCAATAGCCTGGCGCATTCTACTGATCAACTCCTGCTCCGGCAGCGCGGAGCGCACAATCATGGTGGTGGTTGTGTTGTATTGCTGCGGCGCGGGTAGAAAGATGGCTAGTTGCTGGGATTCCGTCAGGCTCGCGAATATTTTCCATCTTCAGTAACGCCCACTACTTCCATTAGTGTGCTGCCGGAACCTATGTGAAAGCGTTTCCCCAGGGGATTGTCTTCGCCGAAAATCTTGCCGTCCGAAAGCATGATTCACTATTGCCACCCGGGGCGACTTGGAATCATCATGCCAGGTGAAGTCACGTCCCGCGAGCAGTTGAATCCCCATGGTCGCAAAGAAATTGGGCGAGACTTCATAAGTGATTGCCGATCTGGATTCCCCACCGGCACGGGGCGCAGGATGGTTCTCCGCATAAACCGTGGAAGTGTTCTCATCAATGCTGAGCGGAACCGAGTTGGAATAAGCAGCGGACTTGCACGCCCGGAAGATTCTCCATCGCGGCGTAGGGCGCGGCGCTGAAAATCACGCCCGCGTTCAGTGCGTGTATCCGGCCAGTCCCAGATCGAAGCCCGCCACCGTGACGCCGTGAGGATCAAAACCCAGCGGCACCGTGAGCGTGCGCTGCAATCCGCGCAACGAAAGCAGGCAGGCGGAAACCAGCACAAAGCAAATGGCCACCTGCGACACAACCAGCACGTCACGGAATGCGATGCGCGGCCTCGCCATCCTGACGGTTCACCCTTCAACACGGCATTCGCGTCAGTTTTGGCTGCGCTTGCGCGCGGGGCCAGGCCAAACACAATTCCAGTAACAACTGAAATCGCTGGCCGCAAAAAGAAAGACGCGCCAGTCAGGCGTCACGTCGAACTGGACCGGAAAATCCATTGGCGCACGCCATGTGCTGAGCAGTCGGGCCAGCACGCTGGCCAGCCCCAATCCTGCAATGCCTCCAAGCAACGCCAGCACCAGGTTTCTGTCAATGCCTGGCGTTGTACGCGCCAGCGTGTTGCGCCCACGGACAGCCGATGGCCACTTCACGCTGGCGGTCGGCTCCGCGCGCGGTGAGCATGCTGGCCAAATTGGCGCAGGCCGTAAGAAGCACCAGTCCGGCAAGCGTCAGCACGCCGAAAGAAAATGCCCGCACCGGCCCGCCAAACACATTGCCCATCAGTCCAGGATGCGATAGATTGAATTTCATCCCCTTCATTCTGTGCCGGATTTTTCAATGCCAGACTGTGGGCGATGGTGTTCAAATTCGCCGTTGCCTGCGCCGTGGTTACTCCCGGCTTAAGCCGCCCGATCACCCATGCATTGAACGATCCCGGATTATCCAGCCAGCCGTTGCCGGGTTCAATCTGCGCCTGCATCATCATCGGCACCCAAACTTCAGGCCAGTAGAAAACTTCAGTGCCGTGAAAATCACGCGGAGCCACGCCAATAATTGTGTACGGCTGGCGATTGATGCGGATGGTCTTGCCCAGCACGTCAGCGCTGCGCCGGCAAAACGTGACTGCCACGTGGCATAGCTCAACACCGCATACGGGCTGGCTCCCGGTACGCGATCATCTTCCTGGATGAAAGAATCGCCCCAGCGCCGGACGCACTCCCAGAACATCAAAGTAATTTCCCGTCGCCAGATATCCCCATGTGCGCGCTGCGCCTTCGTGTGAATCCAGTTCAAGCTGCACCACGCGACTGCCCAACAGTCCGGAGAACACCTGGTTCTGGTCGCGCAGGTCGCGATAGTCAGGGAATGACTGGCCCAGATGGA
This sequence comes from Terriglobia bacterium, assembly GCA_963824835.1. Classification (GTDB taxonomy): domain Bacteria; phylum Acidobacteriota; class Terriglobia; order Terriglobales; family Acidobacteriaceae; genus Angelobacter. The sequence goes on along the minus strand of CAWGRA010000009.1, from coordinate 29,486 downwards.
ATTGGTTGTTCTCAAGTACACGCAATTGCTCCGGATGGTCCACCGGGAGTGGGCGCAGCACCAGCGCATTCACCACGCTGAATACCAGCGCATTCACGCCGATGCCCAGCGCCAGGGAGATGACCGCAACCGCGTGAATCCTGGATTTCTTCTTAGAACACGCAAGGCATACGCCACGTCACGTCGCAGATGATCAAGCCACCGCCAGCGGCTCGACTCGTAAAACTGTTCCTGTGCGCGGAGAACATTGCCGAACTCGCGACGGGCAGCCTGTTCAGCATCAGGATCGATTGGCGCTGCCTTCAGAACGGATCTCGTCTGCCTCCATTGCGAGATGTGCTTCCACTTCGGCCTGAAAATCAGCATCTTTGCGGCGGCGTCTCCATGAAAACAATGGTTTGAACATATCAGACCCCTGATTTCTGTGGCCCCAGAATGCGGCCAATCGCGGCTGCCAGCCGGTGCCACTCGTCGGTTTCCCTTGTCAGTTGCTGTCTGCCTTGGCGTGTCAATTTGTAAAAGCGCGCTTTACGGTTGCTGTTGCTTACGCCCCACTCGGCCGCAATCCAGCCTTTTGTTTCCAGGCGTTGGAGCGCTGGATACAGTGAGCCGTGGTCCACCAGCAGCTCATCATCCGATTGCAGCTTGATGGCCCGGGCAATGCCCTGGCCATGCTGCGGACTATGCAGCAGCGTACGTAAAATCAGCAGGTCGAGCGTTCCTTGCAGCAGGGCGATTCTGTCTTTTTCGTGATCGTCTCGGGTCGGCATTCGACATGAGTATGCTCCGCCTTGGGTAGAATGTCAACACGTAGCACTAGAATACCCGAGCGGCTTGGACGGGCGGAAAAGCTTGGGCGAGGCCAACCCGCGCGTTGAAACAGGTGCGACCAAACCAACGAGAAAGACCCGAAATTTTCCACAATGGAGTATGATTGCCGAGCCAAAACAAAGCGCGTGTGTTTAAGCGGCAGAGAATCAGCCGATGAAATAGTTTCGTAGTTCGTTCCGATTTTGTATTTGTCTGGCATCAAACGTTAGTGGACCAGTCTTGAAGTAGCCATTGGAACGTCTTTGCCAAGCAGTCCTAAAGGGAGTAACGCCACGATGAAGGTCCATCTAATTAATCCGAGTAACGTGTCTTTTGGGACCGCCGTCATCACACCGCGATGGTTGTACGTTCTTGCCGCGGCCACGCCTGCTGCCTTCGGCACACCCGTTCTTGTGGATGAGACTCTTGCTACCACTGATCCTTCAACCATTGAAGCTGGTGACGTGGTCGGTATAGGCGTTCATACCGGTAATGCGCTGCGCGGATATGAAGTCGGCAGAATGGCCCGGAAACGCGGAGCTTACGTCGTCTATGGCGGCATCCACGCTACCTTATATCCCGAAGAAGCCGCGGAACTGGGCGGCGCGCATGCTGTGGTGAAAGGTGATGGTGATGTCGCCTGGGGACGCGTTCTCCGCGACTGTGCCAATGGTAAACCTGAAGCCCTCTACGCCGGTGGCCGCATTGAAGGTGCGGAATTTCTTCCCGCGCGCTGGGACCTCCTTCCTCCCAATAGCTATATGTGGGCGTCAGTGCAGACCGTCCGCGGATGTCCCAAGCATTGCTCGTTCTGCTCTGTGTGGCGCACTGACGGCCAGAAGCCGAGACCGCGAACATCTGATTCCGTGATCACTGAGATTGTTGAGCTCCGCCGCCGTGGCTTCCGCTTCATCGCCCTGGCCGATGACAACTTTTATCCGGTCACGCTCACGGACCTCGAACTGGCTGCTCGCCAAAACAATGCCTCAAGACTCGCTGAGTTGAGAGCAATGCGCGCTGAGCGATTCGCACTCATGTCGCGACTGGCACAGCTTCCTTCAGACACCGTTTTTTATACCCAGATCACCATGGAAGCCGCTGAAGATCCTGAGTTCCTGGCCGCAATGAAGGCCGCGCATATACATGGTGCATTGGTGGGTGTGGAGGCCGTAACACCCGAAGGCCTCAAGGATGTTTACAAAGACTTCAACCTGGCCGGGCAGAACCTGATTGATCGTTTGCGCAAATTCCGCCGGCATGACATTCATGTTCTTGGCTCGTTTATTTTTGGCCTGCCCAGTGACCGCCCCAGTACTTTTGATGCCACAGCAACCGTGGCCGAAGAGGCAGAGCTCACGTTCGCGCAATTCGTCATGCTCACGCCCTTTCCCGGGACCGTGGATTTCGAGCGCTGGGAAAAAACTATGAAAGATGACCCCAGGCATGTTGATGGAATTCCACTCACGCGCGGCTGGCTAATCCCACAGTCGAAACGTCCAAAACTTTTCTGGACCCACCCGGTCATGCCGGCCGATGAAATTCGCCGCCGCACACAGGAAGTCTGGGACCGCTTCTACAGCATAAAAACCATCTGGAAGCGCTCCAGCTTTTTGCAATCGATTAAGGGCCGCCTGGCCTTCATCCTGATCTCCAAACTCTATCGTCGCATGTACGCTGATACGGGCATCGCTACTGACAGCGCTCGCGTTGCCCGGTCAACCCGCTGGGCCCGATTGCTTGCAATCCCGACACGGCGTCTATTCGCCGGCCGCCCCATGCCGGATCTTCAGGTGCCACCGCCGCCGGAACCTGTCGTCTGAATGTTCGCACCGCAGCTAGGCCCAGTAACAGGGAAAAGGATGTACATTCATTGGCATGAAAAAATTCATCCTGTTGCTCCTGTTATCCACAACATTCGCCATCGCCCAGACTATTCCCACCCCATCGCCGACGCCGTCACCCACTCCGTCAACTCCGGCGGTGCGCCCGGGTGACGTTGACACCATCGAACATGCCATCGCCGCCTGCTATGACGTGATCTCCGGGCCGGCTGGAAAGCGCGATTGGGACCGTTTTCGCTCGCTTTTTTACCCCGGCGCGCGCCTCATTCCCAGCGGACGCAATCCACAAGGCGCTTCCAGCGCTCGCGTGCTCACTGCGGATGAATACGTTACGCGTGCCCAAGGCGCCTTCGATAAAGAAGGATTTTTTGAGCACTCCATCGCCAACAAGGTTGAGCAGTGGGACCACATTGCCCATGTATGGAGTACCTATGAGTCCCGTCACGCCAAAGATGACGCCAAGCCTTTTGCTCGCGGCATCAACAGCTTTCAGCTATTCAATGACGGGACCCGTTGGTGGATTATCACCATTTTCTGGGAGGCCGAAGATAAAGACCACACCATCCCAGATCAGTACTTGCATTGATTATTTCTTGCCGACCACCAGAAGCGTGAACGTACCCGGCTTCATCGTGCGCCGCGGACGTTCGCCTTCTTTGGCCGGCGGCGCCTCTTCAATCTCAGCCGTCACCAGCAGCGCATCATGCGTGTCAGTGTTCAGCGCCATGGTGCGCGCGCCGCGTTGGGTCGGTACATTCTCCACCATGCTGTATTTATCGGGTGAATCCTCATGCGCGATGGTCAGCGTACCCTCGCCATTGGAACTGAACGCAAGCTTGTTCTCCGGATCAAACGCGTTTGCGTCCACGCCCTGGCCAATCGGAATCGTTGTCACCACTTTGCCGGTGTCAGGATTTACCACCGCCATTACTTTGTTGCCGCATCCGGCAAACAGCCGGCGGTTCTTCACGTCCATGGCCAGGCCTGATGGATCTTCACATCCGGTCAGCGGCCAGCTCTTGATCACCGTGGCTTTTTTAGCATCAATGCTGGTCATCTCACTCTTGTCTTCAATGTTCACGAACACCATGCCCTTGCCATCAGCGGCGGCAAACTCCGGCTTGCCATCCAGCGGGATGGTGCCGACCACCGTCCCTTTGGCGGCATCAATCACCGTGGCATTCTTGCTGCGGCCATTGAAGGTGAACACCCGTTGCGACGCCGGATCGTACAGAATTGCGTCCGGGTTCTCTCCCTCGATCTTGATGCGCGCTGTTTCCTTCAGCGTCTTCAGGTCGAACACCGTCACGCTGTTTTCGCGACCATTGCTGGTGAATCCCTTGCCCAGGTCCTGTGCCAGTGCGATCCCGTGAACTCCGGGAGTGTTTGCGATGTCGCCCAGTACGGTACCCTTTTCTGGGTCCACCACCATCACATGTGTCCCTCGCGAGATGAAAAGGCGTTTGCCCACGGAGTCATAGGTCAGGTAATCCCAGCCTCCATCGCCCCCCAGAACGTACTTCTGTTTAACTTCATAATGTGCCGGAGCGAAAGCAGCGGCGGCAAACACAGCCAGGGCGATGAAACCGAGAAGCAGAGAAATCTTTTTGCGCATTGTCAGTAGCCTCTTAATCAAGCATTTTGGGATGAAGGTGACTGTCAATCACCAGGACAACAATCTATGAACAACCGGCAGTAAACAACTGACCATTCTACGCGGCATTGATTTATCTTGTCGTGCACCAGTAACTGCGAAGATGCCCACGCAATTCTCGCGAAATCACCGAAGACCTGTGATGGGAAAGCCTATTCACGAAGTAAGCCGCCCACTAACCTTTTGAAAACAGCAGCAAAGATCCAAACGCTTGTGCGGTTTTGGAGCGCAACAACAGACGTAAAGAAATATAAAGGTCCATTTTTCGCCAAAGTATTTTGCAAGACCGGCCTATGCCCGCGTTCATGAGGATATAAGAAGCTCCCATTTCCTCCAGGGGCTTACGTTGGAACGAAAAGCAATAACGGTCCTCCCCGCAGGGAGTGGTAAGGCGTCGCGTATCCCCCCGACGACCGCGGCGACTTACCACTTCGGACCGCATTGACTCATAACATTCATCTCCATTCATTAGGTTGTACGCGAACGGCGTCTGTAGAGACGCCGTTTTCATCTTCCACTCTGCCGCGAGGCCTTCCACACCGGCAGGTAAATCCTCTCTGAAGTGAAATTATGTTTCAGCGATCATCGTGCGGCTATTGCTTCGCTTACTCCCTTTTGGATGACAATTGGAGGGAACTATCCCTCTCGCAATCTTTCCATTGCCCATCTTGCATGTTCTGCCACAATCTCATCATCGTCCGCGGCCATCTTCTCCAGCGCTGGCAGAAACGCCTTGTTCCCGCTGTTGCCCATCGCGATCGCCACATTCCGCTTCAGGCCGGAAAACTTTGCCCGCTTCACTGGTGAATTTCGAAACGCCTGCCGGAATGCGTCCTGATCCATGTCGGCCAGCAACGCCAATTCCGGACGAAACAGTCCTTCACGGGCCTGAAACTCAGCCAGGGAAGTAGCCGGCGCGTTCCCTGATTTATTGTTCCACGGACATACATCCTGGCAAATGTCGCAACCAAAGATGTGTTCGCCCATCTGCCCGCGCAGCTCTGTATCAATGCTGCCCCGTTTTTCAATCGTGAGATAGGCAATGCAGCGCCGCGCGTCCATCTTGCCGGGCGCAAGAAAAGCCTCGGTCGGACAGGCATCAATGCATCGTGTGCAACTGCCGCAGTGATCAACCATGGGCGTGTCCGGCGCCAGATCCAGCGAAGTAATTATCACGCCCAGAAACAACCACGATCCCATCTTCGGATGAATGATGCACGTGTTCTTGCCGATCCATCCCACGCCGGCATATTTCGCATACGCCCGTTCCAGCACCGGACCTGTATCAACGTAGCAGCGCGATTCCAACTGCACGGCCATATCCGAACAGAACTCGCGCAGCGCCGCTTCCACACGTCTCAAGCGGGGCATAAGCGCGTCATGATAATCATTGCTGCCCCAGGCATAGCGAGATATCCATCCCTTGCGTGCATCGCTTCCCGCCACCTGTGTTGAGTAAGGCTGGTCGCAGTTATAATTCAGCGCGCACACCAGCACGGACCGTGCCCACGGAGCCGAGTTCCTCAGCGACGCACGCCGCAGGTTCCCATGATCGTCACGCTTTTCCAGATATTTCATCTCACCGGCGTGACCTGCCTCAACCCATTGCGTGAAATCTTCTCCTTCCGGCAACACGGCTTCACTCACCGGGGCGATCCCGACAAGGTCAAAGCCCTCGGCAACTGCCGCCGACTTCAGACGTTCCGTGATCTGGATAACCTTAGGCATGAGGGCTTATCTCTATTATCGCAAGGGGATGGATGGAAGCCCTCGTGGTTCCCGCAGCCCTGTGGGAAACGGAGTCCTCCTGAGCCGCAGCTATAAGGATTAAGCACTTAGTCAAATGTGCAAATCCTTTACAGCCTTCAGGGCTGTTTGAGTCATCTCAACAAACTGAGCTGCTGCTAGCAGTCTGTCCGCTGTATGTAGCTGTATTTATAGGAGAATCCCGGGCCTCATGGTATGTAGTTTTTGTGGTAATGAAAATCCCGTCGACAATCGCTTTTGCGGCATGTGCGGCGTGCGCCTGGAGCGACGTATCACTGATCGTCGTGTAAACCATGATGCCGCCCAGCTCAAGTGCTCTTCTTGCAGCCATGTGAATGAGGCAGGTTACAAGTTTTGCGGACAATGCGGCGCGCGCATTGATCGTCGCGTGAATGAGCGTCGTGGAAGCGTCACGGCGGAAGCGCGTGCCATGGCGGGAGCCAATGCATCGTTGCCTACGCCGGATGATTCGCGCTGGCGCAAAGCGCCTTCAACCACCGTGTCATCTGATCGCGAGAGTGACGTGCTGTCGCCTCCGGCCAATCCCAGTGCAAACATCTTTGTGAATGACGCTCGCCGTGAAGACCTGCGCCGCGAAGATATTCGCCGTGAAGATCTTCGTCGTGACGACCTGCGTCGCAATGAAGCTGTCCGTAATGAGCTGACGCGTGAAGCCTTGCTGCGTCCAGGTTCCCGAAGTGAAGATTTACCGCGCGATGCATCTCCACCGCTGCATTCTGACGAACACAGGTCAGTCATCATGGGGCCTTCTTTTCTCGGTCTTGGTAATGAGGCAGAGACCGAGGGCGAGTATCTTCTGGAGGATGAAAGCGGCTCCGGCGCCGGCATCCGCAGATTGATTCTGCTGGCCGTGCTGATTGCGATTGTCGGCCTGATCTTCCTGCAGTGGCGCTCAAGCCTCAAGGCCAATCAAAAAGCGCCTGAGCCGTCTTCTGGCGCCGCGCCTCGCGGAAAAGTCACTGTGCCTGCATTACCGGGTCAGAATCAGCCCGGCCAAATCCAGGACCAGTCTGCCGATTCGCCGGCCTCTGATCCGGGCGCCGTGTCCACTGCCTCCCACAAAGTCGGCCCACTCGATAACACTCCGAACGTAATGACTGATGCTTCATCCGCATCCAAAACCCAGGACGACGCTCTCACTGGTCCAGATGATCCCAGCTTGCCCTCCAACCTGGCAGACAGAAATCCTGCCGAAGGCAACACTGGTGACGCGGCGAAACTGACCAATTCAGCCAAAGCAAACGATCTGGCGAACACAAACGCACGCGGCAAAGCCAGCAACACGTCAAAACCTGCAGAGGACGCAAAGCCGGGCGAAGACGCCAACAATGCCGGGTCCGGCAAAGCAGATAGCGCCAAAAACGCAGTGGTCGATCCGTCTGCCATTAATCCGGCATCTCCGGTCCGCCCCAGCGCAACCCTGGTACGTGCTCAGCAGTTTCTTCAGGGTCGCGGCGTTCCGCAGAATTGCGAACAGGGGTTGGTTTACTTGAGGGCTGCGGCGCAGAAAAATGAACCCGCGGCAGCCGTCCAGATGGGCGCATTGTATTCCGCAGGACATTGCGTGAAGCAGGACCGCGTCATGGCCTACCGGTGGTTCAACTCAGCCCATGAATTGCAGCCCGCCAACCAGTGGATACAAAAAAGCATGGATCAACTCTGGGCGCAGATGAATGAACAGGAACGCAGACTGTCAGGATATTAAAATTTCGAATTCGAAATTCAGATCCCCAGTTTCTTCACTTCTTCGTTGTAATACTTTCTATACAAAATGTCCCATTCCTGAGTGCCTTCGGTGATGGTGCGGCGCTGGCTTTCTATCTTCTGGCGTGCCGCCAGATCAAGCTTCTCTTCATCCTTCAGCAGCTCTTCCAGGATCTTGCGCGCTTCCATCCGGATGGTATTCGGGTCTTCAATAAATTCCACCTGGTCCAGTTCCGTCAAAGCATTGGCCACGGCATGCGCCAGCTTGTTTACTTTGTCGCGAGAGAGCCTCACAGCACCGCCTTATATTTGCGCACCAACTCGCCTTTTACCTTCTTGAACATTTCCTGATAGCTGGCGCCTGCTTTGCGTAGCTCGTCATCATATTGTTCCAGGATCAGCCGGACCTCATCATTGATCCTGTCTTCAAGTTGAAGTTCTTCCAGCAACGCGGTATTCAGCGCCTCAGTCACTTGGGTGACGTTGTCGGTCTCAATGAATTGCCCGGCGACCAGTTTTTGAGTCACTTGCCGGGCCAGATACCCGACATATTCCTTCGATAAGAGCATGTGTTTGTTTGCGTATGTGCCTGAAACAAATAGTCTAACATACGCACTTTCAAAGGCACAGCAGAGCTGCTGGTACGGGGTGGATCAGGCATTTCTACCTGCATCAAAGCCCCATTAAAAAACTAGCTTGACTCATGAGAGCTATGATGCGGAATTAGAATGCGACCTGCCGGCGTATTCGTGCATGAGTTTATTGATCTTTATGGCGGCCGCCTTAATCTCCAGGCAGGTTTCTTTGGATGCGCCGTTACTGACCGCCTGGCTCAGCAGCTCTGCTTTCCCCATGACCACGGCCAATTGGTTATTGATTGAATGAATAAGGTCTTCAGACGACATAACGGGGCTCCCTTGTAACAATACAGATTCGCACGGCCGTGTACATTTCCGCCGCAAACTTTCTTTCTGTTCCGTGAATGGAAATTGCATGACCAAAGTAATCTCTTGGTACGATACGACCAGAAAATTCCAAATTTAAACCCTTTCATTCCTGGAAACCCGGAGTGCATGCTTGCTATGCGGTTGAAAGGTCTATATTCGGGAATTTCGGTGAGGTCGGCCTTGCGCCCTGATCGCTTGTTACGGGCATGATTAGGTCAGCGATGATCCGAATGCTCGTACCGTTTGGGGCGAACCGACAATAATAAAGCCTCAGTCCCTCTGCACCGGAACTTTATGAATCCTTGCGATAGAGAAGATTGCGCATGGCTTCTCTTCTGGCGGCATTCTGTTCGCGGCTCTTGGGTTCATCCGCGCGATTGCCCGTTGCGTCGGCCGATTGGGCGCTGCATTCCGGACAGTGATTCGCAAACCCCGGCTTCCCCGGCTTCAACTCAAATTCTTCAGAGCAGATGGCACATACTTTAATCGGAAATTTCATAACGACCATCAATTTTATCCGAGATCAGTTTCCTTACGCACCAGAGCCTCGCAAACGCGGATGAAAGTAGCCCGGCACGCCGCAAAGCAAGTGCCGGGAAGGGAATAGATAAAGAAGAGTCTCGCCAGGGACACCCGAAGATCGCATCATACTTGAAGTAACTACAGGCAAACATGCCATAGTTGTTTCAATAAACTTCAAATAAACCTCAATTTATTCCCATAAAGTTCTTGACAACTGACATTAGTTTCCATTAAACTCACAAAAGTTAGTCAAGGAGCCAACACTCATGGCAGACGACAATTCCATCAGCAATCTGCTCCACTTTCCCGATCCCACGCCGTTCCCGCCTTCGGCGGAACCCGCCGTCCTGGCTGAGATTTCCACCCTGGAGGTCGCCATCCTGGCCACGCTTTGGAATTATCATCCCCGGCCGCTGCGCATCTCTGAGATCTACCTGGGGGTGCGCACCGCTGCTGGCGGTAAGCTGGAGCCCTGCGCGAACGCCATCAATCGTCTGGCGGTGTGCGACTTGGTTTCGGACTCAGGCGCGCCGTTCTTCCGTTACCAGCTCAATCACGATGGAATCTTTACCGCGCTATATCTCGCCATCGCTGGCGCCAGCAACAGATTCAAGATCGCCCGCGTGTCTGGCCACGCAGAAATCATACATTCGAACACGCTTCCGGCCAATGCCTCCCAGATAGCCATCGCTGACACAGCGACCGTCAATGCCGGGCAGATCGACGTCGCTAAGGCATCGACCACCGATCTTGTGATCACCGGCCTTGCTCAAAATGCCATCGCCAAAGCATCAACCACCAGCCTTGCGACTACAGACCTTGGTTATAACGAAATCCCCAGGTCATCAAGCACTACTCCCGTGTTGCGGATCCTGCCCGATCCGCTGGCGCGTCCGCCTATCGTCAAGCCGGCCTGTGAAGTTGACTTTGAATTTTGTCATACCGGTTGCGGGCGCATAGCCACCGCGCATTGTGAATGTGGTAATGCCGTCTGTTCCGCGCACCGATATAACACTGACGGCGAGCACGATTCCGCCGGCGGCTGTTCCGCCTGCTATGACCAGGTACTGGACGAGCGCATCGGCATACAGAACTATGGTGAAGTGTGAACGCTTTTCCAGGCAGCGGCCGAACTCCTCATGCCGTGGAGGGTGTTGAGAGGTTCGGCCGTTTGTTTTAACGGCAGCCGTCAGCACTCAGGCAAAGTTATTAGCCCACGGCTGCCACCTACTGGTGGCTCCCAGTCCAGCAGCGACCGAAAAACGATAACGGTGAGGCCCGCGACGCGCTGCACCAGGAGCTGATTTGACGCTCGTCGATGGATAAAAGTTCAATCGCTGTGGAGCGCAGCGACAACAGCAATGAAAGGATTTCCATGGGAGTGAGCGTGCAGGTGGCGTGTGACGGTCCGGGGTGCAATGCCCTCCGTGGCGACGTGAATCACTGGTTCGTGGTGAACATCGCGGCGGAATGCTTCTGCTGTGAGCCGTTCTATCCCCGATACAAGCTCAGCAAGCGCGACCACGTGGTCTGCGGCCAGCGCTGCGCGCAGAAGCTTCTCGAGAAATATTTCAATGACCAGAATGCGGAGAAGACCCGGGCATACCGCGTTGGCAGCGCATAACCCAGAGCTATTAATTCATCGCTGCCTTCCGCGAATTATGTACCAGGGAACCCGGCCGGGCGCGCGGAATCTTAACCGCTCTCACCCGATTTGCTCGATCCGACAAGAATATAGAACGTGATCGGATGAACCATATGTCTGTAGCGAAAAATAAGCCGAAGGAGACCCCATGCCGCGCCGGCTCACTGTGATGCAAAGAGAAATATTGAAACAGCTCCTGACCGGCAAACAGAACAAGCAGATTGCCGCCGAACTCAACCTGCCCGAGCAGACAGTGAAGAACGCATCAGGCGCGTCTACGCCTATTTCGGGATCACTCATATTCGTGAACTATTACCGATCATTGATCGCGCCTGGCAGGAAGCCGGCAGTGTAGGAGCGTAGCAACTTAAACTAAAGATTACTTGCACTGATCACAAGACAAGTTACATATAGTCATGACATCTAAGTGCTCTCAGCTCCTAAGATGTCGATACCAGCAGTAAGCTCGGTAGCGGCGCGAGCGTAACCCTCCAACGGCCCGCAGTCATCACCCAAAAAGCATATTGTGTCTCCATGAGCCAGCCCAAGATTGCATGCTGGGAGCCGCAGGATCATAACGCAATGAACACCGTTTAGCCCAGCATCCTGAGCATGCCGGAGCGAAGCGCGCCGAGCCAGTCGAAGGATGGCGATATCGAATTGCAACGATGCAGCTTCAGGGAGTTCTCTCGAGACAAGTCATGAACAGGTGTTCCGAACAAAGACCCTGATTCGCATCCATTTGCGTTAATTCGCGGCTAAGGCTGATCCAGAAAACAGGAAATCACCGGTACTGACGGCGGGGCCATTCAACATGAACAAATCGACCTCTCCAGGCTCACGGAAGCGGAACTCGTCCAGCTCGAAGCAATCGTCAATTCCGCCCAAAGCTAATAGAAAAGCTTACGCGTCGCCATCAAACGAAACATCGCCAAAAAGCAATGCTCCAACTACAGAAACGGCAATCACTGATGAGCCAACCACTAAATCGCCACTGCCCACCCTGCTGCAGATTGAAGCCGAGCGGCTCACCCGTGATCTTCCTGCGTTCGTCCGCGCGGCGTGGCCGATTCTTGAACCGGTCACGCCACTGCTGTGGAACTGGCATCTTGATCTCATCTGTAATTACCTCACGCTGATCAAAGAAGCCCGCTTCAAAGATGTATGCGGCGCATACTGTGAAGGCATCATTTTCAACGTTCCACCGCGGACTATGAAGAGCCTGCTCATCACCGTAATGTTTCCTGCATGGCTTTGGACTTCAGATCCCGCGCGCCGATGGATGTTTGCCAGCTACGCTGAAAAATTGTCAACGCAGCATTCCGTTTACCGTCGCAACATCATGCGCAGCCCCTGGTACCAGGAGCGATGGGGACATGTCGTGCGCTTTTCCAGGGATCAGAACCAGAAAACACAATATGAAAACACCGCGCGCGGATCAATGCTGGCCACGGCCATGGGTGCACTGGCTACTGGGTTTGGCGGTGACGTTCTGGTTTTTGACGATCCTCTCGTCGAATGGATCTGAGGGGTGATTCATTTATATCTACCTTTTTACCGGCTGGATTACCTTATGTCCTTATGCCGCACGGGCCTTCCGGCCTGACCTTCATCAGCTCATCCTTAATCAACTGCCCTTGTTCTGTTGACAATTGGACGACTGGCTCAGTATTCCGGAAGCGCCAGCACCAATAGACAAAAACAAATAGATAAGACAACTGTCCGCTACTACCAGCCAAATGCACCAGCCACGGTGGCGCATTACCTCGGAAGAAGGCTGAGACCACGTTAAAGCTCAGAAATAGAACGAAACCGATGGCAACTCCTGCAATTCTTGATCGCCAGCTCAGGCCTAGTTTTCCGGAATAGCAGAAAAGCAGGGAAAGCGCGACCAATAGAGCGGCGATCATCATTCTTTCAATGGCGGTGAATGTCTTTGCGATGGTGGTGGTCCTTTGCGCGATAGGCACCATGGCCCCAACCAGCAGGGCCGCCAGGCAGACAGGGAACAGCAGGATGCGAACCTTTCGCACTGTTCCGGCCGGCAGCGCCCGCGCCGGCCCGTAAACCCGGGCATAAATCTCCATGACTACCAAAGCCATCAACAATAGAGTCACGAAAGAAGTGAAGTAATTAACGTAAAAATAGACCACTTCACTGAATGCTATGGCCAGATAAATGAGTAAATCACTGGTTATAGTCACGAAATAGACATAAAAGCAAAATGCGGGATGTTTTCTGCTTGTCTCCGTGCGGACCAGCAGGAATGACAGAAATATCTGCACGCAAGCGATACATGCCCATAGGACAATTTCCGTGGGAGAAAGTAAGCGGATCATCTGGCGAATCCTTTGGCTGGAAAGTCAGGCAGGATTCTACTATCTTGAACCAGAACAATAGCTAATTTAACGGGCAGCTTAGTGGACCAGCACAAACCGGCGATGGAGGATTGCTGCAACAGGCGGGCGAAACGCCTGTTATAATCGCCGCTAAAGCAAGGATGAGCAGTGCGATTCCGATGAGCTGTTTCATTTTGGTACCCTTGTTGCGGATTGGGAGTTCGAGTTGTCATGGTTTGCTCTAGCTTCATCTATCTTCCAGTTGTGACCATGCCAGCATGGCCATAATCCGTTAAACTTCGCGTCTGAGCAACTAATCTTTAGTTTACGGATGGTTTCCCAGATTTCCTGTTGCCGTGGTGCCCAGGAGCTTGTGCAGCTCCAGATAGTGCCGTTGCGCGATGGTTACAAATCTCTGATATTGATCATTGCGTGCCGCCCATCAACTTTGCCAAGATTAGCCGCAGGCGAATAAAAAGGGAAGACACAAAATGGCCAGCGACCCTCTGCTTAAGTCGCCAATGGATAGAACATCTAGTGGTAGTTGGGTATTAGAGACAATTTGAGCCCAATAGCTTGGGGTAACGGCTCATTCGCGGGGACGCAGTGGTGCGGTCCTCAGCCTGTCGGAGCGTATGCGACGGCGTGATTTAGCGTGATTTAAATGGAGCCGCTTTGCTGGCGTTTGGAGCCAGCAAACGAAATCCTGAAACGAAACGAGGGAAGCCCCGAACGGTTCCGGAGGATGCAAATTGTGCCATGGCTGGAAACAGAGAATGCTCCCGTCAATAAATACCTCATGTGATCCCCACGCCCATACCCTAGGGCTCACTTCTCGACAGGCTCGGTCGGTTCTATGCCATCTTGCGTCTATGGCACTCCCGGAGTATGCTATCTCCACTGCGAGAGTTGCTGGAGGCGAAGATGCGTTGGCTATTCTCTCTGTTGGTAGTTGTCCTCGCCGATTGTCATTGTAATCCCAGGCGCTGGTGTCCAAGGCTCCTGACATATTTGTCACACCCATCCCAAACAATCCTTTTACCGGCATGGTCAATGTGGCGCGGTCGTCCGTTCAAAAGGATGGCACCATCGTGAAGTCCGCAACGGCCCGGGAGATTGGTCGCGATAGCCGTGGCCGCATCTTTAATCAGATGAGAACCCTGGTGCCGATTGGAAGCAAGGAGACACCGCAGGTGGTTGGCGTGCATATCTATGATCCGCAGACCCGCGTCTCCACCATGATCTATGATGGAGCCCGCATTTACCGGAAAAATACGGTGAATCGTCCGCCGGAAATGGTTCCACCATCTTTTCTTTCCGCGTCATCCGGACTGAACACGCTTCCGCAAAACCAGTTCACAAAAGAAGAAGACCTGGGCAACAAGCTGATGGAAGGCTTGCCGGTGCATGGGGTTCGCCAGAGCCAGACCATCCCGTCAGCGAATGGCGGCAAAGATGTTGTGATCACGGACGAATACTGGTATTCAGAAGATCTGCGAATCAACCTGATGATCAAACACAATGATCCGCGTAAAGGCGGCGTGATGATGAGAGTTACTCAAGTCAATCGCGCGGAACCGGATCCTGCTCGGTTTGAAATTCCTGAAGGTTACAGGCCAGCCGGCGTTGAACAGGACGCGAAACAGTAAGCTCGGCGCATAAACCGGGTTAACTTCGACCTGCATCGTCGCATGTGCATCAAACAATAGCCCCTTCCGCGCCCATCAGTAACTTCAACGGGTTCTTCAGTTACCGTATAGGGATCAGGGATATTGTGTTCATCCAACAAGCGGAATGCCCTACTTCCTACTCCGCGCTGAGGACAACGCGCCTTCGATTAAGGCTTCAGGATGACAATCTGGAAAGTTTTACCCCAGCGCTGGTTGTCGGGTGTGCCAGTCCGTTTCCTTCTGGTAGGCTCCGGCCAGTGAGAGCACGGGACCTTCGTCGCCGCTGGCGCCGCTGATCTGCAGGCCTATAGGCAGGCCTGACGTGGTGAATCCGCAAGGCACGGAAATGCTGGGCAGCCCGTAAACGTTAAACGGACGAGTATTGCGCAGCATGATGATTTCTTTGGGGCGAAGATCGCCGGGTGACTTGGCCAGTCCGGCAAATGTCGGCGGAGGTATGGGAGTGGTGGGCGTGATGATCAGGTCCACGCGGTTAAACATCTTGGCAATTTCCCGGCGTTGGGCAAGCAGTTCGCGATAATGGCTGTATGTAGTCGGCGGCACTAACGTCAGAGCCGCTGCGGATGCGCCTGAGCGTTTCCGGATCGTAATCTTTTTCGTGCTCAGCCATATAGGCCTGGTGATAGGCGAAGGGCTCACAGCGAACCACGGTGCGGTCAACTTCTGTAGGCAGGCTGACGTCGCTCACGCTGGTCACCAGCTTTTTGATCAGGGCAATGGCTGTCTCAACGGCCTTCACAATCTCAGCGTCAACATCCTGAAAAAATTCTTTGGCCATGCCGACGCGCAGGCTGGTGGTGGGCTCTCCCATGGCGGATGGATAGTAAACGGGCGGAAATTTCTGGCAGTTAATATCTTTCGGGTCGTAATGTGCGATGGCTTGAAGCATCAGCGCACAGTCGGCCGCGGTGCGGGCCATCGGGCCAACATGGTCAAGCGACCATGACAAGGGAATCACGCCGCGCGCACTTACCAATCCAAAAGAGGGTTTGAGGCCGGTGATGCCGCAATACGCGGCAGGCAGACGGATAGAACCGGCAGTGTCAGTGCCGATGGCGCCGTAACAGAGCCCGGCGGCCACGGCCGCGGCTGATCCGGAAGATGAGCCTCCGGTGATATGCGCGGGGTTCCACGGATTCTTTGCGGGACCATAATGGCCGATCACCCCGCTGCCACCATACGCGAACTCATGCAGGTTCAGCTTGCCCAGCATCACGGCGCCGGCAGACCGCAACCTGCGCATGACTTCCGCGTCTTCCTTAGGCACGTTGCCGGCCAGCACCTTGCTTGCTGCCGTAGTTTTTACTCCCGCGGTTTCAACCAGATCTTTCACGGCCAGCGGCATGCCATGCAGCGGACCTTTCCATTCGCCGCGCTTGATCTCCGCTTCAGCCTTGGCCGCCTCTTCCAGCGCCGTGTCCGCCGTGACGGTTATAAAGGCATTCACCTGCGGATTGAGATGCTCAATGCGATTAAGGCATGCCTGCGTAAGCTCCACCGGCGACGCCTGTTTGGTCTGCACCGCCTGGCTGGCTGAGGCCAGATCAGGAAGCGGAAGTTGCTGGTGTGAATTGCTTGCAGAAGATGGCATGATGAGTGAGAGAATATCACTGCCCGGCGGCCCGTGTCCGGCGGGCAATTCCATTTTTCCAGATTGGAGAACGCTTGGCGACCACCAACATTGCAGCACCCAGAAGAACCAACCGGCTTGTTGCACTAGCGTTGCTGTTGTTTGGCGTGCCGGTGCTGCTTGGCGTTTCGTTTTATTTCTTTCCGGGATTTTACGTCACGCGCGCACAGCGATACCGCATGTGGCGCATGGGATTGCAGAGCCAGACGGTGACGCTGAGCGGATATCCAGTACATTATCTGGTCGCCGGCGAAGGTAAGCCGGTGGTCATGATTCATGGGCTGGGTGGACGCGCTGAAGACTGGCTCGCGTTGATCCCCGCGCTTACGCGCTCAGGTTACAGGGTGTATGCGCCGGACCTGCTCGGCTTTGGTCGATCGGCACGGCCAGACGTTGATTACTCCATCGCGCTGCAAACCGATATTATTCGCCAGTTCATGGACAGCCAGAAACTTCAACCAGCTGACGTGGTGGGATGGTCCATGGGCGGATGGATTGCGCTGAAACTTGCGGAGGAAAATCCGGGTCGCGTTCGGCGACTGGTAGTGATTGACAGCGCAGGCCTGAAGTTTGATGCCGTGAATGCCGGCGCGCTGCGTCCGAAGAATGAAGCCGATCTGGCGCGCATGATGCAGGTGCTTACGCCGCATCCGCGGCCCATTCCCAGCTTTTACGCCAGGGAACTGCTGCATAGTCTGGCCGATCAGGACTGGATCATTGACCGTGCGATGAAGTCCATGTACACGGGCAAAGATTTGATGGACGGCAAGATGGATGCGGTGAAGATGCCGGTGCTGATCGTGTGGGGTGACCAGGATGTGCTCACACCATTGTCGATCGGCGAGCAGATGCATGACGCGATGCCACAGTCCGTGTTGCAGGTGGTGCATGGCTGCGGACATCTGGCTCCAGTGGAATGCAGCCCGCGAGTCTCGTCAGCGATGATGCAGTTCCTGGACGCGAATCCGCCATTGCCGGCAGCACGAAAGGAATTGGTGGAGGAGTAATTTGCCGTAAAGGGATTTCAAAGGAGTCGAGATAAACCGGCGCTCGTCATGCCATTTTTTAAGGCGTGACATCTTTGGCGATCGCCGGAATTACTTCTCGCTAACAGAGCCTTGAACTGTCCGGCAATGCGGCGTCCTGTTTCCAGAACTTCTTCATGATTGATGGTCTGCTCCAGAATTCCAGCCGCCATATTAGTTACGCATGAGATGGCCAGCACCTTGATGCCGACCTGCCGTGCGGCAATCACCTCGGCCACCGTGGACATACCAACCAGATCAGCGCCAATCGTTCGCAGGTAGCGGATCTCAGCAGGCGTTTCATAGCTGGGGCCAAGCAGTCCGACATAAACGCCTTCGCCCAGTTCAATGCCGAGTTTCTTGCCCGCATCCAGCGCGAGCCGGCGATAATCCTTACAATACGCCTCCGTCATATCAATGAAGCGCAAGCCGAAGCGCGGATCTTCCGGTCCAACCAGCGGATTCTGTCCCTGCAGGTTGATATGGTCAGTGATCACCACCAGGCGGCCTTGTCCGTATTCGTTCCTGATTCCGCCGGCAGCGTTGGTAAGAATGGCGGCGCGTATGCCCATGCGGGAGAAGACGCGAATGGGAAAAACGACTTTGTCAGCGGGATAACCTTCATAAGGATGAAAGCGGCCCTGCATGGCGACGACGACGTTGTCACCGGCTTTACCGATCACAAGCTGGCCCGCATGGCCGATGGCTGTGGAGCGGGAGAAGTGTGGGATATCGGCGTATGGAATGCGGACCGCCTGGGTGAGCGAGTCGGCAAAGTCGCCCAACCCGGAGCCGAGAACAATCGCGATGCTGGGCTGCATGCGTCGTCTTGCTTATGATGAACGCGGCTGCCTGTTCCGCCTGGGTGAAAATATCCATGAAAAATATCCCTTTGTGAGCAGAGGGAATTGTAAATGCTATATTGCCGTTTGCATGTTCAGCGAGGGAATCAGATGAAGTCAGCATAGCGCATCAGCGTGTTCGTATGTGCAATCGCGCTGCTTGTGGACAGCGGCGTGGCCACAGACGCTCGCACAGAAGAAGGCCGTGGCTGAGCAGTGCCCGGCATGTCTGAAAAGCTCGCGGCTGTACTTTGAGTCGATCCGGAATCAACCCTCCCTGCTGATGGAATTTCTTGAGCGGATGCCCAAGGGAGGCGATCTCCACAATCACCTTTCCGGCGCGGTGTATGCCGAAAGCTTCATCCGCTGGGCGGTACAGGATGGCTTGTGTGTGGACCGGGCATCTTCATCGTTTGTTAACTGTGACACCGCCGAAGGACAAGACGCCCGCATCCGCAGCCTACACAGATGTGACTTTGTATGAGCAACTGCTGGAAGCATTTTCCATGCGTGGACTGCTGGCCTGCGAAGGAGTCCGGGCATGACCACTTTTTTGCCACCTTCGGAAAATTTGGCGCCGCCACCAATGGCCATACCGCTGACATGATTGAAGAAGTTCGATCACGCGCAGCCAGAGAACATCTTCAATACATGGAGTTGATGTTCAACCCGGACAACGGACAGGCAGCGGGCCTGGGTAAAAAACTCGGCTGGAATGCTGATCTTGCGAAATTGAGACAGGACCTGCTTGCCGGCGGACTGACGGAAATCGTCACGCAGGCGAGCCACAGTCTGGATGAAATTGAGGCCAGAGAAAAGCAGGACATGCATTGCGGTGAACCGAATGCTGCGCCCGGTTGCCTGGTACAGGCGCGCTATCTCTATCAGGTGGCCCGTGGACTACCCAAAGAGATGGTATTTGCCCAGATATTGGCCGGGTTTCGAAATGGCTTCGCGTGACCCTCGCGTTGTCGGCCTGAATCTGGTGATGGCAGAAGACTGGTACGTGCCCATCCATGATTTCAACTTGCACATGGAGATGATTGATTATCTCCACCAGCAATATCCTAATGTGCACATCACGCCTGCATGCCGGCGAACTGACGCTGCAGATTGCCGCGCCTGAAGAGATGTTCCACATACGAGCATCTGTGGAGAAAGCCCATGCCGAGCGCATTGGTCATGGCGTGGACGTGATGCATGAGCCGCAGCCTCTTCAATTGTTCAAAGAGATGGCGGCAAAACATGTGCTGGTTGAGATCTGTTTAACCAGCAATGATGTGATTCTGGGAGTGACCGGCCAAGCGACATCCGCTTGCCCATGTATTTGAAATACGGAGTCCCCGTGGCGCTTGCCACGGATGATGAAGGCGTCTCCACGGGGCAACATGACGCAGGAATATCAGCGCGCCGCGGAGACGTATCATCTTTCGTATACCGATTTAAAGAAGATGGCGCGCGCGAGTCTGGCATACAGCTTTCTGCCGGGTGCTGATCTCGAGACATTAGGGAAAGACGCATGCGGCTCATTTCCGGCAAGCAGTCGAGCATGCCTGTCGCTGTCAGCTTGCTCAAAACCAGCCAAAAAGCGGCAGCCGAAGCAGAACTGGAATCGGCCTTTACGAACTTCGAAAATCAATTTGCAAATGCCGCCGGTGCCGGGAAAGTGAAGAAGTAGAGTCGTAGCTCTGAACGAGGCGTTCGCGATTTGCGTGCCTTGGTGCGCTTGTGCCGCACAGGTGTTTGATTTTCCTCGGTGTTCCTCTGTGCACTCTGTGGTAACAAACCAGGGCAATTTCTCCCTGTTGCGCATTGACATCCCAGCTACAATGATCGGGCAAATTCTCAATCAAAAAATCAACGAGCTGAAGGACCCGAATGTCACGATTCGCAGGCTTGCTGGGTATTGTTGTGTTGTTGTCGCTGGCATATCTGTTTTCCACTGATCGCAAAGCCATCCGTTTTAAAACCGTCCTCTGGGGACTGGGACTGCAATTTGTCTTTGCCATCCTCGTGGTGTATTTCACCTGGGGCCAGTCGGTTATGGCAGACGGCCGGTGGCGTGCGTGAAGAAGCTTCTCTCATATGCCTTTGCCGGATCCACATTCGTGTTTGGGCCGCTCGGCGCAGACGATCCAAACGTGATGTTCATCTTCGCTTTCCGCGTATTGCCCACCATCATCTTTATCTCCGCGTTCTTCGCCATCCTTTATTACATCGGCGTAATGCAGACTCATCATCAAGGGAATGGCGTGGGCCATGAGCCGGTTCATGGGCGTGAGTGGCGCTGAGTCGCTGGACGTAGCGGCGTCGATCTTCATGGGACAGACAGAGGCTCCGCTGAGCATCCGTCCGCTGCTTCCGGAATGCACCAGATCAGAGTTAATGACCATCATGACGGCGGGCATGGCGCACGTGTCCGGTGGCATCATGGCGGCGTACATTGCCTATGGCATTGAAGCTCGTCATCTTGCTGGCTGCGGTGATCATGACCGCGCCGGGTACCATTCTCATGGCCAAGATGCTGGTTCCGGAAACGGAGCAGCCAAAGACCGCCGGCACGCGTTGAAATAGCGGACAGAAGCGATCGAAAAAGATTCCAATCTGCTGGCAGCCATTGCCGCGCGGAACTATCGATGGCGGTAAGCTGGCCTTTAACGTCGGTATCATGCTGATCTCCTTTATTGCCCTGATCGCCTTACTGAATGGCGTGATGGGCAGCATCCATAATCATGTTGGCTTCTTCCCGGCGAGCATTGATAGCGTCCTCGGCTTCATCTTTAAACCGGTGGCGTGGATGATTGGCGTTCCATGGAAAGACGCCACCGCTGTGGGAAATCTTCTTGGGTCGCGGATGGTGATCAATGAGCTTTATGCTTACACCTTGCTCGGCGCACAAAAAGCCACGCTTGATCCGCGATCATTTACCATCGCCACGTTTGCTTTGTGCGGCTTCGCTAACCTCAGCTCGATCGGTATTCAGATTGGCGGTATTGGCGCGCTGGCGCCAAACAAACGTGATCAACTCGCCAAACTGGGATTTCGCGCCATGCTTGCCGGCACCATGGCGAACCTGATGTCCGCGTCGATTGTGGGATTGCTGATGAGAAGTTAGAAATTACCTACTGACAATCGAAACCTCGCTTTGCCATTCTCATTAAAGGCCACGGCAATGCCCAGCGCTCCGACCGGTGAAGGGAAGAAGAGCGCGGTGGTTGTGCTCTGATGGGTCTGCCAGCCAGCCAGGCCGAGGTCCATGCGTGCGGCTTCATGCCAGAGCGCAAAATTCGAATTCGTGGACAGGCTCTTGATCACAGGGCCGCGCAGAATTATTCCTGCACCGCCATCCAAGAGCGTATTGGCGTGGAACTCCTGGAAGCGATAGGCCTCAAGATTGCGTTCACCGCCCAGGATAAAGCGATCAAAGAAGCTCAGAGATTTGCCAAAGCTGCTATCGGCCTGGGCGCGAACAAATCCGGAAACACGACTGGTTATGGGATGGATACTGCTGATCCGACTGCGTATGAACGGATAAGAATGGTCACGCAAAACATATCCGGTGGACGCATCCAGGCGGGTACCGCGGGTAGGGACGGCGCCGGAATCCTGATTATTAAACGCCAACGTGAACTCCGGCTGGTAAAAGGCGCTGCTTCGGGCAGTTAAGCCATCCAATACAACACCGTGATTGTAAGAGTCATATCCAAACTGTGTTCCCATGCGGAGCTGTACGTATCGCCAGGTCCCGATGCCGGTATAAAACCATCCGGCAATGCGGTCTTGCAGAAAGGTCTGCCGCTCGGGGCCATTGTAAAGCGAATTGTGCAGGCGATTAACGGTTCCTCCGGCAGCAAAGAAGTAGGGGCTACCACCAAAAGGGTGGTAATACTCGCCGTAAATTGCGGGATCGCTGCCAAGGTTCACCTCGCCCAGAACCCTTGATTTATACGTAGCCAGGGGAATGAAGGTGGTTCCCACGTTGAGCGCGGTCCGGGTCCTTTCCCCGTTGGAGATGTTGAGTGACAACGTGGGTCGCAGCAGCACCATTGCGTTCTGCCGGTCCAGGAACTCAACCCTGAAGCCCTCAGGCTTGCCCGCCACATTGCGCCATTCGTAATAAGCTCCGGGAAGTCCGCTGGCGGCCACCACGCCGGCTAGAACGTCTTCCAGTTTGTCCACGGTAAAGTCACGGGCGCCTAGTTTGCGGTATAGCTCATGCTGGGCGCTCGGCTGAACCTTGGCTTGGGGAGAAAAAACTTCCACCAGCTGACCTTGTTGCCGGGTAGGTCGGATCAGTTCGCGGCGATGGGTGATGTAAGTTTGCCACTCCGGCTCAGCTATCTGGTAAGCCTCAAGTTCATGGCTCAAGGACTGGGCAGCCAGATAGCCCTGGCGGATCAGCTCTCCAGATCGTTCATAGTCTGTGCCGCTTACGCCTTGTAAGTGAACATGGATAACCAGATCTGCTTTGGCCATGCTCTGGCGTTCATTCTGCAACACGGAAATGGAAGCCGTTTGGCGAAGCACGGTGGTGAGCGATGTGAACTGGTTGGCGGAAAGCCGGGGCGTCTCTAATGAGATGGCGATGACCTTTTCCGCCCCCATGTGGCGGACCACATCCACGGGAATATTGTCAGTGACGCCGCCATCGATCAGTACTTTGCCTTCCCAGTTGACTGGCGTAAAGATTCCCGGGAGGGCCATGGTGGCGCGCAGGGCTTTCGGCAGGGAACCATGATCCAGCACATCGGGGGCGCCGGTAACCAGGTCAGTGGCCACGCAACGAAAGGGAGTGGGCAAATTATCGAAGCTCACCAAATTGGAGTAAGCCTGCGTGCTGTGGCTGAGCAGCAAGGCCAATGACTGGCCGGAATTGATGCCCACAGGTAAGGTGAGCCGCTTGCCGAAACGAAGCGTGAATGTTCCGGATTGGATGTTCCACTCCTGCTTTTCAACGATGGGAGCATCATGGAATTGATAGTTGGAACTGAGGAGGTCATCCCATTTGGCGTCGCGCACGATCGTCTCGAGTTCAGAGGGCGTGAGGCCGGTGGCATAAAATCCCCCAATAAGCCCGCCCATGCTGGTGCCGCCAACATAGTCAATGGGGATCCGATGCTCTTCAAAATACTTCAGGACGCCGATCTGGGCGAGACCGAGTGCACCGCCTCCGCTCAACGCAATCCCCACTCTGGGCCGCGGGTTGGGTTGGCTCCTGTGCGATGGCAAGAGCCGAACACAGGCCGAGCGCAATGGCCACGCAAACACGATCAAGTTTTAAGTAAAAATGCATGAAGGCTTAAGATACATGCCAGAGCCAAGATTAAGATATTTGACCAAGCAGCATACAAAGATCGAGGGGTGTAAACATTGGATTCTGTTAAGCCCAGATGAATTTCGCCCAAATCTCTTTTTCGGGCGGTGTGGCTCAGATGCCAACATGGAAAACATAAATTCTTCACCAATTCGGCTTAGAGAAGTATAGGATAGCGGGGAATTTCAAGCTCTTAAAACCTGAACGCGAACCGAAGGTACCGAGCTTTTAGTTAGTGGTAAACCGTATGTTCAAGCGGGCCATTCAGGCGTATGATTGTGCCACTTCACGATTGGACAAATTGTAAGAAGAAAGTAATTTAAGAAGGCTCTCAAAACTGTGGGAATGCTGATCTATTCGATCTACCTGGTCACCAGCATAGCGATTTCAGTTCTTCTTACGTGGGCCGTAAGGAACGTCGCTAATCATCTGAATCTTGCTTTTGCTCCGGTTTCCAGTCGGCATGTGCACACGCGTCCGATCCCCAGACTGGGCGGCGTGGCGGTGTTTTTCACCTTTGCCATCGTCGTTGCGATTTTTTACATTGCAGGGAAGCTTGGTTTCAATCAGCCCCCGGTTAGCGAAAAGCTGATCAAAGTTGTTCTGGCTTCATTGCCAATTTTTGCCGCAGGTATCTGGGATGATTTGCGCGGCCTGAGTCCGAGAGCCAAGCTCCTGGTCCAGATTGTGTCAGGCGCCGGTCTTTATTTTGCCGGGCTGAGATTATTTTCAGTGCAATGGCAATTTGCCGGCGCGGCATTGAGCTCAGCTATTTGCCTTGTGGCAACCATCGGTTGGGTGGTGCTGGTGTGCAACGCAATCAACCTGATTGATGGCTTGGATGGCTTAGCAGCCGGCGCAGCGCTCTTTTCCATGGTGACGATTTTTACTGTGGCCTTTGTCGCTGGACGCTTTGGCGTGACCATGGGAACCACGATTCTGGCCGGCGCCGTGCTGGGATTCCTGGTCTTCAACATGAATCCTGCGTCCATATTCCTGGGCGATTGCGGCAGCTTGTTCGTGGGTTTCATGCTGAGCACCTTTGTGCTTGCGGAAGCGCCCAAGCAGCCAGACGCCGTTAACACTTTCTTTGTACCATTTATTTCGTTTGCGCTGCCCCTCACTGATACCGTACTGAGTGTGTTGCGACGTTTCCTGAGCGGACGCAAGTTATTCCACGCAGATCGCGAACATATCCATCATAAGCTGCTTGAACTGGGACTTACGCAGCGCCAAGTGGTGTTCGTTCTCTATGGCGCTTCTGCTGTGTTCGCTCTGATGAGTATTTTCCTGCTTTATGGTTCGCATGTGCTGCTGATTCCGGTGATGGCGGCGCTGGGACTTTTCGTGTTCTTCAGCGTGCGCAGGCTTGGCTACCCTGAGTTTGAGGAATTCACGCGCGTGGGAAAACGAGCTCGCCAGCAAAAACGGATGTTTGCGCGCAACGTAGCCGTGCGCAAGGCAGCGACACAAATTCAGCGAGCGGCCGAGCTTGATCAGCTCATACAGAATATGGAAGCGTGTCTGGCCGCGGATTTTGATGGATTTGAAATCGTGCTGGCCCGCGATTTCATGGGCCATGAACACGCGTTCCTGGGCAGGGCTGGCGCCGGCACCGGCCTGATTCGGCATTTCTGGAATGATATCTCCAATGAAAAGATAACGCTGGTGCTTGAGATCAGCACAGCAGGATCGGGGAAAATCGGTCAGTTATCATTGCATCGTAAAATCGGCGGCGAACTCCTCATTGATACTGGGCTGCTGGCCAATGACCTGCGCAGATCGCTCGCAATGGGCCTGGAAAAATGCCTGAAACATTCTGCAGCAGCATACGCCACGGCGCGGAACCAGCAGGCCACCTTGGCCGAATTCCAGTCCGGAGATTAATCGCCATTCAGGACCCAGGGGTGAAATTTTTCAACATGCGTAGACTGAGCTGAGAACCCTCGTATCTGTGAAATGCATTGATGGCTTGGCGTCATTTTGGACATTTTGAATGACACATTTTCAGCCTTTAAATGAAGATTTTGATCGAGCTCAAGTTTGACCGACCTTAACTCCGCTGTTATATTGGATTTGCGGGGTGGAGCAGCCTGGTAGCTCGTTGGGCTCATAACCCAAAGGTCGGTGGTTCAAATCCACCCCCCGCAACCAATCTTACAAGTCCTCGCCCCCACAAAACCCCGCACGGGTTCAAACTTGTGAACGAGGCCGCCTTGGCGAACGGCCCCGTTCTGGCTGTTAGGCGCTTTGCAGAACCATGTCTACGACCTTGCTATTAGCCTCGCGTTTCGGTGCCATATAAGCATTGCCATACACGTTCATCGTGGTAGCGATGTTCGCATGCCTCATGAGTTTCTCGCTGCACTCCCATGGGAGCGCCCGTTGCGTCCAGCATTGAGCGATACGTGTGCCGGAACGTGTGCCACCATGTTGCGGTCGAAACCGAGTTTTTTGCCGGCCGGAGAATATAGCTCCGCCGGAATCGCACTTGTGCTAAACGGCTTGCCCGTGTCAGGATTTGGGAAAAACCCAATTCTCGGTATTCGACACCAGCGAGTGTGCCAGTCCGATAAGATTTCAACAAACCTGCCAGCCAACGGAGATCGTCCTCGGAGTATTCTGTCTTGACGGTATCAATCCTTCCGTTCACGATTCCGCGAGTGATCCTCATGGTTTTGGCTGTGAAGTCGATATCACTCCACTTCAGAACCAGAAGCTCACTGACACGTAAACCCAAGCATTGCGCGGCGATCACCATCACCTTATAAGGCTCGCTACCGCTCCGCAACCAGCCAGAATTGCTCTGATGTCAGGATTATCGGCCGTTTCCGCCGCTTACTGACACCTTTGATCTCGACGAAATCCAGCGGGTTTCGCTGAATTTCGAGCAGTTCCCACAACATTGCCTTCTCGTACAGCCTGTGCATCAGCGATTTGATGTGGCCCTTTGTTTTAGGGGCCGCATCCATCTGCTTCAGCCAAGCCTGGATTGCTGCTGGCTTTACTTCGGTCAACTGCTTGTGGCCCCACTCAGGACGTATTTGTTTGTTTAAAACGCTGAGATAAGAGGATGCCGTCGAGTATTTCAACTCGTTACCATGCATCTGGCCGGGGCGGCTGTCCTTAATCTCCAGCAATTTTTCCTCCTGTATGAAGCGATCGACCAATCCGCCGAACGTGACATGAGCGATGGGAATCGAATGACTTGCATTTGATCCTCATCACCAGCGCCTCGAGAGCACGACGAGCGTCTCGTTCAAGCGGATAATCCCCGCAGCTCACAGTGATTTGTTTCTGCGGGTGGCCAGGCAGGCTCTTGTCGCGGTAGCGAAATTCCCAAACTGATCCCCCTCTTTTTCTTAAAACTTTCCCGAGGCTACCGAATTGGTAGCCCCTCCGCGTAAATTTCAATTTTCCTCCTCTCAGTTCACGCGCGTAATTGAATTAATTATATCCGGCTCTAAAGCATTCGTCCAGATCGGATGCTCTAAATAGCCAGCCTCGCCCCATTTTCTTCCCTTTGATTGCTCCTGCCCTCGCTCGACGCTGAAGGGTTACCGGATGACAACGAAGAAGGGAAGCGGCCTCTTTTGTTGTCAGGACTGGCTCAAAGACATTCCTGGTGGATGGCGGTATGACGTTCGTCAAGTGCTGCGAATTGTTTTGGTGTTCCATTACGCCTCAACGATTTGCGAAAGGGTGTACAGAAAGGGGCTGCCCTTAGTGCCGGAGCCGGTTTCGACCAAAATTCCCGAATCCACAAGTTCACGGAATGCAAATTTCTTTGTGGTTGATTTTCCAGTCGTTGAGGAAAAAATCGCTTCCTGTGTGCACATTGGGTGCTTCGCAACGAATTGGAGGATCTGAGTCTCGATTTGGGCTTTGATTCTGTTGCTTGTACATGCTGCGCATCATCTTCTGTTATGCCCAGAGACATAATTCGCCGTTGTTCGTCGAATGTCAGCAGAGTCGGGGGCAAGTCAGCTCCATATCGTTGTCGTGTTGCGATTGATCTCTGTGCCTGTCAATGTCTAGTGCAATCACGGTATCGACCGCTCCAGCAATTGCCGTCGATCCAAGGACATCATCCATGCCGTCTTCTGACTGCTTTTTCTTCTTGTGATGGACTATCACGATATGAAGCTCATGATTTCTTGCCAATGCCAGTACGGGTTCCAGAGCGTTATTAACTTTGGCGTAGTCATTGCTATCGCTTATCCGCGTAAACTTAAATATGGGGTCGATTATTACAAGTTTGACCTCAGGCATTTGCGGGAGCAGGTCTTGCAGATTCTGCAAAGCGTCTTTGGGCGCCAACATCGCAACGAATCATTAGCTCATCCGAAGCGGTAACGCCTAAGTCTTTGAAATGCTGTTTGATTCCGCCGCCTCCAGCGCCAGGTACAGCACTTTCCCCTTGACGGTATTTCGGCCCAAGAATTTACTCCCTTGAACCACTGCAGCAGCCAACTGTCGCACAAGAGTGGACTTTCCTGCCTTTGGTTTTCCAGCCAGAATAGAGAGTCCCTCCGCGGGTAAAAGGCCCTCCACGCAGAATTCAACCGCTGGGTCAGGTGTTTGTAAAGCTCTTTGATTGTTTGAAATGATAGTGTTGGCGAGGCAAAGCTCACTTTTGGAGCAGTTCGATCTGCAATTTCGTTTTGCATGTTTCCTTCAGAGGTTATGATCTGCCCTGCAGCACACGAGGATACGAGGCTATGCGCCCCTGTGCAGCCAGACGAGTATTCAGACCTAAAATTGTGGCTCCCGTGAACAGACGGGCACTGTCTCTAAACAAAAGATGCGGAAGCCGGCCGCATGATGGCCGCGCAATCCTGTGGGCGCACATATCCTGCTTGTGAGCCTGCAACTTGAGTTGTGCTGAGATTTTTGGGTGGTATTCGATTTTACTGAGCCGTGGTGCTGGGATCTAGACACATGCCCCGTTTACTACACTTATGGCAATCTTTTTAAGATGACCATATCTAAAGTTTCCCCACGATATGGGATTTTGTCAAGGTTACTTTTTGGATCGACCCTTGGCCCATGAAGTTGTCTGGGCAAATATGAAAAATATCCTGCGTGTGGGGGAATAGGGAACGAGAAAAAAATAAAACAAATAATACATTTTTGATTATTGTTTTCTTCTTTCATTTATGTTCCTCGTTCCCCCGTGCATGCGATTTTTAATAGTCGCGATCCAAAGGCAGGTCGGACTTCCGAGAAACTCGCAGCCTATATTCTACTAGCACCAGCAGAATGGTACGACGGGGCATGGCTTGGGCGACGGACGTTATATGGAAAACACATCCAGCCGAACATCAAAAAAGGCAGAAGCCGATCAGAAACAACTCCGAGTTCTCAGATCTGCTGGACCGTAAAAGGGTGCGTTGCTCCAATAAAGCCTTTGTACTCACGATACTCGTGATAAGCAAGTCCCAAACCGACAGAAGGTGCAATGAGCGCGGAACTCCGGTTTTCCTCCATCAAAGAGGTGCGGCGGCAGCAGATACCCAAGGGAGGAATGAGACCTTAGGGCATGTGGTTTCAGATCGGTGCGACACCATATTCATGTACATCAATGCATTACCAGCTTCGTGGCCTTAGTCCAGTGCGCCGATTGAACAAAAAACCGAGCATTTAATGCGGCCAGGAGGAAGCATCACGATTTCCTAAACGCTCTGTTTATTTGACTTCCCATAGGTTCAGGGCTGCAAGGCTGACCTCATCC